>NZ_JAXBMA010000002.1:0-947492 GCF_033963885.1 Draconibacterium sp. IB214405
GCCGATGGTACTGCGTAAAAGTGGGAGAGTAGGTCGCTGCCAATTTTATTAAGCCCGTGTTCAGCAGAGCACGGGCTTTTTTATTGCAAAAAATTGCCAGTATCACCAAATATTATTAATTCTGTGCCGTTTTATTAATTGAATTGCAACCTGGCTAAATGAGTCTGAAAAACATCACTGCCGAATTACGAGAAAAGAGCTTTTATTATAGCCTACTGCTATTTGTTATAGTATTGCCTTTTTCCGAAGCTTTTGTTAGTATAGCTACGGTAATTCTGTTAGTTCAGGCACTATTACTTAATCCTCTTACAGCATTAAAAGAGTCGTTAAGGAACAATCGATCGGTATTTTATATTCTGGCAATATTTGGAATTTACCTTCTGGGAATGGTTCATACAAAAGATGTTGCACTGTCGATATACGAACTAAAAAAGGTGGCATTCTGGCTTGTAATTCCACTGGCCCTGGTACTATCACCAAAACTATCAGAAAAACGATTTTATAGCGTCTTAACAGCGTTTTGTGTTGCAGTAACTGTTGTATCTTTTATTGCCGCTATCCGCTTTATATTTAAGGCCACATTTAATATTACTGATTTCCGAGATATCTCACTAATCTCGCACATTAGGTATTCGTATCAGATAGCTCTAACCATATTTTGTTGTGTTTTTCTTATTCTTCAACGTGTAAAAAGGAATAGGTTTAGATTGTTGATCGGAACAATGGCGGTTTGGCTAGTTGTTTTTCTCTTCATACTGAAATCGATGACCGGAATTATTGCTTTTCTGGGTACAGTGGGTTTCTTTGGTTTGTACTACCTTTTTTCTGAAAAACGAAAAATCAACTATTTACTTGCTGTCCTGCTTGCTATTTTGGTGGTGCTCCCAATTACTTATACAAAATCAATTTGGGATGATTTTTATGCCATAGAAAAACTGGATCCTCAACATGTAGATAAGTATACAGAGTCTGGAAATCCATACACATTCAATTTTAACTCTCAGGAAAAGGAGAATGGCCATTGGGTGCAAAGTTACATTTGTACAGAAGAGTTAAGAACTGAATGGAATAAGTTGAGCGAGTGTAAATTTGATTCGTTAAATCAACATGGGTTTACTTACCGATCAACGTTGATACGTTATCTTACAAGCAGAGGACTGCGAAAAGACAGTGTTGGGGTTAGTAAATTAACGGATGCTGATATCAAAAATGTCGAACAGGGAATTGCCAACTATATTTATGCTGAAAAACGATTCTCATTATATCCGCGTATTTATGAAACAATATGGGAATACGACCGGTACAAAGCTTCAGGAAATCCAAACGGACAGTCGCTTTCGCAACGAATCGAGTTTGTAAAAGCATCGTTGGTACTTATTAAGGAGAATTTTTGGCTGGGCATTGGTACCGGAAACTGGAAAACCGAATATGCAGAGGCGTATAAGAAAATAGATTCTAAGCTGAAAGAAGAAAATCAACGATCGTCGCATAACCAGTACTTAAATTACATGGTGAAGTTTGGAATCGTAGGTTTTGTTTTTATCATGTGTTTTTTATTGATTCCGGTATTAAAGGAAGGTCATCGAAAAAATTTACTTTTCTGGTTACTCCTTGTTTTTATGGGAATCGCGAACTTCGGAGATGCCAATTTTGAAACACATATGGGCCTTTCATTCTTCTGTTTCTTTTACTGTTTGTTTTTATGGCATACGCCCGATGAAATTAAAAACTTCAACTTTAAACCGCAGAAATGAAAAAATTCAATATCTGTTTTATCGGGGCTGGAAATGTAGCAACCCACCTGGCGGTGGAATTGCAAAAGTGTGGTCACAATATTACACAGATTTATAGTAGAACCACAGAATCTGCAAAACAATTGGCTGATCGTTTAAATACAGATTATTCTACCTCAAACGAAACAGTTACAAAGGGCGCGGATATTTATATCGTTGCGCTAAAAGACGCGGTAGTTGAACAGGTTTTAAGTCAGCTAGAGTTTGACGATAAATTGCTGGTGCATTGTTCCGGAAGTTTACCGATGAATATTTTAAGCAAGTTTTCTAAAAACTACGGCGTATTTTATCCAATGCAAACATTCTCGAAAAGTAGGGAAGTTAACTTCAAAGTCATCCCGATTTTCGTTGAAGCAAACTCCAACCAAAATTTACAGATTTTGGAAGATATGGCGAATGAGGTTTCAGAGTCGGTAACTGTGTTGGACTCAGATAAACGAAAGAGCCTGCATATTGCTGCCGTGTTTGCCTGTAATTTTAGCAACCATTGTTATGCACTGGCAGCCAGGTACCTCGACAGTAAAGAGCTGCCGTTTGAAATTCTGCGACCATTAATTATGGAGACTGCAAGTAAGGTGCAGGAGCTACACCCGAAAGAGGCACAAACCGGTCCGGCAATTCGTTTCGATGAGAATATTATTAATGCCCATCTGAACGAATTAAAAGAAATGCCCGGCCTTCAGGAATTGTACAATTCAATTTCAAAGAGTATTTTTGAGCATCATCAGGAAAAAGAATAAGAATGTCGTTTTTTAAAGAAGAACTTACCCACGTAAAAGCTTTTGTATTTGATGTTGACGGTGTTTTATCGAAAGATGTTTCGCCGCTAAACGAAGATGGAGATCCGATACGAACTGCCAATGTAAAAGATGGTTTTGCCATAAGAAGTGCAATAAAAGCAGGTTATCCGATTGCGATTATTACAGGCGGATTTATTGAACGTGTTCGGTTGCGTTACGAAAAACTTGGTGTGGAGCACTTTTACGACAAAGCCAGGGATAAAGTAGCCTGTTTAAACGATTTTCTGGAAAAGGTAAACGTTACACCCGAAGATGTACTTTTTATGGGCGACGACCTGGTGGATTACCGGGTGATGCAGGAGGTAGGTTTGCCAACTTGCCCTAAAGACGCTGTAAGTGATATTAAAAATATCTCGAAATACATTTCGGATAAAAATGGGGGCGAAGGTTGTGTGCGCGATGTAATTGAGCAGGCTTTAAAAGCACAAAACAAATGGTTTACTCCCGAAATGCTAAATTCAAGAGCATTTTAAAATGAACTGGATACCCGAATATAACTTTATTCTAGCTTCAAAGTCCCCGCGCAGACAGGAGCTCCTAAAATCATTGGGAATTGATTTTCAAGTGAAAACCAAGGATGTTGATGAAAATTACCCTCCGGAAATTTCACCCAATGATATTCCTGGCTATCTGGCCGAAAAAAAAGCAAACGCTTTTAGCAATGAACTAAACAATAATGATTTGCTGATAACGGCTGATACAATTGTTGTTTTAAACGGGAATGTACTGGAAAAACCTGCCGATTACGACCATGCTTCTCAGATGTTAAGAGCATTAAGCGGAAAAGTTCACGAGGTAATAACAGGTGTTTGTCTTAGTTCTACTACAAAATCGGTCGTATTTTCATCCTCAACTCAAGTATGGTTTAAGGAACTCACTGATGCCGAAATTGATTATTATATCAACACTTTTAAACCCTACGATAAAGCCGGTGCATACGGTATTCAGGAGTGGGTAGGGGCAATTGGTATTTCGCATATCGAAGGTTCTTTCTACAATGTGATGGGATTGCCGCTTCAAAAATTATACGAGGAAATTCAAAAATTTTAAATTGACCACGCAAAAGGTTTCATTTTTTCGAATGTTTTAAAACAACCGTTTAAAACAATTTTAAGGGTTAACCTATCAACTGATAATTCGTAAATTGAATAGAAACTTAATTAAATTCAATAACATGAATTACAGGATAACAATACTCATCTGTATTTTTCTTGCCGGAATACTCTTTCCCGGATGTGATAAAAAGGACCAGGCTGTTGAAGTTGGATTTCTTGTTCATGCATTCGATAAAGAACGGTGGAAAAATGACCGCGACTATTTTGTAGAAAATGTCCGGGAACTTGGAGGGACCGTAAAAGTTATGGATGCCGAGAACGATGCCGATAAACAATTGGCTCAGGCAAAAGAACTGCTCGCCAACGGTGTTGACGTATTAGTGGTAATACCTGTTGATCAGTTTGCAGCTGGTGCAATTGTTGAAGCTGCACACGCTCAGGGGGTGAAAGTTATATCGTACGACCGCTTGATAAAGAATTGTAAACTCGACTTTTATGTTTCGACTGACAACGTGGAGATCGGTGCGTTACAAGCGACTTATTTAACCACCATAAAACCTGTCGGGAAATATGCATTAATAGGTGGAGCATTAAACGACAACAATAGTCAGTTGCTTTATCTTGGTCAGCGAAATGTGCTACAACCTTTGGTTGAAAGAGGCGACATTGAAATTGTGTACAACGAATTCACCGATGCATGGGACGAAGATGAAGGTTACCAACATGCTAAAACATTATTGAAAGAACACCCTGATGTTGATGCAATTATAGCAGGCAACGACGAGCTGGCAATGGGTGTTATAAGGGCGATTCGCGAAGCAGGAAAAGAGGATCAGATTCTGGTTGCCGGAATGGATGCCGACCTGCGTAATTTACGCGAAATTGTCGCCGGACACCAAACCTGTACGGTTTATAAACCATACGAAAAACTGGCAGCTACTGCCGCTGACGTGGCCGTAAAACTGGCTCGTGGTGAAAATGGAGAAAGAACATATCAGACAGTGAGCAACGGAGAACTTTTGGTACCTACTGTTTTCCATACGGGAATGATTGTTAACAAAGAAAATCTGGCGTTAACAGTTATTTCAGAAGGTTACCAACGGGAAGAGGAAGTTTATAAATAGTGTGAACGGAGGTTTTGTAAGGGATTCACGAAAGTGGATCCCTTTTTTTATGACCGCATTTTATGATTGAGTAATGTAAACCGCTAAAACCTTGAAGATTTGCCAATTATTTATACTTTTGCAGCGATTTATTTAGAACAGGTCTTAATAATTGAAAAAGCATAAAGTTACACAGGTCAGGCATTTAACCGATTCAACATTTGTAATTCGGTTCGAGCGAAATGGTATGGAGTTCCAAACCGGGCAGTTCGTTTTACTCGGGATAAAAGGAGCAGTAGATCGTCGCGAATACTCCATTTACAGTGGAGAACACGACGATTACCTTGAAGTGCTGGTGCGCGAAGTAGAGGGCGGAAAAGTATCATCGAAATTAAAAAAACTGAAAGCCGGTGATTTGGTTGACGTAGATGGTCCATTTGGATTTTTTAAGTTCGATCCGCAAAGTTTTCAGGTGCAGAAGTTTTTATTCATTGCAACCGGAACAGGAATCAGCCCGTTTCATGGTTTTGTAAAAACCCATCCGCAGCTCAATTACAAAATGGTGCATGGAGTACGCAAAGCCGAAGAAGCCTACGATCATGTTGATTTTAATAAAGAAAGGGTAACTTTGTGCGCTTCAGGTGAAAAGGGCGGCGACTTCCACGGAAGAGTAACCGAATTTTTAAAGACCGAAACGATTGATGAAAATACAAACTGTTTTCTTTGTGGAAACAGCGAAATGATTTACGAAGTGTTCGATATTTTGTCGGAAAAAGGAATCCCGACATCGAACATTTATACCGAAGTATACTTTTAATAAATATAGAATAGAGGCGGAACAGAAACTTCTAACTTCTGTCTTCCGACTTCTAACTTTTAGATATGAAATATCACGTAGTAACCTTAGGGTGTCAGATGAATATGTCGGATAGCGAGCGCGTTATCTCGGTACTTGAAGAAGCCGGATACCAGTGGACCGACAACGAGGAGGAGGCAGGAGTGATTGGTATTTTGGCGTGCTCGGTGCGTCAGAAGGCCATCGATAAAGTGTATTCACGCATTCACAAGTGGAATAAGTGGAAGAACAACAAAAACCTGGTTACGTTTATTTCGGGGTGTATTTTGCCCGATGATCACGAAAAGTTTCTGAAACTTTTTGATATCACTTTCCAGATGAAAGATTTGCCCGAGCTGCCTAAAATGATCAGCAGTTACGGCATTACAACGCCTACACACCTGAATGTGGGCATTGATCCGCATAACGAGAATATCGAAGATTTCTGGAATGTACAACCACATTACCAGTCAAATTTCGAGGCATTTATTCCAATCCAGAATGGTTGTGATAAATTCTGCACTTATTGTGCGGTTCCTTACACACGTGGTCGAGAAGTTTCGCGCCCGTCGAAAGATATTATTGCCGAAGTGGCACTTTTGGTAGCGCAAGGATATAAATCGATTACGTTACTCGGGCAGAACGTAAATTCCTACGGACTTGATAAAAAAGGAGAGGAATTGACTTTCCCGCAATTATTACGCGAAATTGGTGAAATGGGGAACCGTCTGAAAAAAGAATTCTGGCTGTACTTTACTTCGCCTCACCCGCGCGATATGACCGATGAAGTAATTGAGGTGATTGCTGAATATCCTGTTCTGGGAAAACAGATTCACCTGCCAATGCAAAGTGGCGACGATAAAGTGTTGATGCGTATGAACCGCAAGCACAACATGGAAAAGTATCGTCATATTGTGGAGACAATCCGAAGAATTATACCGGAAGCAACTTTGTTTACAGATGTGATCGTTGGATTCACAGGCGAAACCGACGAGCAGTTTGAAAACACCCGCAAAGCGTTCGACGAGTTTAAATTCAATATGTCGTACACCGCAATTTATTCGCCACGTCCGGGAGCAACCAGTCACCGTTGGGTGGATGATGTTCCGCTGGATGAGAAAAAGCGACGTCTGCATCAGCTTACCGAGGATTTGCGTAAGCACAATCTTCCATACAACGAAAGCCTGGTAGGAAAAACAAAACGAGTTTTGGTTCGTGGAGAGGATCGCAAAGAAGGTTTCCTTACATCGTATACCGAAGGCAAGTTAACCATTCGTTTTGCCTGCGCCGATAAATCGATGATCGGACAGTTTGCTGATATTAAGATCACTTCCGCTTCTGACTTCTCGCTCGAAGGCGAATTGGTGGAAGTTGCCGCTAGTTGTTAGAATAAAATACACACTATATTTTTTAAGATTCCATCTTGTAAAAGGTGGAATCTTTTTGTTTTCTGGTTCGTTTTGCTATTACACGAATAATAGCATTATTTAATTCTTGAGCTGGTGATCTGAAGATCGGCAGTTGCCCAAATGTCTGTAAGTTGTTTTTCAATCTCGGCCTCCTTAGCAGCATTCCCCAGTTTATTATACGCCAGTTTCATACCGTGTAGTGCCCATCCGTTTCGTGGTAAAACAGCGAGGTCTTCGCGGTAGGTATCAATAGCATCGCGATAATTTTGAGCTTCAATCTGAACTGCACCCAAATGATGGCGCACCGAAAAAAACCAATCAGGAGGCTCGTTGTAGTTTAATGCATCTTCTATTTTTATGGCTTCAGTGAGCAGTTCTATAGAGCGTGCATATTCTTTTTGAGTGGCAAAAATTTCGGCTTTTAACACGTTTCGTGCTATCTGAACCAGGTCGTAAGTTGAATTGATATCCCAAATGGTCAGTTCTTTTAAACTTTCATCTTTTGCAAAAGTTTCAAGTTTTTCAAGTTCCTTTTGCGCATTTTCAACATCCTTTTTACCCAGGAATGCCATTCCGCGCGCATAAGCGCGAACCGCAGCCGGGTAATTCAACGATGGTACTTCGTCGGGGTGCTCGAGTATTTTGTCCCACTTCCCACATTTTACATACACGTAGTAGGGAATGGTATAAAAATGCTGCAGAGTTCCCCAACCGGGTTCCTGCATTAATTGACGGCTGATTTGTTCTGCCATTTTTTCCGATGCCCGGATTCCCCAGTAACTGTTCCCTTCGAGTGTTGCGGTTGCTGCCAAAAAGTGATAGTTGTGTGGGTAATAGGCCAACGGGTAAACACCTTGAGCATGACAACTTGTGGTATACGAACTATCGGATGCAACGGCATTTATATTCGCCACGGTTCCTTTGTGATAGTGGCCGGTTCGGATGTAAATATGCGAAGGCATATGCACCAAATGGCCTGCTCCGGGCACCAGACCGTCGTCGTATAATCCTGCCGAATACAGACCTCTCTCAGGTGTTTTTGAGGCTTCAACCGCATGAATATAAAAATGATGGGCTCCCGGATGATTGGCATTCTCATCAATAACCTTTTCCAGTGTTTCTACAATTTCTGCAGTCCATAGTTTTAGTCTTCCGTCCGACTCATACAAATCCCAGGGATGCAAATTCATTAATGATTCTGCATACATAGTGCCGATATCCGGATCGTCGGGATACGTTTCATAAACCTCTCTCATAGCCTCAGAGTATGCCAGATCAAGGTCCATTCGGTTTCGCGGAACATCTTTTGTATAACGTTCCGACATGGCCTCAATTAGTGCGCGTTCTTTTGGTGTAACATGTTCTGCCAGCGCAAGTGCTTTTTGAATGGCATCGTAGGCCAGGGGATAGTAATTGCTTTCCATGTAACCTGCCGTATTGTAATTCGGCCCCAGCACATAAGCATAACCCCAGTAGGCCATGGCACAATCAGGATCGAGTTTGGCAGCATAAAAGAACGAGCGCGCGGCTTCGGCATGATTAAATCCATAAGACAATATCAAACCCTGATCGAAATATTTCTGAACCAGTTCGTTCTCAGTAGTTACCGGAAAAGAATAATCGCCCAGGTTATCGAATAAAGGTGCTTTTTTATCGGTGCTGTACCAGTCGTCATCGTTTGTGGCAGGCACTGCATTACAGGTTGTTGTGGTATAGCTTAATTGCTCTTTTTCCTTATTTTTCGTTTTGCATGCTGAAAAAACAAGGAATACCAAAGCAATAAACCAAATCATATAACTTTTCATGACTTTGTATTTTTCTGTTTTTGGGAATAAAAAGAATATGCTCGCCTGAATATTACGGTTTTATATTCTGATTTAACCTGAATAAGTTACCCGGATCATATTTCGCTTTAATCGACGATAAACGATCGTAGTTTTTACCGTAAGCTTCTTTTACCAGGTCGACGCCTTCTTCTCCCAAACCGGCAAAGTTTACATACAATCCACCGGGTGAAAAGGCTTTCATGTCAGCGAGGTATTCCCGGGCATAGGTTATTACTTCGTCTTTAGCACCTGCATCGGCCCAAATGGCATCAACACTAAACAGGAAATTCGATTGTCGGCCGGTAAATGCAGTGGCATCTTCGCTGATGCGGCTAACAGCACCACCAATGTGCCAGATTGCAATCAGTATCATTGGTTGTGGCGGATGCACCGCTTTTGGAATGAGTGCATTAATTGTTGGGCTGTCGAGTTTATTCAAATAGGTTGATTTGAAATAATAAAGTTGCTCACCTTTCGGGAAGAATGGATCAAACATTCCCTGTAACATTGTCCACGGAATTGGCGTGCTTAGGTCGACCAGAGGTGTACTAACTTCGCGCAAAGGTTGTAGTACTCTCTGTCCTTCTTCAATCGACCCGCAATGGACAGCAGAAAGGATGAGTACCCGTCGACCATGTACTTCTTGAGGGAAATCGGGAACAGGAGGGATAGTCCAGAAC
Organism: Draconibacterium sp. IB214405; assembly: GCF_033963885.1. NCBI lineage: Bacteria > Pseudomonadati > Bacteroidota > Bacteroidia > Marinilabiliales > Prolixibacteraceae > Draconibacterium > Draconibacterium sp. IB214405. Next base: position 9,502 of record NZ_JAXBMA010000002.1, read on the forward strand.
ATGGCAGTTGAGGAAACTTCGTCGGGCGATTCATCAACAAAAGCTGTCCAAACGGGAAGTATTTTATCGGCTTCTTCTGCAGGGTAAAATGGCGCACAGAGTGTTACCATTGGTCCAACAGGATACATTTTATATTCAAAAGAAGTAACTACTCCAAAATTACCACCTCCGCCACGTACGGCCCAAAACAGATCGGAATTATCTTTTTCGCAGGCGGTTAAAAATTTACCGTCGGGTGTAACGATATCAACCGAAACAAGGTTGTCGATGCTTAAACCGTATTTTTTACGCAGCCATCCGAATCCGCCACCAAGGGTTAATCCGGCAATACCTGTTGTTGATACTACACCCCCAGGCACTGCCATTCCGAGTACCTGTGTTTCGCGGTCGAGATCACCTAGTGTTGCTCCACCCTGGGCATAAACGGTTCCTTTTTCAGCATTCAAACGAATACCTTTCATTTGCGAAAGATCGATCATCAAACCGCCATCGTTCGACGCGCTTCCGGCCACGTTATGTCCGCCACCTCGTATTGAAACCAATACATCGTTTTCGCGTGCAAAATTTACAGACGCTACCACATCGGCCACTCCCGAACATTGTGCTATCAATGCCGGTTTTTTGTCGTGCATACCGTTCCAGATCTGTCGAACTTCGTCGTAATTGTCATCAGAAGCGCTTATTAAAACTCCACCCAATTTTGCAGCAAAATCATTTACTAATTCTTGATCGATACTCGATTTCTCACCAGATTTTAAAATAATCTCCATGTCTATATATTTTTGGTTAATAATAAAAGCATGCCTGTACATACATCAACACCGTTAAACATTGCTGCACAGCAATGCCAACTGGTTGATAATAGAATCTGGTATATCGTTGCTTAATTGAGTGGAGGTAAGCGCACGCAGGAGGGGCGAGTTGTTATCTTACACCTCGATTTGCGATGGAAGAATTCCGTATTTTTCGTGAAAACATTTAGCGAAATACGATGGGTTGCTGATGCCAACATCCAACGCTATTTCGGTGATATTTCTTTTTCGTTGTTTCATTAACGAGAGTGCTTTGCTCATTCGCAAATCGCGAATAAAACCGTTTGGAGAAGTGCCTGTCAGGTGACGTATTTTCCGGTACAAATGTGGCCGGCTTACACCAATCTCGCGACTCAGGCTTTCTACATTAAACGTTTCGTTTGGGTACTGACCATCAACAATATTAAACAACCTGGTAAGAAAAGCTTCTTCGGCTTCGTTAATCACTTTTACTGTTTTTTTCTCGATTTCCTGATCGCAGAATACGCTCAGTTTACCAATAAGCACCGAAGAGATTATTTCGCCGTCGTCGGCAATTTTGCAAAAACGATTGCTTTGTTGCAAGGCCCGGTCGAAAATTCCGTTTCCATGATCGGTAACCGGTTGCCCAACACTTATTCCCATTTTAAAGCGGATGTTCCAACCGTTGTCACGTAGTTCGGCAATGTGTTGTTTGAATGTTTCTTTTATACCAATGGCACACTGTACAGCACTTTCGGGTGTATAAAACGTAGCAATTAAACTGTCGTTTTGTAATTGCTGTAATATTCTTCCCTGGTATTTATGAATAAAATCGTTGGCCACCTGTCGTGGTTTTTCCGGAAATTTTAATCGTTCAAAATCGATACCTTTTTTAAGGGTGGTCAGGGAAATAATATCAAGGGTGAGAATAAAACGATAACCGGTATCGGCCTGGCTGGCATTTTTCATTACTATTCCATGGTCGAGTGCCTGGTCGTAGGCCATAAAAGCCGAATACATGCCACCGTCTACTTCAACCAAATTACATGCTTTAATATCGTTGGCCTCTTTATGAACTGCTCGACAAGCTTCCTTACTCGGGCCTTCCATCAGGCAAAACACCATACCATCTTTTTCATTTACCCAAAACTGATGATACTTTACGTCGTATTTCGACTGTACTGCAAGGTCTTTGAGGTGGGCTTTTTTTGCTTCTTCGAGCGTGATACCGGGGGCGTGATGATAATCCATAAAAAGAGGCATGGTGGCTTTATTTTTAATGGTTATAAATAGTGAACGTGTCGGAATAAGAATTTGTTCATCAGACAGATATAAAACTTTTAATAATGCTAATCCTGCGATGTTTATTGAGCCTGCATGGCGGCAACTTTCTTTTCGAAATGATCAACCAAATGCTGAATGCCTTCTTCCGGGCCAAAACTTACCAGCAACAGATCTTCGAGCACACCGCCTGTATGACCGGGTTTCATATAAAATGCTTCGCCGGCACTGAATATTTCCGAAGAGCCATCTTCGTAGTCCATACGAATAGCGCCTTTTACAACATATCCCCAGTGAGGAACCTGGCAATGGTCATTTTCCAGTCCTTCGAGTAAAGGCGTAAAATCAGTTCCGGCAGGTGCGTTATTAATGTCTACACACATTCCTCCCCAGCCTTCAATCATGGGGAATACTTTGTCTTTTGGGAAATCGTTCAGGTTAACATGTGTTTTTTCAGGTGCTTTATTGGCATCTACCACAAATTTTCCTTCGGCGTAAGTATCTACTCCAAGCAGGTTAATATTCAAAATTTTCCAGTCGTTATTTACCTTTTTTAATACATAAGCCCGTCGGTCTTTAACGTTTTTATCGTCGTCGTATTGCGAGATATTTGCCCAGGCCATATCGCCATCTACCAGTATGTTGTGGTATTCAAAATCTTCCGGATTTTCAACCGTTCTTATGTCGTTTTCAATTTTCCAGTCCATGTGCTCAGCCATGCTCTTTCTAATTAAATCCCAGCCCTGCATAGCGAAATGGCTATCCATGCCGGCATACATAAAAAGTGCCTGCTCGTCTTTTACCCAGTTTTTTGCATAGGCTTCAAAATCGTTGTCGCAAAAGGTTTTTCGTTCGTTTTCCAATAATTTGATTATTGCTTTGCTTTCGTTCTTACTTCCTGCATTTATAAATAACAACCCCAGTACTACAACCAAGGCTCCAAGTCCTCCAAAACTGATTACTTTCTTTTTCATAATTCAATGATTTTTAGTTAATAATGATTGTACCACAAGAATTCGAGTTGTAACGTTGAATACAAAATTACGGCGTGCCAACTATGTCAGTCGAACACAAATGAATCATTAAATGCAACATTTGTATCATTGCGATTTTTGTGAGAGTAGAATCGGATTTTTTATACCGCAGACAAGCAGTTTGAAACTATAGTTTCACTTTTGAGCAGGAAAAAATACGCACGTTTTTTGGAATATTTACAAACCTATTTTGAGCAATATCGTTTGAAATATTATTTATCGGGCTTGTTTTTCATTCTTTAAAACAGCATTGCGAGGTGAACTTTGTTTTTAAAAATTAGTATTTTGGGAATTAATTAAACCAAGGGAAATATGGACAGACCTGACAAAACTCCCTCTAAACTCAACTTACTGGTGCAAAAAATTTTTAAAAATCCGGTAAGTGATTCCGACAAACCTTTGGACAGTAAATTTGAGAATGAAATCAGAGCGATTGGTTCTAAATTTTACAGTTTATCGGGCTACGACCTTCTAAATGCGATCTGTACACTGTTCGTTAAGTTAATGGATGTTGATTTTGTTTACATTTCAGAATACGACAAAACCTCGCAAAAAATTGAAGTTAAAGCCGGAATTGAAAACGGTAATCCGGTTGAATCGGCAGTTTACGACATTCAGAAAAGTCCTATAAAAGATACGATTCAAAAGAATTTTATTTGTTATCCTTCGAAACTTATCGATAAATTTCCCGATGACGAATTCGTCAAAAAATATAATTTGCAGGGATTTGCCGGTGTGCCGCTTTTTAATAAAAACAAGGAAATTGTAGGAGTGTTTGCTGCATACAGTAAAGAAAAAATAACGAATCAAGATTGGTTAGAATCGTTTTTTAAGCTGTTTTCAGGACGGGTAGCAACTGAATTAAACCTCTTGATTAAGGAGGAACTGTTAAATGCCAGCGAGAAGAAGTACAAAACCCTTTACGAAACCGCCAACGATGCCATTACTTTACTTAAAGGCAGCACTTTTGTTGAGTGTAATCCGGTAACGCTCGAAATTTTTGGCTGCAAGCATATCGACGAATTTATTGGGAAAACGGTAATGGATTTTTCTCCTGAAAAACAGCCCGACGGAAGCTTTTCGAAAGATAAGGCCCTGCACTATATTAATAAAACGATAAATGGGAAACCGCAACGATTTTATTGGCAACATTGCCGAAAAGATAAATCGATATTCCATGCCGAAGTTACCTTGAATCCCCTGCAAATTGAAAACGAAGTACATTTTCAGGCCATCGTCAGGGATATAAGCGAACAAAAAAAGGTTGAGGACAGCTTAAAGGGCTCGGAAGAACGTTTTAAGATTATTTTTGAATATGCACCTGATGCGATTTACCTGAATGATTTATCCGGAAAGTTTATCTACGGCAACCGGGCATCTGAAGAGTTAACAGGGATGCTCCGCGAGGAAATGATTGGAACAAATCCGTTTGAAGGCTTGCTAAATTCGAGAGATTTCCCGAAGGCCATTGAGGCACTCGAACAAAATGCAAAGGGATTAAAGTCGGGGCCCAACGAGTACCGTATTAATACGCCGCAAGGTGAAAAAATTCTTGAAGTCAGCGGATTTCCGGTTGAAATTGATAACGAGTTGGTAGTTCTTGGAGTAGCCCGCGACATTACCAAACGAAAGAATATTGAAAAAGAATTACGCGAACGTGAAAGTTTTATCCGTTCGATAGTTGAAACATCGAAAGACTGGATTTGGGCGATCGACGAAGAGGGGGTGCATACCTATTCGAACAATGCTGTTTTGGAAATACTTGGCTACGCCGATACCGAAATTGTTGGTCAGCAAAGTGCGCTGCTTATTCATGAAGATGACAGAAGTAAAGTAGAGAAATTGTTGAAAGAATGTATTGCCGGGAAAAAAGGCTGGCAAAATGTGGTACTTCGGTGGCAGCATAAAAACGGCAGCTGGAAATACCTCGATAGTAATTCGGTGCCCATTTTAAATGATAAAAAGAAGATTGTAGGATTTCGTGGCGTCGACAGGGATATTACGCAACGAATTCAGTTCGAAAATGAATTGATTAAAGCAAAAGACATCGCCGAAAAGAATGAAGAACGTTTACTCGAATCGCAACGTGTGGCCAAACTGGGGCATTACAGCCTTGATTTGAATACCGGACAGTTTTTGATTTCACCGGAGATAACCCGGATTTTTGGGATCGATGATTCGATTGAGTATAATGTGGAAAACTGGTTATCGCTGATCCATCCCGACGACAGAGAGGAACAGAAACGATATCTTGAAAAGAATATTTTGATAAACAAGAGTCCGCAAGCGATGGAATACCGATTAATCAATGGCCAAAATGGTAATATTGTTTGGGTGCACGTTGAAGGAGAATTACGGTCAGATGACAACAATAAACCGCTTGAGTTATTTGGTACCGTTCAGGATATCTCCAGCCAGAAATTAATCGATTCGGAACTGATTTTAGCCAAAGAAAAGGCGGAACAAAGCGATAAGTTGAAAACGGCATTTTTGTTAAATGTGTCGCACGAAATACGTACTCCGATGAATGGAATTATGGGTTTTCTTGATTTTCTGAGAGAACCAGATTTAAGTGACGTTGAAAAATCAGGCTACCTCGAAATTATCAACAAAAGTGGAGAGCGGCTGATGAATACCATTAATGATATTGTGGAGATTTCGAAAATTGAAACCGGCGATATTAATTTGATAATTCAGAAAATAGACCTCACCGAAGTTATGCAATACCACTATAATTTCTTCCGTTTGCCGGCAAAAGAAAAAGGTGTTGAACTGGTTATGAAAGAACAGGTTTCGGGTAGCCGGGCCATTGTAAAAACAGATAAACACAGGCTCGACGGTATTTTGATGAACCTGATTAAAAATGCGATTAAATTCACCGACGAAGGTAAAATCGAACTGGGGAACTACATCGAAAATGATAAGCTCTATTTTTATGTGTCGGATACCGGGATTGGTATTCCTAAAGATAAATACGATGCTGTATTCGAACGTTTTGTTCAGGTTGATACCGATTTAAATCGCGGTTACGAAGGATCAGGAATTGGTCTGTCGATTGCAAAAGGCCATGTGGAAGCACTTAACGGAACGATTCAGGTAAAATCGGAGCCGGGAAAAGGAAGCACTTTTATTTTTTCCATCGAATATAGTCCTGAAAAACCGCTAGTCGCTCCAAAAAAAGAGGAGGACAGTGCAGAACAAAATTCAGGGGACGCGACAATTCTGGTTGCCGAAGACGATAAAATCAATTATATGTTGCTCGAACGAATGCTTTCGAAAAATTATAAACTGATACATGCTGTAAATGGGGAAGAGGCGATTCGTTTATTTTTTGAAAATCCAAGCGTCAACCTGATTCTGATGGATATTAAAATGCCCGGGGAATTCGACGGACTGGAGGCTACGCGCTTAATTCGAATGAAAAACACAGCCGTACCGATTATAGCGCAAACGGCCTACGCGCACAGTTCGGATAAAATTAGAGCAATTGATTCGGGTTGTAACGATTACATTACCAAACCATTTAACGCCGAACAATTAAAATCGATGATTAAGAAATATTTGGTGAGTGCTACGGAATAATAGGAAAAAGGAGAAGCACGTTGTTTTACCCCCCCGTCAGCGAAAGAATATTTTCAACTCCTGGCAGTATTTGATGTCGCTGCCACCCCTCCTGGGAGGAGGGGAAACGTTCGTGGTAGGTTCATTTTCAATAACATGAATTGGAGAGTTATAGTTTCTCCTCCTCGCAGGAGGAGTGGGCTTTTTTAATTCGTTATTGACGGATTTAAAAAGGTCGAGGTGGTGCTTAGATTGCTTCTTTGGCAGCTCGTAACTAACAACTCGCCACTCTTATCTTCCAACTAATCCTTCATCATCAATAATTAATCTTTCCTAACCGTGTAACCGACAGCTTTTTCGTGCGTCTTTAAAATATCCGGCTCATTCAACCCGGAAAACTAAAGCTATTGAAACATGATTAAAAACTTGCTGAAACACAGCCTGCGGGCTTTGAAAAAACAGAAAGGATATGTTGCCATCAACATATTTGGTTTGGCCATTGGAATTGCCTGCACCATTCTGATTACACTTTTTATTATCCACGAATTAAGTTACGACAAGTATAACCTGTACAAAGACCGGATTTACCGGGTAACTTTAGATGGGAAACTGGGAGAACAGGAAATACTGGCCTCGTCTACAACGGCGATACTTGGACCGACGATGGTGGCTGATTTTCCTGAAGTGGAAAAATTTTGCCGCCTGAATACCTGGGGCGAAACCATTATTAAAAAGGGGGACATTGCTTTTGTGATCGATGATTTTTCAGAAGTGGATTCAAGCTTTTTTGAGATCTTTTCCATACCTCTTTTAAAAGGCGACAGCAAAACCGTTTTGAACGAACCGAATACCATGGTTTTATCGGAGTCGACAGCAAAAAAGATATTTGGGAACGAAGATCCCATTAATAAACTGTTGCGTGTAAATACCGGGCAGGAACCTTACCGGATAACCGGTGTAATGGCCGACTTTCCTGAAGAAACACATTTTAACGCCAACATTCTTACGTCGTTTATGACCAACAGACGGTCGAGCGATCCGGAGTGGCTGAACAACAGTTTTTCTACTTATGTATTGCTAAAACCAAATACTTCGGCCGAGACAGTGGAAGCCAAGTTTCCCGGGATGGTTGAAAAATATGTTGGTCCGCGGGTACAGGAAATGATGGGTATTGTGTTGGAAGATTTTCTTTCGCAGGGCAACCGTTACAATTTTCACATGCAGCCGCTAACACAAATACATCTCAACCCGGAAGTGGAGCACGAAGTTAAACCTGCTACCGATCCGAAATACCTGATCATTTTTGGCAGTGTAGCCATTCTCATCATTGTAATTGCCTCCATTAATTTTATGAACCTGTCGACTGCGCAGGCCACAAAACGCGCCAAAGAAATTGGGGTTAAAAAGGTGAGTGGTTCGTCAAAAGGAATGCTTATTCTGCAGTTCCTAACCGATTCTACGCTTATTTCATTTATCGCATTGATACTGGCCGTGGTGATCGTGTTTGTATCCCTGCCGTTCTTTAACGACGTTTTCGATACACAGGTGCGGTTTAACCTTGTAGAACATTTCTTCTACATTCCCTTACTGCTCGTTTTTGCGCTGTTTGTGGGTTTTGTCGCAGGTGCTTATCCGGCCTTTTATCTCTCGTCGTTTAACCCGAACACAGTGTTGCGCGGAAAACTCCGCGACGGGGCTAAAAACGGAAAACTCCGCCGTATTCTGGTGTCGGTGCAGTTTCTTATTTCCATTGTGCTGATTGTCGGTACCATTATTATGTACCGCCAGTTAACCTACATGGTGAATAAAGATGTTGGTTTTGAGAAAGAACGTTTAATGGTGATCGAAAGTGCCGGTTCTATTGGCGACCAGGTAAAAGCATTTAAACAGGAAATTCTAAAAATACCGGGTGTTGAGTTAGTTTCTGCATCGACAGCTGTTCCGGGGCGTAACAACAACAATAATGGTTATATGCTGGAAGGCCACGACGGACAAACATACCTGATGCAAACTGCCTATGTGGATTACGATTTCCTGGAAACCTACAACATGCAACTCAGCGACGGCCGTTTTTTCAATCGTGAATTTGGTGCCGACCGCGAAGCTTGTGTGGTAAACCGAAAAACCCTTGAAGAATTCGCCATCGACGATTATACACAAACCCGTTTTATCGTTGTATTTACCGACGAGGGCGATAAAAAGTTTATGCCAATTATTGGCGTGTGTAACGATTTCCATTTTAAATCGCTGCACAGCCGGATCAACCCGTATGTAATGCGGTTTAAGGAAGACGACAACAACTGGGGCTATATTTCGGTGAAATTTAACACCGATGCATCGGCCGCGGCCATTAACCAGATTGAAGAAAGCTGGAAACGTTTTGCTGCCAACAACCCGCTGCGCTACTTTTTTATGGACGACGATTTTTCGCACATGTATAAAGCCGAGCGGCAAAATGCTAAATTATCGGTGGTATTTGCCATTCTGGGTATTTTTATTGCGGCACTCGGACTGTTCGGACTTACCTCGTTTACGGTTGAGCAACGCACCAAGGAAGTGGGCGTGCGCAAAGCACTGGGCGCTTCCGGAGGCAGTATTTTTTACCTGATATCGAAAGAGATCGTTATCCTGGTTTGTGTGGCAACACTTGTGGCCAGTCCGCTGATTTATCTGGTGGCTACCAACTGGCTACACAATTATTACTACCGCATCCAGCTTGGCGCGCTCGAATTTATTGTTGGTTTTATTGCGGCCATTTCCATAGCACTGCTCACCATCAGTTATAAAACGCTGCAAACATTGCGGATTAATCCGGCGCATACGTTGAGATATGAGTAGCGGAGGTGCCGCAGATTGAAGGGAGATTGATGGAGATTGAATGAGATTGCTTCGGTCGTTCCTCTCACGCAATGACTTTTTATCAACTAATCCCGTAGGGATTCGATTTTGGTAACCCCGGATGAACGATCCGTCGGCAGACGGAGCGGGAAATCCGGGGGTAAAAGGAAAACGAAAAAAAGGCGCATCAGTACAAGCAGATCAGGGCAGGGGAGCTCTATGCGCCGCAATTAGCAAGGTTAAAATCAGCACCTCGTCAGCGAAAACAAGTTGATTATCCATCATAAAATTTCGTATCGCTGCCACCCTATGTACCGGCAAGCAGGCTATAGCAAAAGGAGGACACGTTTCGAAGTGGCTGACTCGTTGGACTTGCAACCAAAAAAGGCTTAACGCAATTGTTAAGCCTTTTATATTGAAGTGTAGTAATCAGGTGTTTATCTTTTGCCTTTCATCATCGTTATCGTTCCTTCCCAGTAATGGTGCGAATTGTTGTCTTCCGTACTGTTGTAATCATCCGACCATCCGCCGCCTGTGGCACCTTCAAATCGTCCGGTTCCACCTAATATTTCAAACGGATCTCTCCAGTAATTCACCACATAATCCGGGTGATCTTCCAGTGGTGGCGTAACTACAGCTCCTTCTACAGAGATAAACAGGGAGTCTCCGTTGTCGGCAACAATGTAGGCGTATGTATCGCCGTAAAAAATAGAATCTCCACCGGCTGATGCGCCAAGAATACAAAAATCGAAATGAACAGTGGAAACGCCCACATGTGTTCCTTCACCCACTCCGTCAACAATAACATTCACCGGACATTTGTCGCCGTTGGGCATGTAAGTTCCCAGGTAATGTGCTTTAAATGGCACGGTAACCATTTTTACATCTCCATCTTTGTCGGAGCCGTACTTACCACTTTTCAGGTCGTTTGTAACATCTTCATTGAAATCTGCACAAGCAAAACACAGGCTCATGCAAAAAACCAGACACAGAAATTTTCTGAAATTTTTCATAATTGGTAATTTTTGGTTAATAAAAAAATCTGGTTTTCCCACAACTGAAATGGACGTAACTCTTACTACGGATAATACCGAAAAAAAGTTATCCTATTTGTTTAGTAGGAAGAGTGTTTTGCTATGGAGTGCAGGAGAAGCAATCTAATCCTCCGACCGCCTGCAGCGGCCACCTCCTTTTAAAAAGGAGGACGCGTTTTTAAGTAACAGACTCGTCCTACCTGCCTACCGGCAGTAAGACTTGGCAAATGGGGATTGATTTGTTATAACCACCCCGTCAGCGAAAGGATTTTTTTTATTCATGGCAGTGTTTAATGTCGCTGCCACCCCTCCTGTGAGGAGGGGAAATTATCAAGGCAAAGATTTCTCCTCCTTTGAGGAGGAGTACCGCTGATGCAGTGTAACGAAATCAGTGGGGAGGAGGTGTTGGTTTACTTCTCCGATTTTACCACCCCTCTGCTACCGCGCGAATCCTACCGCGTGGTTAACCGACTGCAACGCTGGCACGGTTCTGTAATTCACAACCCAAATGAAATACCAATAAATAAAAAATGGAAAATCACGACTACCCCGGAGTATTTGTAAGAGTAAAAGCGGTAATTACCGACTCGGTGTTGCTACTTATTTTTATGCTTGGTGTTGTTTCTTTGTTCGATCTTTTCGAAAACGTTCCCGATTTTGCACGGATCGCTGCATTTGTATTTATTTTCCTGCTTTACGACCCGCTATTTACCAGCATCTTTGGGGGCACAATTGGGCACTTTTTGTTCGGAATCCGGGTAAAACGGGCCAACAATCCGGAGAAGAATATACTTTTCCCACTGGCATTAATCCGCTACCTTATAAAAGCTTTGCTGGGCTGGCTTTCTCTAATCACAGTCAGTGGAAATAAAAAGGGAAAAGCCATCCACGATATTGTGGTACTATCAATTGTTATTTATAAAAATTCTGTTGGTGCGATAAACTAATCGTCCATGGCCGCTTTTGTTTTGTGCGAACAATATTTACTTTTATAACCCGTATATTTACAGAGAAAACAAACTTTTCCGGTCATGAAAAATTCCAAACTGTTGCTTCTCCTGCTATTTTTACTTCCGCTTGGTGCCTGCATTTTTGATAACGACGATATTGACGAGAAAACATATTTGTTTATCGAACGCTACACCGATGTTGATGGCGTGTTGGTTTCCGGCCCGGAACCACCAAGTTTACAAATCGATTTCCCGACCTATCGTTACGATGAGGACTTGAAAACGCTGAACGGAATTATCGATTTCGAAATTAATGATGAGCTAAAATTTATTTACGGCGGAGGAACCTGTTTAACGGGTACAGCCGGCGGCGGATGTGCCAGCGGACTAACCGGCGTTTACGCGGTACCTTTTGAGCACGAATCGTTTGAATTGCTGAAAATTGAAGAGGACGGTACAATCCGTTTTATATACGACGACGATGTTTTCAGTTTAGGGGTAAACGAAAAACACGTGGTAGTTACTTCTTACATGGATACCACCGATGTGGATGGAACGAACAGCATTTCGGAAATTACCAGTACACATACCATCTCTAATTTTGGTTTTATCAATAAGGAAGATATTATTCTTTGGGAATGGTAAATCATCTTCGGAAGGAGAAAAGAAAAAGGCCATCCCGAAAACATGTTCCGAAACGGCCTTTGTTGTAAAAACCTCATGTTGTAATCTGTGTGCTATTATTTGGTTGCAAATAGTGCGGAAAGTTGTTCGTACGAACCTACATTTTTAATGTCCTGAGCCAACCTTTCTTCCAGAATTTCTGGATTTCCACCCAGTTTTTGAATCCGGTCGACATAAGCTTGTGCTTCATTTTTATTACCAAGATCCATTTCGCAAAGGGCCAACATGTATAATGTTCCCTGGTCGTATGGCTTGTAGCGTATTGCCGTTTCGAAACTTCTTTTAGCTTTTCGTGTTTTCTGGTCGAAGAATAACTTTTCGGCTCCATTGGTGAAATGGTCTTCTGCAATTTCAGTAAAATCGCGTTTTTCGGCAGCCGATTCTGTCATCCCCAGTTTTACCTGGATAGCCAATTCTTTTTCCATAGCAACCGGTACACCGTTGTTTTTACCGGGTATCCACATCCGGTCGGTTTCTTCCAGAATTGCTGTGATCATGTCATCAACTTCAGGTGAAACACTGTTAACGATTGTAATGTCCGAGACTCTGCCTTCCGGATCAATGACAAACTGAACCACTTCGGTACCTTCACTAACACGTGTTAATTCGCCGTTCGATTGAAAGTTTTGACTAATGTAGGCCTTCAATGAGCTGTCATCGTTGGCCTGGGTGTACTTAACTGCAGTAAATTTTGGAGGTGTTACTTCCACATCGATCACATACGGAGGAACATTGTCTTGTGCATGTGCAAAAATAGCTACGAGCATACAAACGAATAATAATCTAATTGTTTTCATGACTTTGAGTTTTAAAAGTTTTCAAGTGTTAAAAATTCTCTCTTTCTAATTGTTTTCTGTTGTAATTGTTTCTGTTGTTTCTATCTATTAATTTCCATTGTTTTCTTTTCTGCAAAAAGCATTTCACCCAGTTATTTGGGAAGTACATATGTATTGAACTATTAGGGTTTGGTGTGTTTGTTGCGACTTCAATTGCGGTTCTCAGACTTCTTACTTGCAAATTTATGACAGAAGTAGAAACGAGTGTTAGCAAATTTGATTCAAAAAATGCAATAAAAAGATCAAAAGGTATTTTAATTTGAATTTGAGCTTTCATGCTCCATCTGAAAGTCGGAGGGTTTTATGCCGTATTCGTTCTGAAAACACTTTGAGAAATACGATGGGCTGCTAAAACCTGTATCGAATGCAATTTCGGAGATGTTGCCGCTTTTGTTTAGCAGCAGTTGTTTTGCGCGGGAGAGGCGGTAGGATTTAATAAACGAATTTGGCGACTGCCCGATGATGGTTTGCATTCTTCTGTAGATTTGCGATTTGCTGCAGCCGAGGTAATGTTCAAGCATGGAAGCATGTAAATCGTGATTCTTCCAGTTATTTTCCATGTAATCCATCAGTTTGGTTAAAAACTGCATTTCGTCGGGCGAAACCGTTTTTATACGGTCGCTTTTTATCACCACTTTCATGCTTTCGCTCTGAAACATATTACGCACTTCGAGCGTGACAAGAATTTTTGAATTGGAAACATAGCACAACCTTTTCGCCAGTTTTAAGGCTTGCTGAAACTCGCCGTTATCATTATTAAAACAGCCGCTTATTCCCATCTTGAAATGTAGATTGGGTAACAGATCTTTTAACGAAAGCGAAAATTCTTTATGCATTTTTAGCGCACAATTAACGGTGGTGGTCACCGAGTCGAACGTAATTTGCGAAGTATACTGGTCGCGGTTGATTATGGTTCCTTTAAAATGATCGGCGTACGCTGCCACCATTCTTTTAAACATTTTTTGTGTTGAACGTCGTTCACCGATTTTCGCACCGTACAGTTCATTTGAATCGATACTCAGCGCCAAAATTGTAATGAGCTGTTGGGTGGCGATATCGCTAAAATCTACTTTTAAGTTTTCGGTTTGTATTTCGAACTGTTTTAACAGGAAATCGATAATTCGTGAATCGACTTCAAAAATACGGTTGGGGATATTACGATGTTCCTGTTCGTGGAGTTGTTGAATACATTCGCGGTTGGGGGCTTCAAACAAACAAAATGCTATTCTTCTTACGTCGTCGAACCAGTAACCCAGTTTCCGACAATTATAACGATGTTGTACTTTTATATCGCGCAGGTGTTTTTGTGCTATTAGCTCGGTGGGGGGCTCACCATTTAGCTCGTGACTATCAATAAAATACGGCATATTCTCAAGCTTTTAATTAATGGTTAAACAAATGGGAGAATGCCATATGTACAGATGGACTACAGGGTTAACATGGATCAAATAGTAGTATTTAGCAGAACGCCGGCACGAAATAAATGTTCAAAAACGATGGCACAAATTTATAGTATCGTATGCCAATCAAGAGATATCGTTTTTTCTAAAATCAGCAGGTTATCGTTGAGCAATATTTAAATAAGAGAAGAAAAAAACCGTTGAGTTTCCCCAACGGTTTTTACTAAGTATAAAAAAAATCTGTCATCTATAACCACGACGACTTAGGCATATTTTTTTAGAATTCGAATGTATAACCCATACTAAACTGCCAGTGTTTTAGTGAACGTAACGAAAGATCGGCAAAGGCTTTTCCTCCCAATAAATCGAGGTAAGTTCCGCCCAGTAAGTTCAGGCCAAGATTACTTTTTCCATCAATTTTCCAGATACCAATTCCGGCGCCACCGTATGGTTTAAGTTTACTTTCTTTCATACTGATTGGATAAACAACGTTTCCAATTACCCCGATCGACGATTTACTTCCTAAACCATAGAAGAATTCAGGAGTAAGCTCCATTTTGCTTCCTACAATCGGCATGTGTGCCCGTGCAGTAAAGTTCATCGAAAAGGCACCTCCCAGGTTAAATCCCAGCATTGGCGAAATACCTGCAAAATCCAGGGTCTGGTCTTTTAATTCATCAACTTCAACGGCATGCACTTCGGTTGTACCATCCTCGTTGGTTGTTTGGGTAAGTACAACCGGTTCCTGGGTATCCTGTTGTCCCTGGCCCGTGTTAATTACAGTTGGCGACTGGGCCATCTGAGCCTGCATATCCATTTTGGTATCCATCAGTTTCAGATCGTTCGATAAATCCTCGTAATTTTTCTGCAGTTCTTCCAAACGACGTAATGTTTCATCGCTAACCGCTGATTGTGTACCTACTTCTGCCGATTCAACACTCATCACTCCAGCTGTGCTTGTTTGCATCGCTGTTGGCTGTGCGTTCATTTGTCCCACGTTCCGCTCGAGACTGTCAATCCGGTTATTCAGTTTCTCAATCAACATACTTTGTTTCTCTAATTTTGTGGAATCCGCTTCTTCCTGAATTTTTTCCACTTCCGGTTTCATTTCTTTTAAACCTTCGAGAAGGGTTTTTAGAATAGCTTCAAATTGTTCAGGAGTCATGCGCATCATAATTTCGCCCGACGATGTTACGGCTTTTACCGTATCCGATGGTGTATTGTTCAAACTGTTGTAGGTTGCTTCTGCTTTTTGTTTGTCGGCAGCTATTTGTGAGGCACGAAGCGAGTCGCCCGCGGCATTAGCTGCATCGAGTTCGCCTTCCAGCTCAGCAATTTCTTCGAGGTAGATCAGTTTCATCTCGTCGAGTTTTTGTTCGTAGGTTTTTTGTTCCGACGCACGCACGGCCGCTTTCTCACGCTCCAAAGCTTCTGCCGGTGACTCTGCCTGTTTTCCTACCGAGAATTTTAATCCGATATCGATCTGATGGTGCGAAAGAATGTCGTCTTTGCCGGCAATGGTGGTGTTGTCGTCGGCAGCAGTTAACAGAAATTTGGCACTACCAAAAAGTTCCACTTTTTTACCAATAGGTATGTTCAAGCCCATACCTGCCGATGCAAACAAATCACCCGGATTTTCAGCACCGCTTCGGGTAACGTAGTCTTCGTTCACATCGATATAACCACCACCTACCGAAACAAATGGAGTAACTCCCATCGAGGTATTAAATTTGGCTCTGAACTCGGCGCCGTATAAACCTAATCCATCAAACAGGTCGTCGCCGAAATCGATGGTATTGTCGTTGGTAGCACGGAAATAGAACGCACGAATACCAACATATTCGTTAAAGTCGATTCCGGTGTAGGCTCCCAGCAAATAAGTATTTTTGAAATCACTTTGCTCGTCGAATTTAATATGCGAAACGGCCGGTTCAATTACCCAACGGCTACCCGTAAAACCATGTTGATAATACGAACGGTAAGCCCGGTCGAGGTCGCTCATTTCATCGGGACTGGTACCGCCCAGGTAAAATTGCAGCGAGGTATTAAACGACCAGTTGCCAAAACGTTCAACAGCATAATCATCGTCAACAATACCAAAATCAGTTTTATTCTGATCGGTAAGCAACTCTTCAACAGCATTAAATTTAAAAGCTGTGTTTCGTGCTTCAATAGTGAATGCGGTGCGGTGCCCAAAGTTTAATTTTAGCCCGGCACCCAAATCAGAATAGATCTGCTTTTTACTGTCCAGTTCGGCCACTTGTATGGTTTGTACACCTGTGCCAAACAAGAGGTAAGGAGCAAGAACCTTCGATCCGAGGTTGGTTTTTATTTCGGCTCCCATTCTTTTCAGATCTACATCCTGCGATTGGAAAAGATCGGCATCGAAATTGGCAAGACCATAATTTTCGAAAGATGTGGGGATATCTTTCAATTGTATAAAGTTGGCCCGCAATTCCACAAATTCTCCAAATCCAAAACCAACATTGGCACCAAAACCCATGTGGTTTTCAAGTCCAGCCTGATCGTTAAACCACGAAAAATTAGCCGATGGCGAAAACGTTACGCTAATGTCTCTCACCTGAGCCTTAGCTTGTATAACTAGTGCTGCAAGCACCATTAATAGTATAATTTTTCTCATAGTAAATTATTTAGATTAACATATTTTGTGCTGTTTGAAAGTGGTTGTAATTGTATTTAGCCCTGATTGACTAACGCTGTTTCCTGTTATTTTCATAGTAAAGTATAAACTGTAAGTGAGCTATTTTCTCTCAATTGTTTCTAACAAGTTATGACCTTTTGAGCATTTAGTCCAAACATTTTTGATGGAAAATGTGAAAGTGCTTTGTCGGATTATTCGTGAATACGGATTGTTATTTTTTAGCAAAACCTTGCAGAATCTGGTATTGAATCCGTTTTGGGCTGTTTGTTTTTTTAGGATCGCTTGAGTGGACTAAGTTGGAATTAGTCAGGGTGTTGAGAGACATTTATTATTTATACGTTTTAATTTCATGTATTGACTGTGCTCAAATCTTCGGTGTCCTGAAACAGCTCTTTTTGTATAAAACTTACCGTATAGCCTTTTCTTTTATGTAAACAATCCGTAAATTGTATGCAGTGCGATTGTCACCAAACAGATAAATATGGATGAGATTACTTCAGAGAATACCGACCAACAAACTGAATTTCAGAGAATATCAAAAGCGATTTCATTTCAAATATTAATTATAAAACATGTATTTTAAGAAGAATAGTATGAGAAAACTAGCGACTTTTATGATGATGTGTATGGGCTTAATGGCCTTTGCACAGGAAAAACCAAACATTCTGGTTATAATGGTTGACGATGTTGCGCCCAACTCGTTAAGCTGTTACAGTTTGGGAATGCAGTATCCAACACCAAACGTAGATAGGATAGCGAAGGAAGGTGTACTTTTTACCGACCATTATTCGCAACCCAGTTGTACTGCCGGACGTGCAGCTTTTATTACCGGACAAAAACCGATTCGTACGGGATTAACCACCGTTGGACAACCCGGTAATCCACTTGGAATAAAAAAAGAAGATCCAACTTTAGCCGAATTGCTCAAGCCATACGGGTATATGACTGCACAGTTTGGTAAAAACCACTTGGGCGACCGTAACGAACACCTGCCAACCGTCCATGGTTTCGATGAATTTTTTGGAAACCTGTATCACCTGAATGTTTCGGAAGAAGAAGAGCAGGCGGATTATCCAAAAAGCGAAGAATTCTATGAAAAGTATGGTCCGCGCGGAATTATTGAATCGTACGCTTCAGATACCTACGACAACACCGTTGATCCGCGATTTGGTGTAATAGGAAAACAAAAAGTTACTGACATCGGTAAACTCACCAGCAAACGTATGGAAACCTTCGACGAAGAGCTGGTTGCCAAAACCGAAGATTTTATGAAGCGCGCACACGATGCCGGCAAGCCATTTTTTATCTGGCATGCTACAAGCCGTATGCACGTTTATACGCACCTGAAAGAGGAGTCGCGTAACCTGGCAACGCCGATAAGTACCGATATGGACTTGTTTGGTTCGGGTTTAATGGAACACGACGGACACGTTGGCGAAATTCTGGATTACCTCGATGAGTTGGGAATTGCCGACAATACAATCGTAATTTATACCACTGATAACGGACCGGAACAAAGTACCTGGCCCGATGCCGGTGTAACACAATTCCGTGGCGAAAAAATGACAACCTACGAAGGCGGTGTTCGTGCGCCGTTTATGGTGCGCTGGCCAAAAGAAATTCCAGCCGGACTCATCCGTAACGGTATTTCGGCTCACGAAGATGTGGTGCCTACCATTATGGCCGCCGTTGGCGAGCCTGATCTTAAAGACGAATTAAAAGCCGGTAAAACAATTGGCGATATGACCTACAAAGTGTATATCGACGGATTTAACAACCTCGATTACTGGGAAGGTAAAACCGATAAATCGGCCCGTAACTATTTCTTCTACTACTACGAAAGCGGTTTAACCGCCATGCGTGTTGGTCCGTGGAAAATGCACTTTGCCACCAAGGAGCGTTACTACGAAGATATGGTGGTGCATACCATGCCACAGTTGTTTAACTTGAGGAAAGACCCTTATGAAAAATATGATGGTGTGTACGGTTTCGAACTCATCATGCATAAATCGTGGGTTTTCCAGCCCGCTATTGGCTATTTGACCGATCACCTGTCAAGTTTCAAAGATTTCCCTCCAAGGCAGGAGTCTGCGTCGCTTGATATCAACAAAGCGATTGATGCGATTTTGAAATCGGATACACGACAATAAAGATTTTCATATCAAAGAATATAGGAAGGGCATCCAAAAACGGGTGCCCTTTTTTACGTCATTCTGAACTTGTTTCAGAATCTCTTGGTTCTCTATAACTTAAAGACCCCCTGAATCCCCAAAGGGGGACTGTTCCTCCCCTCCAACTGGCGGGAGGTTAGGTAGAGTCAGTTTATAAGAAGGACTTTTTTGCATTGGCAATCTTCGGAACGAATGAATTAGGGAAAATGCAGTTCGGTTTGTATCATTTAAAAGCCAACTACCGAGAACATAATGAACATCTGTTGACTTGAATAGTGTAATTCCGTAAATTGGTGAAAATTCAAATGCAATAGCAATAAATATGAAAACAAATTATCGCCTTTTATTTTCAACATTTCTGTTGGCCGTGATTCTCATTTCCTGTCAGCAGACAACAAACGAGAGTTCGAGTACTTCCACGGCCTCTGCCGATGGATATGACCGGACTATCCTTCCAATGACATCGCCGGAATACCCCGCCATTACCGAACTCGATGCCCGTAATGTAACAGCGCCGCCGGCATGGAGTGTTAAAGCTCCCGAAGGTGCGCCAAACGTAGTAATTGTATTGATTGACGATATGGGATTTGGTCAGAGTAGTTCTTTTGGTGGAGCCATTCGAATGCCCACCGCCGACAAACTGGCCGAAAGAGGTATTCAGTTTAATCGCTTTCACACAACCGCATTGTGTTCGCCAACGCGTACGGCTTTGTTAAGCGGACGAAATCACCATTCCAATAATATGGGAGGAATTACCGAGGTGGCTACAGCCTTTCCGGGTAATACAGGTATGACTCCACAAAGTTGTGCCTATGTTTCCGAGGTTCTTAAGCTGAATGGCTACAACACCGCGCAATTTGGAAAAAACCACGAAACTGCTGCCTGGGAAGTTAGTCCGTCGGGACCATTTACCCGCTGGCCGGTTTACAAAGGATTTGAGAAATTCTACGGTTTTATGGGGGGCGAAACCAACCAGTTTTATCCGGGCATTTACGATGGAACAACTCGAGTTGAGGTGGATACCGAAGATCCGGATTACCACTTTAGCGAAGACATGACGGAAAAAGCCATTGCGTGGATGAAAGCACAAAAATCGCTGACACCCGATAAGCCGTTCTTTATGTATTACGCGCCGGGAGCAACACATGCACCTCACCA
Organism: Draconibacterium sp. IB214405; assembly: GCF_033963885.1. Taxonomy (NCBI): domain Bacteria; kingdom Pseudomonadati; phylum Bacteroidota; class Bacteroidia; order Marinilabiliales; family Prolixibacteraceae; genus Draconibacterium; species Draconibacterium sp. IB214405. The sequence goes on from NZ_JAXBMA010000002.1 coordinate 29,884, forward strand.
GGTACCTGAATCGTACCTCGACAAATACAAAGGTGAATTCGACGATGGCTGGGATGCTTACCGCCAGAAAACGCTTGAGCGCCAAATAAAACTGGGTCTTGTTCCCGAAGGAACAAAGTTGGCAGAGAAACCCGAATATATCAAAGATTGGGATTCGCTTTCGGCACCCGAGAAAAAAGTATTTGCCCGCCAGATGGAGATTTTTGCAGCCTTTGGTGAGCACATCGACGAACAGGTTGGTCATTTGTACGACGCCATTGAAGACCTGGGAATTGCCGAGAACACCATGTTCATTTACATTTTGGGTGATAACGGAGCAAGTGCCGAAGGAATGGCCAACGGTCTCTTAAACGAAAATACCTACTTTAACGGTGTGGCTGAAAGTGTTGAAGACATGGCCAAAAACCTTGATAAACTGGGAACCCGCGAATCGTATGGTCACTTTGCTGCCGGTTGGGCAGTTGCCGGAAATACTCCGTTTAAATGGACCAAACAGGTTGCAGGTAACTTTGGCGGAACACGCAACGGTTTGATCATTGTTTGGCCGGGTAAACTGAAAGAAACCAACGTTGTCCGCGATCAGTTCTGCCATGCCATCGACATTGTTCCAACTATTTTGGAAGCAGCAAATGTTCCGCAACCCGTGAGTGTAAACGGAGTGGAACAGCGACCGATAGAAGGTTTCAGTATGCTAAAAACATTTACCGATCCGGAAACACCGGAGTTCCACAATACGCAATATTTCGAGATTGTGGGTAACCGTGCCATTTATAACGATGGTTGGGTGGCAACTACCGTTCATAAAGCTCCGTGGGAAGCCGGACCACGAGGTGCTTTGACCGACGATAAATGGGAATTGTATGATGTAACCAAAGACTTTAGCGAAAGTACCGATCTTGCAGCCGAAAATCCGGAGAAAGTAGCCGAATTAAAACAGCTGTTTATGGATGAGGCCGTGAAATACAATGTATTGCCAATCGACGACCGTACCATTGAGCGTTTCGACCCGGCAACTGCCGGTCGTCCTGATTTGATGGGTGGACGGAAATCGCTGACCGTTTACGAAGGAATGAGCGGTATGTTGGAAAATGCCTTTATCAACATTAAAAATACCAGCAGCACCTTTACTACCGAAGTGGAAGTGAAGTCGGGTGCCGAAGGAGTGATTATTGCCATGGGAGGTGCTTTTGGTGGTTACAGTCTCTTCCTCGACAAAGGCAAACCGGTGTTTACCTACAACTGGGTAGGTTTGGAAGAATACGACGTGGAGAGTAGCAAAGCCCTTTCGGCCGGTAAACACACCATTAAATTCGACTTTGCCTACGACGGTGGCGGAATGGGTAAAGGCGGAAACGGAACACTTTACGTTGATGGCGAAAAAGTGGGAGAGGGCCGTTTCCCGAATACCAACGGAAACATGTTCTCGTTGGATGAAGGTGCCGATGTTGGTTTCGATGAAGCAACCAACGTGAGTAGCCGCTACAAAGTTGGCGACAATCATTTTAGCGGAAAGATCAACTATGTGACAATAGATATTGAATAATAGAAAATGTATCCGATCTTTATGACGGACGCGCTTAGCGGATTGAAACCGCTTAGCGCTTAAAAGAGAATGAAAAGGGCATCCAAAGCGGGTGCCCTTTTTGTATCTGTAGTGTATCGGTATGAATTAAGGAAAATAGAGTTCGGCTCGTATCATTTAAAAGCCTCTAAACAGAAAACATAATAAATAGCTGTTGACTTGAATAGTGTAATTCCGTAAATTGGTGAAAATTCAAAATGCAATAGCAAATAATATGAAAAACAATTATCGCTTTTTATTTTCAACATTTCTGTTGGCTGTGATTCTTATCTCCTGTCAACAAACTACAAACGAGAGTTCGAGCTCTTCCACCGCTTCTGACGATGGATACGACCGGACCAATCTCCCGATGACACCACCGGAATACCCGGCCATTACCGAACTTGATGCCCGCAATGTAACAGCGCCGCCGGCCTGGAGCGTTAAAGCGCCCGAAGGTGCACCAAACGTAGTAATCGTTCTTATCGACGATATGGGTTTTGGCCATAGCAGTGCATTTGGTGGACCTATCAATATGCCGGCCACCGATCGATTGGCTAAAGAAGGTATCCGATACAACCGGTTTCATACTACTGCCATTTGTTCAGCGTCAAGAGCTGCGCTGTTAAGTGGTCGCAATCACCATAGCAATAATATGGGCAGTATTACGGAAACAGCTACAGCCTTTCCCGGAAACACCGGTATTATTCCTCAAAGTTGTGCAACAATTGCAGAAATCCTGAAACTTAACGGTTATAATACCGCACAGTTTGGTAAAAACCATGAAACTGCAGCCTGGGAAGTTAGTAATTCAGGTCCCTTTACCCGTTGGCCTGTTTACAAAGGATTTGAAAAATTCTGGGGCTTTATGGGCGGTGAAACCAATCAGTTTTATCCGGCTGTTTACGATGGTACAACCAAGATAGAAGTTGATTCTGAAGATCCGAACTATCATTTTACGGAAGATATGACTGATCAGGCAATTAGCTGGATGAAAGCTCAAAAGTCATTAACTCCCGACAAACCATTTTTTATGTATTATGCTCCGGGAGCCACACATGCTCCGCACCACCCACCGGCTTCATACATTGATAAATACAAAGGACAGTTTGATGATGGATGGGATGCCTACCGCGAAAAAACTCTCGCTCGCCAAATCGAATTGGGCGTAGTACCTGAAGGCACCAAACTTGCTCCGATGCCGGATTACATTAAACCCTGGAACACCTTAAGTGATGTAGAGAAGAAAATATTTTCAAGACAAATGGAAATCTTTGCAGCTTTTGCTGAGCATACTGATGAGCAAGTTGGCAGATTGTACGAAGCCATTGAGGAACAAGGAATCGCCGAAAATACCCTCTTCATTTATATATTAGGAGATAATGGAGCAAGTCCGGAAGGTGTTGCCAATGGACTTCTCAATGAAAATACTTATTTCAATGGAGTGGAAGAACCGCTGGATTTTGTAGCTGCGAATCTGGATAAATTAGGAACCAGGGAAGCATTCAGCCATTTTGCAGCGGGTTGGTCAGTTGCAGGAAACACGCCATTTAAATGGACCAAAAGAGTTGCCAGTAACTTTGGCGGTACGCGTAACGGAATGATCATTGTTTGGCCGGGTAAAATGAAAGAAGTTGATATGGTTCGCGACCAGTTTAGCCATGTTATTGACATTGCGCCAACCATATTGGAAGCGGCCAACTTGCCCGAACCCACCAGTGTAAATGGAGTTAAACAAAAACCAATTGAAGGTTTTAGTATGCTGAAAACATTGGCAGATCCTGAAACACCCGAGTTTCACACCACTCAGTATTTCGAGATGGTAGGAAATCGCGCCATCTATAAGGATGGTTGGGTTGCCGCTACAATACATATTGAACCCTGGGCCAATGCACCAAGGGGAACACTTGAAGACGACGTATGGGAACTTTATAATATTGAGGAAGATTTTAGCGAAAGCAACGATCTTGCTCAAGAAATGCCTGAAAAAGTTAAAGAGTTACAGGAGGTATTTTTAACGGAAGCAAAAAAATACAATGTGCTACCCATTGATGACCGAAGTACGGAAAGATTGGATGCAAAAAGAGCCGGAAGACCTGATTTAATGGGAACTCGCAAATCGCTTACCGTTTACGATGGTATGTTCCGTATGATGGAAAACGCATTCATCAATGTAAAAAATACCAACAGCACCTATACCACGGAGGTAGAAGTGGGTAAAGGCGCTAATGGAGTAATTTTTGCTATGGCAGGACGATTTGGTGGCTATAGTTTATACATGATGGATGGAAAACCGGCCTATACATACAACTGGGTTGGAAAAGAGCAATACGATGTGGTGAGCTCGAAAGCAATTGCCCCCGGAAAACACACTATCAAATATGATTTCGCCTATGATGGTGATGGTTTTGGCAAAGGTGGTTCGATGACCATTTATGTAGATGGTGATAAAGTAGCAGAAGGTCGTATACCGAATACAAACGCTAACATGTTCTCTTTAGATGAAGGCGCCGATGTAGGTTTTGATGAAGGAACGAATGTAAGCGACAATTACAGCATTAATGTAAGCGAAAACCGCTTTACCGGTAAGATCAACTATGTGACAATAGATATTGAATAGTTTAAATACACAGTATTTGAAGAGGGCGTCTGTTTTTGATGCCCTCTGTTTTTTTAAAGTCTCTCGAAAAACAACAGCAAAACTTGTTTCAAAGTATTACGACTCACCCTGATTGTGCCTGCGACACAATCGTCCCTCTCTGCGCGCAGAGAGGGAGTGAGGGAGAGTTGGCTAAAAATAATTTAACTTTAATTTCTATTGGTGGTTTTTCCGAGTCAAGACTGTTTAATTTTATAGAAAATGTAACCGATCCTTTATGACGGACGCGCTTAGCGGTTCAAAACCGCTTAGCGCATAGCAAAAGATAAAAGGGCATCCAATACGGATGCCCTTTTTTACGTCATTCTGAACTTGTTTCAGAATCTCTTATCTGCTTACAATAAGTTAAAGACACCCTAAATCCCCCGAAGGGGGACTTTCTCCGCTATCGCGCGAATCGTTTCGCGTGATAATAGGATACAGCAATGCGAAAAGGATCCGATCCGTATAAGTCGACATAAATACGGATCGGATCCCTTGGTTCATTAAAAGGTGTAATGGATATATAATCAATGCGTTAGAGAATTTTTGTTTGTCAGTTATTTTTGTATTTTTGAAATACAATCTAACACAAAACGTTATGGAAGCTAAAGACATTTTTCAGAACAGCTTCGTTGATGATGATGGTAAAGTATTTCGGTTTTTAGAATCTGACAGTCATTTCAATGTTGTCATCGACGGGAAACCATTTTTTGAATGCGAACAACCATTCACAATTTTAAGAGGAGTTAAGTATGTTTGTGATACTTATGATTGCATACAATCATGTAATGGGAAAGACTTGAGAATATTCCATTCAGACAAGGACGATAAATGGATTGCTATGGTTGGAGAAATCAATGCAAATCTATGTGTGATGGAGTAGTGTCAGATGAGGATTCATATTTTGTAATATGATCGGGATTATTTTTGTTGCGTTTGTATAACAAGAAGGACAAATTAAGATATTCGGGGTTTAGCACTTAGTTGGATACTAAGTAAATAAATACCGACCCCAAGTATGAAACTTAAATGCATAAAAGAAGGTGGTCTGAAAAGTGCCACCTTTTTACTTTCAATTATCTTTTCCGTACAACGCTGCTATCGCGCCCCCGAAGTTTCGGGGCTTTCGCATGATAAAGGCTACAGAATGCTAAAAGGATCCGATCCGTATAAGTCGACGTAAATACGGATCGGATCCCTTGGTTCAAATAAAAGGGCATCCAAAACGGATGCCCTTTTTTACGTCATTCTGAACTTGTTTCAGAATCTCTTAAATCTGCTTTCTATAAGTTAAAGACCCCCTAAATCCTCCCTGCCCCTAGTTTCCGAACGAGGATAGATGGGGGATTGGTTTTATTTTGCACCGTCCTTTAGGGCGGTGATTTCAGATTGAGATTTGAAAACAGGCTTTAGCCTTTAATTTAGCTTTAAAGGCTAAAGCCCTTTTACAGCATCGCAATTTTTACACCGGGCTAAAGCCACGGTGCAAAAAAGAATCCAAAATAAAAGGGCATCCGCTGTGGATGCCCTTTCTTCTGTTATGATTTAAACAAGCCATCCCCTTACGAGCTAACCGTTTCTTCTTCGGGTGTTTTGCGGCGTTTTTTCACCACCTCGTTATTTTCGGCAATAATGGTGGCTATGGTACGCGCCAAAGCGCCATAGTTAGGTTCGTCAACCAATTCCATAGCACGCATATAAATCACAATTTTTTCGTTGATCAGCGCCACCACTTTTTCCTTTATTTTTGAGGCATTGACCTGTGTACTTTCTTCTGCTTTTTCCTGTTCGTAGGCAATGCGTGCGGCCTCGAAAGTTGCCTCTGCCGTTTGCAGGGCGGCTACCGTATCGGCGCAACCCGGAAGCACGGCAATGGCATCCTGTAGTTTCGGTTTACTCAGGTCGTCGAGCAGCGAGGCAATCAGCGACGACTCGGTGGCATAACTTTCACTCACCACGCTCAGACCGTATTTTTCGAAAATATCGTATACGGTTTCGGCAGCTTCCTGTATGGCCGCATCGGGATGATGCAGGTAGCCCATCAGCAGGTAACTTAACGACCGGAAAGGCTGGTCGCGGGCTTCGTCGTATTCTTCCAGTGTGCTTTCTGCTTTGCTGCGGTTAATGGCAGCTGTTAGTGCGGCCGAAAGGCCGGTAAGCTCGGTGAACATCGTACTCAGGTGCGGGTCCGAACTAAGGGTAGTACTGTTGTAAGCACCAATCAGGCGCATACTTACGGCGTCGACTTCCGTGACGCGGCTTTGGGCAATTAATTTTTGAATCATAATACTTAAATTAGTGTTTGAAAATGGTTACCACTGGCAATCTGAAACGGATTAATGGAGATGTAACAGGTGCTTTGGTAATTAATTACAATCAAGTTATGACATTTTAATACCAAGCGCATGCATAGTGGCTATGTTGTTAAGCACATGTAAGTTACACTATTTCTTTTTTTTAAAACAGGATGTTGGAGATACATCCTTGCACCCACTTTTATTCCCGGCAAGCCTTGGACAAACCTCCATGCCTCCACTTTTGCTCTCAACACGCTTTGGAGTTACCTCCAAAGTATAAAATTTAAATCGGTGAGGTAAGGGAGAAACCTCCAAAACTCAACTTTTCTTCCGGTGAAGGTATGGAGATACCTCCACGAGGCAACTTTTTCTCCCGGCAATAATTGGCCGAACGGTATGGTGACATTAGCCACCGAAAGGCTTTTTGATTGTTAAGGACTAAAGTCCCGGTTTGTGGAAGCTGCATAACCCCGGGCTTAAGCCCGGGGGTAGTGAACTCTAGCCGGTTTTGGGTGTAAAGGACTAAAGGCCAATTCTTAATAAAGGCGCACTAACCCCGGCATTAATGCCGGGGTTAAGCATAAGCTCCCCGATTGGGCTTTAGCCCTCAATCTGTTTTTCGCATTCTTTTCCTTCAGACGATATTGTTTTGTTTAACAGGATTACTAACTTTAAAACGCTAAAAAGCAACCAAAAACCAGATGCAATGAAAAAACCGCTTGCAAAAACCAAAAGCGTTTTGATCCACTTTTTTGAGAATAAAACAAACAATAACAACAAGTTACACGAGTGCTAGCTAATAAGATATATGTTGCATTGCAACATACACATACGTTGTGGGTAATATTAAAATGAAAGAAACAAAAGCAGAAATATTGACCAATAAAACTCATTTCAGTAGTTACGAGGATTACAAAACATATCCGACTGCTGACTTGAAATGTCCATCATGCGAAGCGAAAACTTCAATTGCATTTAAAGATTTAGAAAAGCACCAATTTTCAAGCTTTTCCAATCTGACTGAAGATAAACAGAACAAGATAAATGAGTTTGTAAAACTAAATATGGAAAGAATACCAAATTCATTCCTCGATTACAATTGTCCAAATTGTAATTCATCAGTCAGACTTTATTATCAGAGTTGGGCTGGAGGTCGACACGGAGAAAACGGTTATGAATTAGAAATGGTAATCTCAGATTGATTTTTATAAATAATTTGAGACAATAGAAAAGTAGAACGAGGGAAAATGAAAAATACTACCCACAACAAATTGTAATATGGCAGGCGGGGGTTTTAGCGGTCTGACAAGTCAGACCAGTGTTGCCACCTCCTGCGGGTCTGACAGGATTTCTTCCAGAAATCCCGCCCGACCACATACAAGTGACCGTTAGCATTATTTTGAAAGAGCAAATTACATTGATTTGAAAACTGAAATATGAAAATCTTTGGAAAAAGAAAAATAGCTTACATAATCTACATCGGGATAGCAATTGTTTTCATGATTATTAATGCAATCCTTCCCGATTCCGAAGAGGAAGAGCATATACAAGAAAGCTACACGCCTGCAACAAACGGACAAAGAAATATAAACTTTGACAAAAGATATAATGGATTAGTAATCAAAAAATTCAATGATTCCCGTAACCATAATGAAGAAACTATAGAAATAAAGTTATCAAGAGGTTCCTACTTTTATTTGCATCCTCCGATAATAGACAAATCAGGTTTTTATGGTTTTGTTCAAGAGGGAGATTCGATTTTTAAAGATGACTGGGGATTTACTTTTAGAGTTAGACGTGAAGGCAAGGATACAATATTTATAATACATCCTGACTATATAAATTTGAAATAAAAAACAATGCATAACAACGTTTAAATTTTATGGCCCCGCTCGCGCCGATTTGCAATCGGTGTGCAATCCGCAAGGTTTGATAAATAGTATCTGCCTATAGCTGAGTTACGGATTACATTCTGAAACATCGGGACGCACCAGCGGAGCATCAACATTGAGAAGTAATAAATGGCTAAGCAAAAAATTGATTTAGACTATGTCAACTTATGATGTAATAGTAGGTATAATAATTATAGTGATTTTTGTCTTTTATAATATAAGGTATCTTTGGATTTTAAGACATACCAGACCAGGTTGTAATAAAATTGATTTGTATTCCTCATGGGGAAAGAAAATGGTACGTGAAAGAATTTATCTCTATTTTTCAGAACCTTATGCAGATAAATATTTAAAGCATATGAATTTGCTTTATCCAATATTATTAATTCTTTTTCTACTGTTTGCATCAACTATGATTTTTTAAGAATAATGCTAAAATTTTGAAATTGAGGCTTCTCCATTCCCCTGATTTGCAATCGGTGTGTCTTCGATAGAATTGAAATTAACAAACTGTCAGACGCTGGCTGAGATACGGAGAACACTTGCCTGCCGCAGGCAGGAATCTGCACCAGCGGTGGCACAGTAAATTTTGATTTTGTAATATTGCCCTTAGAAAAGGTTATAAGCAAATAAACCTCAAATGATCAAAAAGGAATAATGACTATGAAAGCAGAACAATTAAGCAAAATAATATTGGTGGTATGTGCCCTAACCCTTACGGCAATCGCACTCTCTTTTGGAGGAAATCCGAGCCAATGGGTGCCAAAAATATATGAAACTACACCTGTTACAGACCTCAACAGTATTGTAATTTTCCGTTCTGTTATGGGGCTAATTCTGGGTTGTTGCGCATTTTGGATATATGCCGCACTTAGTGGCCGGTTTCTGTTGGCAGCTTTGTACTCACTTATGTTTGCAATGTTTGGATTAGCATTAGCCCGACTATTCAGCTTATTCGTTGATGGAAATCCTACGATGATATTAATAGTATATTTGATTTTGGAAGCCGCAACCGGATTAATCGTTTGGGCTATTATAAAAGCTTACGAGAAGTCACAAAATCAAACATAGTTGTTAAATCAGAGGAAAAGACAGTAAAATAAATCCGCGCCAGCGGGGGAAAATACCCGAAATAGAAGCAAAACAGCAACAATAAAAAACGAGTGCTAACAACGTTGGTTTGTAATTTTAGGAGTTATACAACAATCAGATAAAAGATATGACAGGACCAAATAAAGACATAAAATTCCCGCTTGAGAATTACGACAGACTCTGTTTTTTGAAGAATGTGGTAAAAAATCCGAACATTATTGTTGGCGACTACACCTATTATGATGACTTCGAGAATGTGGAAAATTTTGAAAAAAATGTAAAATACCATTTTGATTTCGTCGGTGACAAGTTGATCATTGGAAAGTTTTGTATGATTGCCTCAGACGTTAAATTTATAATGAACGGTGCCAATCATTTAACCAATGCGGTTTCCTCTTATCCATTTGCCATTTTCGGAAAAGGCTGGGAAAATGCAATGGACGGTAAATCATATCCCCAAAAAGGAGACATAACAATTGGGAACGATGTTTGGATTGGATTTAATGCAACAATTATGGCAGGAGTAACCATTGGAGATGGAGCAGTAATTGCAGCAAATTCGACTGTTGTAAAAGACGTTGAACCTTATTCAATAGTTGGAGGAAATCCTGCAAACGAAATAAAGAAACGATTTTCGGAAGACAAAATTGCAAAACTCTTAGAACTCAAATGGTGGGACTGGGAAATAGAAAAAATCACAAAGAATGTACAGCATTTAGCAGGTAACGACATTGGTAAAATAATGGAATAAAAACCTCGCTATGCATGAATCCTTCATCCTTAATCTTTTATCACTAATCCTTTACCTTCAGGTTTTCCAGAGGAACCTTAGTATACTCCACATCTTCTTTATTGGTGGCATAGGCCACATACAGGGCATCCTGCCAAATCATACTTTTAGGATAATGATACCCGGGACGTTTGGCTTTCCCTGGATAACGCAAGGGCTGCAGATCGTCACCTCCCGACCGCAGCAGGTACGATGTATTGAAGTTCGCTCCGGTAGCACTAAGTGAAACAACCAGCGGTACCCGAAGTTTGTAGTTTACCGGGTTACCCACCATAAAAGCGGTTCCATCGGGCAGGTTCCCCGCACTTTGTTTCGAACGCGAGTCGGGCATAGCAGTGAGTTCCGGAGTGGTCCAGCTTTCACCACGATCGGTACTAACCGAAGCCAGTCGATGAAAGCTACTCTGCTGATCGCGGAAGGTCATAACCAGGCTATCGGTGCCGCGAAGGAACCAACTCGGTTCCATTTCTCTTGATTTCTCACCTGTGGAGGGCAGGAGCGTGTAGTCAGCTTTCTTCCAGCCACGGATTCCCAAAGCATCATCGGTATAAATGGGGTTTACACGAATGTCCGGAGTAAAGTGTGCCGCACTGATAATTCGTCCATCCGGCAGAGCGTGAGGATCCTGTTCAAAGATTCCGTTTAAAGTATCGCCATTGGCCATCAGCACGGGACGAAGTGTCGACCAATTTGCTCCGTCGGTACTGCTGGTGTAAGCCGCATACACCGACTCGTCCAAGCGCCAGATATTGATATAGGCCACCAGGGTGTCTGCTGTAGCCCACCATCCGCCCGAAGTACAAAAACCATCGGGTATTGCTGGTGAGAGGAGTTGGGGGGAAGTCCACGTGCTATCGTTTTTCCCGACGCTGTAAACTACGTGGGTATCGGGCGCATCTTCATCGGTTCGCGAGCTTTGCCACTGGCAATAAAGTTTTCCTTTAAAACCAATCATTACCACACCGTTATTAAACCGGTTATCGTTCGAATCGGGTGTAAATACCCTGAAGGATTGTGTTCCTTCGGCAGGAGTACATCCAAGATGTGTACTGTCGCTGGTATCAAACATTGTGGTATCTATCAAAAAGGGCGACCGGTCTACCTGTTTCGGATGCGGACGACAGGACCACATACATGTGCCCGTCAATAAAATAAAGGATAAAATGCGGGATACTGTTTTAAGCATATTATGGTTATTCGCTAATCGTAGAAAAGCATAAAAATAGAGATAAGAATTTTAACCGGAAAATGATCAATTGCTGTTTGAGGCGATTGTTAACTCAGTACTTTGCGAATCCTTTCGCTTGCTAACGGTTAACATATTTTATTTATCTTACCACTGAATTTATACGATGTTTACACATTCATTAGCTCTTAGCTAAAACTAAAAATCAATCTCTTGAGTTTTCAACTTAAACGCGAAATAGGCAAATGGGACCTTGTGTTGCTGATGATCAACAGCCTGGTAGGATCCGGTATTTTTGGTTTGCCTTCGAAAATATTTAGTCAGGCCGGTATTTACAGTCTGTTGGTAATTGTATTCTGTGCAGCTGTAATGTTGGTGTTGGTATTAAATTTTGCCGAAGTGGCCAGCAGGTTTACCAAAACCGGCGGACCTTATTTATACACCCTAACTGCTTTTGGCCGCTTCCCCGCATTTCTGGTAGGCTGGCTGATTCTGATCACCCGTTTGGCCACTTATGCGGCGCTGGTAAATATTTTTGTTACCTACCTTGCCGTTTTTAACCCGGTATTGGAAACACCTTCAGCTAAAATCGCGATCATCTTTGTTTTGACGTTGTTTTTTACCCTGGTAAATCATTTTGGAGTGAAAGGCTCCACCATTTTAAATAACTCGCTTACCATAGCCAAACTGGTGCCGCTGTTTTTGTTTATCGGGGTAGGTCTGTTTTTTATTAACCCGGGAAATTTTAATTTCAACGCTTCTGCACCGGAACTTTTTGGTTTCTCCAATTCGGTGTTTTTAATGGTATTTGCCTTCTCCGGTTTTGAGGCGATAATTGTAAACACCGGCGAAATTAAAACACCCCGAAAGAATATTCCTACCGCACTATTTATCACCATTGCTTTTGTAACTGTTTTTTATGTTTTGTTGCAAATGGTTTGTATTGGCACCTTTCCGGGACTGGCAGAATCGGAGCGTCCGATTGCAGATGCGGCACTTCAGTTTGCCGGGCCTGTTGGCGCTTTTGTCATATCTGTCGGCGCACTATTTTCGGTAGGTGGAACGATAAATACGGTGATGCTGATTGGCTCGCGGCTTCCTTATGCCTTGAGTGAAGAAAAGCAGTTACCCCGTTTTCTGTCGTTTATTCACCGAAAGTTTCAAACGCCAACCTGGTCACTGTTACTTTTTGCACTGGTTGCCTTTGTGGTTTCGGTATCGGGAACTTTTGTTTACGCTGTTTCGATAAGCGTAATCAGCAAGGTAATGATTCTGGGTATTGTATGTGCAGCGCTAATAAAATTGCGAAAAACTGAAGCTGCCGATACGGCAACTTTCCGTTTAAAATATGGGAATTCCCTTGCAGTTATTGGAATGTTGATCTGCATTGGTTTATTGATGAGCTCAAAAGCCAACGAATTCAGAGATACTTTGATTACACTTGCTGTGGGAGTAATTTTATATCTGGTGTTTCGTTGGTTTAAGAAAAAGTAAGGCATTGAAACGCTCTTAATATAAAACAATAGGATGCAAACAGACAATATCGATATAAGGCCATATACCGATGTATACCGGCAACAGGTTTTGACAATTTGGGAAAAATCAGTTCTGGCCACCCACCACTTTTTGACAGCAACTGATTTTGAAGAAATTAAGGAACTGGTAAACAACATAAATTTTCATGACTTTCAAGTCTTTTGCCTGACCAGTAAGAACCGGGTTTTGGGTTTTATCGGAGTTGCGGACAAAAAAGTTGAAATGCTTTTTTTAGACCCGGAATATTTTGGACAAGGACTTGGACGGAAATTGTTGGATTTTGCAGTAAAAGAACTCAAGGCAAACAAACTTGATGTAAACGCGCAGAATGTAAACGCGCTGAAATTTTATCAAAAATACGGATTCGATATTGTTGAGAGAACCGACAAAGATGAACAAGGAAGGAACTATCCACTCTTAAGGATGAAATTGATTGATAAATAATGAAAAAGTCCGGCCCGCTAATCATGTGCAAAACACCTAAAATCAAACCTTGGAAATGAAATCATACTGGAAATAGCCGAAGATAAATTTGGGTGGGGATTTATTGCCCGATTAGCCGATTTACAAGGGATTGAGATTAAAAAGTCAAACCAGGATAAATAGAATTCAAATCCTCGCTACCTCGCGAATCCTTTCGCGTGGCTCCTCGTATTTCTTCTTTGTAATCTGAGCAGGTTTAATACTAATTACTATTTGGCTGCGTGAAGTAATTCCATGATGTGTAATACCTTGTTTTGCAGTTGTTTATTTTGTAACTTATATAGTTGTTTAGCAGGGCAGTCAGCCATGGGCTTTTTTGTCCGGCACACATTTATTAATCAAAAAAACCAACAATCATGGAATGTTTTATTGAATTATGGAGTGCAAGGGACTCCTGGAAACAACTGTCGCAGGAAGAGCGTGGCAGCTACCTTGAACAAATCGGGCCACACATGCAATCCTTGCTTGAAAAGGGAGTAGAAATTGTTGGCTGGGGAGTGAACGATGTTGCAACAACGCACCGGGCCAATTTCGATTTTTATGCCGTATGGAAATTTCCAACAATCGATATAAAGAAAGAATTTGAGGCAGTTGTTATGGAAGCCGGCTGGTACAACTACTTCCACCAGGAAAATGTTTCAGGAGAACTGACTACACCCGATGAAATAATCGGTAAGTTAATTTCAATGTAGATACTACGCTATAACTCACATCACTAAATAAATAACTTAATCACTAATCAAATGAAAACTATTTCAATCCTTTTAACCGCAGGTTTGTTTATGCTTGCAGCATGTACAAGCACAACTGAAAAAGCTCTTACTCAATCCGAAAGAGAAAACATTATTGCAGAAGTAATGGCTGTTTCCTCAAAATGGATCGATGACAATAATGCCATGGATCCGGATCGCGCTATTCAGTTTTGGTCAACTTCACCTGATCTAAAGTTTGCAGAATTTGGTGAGTTTTTTCCTAATCGCGATTCTATTCATTCCACCCTCCATAGTTATTACGATTATGCACGAAGTATGGATGTTAAATGGTTGGCACGTGATGTCCGTCCATTAGATAAAAATGTTGCTTTATTATCTGGTAAATTCCAGTTTAATCTGGTGTTTGAAAACGATGAAGTTGCTGAAGGTATAAATGCTTTTACCGGAACCTTCCTCAAAGAGGACGGCAAATGGAGACTTATACAAGGACATGAATCAACGAAATTTCCGGAATAAGTTCAGCTTGTTCGTTAAAACAAAACATCCATAACTCACCTGAATTATGGATGTTTTTGCGTCTTGAAGAATCCTTTTACAAATCAGCAACTTTTAAATAGATCTGATTTTCCATGAGTTTCGAAGCTTCTTCCGGGAAATTATCGGAAATACTTTTCCAGCCATCACTATCGTGTATGGTATCGTAGGTTTTCTGATTTTTCCAGTTTCCTTTTATGAAGTAGTTGTAATCATCGTTACTGCCCGGAACCACCTGCATTATGGTGTAGCCACAATCCCAGTATCCCATTTCTGCAATGGCCTGGTTAAATTTATCCAATGCATTTTGCATCGCTTCAATTGATTTTCCTTCAGGTACTTTTAACAGATGAAGACTGGCTAAATGATTATCGTTTTTATCGGGTAAGTGGGTGCTGTGGACGTAATGCAGCAGCCATTTGCCATCTACTTTTTTAAATATATAATTTTC
Source organism: Draconibacterium sp. IB214405 (assembly GCF_033963885.1). Taxonomy (NCBI): domain Bacteria; kingdom Pseudomonadati; phylum Bacteroidota; class Bacteroidia; order Marinilabiliales; family Prolixibacteraceae; genus Draconibacterium; species Draconibacterium sp. IB214405. The sequence continues at coordinate 45,060 of NZ_JAXBMA010000002.1, forward strand.
GTAAGCTTCAATGCTCATTTTTGCATCTCCCATAGCAATATCGGCATAAAATGTAACCACCATAAAAGCCATATCGCCTGATACTTCGGTCTTTTTTATGTCAATATCAACATTAAAAGTAGCACCTTCCATCGATTTTACCGATTCAATAAAACCATCCATATCCTGGTGATCGAAACCGGTTTCGTAAAGGCTAAAATCGGTGGTACACAGTGCACGTACGGCATCGTAATTAAAGTTTTCCATGGCAGAGTAGAAATCGTTGATCGTGGTTTCAACAGCGGCTTTTTCTTGTGCAGGGTCAACAGTTTGGCAGGCCATTAGCATTGCTAATAAACCAGTCAGAAGAAATAGGTTTTTCATAATATTGTGATTATAGTTTCCAACTCATACGTGATTATGCAATAAAGGTTAACCGGTATCAGCTCTCATCGCTTTTTTCCAGCTTAATTTGGCTTTGCTGATTTTCATCATTTCAAAAACGGCCTGTAAAAGGTTGATTTATGCGTGCATTTTTGTACCTTTTTAAAACAAACAGATTTACAGCAAAACAGATGAAACTATTACTCCAGAATATAAAAGAGTTGGTTCAGGTGGAAGACCAGCCCGTCTTGTTCAGAGCCGGAAAAGAAATGGCAAAAGTGAATACCATAAAAAATGCTTTTCTGATTATCCGCGATGAAGTGATTGAGGAGTTTGGACCAATGGATCAGCTAAAAGACAAATATATCGATGATGATTTGTTGATTGAGATCGACTGCTCCAACCGATTGGTTTACCCAAGTTTTTGCGATTCGCACACACACCTGGTTTATGCGGCGCCTCGGGAGAAGGAATTTGTCGATCGAATAAAAGGCATGTCGTACGAGGAGATTGCGCGCAGGGGAGGAGGAATATTGAACTCAGCCAAATTGCTGCACGAAACTTCGGAAGACGAGCTTTACGAAAGTGCTATGGAGCGTGTTGCCGAGATCGTAAAAATGGGAACCGGTGCCGTGGAAATAAAAAGCGGTTACGGACTGACCACCGAAGACGAATTAAAAATGTTGCGTGTTATTCAGCGCATCAAACGGACTTCACCGCTTTGTGTACGTGCCAATTTCCTTGGAGCACACGCCGTTCCTATGCAATATAAAAACAATCAGGCGGAGTATGTCGATGTTGTTATTAACGAAATGATTCCGCAGGTGGCTGCTGAAGAGCTGGCCGATTTTATTGATGTATTCTGCGACCGTGGTTTTTTCACTGTGGAAGATACCGAGCGCATTTTAATGGCCGGACTAAAACATGGTTTGCGTCCAAAAATTCATGCCAACGAACTGGGATTAACTGGTGGTATTCAGGCCGGAGTGAAATACAATGCACTTTCGGTCGATCATCTGGAATATGTGGGTGAAGACGAAATTGCAGCATTAAAAGATTCGGAAACTATGCCAACGGTTTTGCCGGGGGCTGCTTTCTTCCTTAATATGAAATTATCACCGGTGCGCGAAATGATCGAAGCAGGTTTGCCGGTGGCGTTGGCATCCGATTTTAACCCGGGATCTTCGCCAAGCGGGAACATGAGTTTGATTTCGGCAATGGGCTGCATCAACTTTAAAATGTTACCCGAAGAGGTGATCAATGCAACTACCATAAATACAGCATACGCCATGGGAATTAGTGAAAGTCACGGTAGTATTGCGCGGGGAAAAATTGCCAACCTGTTTATCACTACCGAAATTCCGGGAATTGAATACCTGCCGTATTCATACGGTTCAAACCTGGTGGAAACGGTGATTCTTAATGGTGAGATTCAAAATTTTTAGGCTTCCTTGACTGTGGAGGACAGGGACTCCGCCCAGCCTGACTGTTTTTAATCTACTTTAATAGATAAGGTTTTAATCTGATTTTTTGGATTTTTACCCCAACCCTGAAGGGAGAAGTCCAAAAAATCAATCTGGTTCCCTTTATGGTCAGGGTAAAACAGGTTGATTTTATCAATAGTTTAATGAATCAGAAAAAGTATAACTAATCACTGCAAAAAATCATAAGGTAAATCTATTGCAATTTATACATTCGCAAAATTGTCATTTCGACGAGTAAGCGAGGAGAAATCTGTTACAAGACGAAGAGATTTAGCTCCGCTGATTTTCAATTCTCTCTGCGTTCGAAATGACAGCAATAAACTAAAACGAAATGAAGAAAATTATTGAATGCGTTCCGAATTTTTCTGAAGGGCGCGATATGAGTATAATTAAGGAAATTACCGATGCCATTGAAAGTGTGGCCGATATCAGCTTACTGGATGTCGATCCGGGCAAAGCTACCAACCGAACTGTAGTTACTTTTGTAGGTACACCGGATGATGTGATTGAAGCGGCATTTCGTGGAATAAAACGTGCAGCCGAGCTGATTGATATGAGTCAGCACCATGGCGAACACCCGCGATTTGGTGCCACCGATGTTTGTCCCTTGGTGCCCGTTGCCAATGTTAGCATGGAAGAAGCCATTGAATATGCCCGAAAACTTGGTCAGCGTGTTGGCGAAGAATTGGGAATTCCGGTGTTTAGCTACGAGTTTGCAGCTTTTAAAGAAGAGCGCCGAAGTTTGGCGAATTGCCGTTCTGGTGAGTACGAAGCTTTAAAAGAGCGCATTACAACTGATAAATGGAAACCCGATTTCGGGCCGAATGTATGGAGCGCAAGAGTGGCCGGAAGTGGTGCAACAGCCATTGGGGCTCGTAACTTTTTAGTAGCTTACAATATCAATCTAAATACAACCTCAACCCGCCGGGCCAATGCTATTGCTTTCGATATTCGCGAAGCCGGACGTGTGAAGCGCGAGGGAAATCCGGTTACCGGAAAAATTGTAAACGACGAAAACGGTGAGCCGGTTCGTATTCCCGGAAGTCTGAAAAAGACCCGCGCCATTGGTTGGTATATTGAAGAGTATGGTGTGGCTCAAATCTCCATTAACCTGACTGATATTACAGTAACGCCGGTGCATGTGGCTTTTGATGAGACCTGTAAAAAAGCTACCGAACGTGGTATTCGAGTAACAGGTTCAGAGTTGGTGGGATTAATTCCGCTGCAGGCGATGTTGGATGCCGGAAAATATTTCCTGCGCAAACAAGAGCGTTCTACCGGTATTTCAGATGAGGAGATTATAAAAATTGCCATCAAATCGCTCGGATTGGATGAACTAAGTCCTTTTGATCCGAAAAAGAAAATTATTGAATATGTGATCGAAGATAAATCAGCGAAAAAGCTGGTTGATATGACTTTGACGCAATTTAAAGATGAAACTGCTTCTGAATCACCGGCTCCGGGTGGTGGTTCTATTTCTGCTTACGTTGGTGCTTTGGGTGGCGCTTTAGGTGCTATGGTTGCCAACCTCTCGGCACATAAACGTGGTTGGGATGATCGCTGGGAAGAGTTCTCCGGTTGGGCAGAAAAAGGCAAATATTACCACACGGCTTTATTAAATTGTGTGGATGAAGATACCGATGCGTTTAATCAGATTATGGCAGCTTTTGGTTTGCCAAAATCGAGCGAACAGGAAATAGCTGAGCGCAAACAAGCCATTCACGATGCTACAAAAAATGCCATTGAAGTACCGTTAAAAGTGATGCAACTCGCCCACGATTCGTTGGAAGTGATGCAGGCGATGACCGAAGTTGGTAATCCGAATTCTGTTTCCGATGCCGGGGTGGGAGCATTGTGTGCCCGCACGGCTGTTCATGGTGCCTATCTGAATGTGAAAATTAATGCGGCCGGTTTTGCGGATGCTGAATTTCTGGAAAAAGCTTTGGGAAAAGCTGAGAGCTTATTAAAGGCTGCAAAAGAAAAAGAGGCAGCTATTCTGGAGGTTGTCAATAGAAAAATTGAAGGATAAAAGTTGTTGTCATTTCGACGAGTTTGCGAGGAGAAATCTGTTTCTTATTTACGGATGGTTACAGATTTCTCTCTGCGTTCGAAATGACATAATTGTAGAGGCTTTACGCGCTAAGCGGTTCCAAACCGCTAAGCGCATAAGATTATGAAATACTAAGGCGGTGAAAGTAAAGTTTCATCGCCTTAATTTTTGAATTTTATCGACTACAGTTCCTCGTTCGCTCCATCGAATTAGTTGGAATACAAAGCGAATAACTTTTCCCGGATCATTAATAAGTCGTGTTTTATCAGCTACTTTATGGTCTCTGACTTTAATCGTTTCAGGCCAATCTGATCTTTCTTCTGCATCAATATTTTGTGCAAATCGCCATGCACCATCCCGTGCGATTTTCATACTAAAATCAACCAGAAAATTATCAACCTGACCAATCCACGAAAGCAGTTTCCTTAGAAACGGCCAGATGGAAGAAAGGCCCCGCTGTACTTCGTCTACCATCGATGCAAGAATATCATTTATACGTTTAAAATCATCTTCCAGCTTATCGATATTATCGCTGCCGGAAGTTTCCGCCGCCGCAATTCCAAGATCAAGATTAATGTGTGCGTTCATTCCGAGTAAAAGATGTTGAACTACCAGCAGGTTATTGTTTGAAGCTTCCGTAAAAGCGATCTCCCACGATTGGGTTACAGGTTTGTTGTTCTTCCACGCAAAGTAAGCATCGATGTAACGTTTGGCAAAAACAACATCCAGCTTCTCCATTCGCGGGCCGTCATCAAAATAATTGTTCTGAATTTCTTCTTTTACCTTAAGCGTTACTTTTTGGTAGAGTACGGCAAAATAGCCCAGCGTATCGCCGGTATTCAACGATTCCTCAATAATTGAATCCAGGATTTGGATTACGTCGTCAATGCTTAGGATTGGTCTCATTTCGTGCTTAATTTGTTGGTGTTTAATTAAGCAACAACAAAATGCGACAAGTGTTGAGTTTATGCGCTAAGCGGATTAATCCGCTTAGCGCATAATGCAAAGGAATTACAATTTTGTTAATCGTTTACTTGTGGCTGGAAATTCTTTTGCAGGCTGATAAGAACCACAATTCCTAATCGTGTTAATGCAAACACAAGAATTCCGCATAAAGGAGCAACCAGTGCAATTTTTAGTCCGTCGGCAAAAACACTTGGCGCTACATCGCCCATTGCCTGTACTTTATCGAAGATCATAATCAGCCCGAAAACGCGGCCTAAAAATCCCCATGCAACGGCAAACCAACTAATTTGCTTCATCAATTCAATGGTTTTGTACTTTTCTCCTTTCATTAAAAGTCCACGCACAAAGAGCCCTATTATTACCAAAAATGATAGTACAATGATGTAGGTAAAAGCGGGACCGCCATCGTTAAGTTTTTCAATAATTGCATTCATAATTTTTAAATTTAGTATTTATTTTGATTCTAATAGATTATTCTCTTATTCGTATCGAAGTGCCTCGATCCCGATGCTTCGTTTGGGATTTCGTCACTCATACCTGAGTGCCTCAACAGGATTTTTATTTGCAGCCTTCCAACTGTTCCAGTTTACGGTTAGCAAGGCAATACCAAATACAATAATTCCCGCCAGTCCGAAAATCCACCAGCTCATATAAATTTTGTTAGCAAAGCTTTGAAGCCATTTTTGCATGAGCAGGTAAGAAATTGGAACGGAAAGCAGATAGGCAAACGACACCCACCTTACAAACTTTGAATTTAGGATCCTTAAAATTTCAAATGTATTGGCTCCGTTGGCTTTTCGGATACCGATTTCTTTTGTCCGGCTTTTGGTCAGTATCGTCGATAGGTTTACCATTCCCATAACTGAAAGTAAAAGGCTGACTAATGTGAATAATTCAATGAGCTTATTTATTTGCTGGTCTTTGTTGTAAAGCTTCTCGATTCGGTTGTCGAGGAATTGAGTATCGAAAACAACCTCGGGATAAAGTTCATTCCACGTTTTTTTTATCGACTGAACTGTTGTTGTTAGGTTGCTGCTACTCAGTTTGATATTCAGGTATTTCATTCGTTCCTTTCCGAGGTAAAGCACCATGGGATCAGTTGGATTGTGCAGGGAATTAAACCGGGCATTTTTCAATACGCCAACAACCTCGGTGCCTGCCACTTTTTGTCCGATCATATCACCGGAAAATCCGCAAAAATCGATAAAAGCTTCGTTTATAATAACCGAGTGAAAGCTGCTGTCGCTAAATGTTTCAGCAAAATTTCGTCCTTCTTTCAGTTCCAAATTAAGCGTTGGAATGTAGTTGTAATCGATGCCCATCGTTTTAACGATCTTCGTTACCATTTCTCCATCTCGTTGTATCTGGAAATGGCTGGTTCCCATTACATCTCCCGGAACATTCGTCGATGAAGCCGCATTCACAACATTGGGATTGTTTCGAAGTTCGTTTAAAAACGGATTGATGCTGTATCCGGTTCCCGACAGGTTGTTTAAGTCTACTATCAGGACATTATCCTTATTGAAACCCATGTCGCTTTTAAGCAGGAAATTGATTTGTCGTGTAATGATTATCATCGAAATAATTAGGATTGTCGACAGGGTATATTGTATGACGGTTGAGGAAATTCCAAACCGGTAATTCGCAGATCCAAATAGTTTTAGCGACGAAGGTTTGAGCATTTTTATGCCTTCTTTTCTGAACTGATTTAAAAATGAAATTGACGATGCAATTATCACCAGAACGGTTAAAAGAATGGCGGAAAGTTTAAAAACCGTTAGTGTGCTGAAAATTGCGCTGTTGATATTTGTAAGTGAGACTAAGGCATACAAGCTCAGAAAATAAATTAAATACGCGAGCAGCATCGAACTAAAAATGAAAAAGAAAGAATTCGCTATAAATTGCTTGAAAAGAATAAGGTGAGAGGCGCCCAGTATTTTGTTGATTCCTAATTTTTTCGATTGTGCAATGTTTTGTGTGAACAGCAGATTGGCATAATTTAATACGGCAACAGAGAGGATAAACACGCCAATCATAATCAGTAAATAAGTGTAGGTTTTGTTCCCTTTCGCATAGTCGTAATCCATGTAGCGCGAAAAGTGTAAGCCTCTTAACTGAACCGCGATCGGTTTGAATTTTGCGTTGATGGCCTTGCCAAAATCTGCCATGTATTTATCGTAAAACGAATCAAAGTTGCCGGTTATCGATTCAATGCTTGTTTTGGGTTTTAAAAGGATAAACAGAAAAGTAGATGGCATCCAGTAGCCTTCCGAAACCTGAACGGGTGAAATTCCTTCCAGGTTGCTCCATCTGTCGACAAGCGAAAACAAAACATTTAATTTGTGGTGGGCATTTTCGGGAGAATCCTTTACAACTCCGACAATTGTTAACGGTTTCCCGTCCCTTAAAAGTGATTCGCCTACCGGATTTGTGTTACCGAAAATCTTTTGGGATAGACTTTCATTAATAACCAGTTCGTTGGGGTTTTGGAAAATATTATGCTGGTCGCCGTAAATAAAATCAAGCGTGAAAATATTAAAAACATCTGCGTCGGCTGAATAGGCTTCTTCAACCAGGTATTGTTGATGATTGTATTCGAGTGCTGTTTGCTGGCGAATGGGAATCAGTCGTGTGAATGTTTCCACCGCAGGGAAAAACTCCTTAAGTCCGGGCCCCATTAGTGGCCCCAGAATTGCGTGAGTGGCTGTGTTTTCGGCAGCAACAATATCTGCGCTGATACGATAGATCCGTTTAGCCTTTTTGTGCTGGTTATCGTAGCTTAATTCAAAGGAAACATAGGAATAGATGTAAAAAGTGGATACCAGTGCAATGGCCAAACCCAAAATACTCAATAGCGAGGTTCTGTCTTTGCCAAACAGGTTTTTAAGTGCCAGTTTAAGAATAATTTTATTCATTGTTTTTTGTTCGGTCTTTTTAATTAAAGTATTGAACCAAATTTATAAATGAATTATGTTCGATTTAATTAATTGCGACAGATGAAAGGTTTTGCCGGTTATTATGCAGAAAATGGCTTGTTATGGGAATAAGGCATTATTTTCGTCATACGATTCGCTAATGCCGTATTCCGTCGATAAAATACCGCGATTACACCAATTTTGAGTAATATTGTTTTTTATGATTCAACTAAAAAGAATACCATTTCGGACGATCCTTTTCCATGCCCTGTTTTGGGTGGCAGTTTGGTTTTTCTTTTTTTATTTCTTTAGCTATAATTCTGACCAATTGGATTATGCGCTTTGGTTCTCGAGCGGTTTATTGCCATTGACCATTGGCGTTACCTATTTCGTAAACTACCGCCTTATTCCGCGGTATCTGATGGCAAAACAATACTGGAAATTTGCCTTATACAGTTTTTATACCTTCGTTTATATTTCCTACATCATCTCGTTGCTTATTTATACCTGCCTGATTTTGGTGCTAAAATTTAACCTGAACGAGATGCCGCCAATGAGCAAGAATTTCTTCTTCGTTTTGCTGCTGGTAATTATTGTTGTTGGTGTAATCAGTTTTGTAAGCATCCTGAATCAGAGTTTTAAAACCGCTACAGCGAACAAAGAGTTGCAGAACAAAATTTTGGAAACCCAACTTCAGTTGAAGGACCAGGAATTACATTATTTAAAACGTCAGATTCATCCGCATTTTCTGTTTAATACACTAAATACAATTTATGGTTTTGCGTTGAAACAGTCGAAACAAACGCCCGATATCATTCTGAAACTATCGAATCTGCTCGATTATATTTTATACCAGGTAAATAAACCGCTGGTTAGTTTAAAGGAAGAGGTGCTACATATTCAGGAGTACATCGAGTTGGAAAAAGTACGATTTCAGGATACGCTGAAAGTGGAATTTAAGGCGTCGGAGGTGAACGAAGAAATTCAGGTGGCTCCGATGTTGCTGATCCCGTTTGTAGAAAATGCATTTAAACATGGTAATTTAGTTAATGGTTTTTTGAGTATTAAAATAGAGGTGCGTGTTGAAAATAACTGCCTCGAATTTGAAATCGGGAATTCGTTTATTGATGAGGATAACCAACATAAGAATGGTGGGCTGGGGCTTTTAAACATTCGAAAAAGACTAGATTTGAATTACCCGAATAATTATGAATTGACTCAGGAGATAAACAAAAAGTGGTACACAACAAAACTGGTTATTTGCGACCTGGCAAAAACCGAACATTCAAACCTGAAAGATGACTAAAAAGATACGCTGCATAATTGTTGATGACGAGCCCATGGCGCGCGAAATTCTGGAGAGTCATCTTCAGAAGATCGAAACGGTTAATATTCTTGCCTTGTGCAAAAATGCGGTAGAAGCTTTTAATGTTATTAGCAGCCAACCGGTTGATCTTGTTTTTCTCGATATAAATATGCCGGAGATCTCGGGTTTGTCGTTTGCCAAATCGATAAACAATGCCGTGAAAGTAATTTTCACAACAGCGTATCGCGAGTATGCGGTTGATGGTTTCGATTTACAGGCCGTGGATTATTTGCTTAAACCCATCTCGTTTGGTCGGCTGATGCAAAGTATCAACAAGTATCTAAGCGAAAACCAGCAGGTGGATTTTGAAGAACCGGCACGAATTCAGCCCGAAAAAAGCGAGTCGATCTTTGTGCGCTCCGACCGGAAAATGATAAAAATTAATTTTCCGGAAATTCTGTACATCGAAAGTCTGGCCGATTACATAAAAATCCATTTGGTTGATAAAACTATTGTTACCCGCGAAACCATTTCCAGTATCGAAGCGAAATTGCCACAACAGGATTTTTTGCGTGTGCACCGCTCGTTTCTTGTGGCTGTAAATGCGATTGATTCGTTTACTGCCGAAATCATTGAAATTGGCAAAAAGCAAATTCCTGTAAGTCGCAGTTATAAAGACGCGGTGCTGAAAAAACTTCAATCTTAAATTCATTCCTTAAGTAAAATACAACAGATGCTGAATCCGTCAACTGACGGACAGCATGACGTTAAAAGTATTTCCTGACTTTATTTAGTCGTCACCCTGAACTCGTTTCAGGGTCTGTTATTAGTGCCTTAAATCAGAGAGAGTTGTTGTAGAACATCCTATCATATTTCGAAAGTGTGACCGGGTAGTCATTTTTATTTTTATATTTGTGACCGGGTAGTCATAAATATGCCAAAAGAAACATTCATAAAACTAAAGGAAGAAAAGCAAAAGCAGATAAGAGAAGCTTTTCTGAGGGAGTTCGCCATAAAGACTTACGACGAAGCTTCCATTTCGATGGTGGTTAAACAGCTGGGAATTGCCAAAGGAAGTGTTTACCAGTATTTCGAAGATAAGCTCGATTTGTTTATGTATTTGGTGAATGAATCGGTGGCTGTAAAATCGAAATATACCGCGGTGTTAAAAAGAGAAAATTACCCCGACTTTTGGGCTTATTTTTCTGATTTGTACGAATACGGATTTCAATTTGACCAGGAGAATCCGCTAAACAGTCATTTTTTGCATAACCTTACACAAAACCTCAATTCGCCTTCCATAAAACATTTCTACAACGAGTTGCTTTCGCAGGTAATTACGGGATTTGAGAAGTTGGCGGAATATGAAGTAGAAAATGGCTTGTTTCGATCAGATGTTCCGGTAAAAACACTTGGATTCTTTTTGTATAAACTGGGGAGCAGTATCCAGGAACAGCTGGAAATTAGCGGTATTATTAATCCGAAGGAAAGTATTCAGAAGGGACTCCCTGTTTATTTTGGTAAAAAAGACGAATTAATGCAGGTAGTTGCTGATTACATAAAACTGGCCAAACCGGCTTTTAACAAAAACTAAACGAATGATACAGGTTGAAAATTTGGTGTTTCAATACCCCGGAAACGATGGTCCAACATTAAAGGGCCTTGATTTTTCCATTGCGAAAGGGGAGATATTTGGATTTCTTGGACCGTCGGGGGCTGGGAAAAGTACTGCGCAAAAAGTGTTGTATAAAATTCTGGAAGGTTATAAAGGTCAGGTGAATATCGATGGAAAAAATCTTTCGGAATGGAATAATTCGTATTTCGAGCGAATCGGCGTTGGCTTTGAGTTACCAAATCATTACCTGAAATTAACCGGGAAAGAAAACCTGGAACTGTTTGCTGCTTTCTATCCAAACGGTAAAAAACAAAGTAGTACCGAACTATTTGAAATGGTTGACTTGCAGGATGCGATGGATAAACCGGTTGAGACCTATTCGAAGGGAATGAAAATGCGTCTGAATTTTATTCGCGCCATTCAGCACAATCCTGATATTTTGTTTTTCGATGAACCAACCACAGGCCTCGATCCGGTAAATGCACACAAAATAAAACAGCATATTCTTGACTTGAAGAAACAGGGAAAAACCATTTTTGTTACTACGCACAGCATGGAAACTGCCGATGGCATTTGCGACCGCGTATCATTTATCGTGGATGGCAAACTGGTGCTGACCGATACGCCACGCAACCTGAAAAGCAGTTACGGTAAAGAAGCTGTTAAAGTGGAACTAAAAAACGGTAAATCGGAAGAGTTTCCGTTAAAAGATCTTGGTGCAAATCCTCAATTTTTGTCATTCATAAAACAGGATGAGGTTAAGCGCATTCATACGCTGGAAGCTACTTTGGAAGAGGTTTTTATTCGTGTAACCGGAAAATCGTTGGCAGATGAATAGTTTTGGTTCACAATTAAAATGGCAGTTTGTATTGCTGCAAAAGAACAGTATAATTACGATTAGTTTTGCTGTAACACTAACGTACGGCCTGCTGCTGTATTTCCTACGCGATATTGGCAGTCTGGATAAATTGCTGGTTGCGCTGGTTTTAAACGATCCATCGGTAATTGGTTACTTTTTTATAGCCCTGGCGATTTATATCGAAATGAAACACCAGATACTGCAGGCTATTTTTGTAACACCTTTTAATCTGCATCATCTGTTTTTGTCGAAAGTTCTTTCTGTTTCGTTAATTGGAATGGTGTGTTCGTTGGGGCTGGCATTTTCTGTTAAAGGATTTGACTTTAATATTCTTTTATATGCCATTGGCTCGTTTTCTATTTGTATTCTTTCGGCTTTGCTGGGCTTGTACATGCTAACATTCTCCAACGAGTTTTTAAAATTTGCCATGACTTCCATTCCTGTTTTTCTGGCATTTGTAAATCTGCCTTTGCTGCAATACCTCGGTGTTTTTGAAATGGGAGCGGTGAAATATCTTTTCCCCATTCAGGGAAGTCTCGATCTTATCGATTACGCAATTAGCGGAACGGATGTAAATTTTATTTATGCCATTGTTTCAATAGTTGTGTTTATTCCGCTTTTCTACTGGCTGGCATTTCGCCGATTTTCAAATAAAGTAGTTCACCAATAAACCACGATCTATGAAGAAGATATTAAAACTGGCTTTTACTGATTTTAAGTTGATTTTTCGCGATGCATCGTTGAAATCATTTTTAGCCTTGCCCGTAGTTTTGTTTGCGCTGATTATTTGGGCAGCGCCACCATTAATCGAAAAATATGATTTTCTGCTTCCTTATCTGTCGTTGTTTTTGGTAGTTGGTGTTATTGAAAACACGCAGATGTTTTGTTTTATAAATACTATGGTGCTTATCGATGAGAAAGAATCGGAGGTGGCCAAAGTTTATGGTGTAGTGCCGCTGAGCAAATTGGAATATGTGTTTTCCCGATTTCTAATTCCGTATCTGTTTACGGTGCTAATAAATGTGATTTTGTTATCTGTTCAATCGATTTGCGAATTGTCCGTGTCTTCCATAATCGTGATTTCATTTTTAGCTGCATTGGTGGTTCCCGTTTATGCCTTGGCAATCAATTCAGTTGTGCAGAATCGCATGCAGGGAATGGTTTATGCAAAAGCTTTTAATATGGTGGTATTGATTCCGATTGCAGCCTTTTTTATTCCCGAAAAATTCAGGAATTTATTTGGCATTTTCCCAACGCACTGGGTGTTTCAGACCATTGATAGAGCAACACAAAACTTATCGATTGTTTTGTTTGCAGGCATCGGTACTGTGTTCTTTTTAGCTTTGTTGTGGTTGGTAACCCGAATTTTTATCCGAAGGCATTTTGTGTAAAAAGGTTTAAAACTTTTATTTCAATATTCCTGCCGGAGGCCATCATTTTTGTCTTGACACAAAAACGATGCAAAAAAGTCAAGGCTGCTTTTGGTCTTTATCCTCCGTTTTCATAAAACCAAAATTCGACCGGGTGATCTCCTCGCCCACTCGGAGCTTCCCGGTCTCTCTAAGGTTTTATTTCAACTCCGAACGAAGACCAAAAGAGGCCGTTCCGTTTATGGAAAGCTAGCATGATTGAGAAGTGACATCGAAGTCTGGCCTCGGCCGGTGAACCGAAAAACAAGCGGTGACGACGTAAAAAATTACTGATGTTTGAGGAGGTACGACGAGTTTCAGGAATTTTAGACGGCACTGCGTAGTTTTTTCGAGAGAAGCGGGCGCAGCCTTGGTTTTTCTGTTTACTCTTTGGGCTAAGCCAAAGAGTAAAATCCGCCTGATAAGGCTTAAAGCAACATTGATGTCGTATAAGTTTCCCAGATTATCGGCATTTCTTTTTGTAGAGAAAAGATTTTTAATGGCTACCAAACACCACTTAATCCATCTTCAAGTGCTTGTTTATAGCTCTCGCGGTTAAATTCGTACAGAAATGGTGCCTTATGCGCTCCGCCGGTTTTCCTTTCATTTAATTTGTTCAGAATTTTGTACGATAGAATCTTTCGCTGAAAATTTCTACGGTCGAGTTCACGTCCCAAAATTGTTTCGTACAACTTTTGCAGTTGCGGCATGGTAAATTTTCGTGGGAGTAGTTTTAATCCTATCGGTTGCTGGTTTAATTGAATGCGCAGTGTTGTTAGCGCTTTATCAATAATATTTTTGTGGTCGATAAACATCTCGACATCGGCAAAGGGGCTAATCCATTCGCATGACTCCGAAAGTATATCGGGTTGAGGATCGACTTTCGAAAACTCAACCAATGCATAATATCCAACAGAAATAAAACGCTTTTTAAAGAATGCTACAACTTCGGGAGGTTCATTTTTTAAAAATTCAGGATTGGGTTTTTGCGGTTTATCCCTGTCCGGATCGCTAAACACCTTAAATTGTTTTAGAAAAATGTTATCAAGTCCGGTTCGCTCCTTAAGTGTTCGTGCGGCTGCCTGTTCCAGTGTTTCGTCGTGTTTTACAAAACCTCCGGGTAAGCCATATTCCTTCGTGCTTTTTAGCCGAAGCATTAATACCTTTAACTCGTTATCGTGAAATCCAAAAATTACACAATCAAGAGAAATATGATCGAGTAATTCTGAAACCTTAAGATGTTGATTAGCTGCCAATGTTTAATGATTTTAAAAAAAATACAAATTAACCTATTTTTTTTGAATCTCAAGGTTTATTGGGGACTAAGCTTAGTTGTTAGTAGTATTAACTTGAATTTTAAACGTGATATTATTGCCTGATTTTTAATACCGTTTTTCGAAAATGGTTAAATTTGGAATGAACTAAACCAACTAAACTAATTCTATATGAAACAACAAAGCGTAGTCGGCGTTGCAATTATCATTGCTCTCGGTGGTTTTTTATTTGGTTACGATATCGCCATGATGTCGGGGACTACCAAACAATTGGAATCACTTTATAATCTGAATAGTTTTTGGCTGGGGTTTACGGTGGCCATTGCAATTATGGGGACAATAATTGGTACAATTATTATTGGTCGCCCTGCTGAAAAATATGGTCGTAAAAAATCGCTGCTTCTGTTATCCGGTTTGTTTGCCTTATCTACTTTGGGTAGTGCCTTTGCAATAAACTGGGGCATGTTGCTGGCGTGTCGTTTTATTACCGGAGTTCTTTTGGGGAGTATTTCTGTTGTAACACCAATGTTCATAGCCGAAATTTCGCCGGCCAAAAAGCGGGGACGACTGGTGCTGTTAAACCAGTTTTTTGTGGTTACAGCATTGTTTCTGGCTTTCGCTATTAACTACTTTCTCGCTCGTTCCATCGCGATTGATTCCTGGCGCTGGATGATCGGAGTAGAATTTATTCCGGCAGCTACTTTCTTTTTGTTGTTAAATCTGGTTCCTGAGAGTCCGAGATGGTTGGTTAATAAAGATAGAAATGATGAAGCTTTGGCTGTATTTCAGCGCATAAAAGCAACTAATCCGGCGGCTGAAGTTCAAATGGTGAAAGAAATGGTGCAGCAGGAGGAGGCCGTTGCGCACGGGAAACTGTTTGTAAAAGCAAATCGTTTTCCGATAATGATTGCCATTTTAATTGCGGCCTTTAATCAGTTGGCGGGAATAAACGCACTGATGATTTATGCGCCCCGTGTTTTTGAAATGGCCGGATTTGGTGATGATGCATCGCTTTTACAGTCGATATCGGTGGGGGCCACTAACCTGCTTTTTACTTTCGTGGCCTTGTTTCTTATCGACCGGTACGGACGGCGTACACTTTTAATGGTTGGTTCCGTCGGAATGGTATTTTTCTTGGGGATGTTGTCAAAATCATTCTTTACCAATAACTTTTCTGATTTTGGTGGTTATGGCGTAATGATATACTTAATGGGTTTTATTGCCTTTTTCGCCTTCTCGCAGGGAGCCGTTATTTGGGTGGTTATTTCCGAGATTTTTCCGAACAAAGTACGTTCGCAGGGACAAGCACTGGGGAGTTTTACGCATTGGATATTTGCAGCTGCCCTTATTTGGGGGTTTCCGTCGTTGAGTGAAATTGTGGGAGGAGGATTTGCTTTTGGCTTTTTTGCTGTAATGATGGTCTTGCATTTCTTTTTTGCATGGAAAGTACTTCCGGAGACAAAAGGAAAATCCCTGGAAGAAATTCAGCTTGAAATGAAGAAAAAATAAAATTGAATATCAGAATCAAAAACAATAAAGATGAATATAAAGAGTAAGCAGATATTGTGTATTGGCGAAGTGCTTTGGGATCGTCTGCCAACAGGAGCAAAACCCGGTGGAGCGCCAATGAATGTGGCCTTGCACTTAAATGCCATTGGATTGGATGTTACTGTCGCCAGTAGTGTCGGAAATGATCAGCTGGGAGAGGAATTGAAACAGTTTCTCGAAAACTCGGGAGTGATTACAGATTATATTCAATCCGATGCCAATTTGCCTACCAGTGAAGTGTTGGTGCATTTGGATGAGAATAACAATGCCAGCTACGAAATTTGCGAGCCTGTGGCATGGGACAATATTTGTTTAACCGACGCATTGCAGGAAAAAGCAAAACAGGCGGGATTGATGATTTATGGATCGTTGGCTTCACGAAATCCGGAAACCCGAAATACATTACTGACTTTACTGGAAAACGATGCGGTAAAACTGATTGATGTAAATTTCAGAAAACCATACGATAAGCAGGATGTTGTGGAACTGTTGCTCGAAAAAACCGACATCATAAAATTAAACGATGATGAATTACTTGTATTTGCAGGCTGGCACAACAAGGCTATTGACGCTGAAAAGGAATTGGTGAAATGGTTTGCCGCATATTACAAAGTGCAAATGGTTTGTGTTACAAAAGGAGAGAAAGGTGCATTGTTGTATTTCGATGGTGATTTTTATGAACATCCGGGGTTTAAGGTAACAGCAGTTGATACGGTTGGCGCCGGCGATGCTTTTTTAGCGGGTATTGTAGCGGCACTCCTGCAAAAGAAAGAACCACAGGAAGCGCTTGCTTTTGCCTGTGCAACCGGTGCTTTCGTCGCATCAAAAGCCGGAGCTACGCCCAAGTACGATATGGAGGAAATTAAGCGGATTATGAATCCGTAGACGGTTGCCGTTTTGTTTAATTAGTGCGTTTGCGAAATTCTGTTGGCGTTAAACCCACTTTTTTCTTAAAAATCAAACTGAAATAATGAATGGTTTGAAAGCCAAGCTCCAAACTGATCTCTTTAATACTTTTATCGGTTGAGATCAGTAATTCTTTAGCGCGGATTATGCGCAATTGTAAATGATACTGACCGGGAGAAACGCCGGTGTATTTTTTAAACATTTTTCGGAAATACGAATACCCGACATTGTGCTTACGTGCCAGCTCTTCCAAATCAAATTCCTGGTCGGCATTTTGTCGCATTAAAAAACGTACCTCTTCAATAACCTTCGAAATTTGCTTTCCCGAAAATCCTTTTCGTTTCTCAACAGAAACGATGTAGCCAAGCAGTTTTACCACCATGCCCGATGCAATTTGCTGATAGCCGGGGCGTTCTTTTTCAACCAGGTCGATTATTTTTAAATGCGAGTCGATTATATCCTCACGTATCCCGCATTGTATTACCGGTTGTCGCGACGAAAAAGTGGGGTGTTTCAGCAGCTGATCGGCTATATGTCCATTAAAGCCAACGTAGTTTTCAACCCAGCCGGTTTTTTTCAGTGGCCGGTAGCGGTGCCATTCGTTCGGAAAGATAATAATTAAACTTCCCGGTTTTATTTGGAATTTTCCGTAGGAGTTTTCGAATACTCCGGTTCCTTCGGTAATGTAGTTTAGTTGAAATTCGTGCAATATTCGTCCGTTTTTCCATTCAAAATAATACTCCGAAGGATGCTCTTTGGGCGGGTACAGGGTGTTGGGCTTAATTCGTGCCGAACCTGCCACTTTTAAATATAAACCCCAGTTTATATCTTCTTCACTTGTTGTTAGATATTTAAAATACTCTTTCATGGAAATTGTGCCAAAAAATATAAATTTTTTGCCAATTTCTGTATTGATAGCTAAAAAAAACGCATCTACTTTTGACATGAACTTATAGACTTAGAATAATTTTAATAAAACAATCAAACTTGAGACTATGAATTTTATAATTGGATTAGCGATTATCGCTATCGGAAGTTTTGGGCAATCGAGCTCGTACGTACCAATTAACAAGGTGAAAAATTGGTCGTGGGAAAGCTTCTGGTTAACGCAGGGCATTTTTGCCTGGCTGGTATTTCCTTTATTAGGTGCATTACTTGCTGTTCCGGCAGGACATTCATTAGGAGAAATTCTTACAAGTGGCGATGGCGCCATGTGGAAAACTATCGGTTATGGTGTACTTTGGGGAGTTGGAGGTCTGACTTTCGGATTGAGTATGCGTTACCTGGGAATTGCTCTGGGACAATCAATTGCATTGGGTACCTGTTCGGCATTCGGCACGATTATTCCGGCGCTTATGGAAGGAACTGATCTTTTTCACGGAAAAGGATTGGTGTTGTTAATCGCTGTGAGTATCGCTATTGCAGGTATTGCTATTATTGGTTATGCAGGTAGTTTGCGTGCCAAAAACATGACCGAAGAGGAGCGAAAAGCTGCCATTAAAGATTTTGCCTTGGGAAAAGGATTGTTGGTTGCACTGCTTGCCGGTGTAATGAGTGCTTGTTTTAGTTTGGGTTTGGCTGCCGGCCAGCCAATTGCAGATGCTGCTGCCGGAATGGGATCGAAAGCGTTGTTTGTAACTTTGCCTGCAACACTTCTGGTAACGATCGGTGGATTTTTTACCAACGCTATCTATTGTCTGTATCAAAATGTTAAAAACAAAACCATAAAAGATTATATCTCAGTTCCTGCAAATGTACTGATCAATAACCTGTTGTTTTGTGCACTTGCCGGTGGTTTGTGGTACTCGCAATTCTTCGGACTTGGAGTTGGCAAAAGCTTCTTCGAAGAGGGCAGTGTAATAATGGTTTTCTCGTGGAGTATTCTGATGTCGCTAAACGTAACTTTCAGTAATGTTTGGGGTATTATCCTGAAAGAATGGAAAGGTGTTGGTGCCAAAACCTGGACTGTTTTGATCATTGGGTTGGCAATTCTGATCTTCTCAACTTTCGTGATCAATTTCTAAAAACGAGAGCTTTCTATTTAAAAGAACTTATACGCAATAATTATAAATCAATAAAACAAAAATTATGAGTGAATTAATTAAAAAGGCTTATGAAATAGCCAAAGAGCAATACGCTGCTATTGGTGTTGATACCGATGCTGCCATTGCAAAAATGAAAGATGTAAATATTTCGTTGCACTGCTGGCAGACCGATGATGTTGGTGGTTTTGAAACTGCCGATGGTGAACTTTCGGGAGGTATTCAGGC
Source organism: Draconibacterium sp. IB214405 (assembly GCF_033963885.1). Taxonomy (NCBI): domain Bacteria; kingdom Pseudomonadati; phylum Bacteroidota; class Bacteroidia; order Marinilabiliales; family Prolixibacteraceae; genus Draconibacterium; species Draconibacterium sp. IB214405. The sequence continues at coordinate 64,025 of NZ_JAXBMA010000002.1, forward strand.
TACAGGAAACTACCCTGGTAAAGCAACAACTATTGAGCAAATGCGTGCCGACCTTGAAAAAGTTCTCGCGCTGCTTCCTGGTAAACAACGATTGAATTTACATGCTATCTACGGCGATTTTCAGGGTGAAAAAGTAGATCGCGATGAGATTGAAGTGAAGCATTTTCAAAGCTGGATCGACTGGTGTAAAGCACAGGGAATCGGTATGGATTTTAATGCAACCTGTTTCTCTCACGACCGTGCTGCAGATGGTTTTACTTTGTCGAGCAAAAACGAGGAAAACCGTAAATTTTGGGTAGAGCACGTAAAACGTTGTCGTGCAATTTCTGCTGAAGTTGGAAAACAACTAGGTACACCTTGTGTGCACAATACCTGGATTCCGGACGGATCGAAAGATGTTCCGGTTGACAGAAACGGATACCGTGCATTGCTGAAAAAATCGCTTGACGAAGCAATGGAAACCGAGTATCCAACAGAACACATGAAGGACGCGGTTGAAAGTAAATTATTTGGTATCGGTGTGGAGTCGATGACAGTTGGTTCACACGATTTTTACCTGGGATATGCCATTAAAAACAATAAATTAATTTGTTTGGACAACGGTCACTTCCATCCGACAGAGCAGGTGGGCGACAAAATTTCTTCTGTGCTGCAATTCATCGACGAAATCCTGTTGCACGTGACTCGTCCGGTTCGTTGGGACTCTGACCACGTTGTGACATTGAACGAGGATGTTCAGTTGATTGCATCAGAAATTATGCGTAACGATTTCCTTGATCGTGTAAATATCGGTTTGGATTTCTTCGATGCGTCGATTAACCGTATTGGTGCTTATGTAACCGGTACACGCGCCGCTATGAAAGCTTTCCTTATTGCTGCTCTTGAGCCAACAAAAGATTTGGTAGCAGTTGAGGAAGCCGGTCAGAATTTCGAGCGTTTGGCCATGTTGGAAGAATTAAAAACTATGCCATTCAGCGCTGTTTGGGATTACTACTGTTTGCAGGAAGGCGTTCCAACCGGTATGAATTATATTGGTGAAATTCAACAGTACGAAAAAGACGTATTGTTAAAAAGATAAGTTTAGTCTCAATTTCATTTCCTTCTCCTGCCTTGCCGTTTTTACGGATTTAGGCAGGAGAGGATTGTTTTAAAAAACCTGCAAAAATGACCGAAGTAATAGCTGTTTTCGATATAGGAAAAACCAACAAAAAAATATTGTTATTCGATAGTAACTTCAAAGTTGTAAAACAACACGAAGAGAAATTTCCGGTGATAACCGACGATGATGGATTTGAGTGCGACGACATCGATCTGATAAAGTCGTGGATCAGTAAAAGTCTTGAAGAAATTGTAACCGGTAACGAATACGATTTGAAAGGTGTGAATTTCTCAACTTACGGCGCATCGTTAATGTTTCTAGATGATAACGGCCAACGCCTGACACCGGTTTACAACTATTTAAAGGAAATTCCTGAAACGATTGCAGTGGGTCTATTTGAGCAGTACGGTGGGAAAAATGAATTTTGCCGAAAAACTGCCAGTCCTGCATTGGGGCTACTGTTGAATTCAGGTATCCAGATTTTATGGATGAAAGACCAGAAAACAGCGGTTTACGAAAAGGCAAAATCAGTTTTACATTTCCCGCAATATTTATCGTACACATTATCAAAAGAAATAGTATCGGAGCCTACATCTATCGGTTGTCATACCTTTATGTGGGATTTCGATCAAATGAAATATCATCAGTGGATTCCAGATAACGAAATTGCTTTACCGGAACCTATTAACAACGATGTAGTTTTTTCTGCTGATGTAGCGGGAAAAGAAGTAAAAGTTGGAACCGGTATTCACGATAGTTCGGCATCGTTGGTGCCATACTTAAAAGCCAGTCCGGCTAAATTTATCCTTGTTTCAACCGGAACGTGGTGTATAAACATGAATCCATACAACGAAGAGCCTTTAACTGCAAGCGAGTTGGAGCAGGACTGCTTGTGTTTCTTAACGCCCAATAAAGAACAGGTGAAATCTTCGCGTTTGTTTATGGGGCATTTCCACGAAGTTTGGGCCGAAAAACTGGCCAAGTATTTCAATGTTGCGCAAGACTCATTCAAAAAAGTGAAAAACGATCAGGAATTGGTTGATTCACTTTTAAACAAATACGGCGAGGACTCCGTATATTTTTCCAATGGCAAGGAAAGTTTTGACGAAGGATTGAAGGTAGTTGACCTGAGTGTTTTTCCGAATTACGAAGAAGCATACACCAAGTTGATGATCGACCTGACGGCACTTTGTATAACAAGTATTAATCTTGTGGTTCCTGAAATTGATGATACAAAGATTCTTTATATTTCAGGTGGTTTTGCACGTAATCCGATTTTTATCGAGTTGCTGAAAAAAAGTTTCCCTGCTAAAAAGGTTCTGATTTCAGAAATTGACAATTCAAGTGCTCTCGGAGCCGCAATGGTAATTTCCGATACTTTGTCGGAAGCCGATGTTGCAAAGCTCGATCTTGGAATTCAGGAATAGAACAGTGCATTTTTCAAACAGACAGCTAACAGTTTAAAATATACAAAATGAGAAAATTGAATACGAAATGGATGCATCCGCGCGACCAGATCATCATGATTATCGACAAGATTTACAAAGGAGGGTTGACAACAACTTCCGGCGGTAATATTTCGATAATTGACGATGATGGGGATGTTTGGGTAACACCTTCGGCTATTGACAAAGGAACGCTGCGTCCTACGGATATTATTTGTGTGAAAAAAGATGGAAGCATCGAGGGGCGACATAAGCCGTCATCGGAGTATCCGTTTCATATTGCCATTTACAAATGTCGTCCGGAGATTAAGGCTGTAATTCATGCGCACCCGCCGGCATTGGTTTCGTTTAGTATTGTTCGTCAAATTCCTGATACCAACGTAATTCCGCAGGCGAAACATGTTTGCGGACCAATTGGTTATGCGCCATACGCTTTGCCCGGAAGTAACGAGTTGGGTGATGTAATTGCCGATGAATTCGCAAAAGGAGTGAACGCTGTAATCATGGAAAATCACGGAACAGTTGTTGGTGGATGCGACTTAAGTGATGCTTATCAGCGTTTCGAGACCATGGAATTTTGTGCCCGGACTTTGATAAACGGAAGCACAATTGGAAAACCCAATTATTTGTCGGATGAGCAGATTGATGCGTTTGAAAACCAGATTCCACGGTTGTTGCCGGAGATGAAGAAAGTGGAGCATCCTTCTGATGAGCGAGCCATTCGTGAGCAGATACAACGTATTGTTTTGCGCGCCTGCGACCAGGGAATGATGATTAGCTCATACGGAACAGTTTCGGTGCGTTGGAAAGGAAATGATTTCCTTATTACGCCTACTAATGTGGTGCGTTGGGATATTCAATTGAAGGACATTGTGCAGATTAAAGACGGTAAACGCGAGCCCGGAAAAATTCCGAGTCGTTCAACCTGGCTGCATCAGGAGATTTACAAACGTTTTCCGCATATCAATTCCATTATTCTTACACAAACGCCTTATTTGATGGCATACAGTGTAACAGGAGAGAAAATCGATGTACGTACGATTCCTGAGAGTTGGATCTTCCTGCAGGACATTCCAAATGTACCGTTCGGATCGCATTTTGCCGGCGAAGAAACCATTTTGAATACCTTGGGAGAAAATACACCTGCAGTAATCATTAATAACGATTCTGTATTGGTAACCGGCGACAAATTACTGGGAACTTTCGACAAACTTGAAGTTGCCGAGTTTAGTGCCAAATCATTGACAATGGGAGCTTCATTAGGTAAACTGGTTCCGATCAATCAGGAACAGATTGAAGATTTACGGAAGAAATTTTTATCGTAATTATATGAAATGAAAAGGGCTGCACTTGTGGCCCTTTTTTATCTTATAAGCATTTGCTCGTACCATCCAATTTTTATCCAACTTAGCTTGTGAGTTGTTTTCCCTTTGTAAGGGAAAATGTCGATAGACAAAAGGGTAATGTTGATATCTTATATTCTTTACCCCTCACCCTGTCGGGAGCTCCCCTTAAAATGGGAGCCTGGTCAAAGTTATTCTGTAGTGTTGCAAGATTATTCCCTTTTAATCAGTTCGTAAATCTCGGAATAATGAAAATTTTATGTGTTGTTGATTCTTAAAACGTTCCAAAAATAGCATACTTCTCACTGTTGCAATATACCTGACTGTATAGGAAAAAGCCCTCGCGGCTGGTTTCCAGTTTGCGGTTAATGTGAAGTATCGGATGACCTTCTTTTACATTTAGGTATTCCTGGATTTTCTTGTCGGCAAGAATGGCCATTAAACGCTGCTCGCCACCGGTAACTTCAATGTCGTACATCGTGCGCAAAATATTAAAGAGTGATTTGTTCTCGAGGTTGCGGCTGATAAACCGGCGCAGGTTGATGTTGGGCATCATGGTAATGTCGTAAAAAACGGGTTGCTTGTTCATAATGCGCAGTCGCTCGAAATAGATACAACCAAACTCTTCCTCGTCATTTAGTAATGGATATGCCAGATTTGTAGTGTCCCACTGCCGGATTTCCGGTTTTACAATTATCTCCGTTATCAGGTTTTCCTGACCTACAGCGCTGGTCGTTCCTGAGAGAGACAAAATCCCAACACCCTGCGGAACGCCCATTACAATACTTCCTTTTCCCTGTTTCTTTTTAATGTAGCCCTCGTGAACCAAGCGGTCGAGTGCTTTTCGTATCGTAGGACGGGTCGTCTGATGTACCGCACAAAGTTCGTTTTCTGATGGGAGAATATCTCCTTTTAGGTATACACCATCTGAAATGTGTTTGCGAATGATTTCGTAAACAACTTTGTATTGCGGTAAATTTTTGTTCAGACGCATAATGATTCTTTTTTCTCGAGTAACAAATATAAGCGATTTTCTCTTTAGATGTAAACACAAAATTAAATAAATGTATTTACAAGTTACTTGTAAATATGTTGAAAAGGTTGTAAATTAGGGTTTTGGGATAAATATGTGAATTAACTTGTAAATACAAGTTGAGTCATTTATGTTTGTCTGAAAATATAAAATCTATGGCTACACCAATAATAATGCCTCGACAGGGGCAATCTGTTGAATCCTGCATCTTTACCGAATGGACGAAAGAAGTGGGAGAGGAAGTTAAAAAGGGCGAAGCGCTCTTTGCTTATGAAACTGATAAAGCATCATTCGAGCAGGAAGCTGAGGAAGATGGCGTTTTACTTGCTGTGTTTTGCGAAGAAGGAGATGAGGTTCCTGTTTTGCAAACTATTGGCGTAATTGGCCAGCCGGGCGAAAACATCGATGAGTTTTCTGCCGGAACCGCACCTGCAGCAGATGCTGAAGTAAAAGAAGAAGTGGAAGAAAAACCTGCTGAGGAAAAAGAAGAAGTTAAGGTTGTTCTGAAAGAAAAGGCCGAAGGTGAAAAAGTGAAAATTTCCCCACGTGCGAAAAATTTGGCTGAAAAAGACGCAGTTCCTTACGAATCGATTGAAGGTTCAGGTCCCGGAGGACGTGTAATCGAGCGTGATGTTAAAGCTTATGAAGCATCGCAGCCGAAAATGTCGCCACTGGCTAAAGAAGTTGCCAAAGCTGAAGGTCTTGAAGCAACAGGTGCCGGCAGTGGATTGGCTGGAACTGTAAAAGCTTCTGATCTTGGAACAAATCCGGTTTATGCAGATGATTTCGAGATTAAGAAAATGCCTCATATTCGCAAGTTGATTGCAAAAGCAATGCACCAGTCGTTGCAAAATTCGGCACAGTTGACACACCATTTAGGTGCCGATGCCAGAAGATTACTTGCGCTACGTAAAGAAGTTAAAGCCAAAGAAGGTGCTCCAAATATCACATTGAACGATATGGTTTGTTTTGCCGTTATCAAAGCGCTAAAACAATTCCCTGATGTAAATGCACATTTCCTTGGCGATAGCGTAAAATACTTCAATAAAGTACATTTAGGTTTGGCTGTTGATACTGACCGCGGATTGATGGTTCCTGTAATTAAAAATGCAGACGACCTTTCTATTACCGGTTTGTGTAACCAGTTTAAAGAAGTTGCCGATGCTTGTCGTACCGGAAGTATCGATCCTGAACTGCTTTCATCTGAAGCTGCATCATTCACGGTTTCGAACCTTGGAAACTACGGTGTTGAGATGTTTACGCCGGTTATCAACCTTCCACAGGTTGCTATTTTAGGTGTAAATACAATTGTTCCGCGACCAAAAGATATAGGCGACGGAGTATACGGATTTGTGCCATATATGGGCTTGAGTTTGACTTACGATCACCAGGCGCTGGATGGCGGAATGGCAACACGTTTTGTGAAGCAGGTAGCTATTGAAATTGAAAACTTAACCTTTGACTATTAATACCGAAATGAAGTACGATTTAGCAATAATAGGTGCCGGACCGGGCGGATATGTTGCCGCTGAAAGAGCCGGAGCAAAGGGACTGAAAGTGGTTCTTTTCGAGAAGAAAGAACTGGGCGGTGTTTGTTTGAACGAAGGTTGTATTCCTACAAAAACATTGCTTTACGGTGCCAAAATTTACGATAGTGCAAAAAGCGGAAGTAAATACGGTGTGGAGGCCAACGATCTTTCGTTTAGTTTCGATAAAATGATGGCCCGTAAGAATAAAGTGGTGAAGAAACTGGTTGGTGGCGTTGGCATGAAAATGAAGCAGTTTAAAGTGGATGTTGTCAACGATGCAGCAATGATACAACAGAGAAGTGCCGAAGGTATTGAGATCGAAGCAGGTGGTAACGCTTATACTGCTACCAACCTGATGATTTGTACCGGCTCTGAAGCTTTTGTTCCACCAATTCCTGGAGTACAGGGCAATGAAAACATTCTTACCAACCGCGAGATTTTGCAACTGAAAGAGCAGCCAAAATCACTGGTGATCATTGGTGGAGGTGTTATCGGCATGGAGTTCGCCAGTTTTTTTAACAGCCTCGGTACAAAAGTTACCATTGTTGAAATGCTGGATGAAATTCTGACCGGCATGGACAAAGGACAAAGTGCCATGTTGCGTCAGATGTACGCAAAAAAAGGCATCGAGTTCAATTTGTCGTCAAAAGTTACCAAAGTTGACGGAACAAAAGTTACTTACGAAAAAGACGGTAAAACAACAGAGATCGAAGGTGATAAAATATTGATGAGCGTTGGCCGCAAGCCGGTAACTACTGGTTTTGGTTTGGAAAATCTGGGCGTTGAATTATTCAAAGGCGGAATAAAAGTCGATGAAAAAATGCGTACAAACATTCCTAATGTTTATGCAGCCGGCGATGTAACGGGATTCTCATTGTTGGCACACACTGCCAGTCGCGAAGGCGAAGTGGTTGTAAACAACCTTTCAGGTCGTCCGGATAAAATGCGCTACAATGCCATTCCAGGTGTGGTTTACACCAATCCTGAAATTTCGGGTGTTGGATTGACCGAAGAAACTGCAAAAGCAAAAGGAATCGACTATAAAATTGCCGAACTGCCAATGGCTTACGCCGGACGATTTGTTGCCGAAAACGAAGGTGGCAGCGGATCGTGCAAAGTATTGGTTGGTGCAAAATATGGCGAAGTGCTGGGTGTTCACATGATCGGAAATCCATCGAGTGAAATGATCTACGGAGCTTGCATGGCCATTGAAGCAGAAATGACACTGAAAGAAATGGAAGAAGTGGTATTCCCACATCCAACCGTTTCGGAGATATTTAAAGAAACTGTATTCAGTTTTGGTCATTAAACACCGGACTGACAAAGAAGAAAAACAAGTAAAAATTAATAAAACAAAATATTATGCCTAAGTCGCAATTTATTGATCCGGTTGAAGTAAGAAAACCTGGTTCAATTCAATTCAAAGAAATACCTGTAAATCAATACAACAAAAGTATTGAAGAGGAAAAAGCTAACTTTTCTAACGAAGAATTCATCAATATCTTCCATGATATGTCGCTGATTCGTGAGTTTGAAACCATGTTGAATCTCATTAAAATCAAAGGAGAGTACGAAGGAATCGAGTACAACCATCCCGGACCTGCTCACTTGTCCATCGGACAGGAATCGGCTGCAGTTGGTATGGCGTATCACCTGGGAGTTGAGGATTTTATTTTTGGTTCGCACCGTTCTCACGGCGAGATTTTAGCCAAAGGTATGTCGGCTATTCACAAAATGAGCGACGACGAATTGATGGATGTAATGACCAACTTCTTCGATGGTACAATTCTGAATATTGTAAAAGAAGGTCACGAAGGCAACGTAAAATCGTTGGCACGTCGTTTCCTAATTTACGGAACACTGGCCGAGATTTTTGCCCGCGAAACAGGTTTCAATAAAGGTTTAGGTGGATCGATGCATGCTTTCTTTACACCGTTTGGAGTGTATCCGAATAACGCTATTGTTGGAGGTTCGGGCGATATCGCTGTGGGTGCTGCATTGTTCAAAAAAGTAAATAAAAAAGATGGTATTGTAGTTGCCAACATTGGTGATGCTTCAATGGCTTGCGGTCCTGTTTGGGAAGGTCTCGCTTTTGCATCGATGGACCAGTTTGAGCAGCTTTGGGAAGGCGCCTACAAAGGTGGTCTGCCAATCATTTTCAATATCATGAACAACCAGTACGGAATGGGTGGACAAACCTGTGGTGAAACTATGGGTTACGACATTGCCGCTCGTATTGGTGCCGGTGTAAACCGCGACAGCATGCACGCCGAGCGTGTTGATGGTTACAATCCACTGGCAGTTATCGATGCGTACAAACGTAAAATGGAACTGCTGAAAGACAAAAAAGGTCCGGTTCTGCTCGACGTTTTAACTTACCGTTACAGTGGTCACTCGCCTTCTGATGCTTCGTCGTACCGTAGCAAAGAGGAAGTGGAAGCATGGGAACAACAGGATTGTATCGTTTCGTATGCAAGCGAGCTGGTTGGAGCCGGTGTTGCTAAAGAAGCAGAGCTTGAAGATATTAAAGCCGACATCGTTGAGTTGATGAAATACGCGATGAAACTGGCAATTGATGAAAAAGTTTCTCCTCACATGGATATGGAAAAATATCCTGAACTGATCGGTGAAATGATGTTCTCGAACGAGAGTTTGGATAAAATGGAAGACCGTGAAGTTGAGGTGAATCACCCGATGGAAGAAAATCCACGAGTAAAACAGCTTTCTAAAAAAGAACGTTTTGCTTTTGACGCGAACGGAAAACCATTCTCAAAAATTAAACAATATCAGTTGCGCGACGGTATTTTTGAAGCTGTTGTTGATCGTTTTTACAAAGACCCAACCTTGGTAGCTTACGGTGAAGAAAACCGCGATTGGGGTGGTGCTTTTGCCGTTTACCGTGGTTTGACTGAAGCTTTACCATACAACCGTTTGTTTAACTCGCCAATTTCTGAGGCGTCGATTATTGGTACAGCCATTGGTTATGCCATGTGTGGTGGACGCGTTATTCCTGAAATTATGTATTGCGATTTCCTTGGACGTTGTGGTGACGAGGTGTTCAACCAGATGCCGAAGTGGCAGGCAATGTCGGGTAACGTAATTAAAATGCCGGTTGTTGTTCGCGTTTCTGTTGGATCGAAATACGGTGCACAGCACTCGCAAGACTGGACTTCATTGGTTGCACACATTCCGGGATTGAAAGTAGTATTCCCGGTAACTCCATACGATGCAAAAGGATTGATGAACACTGCACTGCAGGGAACTGATCCTGTTATTTTCTTCGAAAGCCAGCGTATTTACGACATTGGTGAGCAATTCCACGAAGGTGGTGTGCCGGAAGAATATTACGAAATTCCATTTGGCGAACCGGATGTAAAACGAGAAGGAAAAGACATTACAATTCTTACAATTGGAGCAACATTGTACCGCGCGCTTGAAGCTGCCGATAAACTGAAAGAAGAATACGGAATGGAAGCTGAAGTTATCGATGCCCGTTCAATTGTTCCGTTCAACTACGAAAAAGTATTGGAGTCGGTTAAAAAGACCGGAAGAATTATCATTTCCGGCGATGCTAACTCACGCGGTTCATTCCTGAATGATATGGCACGAAATATTACAGAACTGGCATTCGACGAGTTGGATGCACCTCCGGTAGTTGTTGGTTCGCGTAACTGGATCACTCCTGCTTACGAACTTGAAGAATATTTCTTCCCACAGGTTGATTGGTTCCTGGATGCGATTCACGAGAAGATCGTTCCGCTGAAAGGTCACGTTGTGAAAAACAACTATACAAATGCCGAGCAAATCCGTAGAAATAAGTTAGGTATATAATCTTGGTTAGTTTAAAAAGCATGGTGTGGATAAGTTTTGGTAGGAAAGGATTTTTTATATTCACACCTGCTTTTAAACCAATAACTAATAACTAATATGAATTTTCTAAAAGAATACCCGGATATTGAAACATTAATGCGAATTGGAGGCGATGTTAGCATTCCACATGTTAACGGTCACATCCATACGCCGTACTCATTCAGCTCTTTCGACAACATTGCGCAGATTTTTGATCTGGCAAAAGATGAAGAGGTTGATGTATTGGGGATTAACGACTTTTTTGTTTCTGACGGATATAACGAATTCTATAATTACGCAGTAAAAAACGGCGTATTTCCATTGTTTAATGTTGAGTTTATAGGTTTGATTCCGGAACTGCAACGTCGCAATGTAACCATCAATGATCCAAATAATCCGGGACGTATTTATTTCAGTGGTAAGGGGTTGAATTATCCATACCGGGTTTCGGAAGAAAACGCGCAGTTTTTGAAAGAGCTTTTTGCTGAAAGCCAGAAACAGGTGGCGCAAATGATTGAAAAGGTAAACTATCTTTTGCAATCGATCTATCCGGATTTGAGTCTCACATACGAAGATGTAAAATCGAAATATGCAAAAGAACTGGTGCGCGAAAGACACATTGCAAAAGCCATTCGTATTTTGGTGGAAGAGAATTATCCGAAAAAATCGGGTAAAATGATGTTCTACACCGAACTTTTTGATGTGGAGCCAAAATCAAATCCAGAGGATATTCCAGCAATTGAAAACGAAATCCGGGGAAAACTTTTGAAAGCCGGTGGTTCAGCCTTTGTACCTGAATCGCCAGCATCGTTCCCGGCTGTTGAACGCATAAGCGAATATATATTGGATGCCGGTGGTATTCCTTGTTATCCGGTCCTTCTCGATGACAGAAAAGGAAACCTGATTACCGGTTTCGAAAGCGACTGGGAATATATGGATGAGCAACTGAAGGCTATGAATGTGCATATGCTCGAGCTGATCCCATCGCGTAATTCGGTAGAGAAATTACGAGAATTTATAAAGTATTTTAGCCGTAAAGGTTATGTGATTTCACTGGGGTCGGAGCACAATACTCCTGGGGTTTTCCCACTTGAAGTGAAGGTTGATGGCGAGCATGAGTTACCTGAAGACCTGCAAAAAGTATCGTACGACGGAGCTTGTGTGATTGCTGCTCATCAATACTTAAAAACCAATGGGGAAGAGGGATTTGTTTTGTCAAACGGCAATCGTACCGAACGTTCGGTAGCCGACCTTATTACTCTTGGAAACGCGGTTATAAAAGAAATGATCGCATAAAAAATTTCACGCAGATAGCGCAGATATTCGCAGAGAAATAGAAGAAGAAAATCTGCGCTGCTCCGCGAAATCTGCGAGCAAAATTCAAAGCGAAAAAGAAAAAATGGAAGGATTAGAAAATCTTATTAAGATATCGCAATTCTATGGCAAAAATCCGGAGATGGTTATTGCCGGAGGTGGAAACACTTCTTATAAAAACGACGAAAATATTTGGGTGAAAGCCAGTGGTCATGCGCTTGCAACGATTACCGAGGAAGGTTTTGCAAAGCTCGATCGTAAAAAACTTGGGCTGATCTCAGAGAAAACATACAGCTCAGATTCGTTTGAGCGCGAACGCCAGATTAAAGACGATTTGATGGAAGCTACCATCACAAAAGATCGCCGTCCGTCGGTGGAAACATCAATGCACGATGTTATCGATTATGCTTATGTGGTGCACCTGCATCCAACAAAAGTAAATGGTTTGATGTGCGGCAATGAAGTGGAAAAATACCTCGACGAATTGTTTGGCGACCAGGTGGTTTATATTCCGTATATCGACCCGGGTTATGTGCTGTTTAAAGAGGTTGAAAAGCAATTGTCCAAATTCAAAGCTGAAAAAGGTAATGCTGCACAGATCATCTTTTTGCAAAACCACGGAATTTTTGTGGCAGCCGATTCAATCGATGAAATTGAGACGATATACAACGATGTATTTGCAAAACTTAATGGTGCTTTGAAAGAGGAACTTTCAGTTGAAACTCTTCCAATTCGCGATGATGTTGCAGAATTTGTTCCTGCCATCCGAATGATGGTTTCTGAAGAGGAAATTAAAACGCTGAAGCTTCGGAATAATGCAGTAATTGCACAATTCGCTAAAGATGCAGCGGCCTTTGAAAAAGTGGCCAAGCCATTTACTCCGGATCTGATCGTTTATTGCAAATCGAAATACGTTTTTATTGAAAATACCGAAAACGTTGAAGACCTGTTAAAAGAGGCCAAAGAAAAGATCGCGGCTTTTATTTCAGCTAACGGATTTGCACCAAAAGTAATTTTACTAAAAGGAATTGGCTTGTTGGCTGTTGGCGATCATGCAGCACAGTGCGACACCATTCTTGATGTGTATGAAGATGCGATGAAGATCAGTGCTTATTCCGAATCATTCGGTGGTCAGCATTTTATGACACCTGAACAAATTGCATTTATCGATACGTGGGAGGTGGAGAATTACCGCCGCAAAATCGCTGCCGGAACTTCTGTTGGCCGCGTTCAGAATAAAACCATTATTGTAACCGGCGCTGCCATGGGATTTGGCGAAGGTATTGCCCGCCATTTAACTGAAGAAGGTGCCAACATTGTTGTGGCTGATATTAACGAAGAAGTTGGAAATAAAACGGCTGCCGCACTGGCTACAATGAAAGGTAATAACCGGGCGATTTTCGTAAAAACCAACGTGGCCGATATGGATAGCCTGGCCAATTTGATGAAAGAAACTGTTGCTACTTTTGGTGGTCTGGATGTATTTGTAAGCAATGCGGGTGTGTTGCGTGCAGGCGGTCTGGATGAAATGACGCCGGAGAATTTCGAGTTTGTTACCAAAATAAACTACAACGCTTATTTCTATTGCACAAAAGTAGCTTCGCAAATATTGAAACTCCAAAATGCTTTTAAGCCGGATTATTACTCTGATATCATTCAGATCAACTCAAAATCGGGATTAAAAGGAAGTAAGAAGAATTTTGCATATGCCGGTGGTAAATTCGGTGGAATTGGGCTTACTCAGTCGTTTGCACTGGAGCTGGCACCCGAGAAAATTAAGGTGAATTCGGTTTGTCCGGGTAACTTTTACGAAGGCCCGTTGTGGAGCGATCCTGAAAACGGATTGTTTATTCAGTACTTGAATGCCGGAAAAGTGCCGGGAGCAAAAACAATCGACGATGTGAAGAAGTTTTATTTAGATCAGGTACCACTAGGAAAAGGATGTTCGCCAAAAGATGTAGTGAAAGGAATTTTATACCTGATCGATCAGGAGAATGAAACTGGACAAGCGCTGCCAATTTCGGGTGGGCAATCTATGCTTCACTAGAATTCCCGGTTTTGATAAATGATTTAAAAAAGAATTACAATGAAGACAAAAGCAGTTCGATTATACGGTAAAAAAGACCTTCGTGTAGAGGAGTTTGAATTACCAGCAATCAGTGATGATGAGATTTTGGCCAAAGTAATAACCGACAGCCTTTGTATGTCGAGTTACAAAGCTGCCAACCAGGCAAGCGATCACAAACGTATTCCGGATGATATTGCCGAGAATCCGATTATGATCGGTCACGAGTTTGCAGGAGAAATTGTAGAAGTAGGAGCAAACTGGCAGGATAAATTCGAGTCAGGACAGAAATTTTCTATTCAACCTGCAATTTATTACGAAGATGGTCCGGTAGGTGTTTTGAGTGCTCCGGGTTATTCGTACAAATACATTGGCGGTGATGCAACTTATGTGATCATTCCAAAGGATGTATTGGTACAGGATTGTTTACTGGCTTACGAAGGACCGGGATTTTACCCTGCGTCGTTGGCAGAACCTTTAAGCTGTGTAATTGGTGCTATGCATGCCAATTACCATACAACTGCCGGAAGCTACGTGCACAAAATGGAAATTGTTGAAGGTGGTAAAATGGCAATTTTAGCAGGTGTTGGTCCAATGGGCCTGGCGGCTATCAATTACGTTTTGCGCCGCGAAGACAGAAAACCATCGTTGATGGTGGTTACCGATATCGATCAGACAAGACTTGACAGGGCTGCTCAGCTTTATACCGCTGAGTTTGCTAAAGAACGTGGCATCGACTTGAAATACATCAATACCGCAGAAATGGCTGATCCTGTGGCCGGATTAAAAGAGCTGACAGGTGGAACAGGTTACGACGATGTATTTGTTTTTGCTCCGGTTGCTCCGGTAGTTGAGCAGGGCGATGCAATTCTTGGTTTCGATGGATGTTTGAACTTTTTCGCTGGTCCATCGAACACCGAGTTCACGGCCAAAATGAATTTCTATAACGTACACTACGCTTATACGCACATTGTTGGAACCTCAGGAGGTAACACCGACGACATGAATGAAGCACTCGAAATTATGACAGCAGGACTGGATCCGGCCGGATTGGTTACCCACATTGGTGGTTTAAATGCAGTGCCTGAAGCAACTTTGAATCTTCCAAATATTCCAGGAGGTAAGAAATTGATTTATACACATTTTGATTTTCCGCTTACCGCAATTGCTGAATTTGAAGAGAAAGGAAAAGAAAATCCGGTATATGCCGAGCTGGATAAGCTTTGCAAAAAGTACATGGGATTGTGGAATGTGGAAGCCGAAGCCTTTTTATTGGAGAATGGCGATAAACTCTAGAATTTAATCGAAGATTGATGTGTCGACATCAATCGGGTGTTAGATATAAACTTGAAAATAAACGTAAACTGCAGCAGCGAGGTTCTCTTGCTGCTGTTTGTTTTTATATAGTCTGATATTTTTGAATTTAACTCAGGTTATTAAGCCAACCCAAATTCTTTTTTATAGCGAGCCGGAGAGATGCTTGTAGATTGTTTAAAGATTCGCGAGAAATGGTAGCGATCGGCAAAGCCTGTTTTTTGCGCAATCTCATCAATACTTAAGTTCGAGTGATGAAGTAGAATACAGGCCCGGTCGATTCGTTTGTTACGGATATATTTCTGAACAGAAATGCCAATTTCATTCGAAAACAACCGGATAAAAGCATTTGTTGCCATTTTTGCGTTTGCAGCCAGTGTCGGATTGCTCAAATCATCGGCAATATTTTCTTCAATGTAACTTAAGCATTTTATAATTCGATGATCGTTTGAAATTAAATCCCAGTTGGATTCCGGTAGTTCAGTAAGTAAATCTGCAATTAATGATTTGATGGCCAGACTTATGTGAAAACTGAAAAATTTGTTGTCGTGGTTGAGGTGGTTTTTAATCGACTTCAGTTTCGATTGCAGGTGCTCGGTTAATTCAAAACTAAAAACTCCGGGCGAAATATTGTCGTACGGAATTCCGATGTTAAAATGGATAAACAAATGTAAAAGCGCCTCGTATGTGGACGTTATTGAGGATTCACTATTGGCGCCAACAGGTCCGCCAACCAACGAATATCCCTCCTCGGGGATTTCATTCTCATACAAACGTGTTGCATAGGAGGTGTTAGGAGGAATCAATATAATTCTATCAGGAGAAATCTCGTGTTCTACATCGTTGTGAATGATTTTTGCACCGTTGCGGCTGTTGTGGTAAATCCGCCAATAGGGGAACGAAAGCTCCGTATACTCCCAGTGTTCAAGCCACCAGTGGCGGCAGCACAGCAACTGTATGTTATACCGTGGGAAAAACTGAATAACATCAGAAGGATCACCTTTCTCAGGCCTTGTTTTTAGCGTTGTCATTTTATCCAATGTTAGAATCAGATACAAAAGTAATAAAAATAGCCATTGCTTTCAGCGCTGTATAGTGGTACCTTGTGATCGCTAAAATCAAGATAAAACTTTTAAAATCTAAACAATAAATTATGGCTAACAGGTTAATTGGCGACTTGCCAAAAGTTGGAATCAGGCCTGCAATCGACGGGCGTGAACGTGGCGTTAGAGAATCGCTTGAAAAACAAGTGATGGACCTTGCAAAAGCAGCAGCAGCATTTATCAGTGAGCAATTGAAATTTCCTAGCGGCGAAACCGTGGAATGTGTTATCGCCGACACCTGTATCGGTGGAGTGGCAGAGGCAGCGATGTGTGCTGAGAAATTCAGAAAAGAAGGCGTTGGTGTTTCGTTAACGGTTACACCTTGCTGGTGTTACGGAACCGAGGTGATGGATACCGATCCGCTCGTGCCAAAGGCAGTGTGGGGATTTAACGGAACCGAACGTCCGGGAGCGGTTTATCTGGCAGCAGCTTTGGCCGGATATACACAAAAAGGATTACCTACATTCGGAATTTATGGTCGCGATGTGCAGGATGCCGGCGACACAACAATTCCTGAAGATGTAAAAGAAAAAATAATTCGCTTTGTAAAATCGGGGCTCGCAGTGGCTCAGATGAAAGGGAAATCATATTTGTCGATTGGCTACAGTTCGATGGGAATTGCTGGATCGATGGTAGATCCGTCCTTCTTGCAAAAGTACCTGGGAATTCGTACTGAATTTGTTGAATCAGTGGAAGTTCTCAGAAGAATCGATGAAGGCATTTATGATGAGGAGGAATTTCAAAAGGCTTTGGCCTGGACAAAAGCGAATTGCAAAGAAGGCAAAGATGTAAACAAACCGGAAGATCAGGCGGACGCTGCAAGAAAAGAGTTGGAGTGGGAGACTGTGGTGAAAATGACCATAATTTGTCGCGATATGATGATCGGTAATGAGAAAGTTATTGCTAAAGGTTATCGCGAAGAAGGTTTAGGACGAAATGCCATTTTAGGTGGTTTCCAGGGGCAGCGCCAGTGGACCGATTATAAGCCAAATGCCGATTTTACTGAGGCGATTTTAAATTCATCGTTCGACTGGAACGGTATTCGCCAGGCCTTTGTATTTGCCACTGAAAATGACTGTTTGAATGGTGTTTCGATGTTATTCGGACATTTATTAAGCAATACCAGCCAGATTTTCTCCGATGTACGAACTTACTGGAGTCCGGAAGCAGTAAAACGTGTTTGCGGAAAGGAATTAACAGGATTGGCAGAAGGCGGAATTATTCACTTGATAAATTCAGGATCGACAACATTGGACGCCACTGCTCAGCAACGTGATGCAGAAGGAAATCCGGCAATGAAACCTTTCTGGGAAATTACGAAAGAAGAAGCGCAGAAATGTTTGGATAACACGACTTGGCCACAGGCTGAACGCGGCTATTTCCGCGGAGGTGGTTATTCGTCGCTGTTTAAAACTGCCGGACAAATGCCGGTTACAATGACTCGTTTGAACCTGGTTGACGGACTGGGACCGGTGCTTCAAATTGCAGAAGGCTGGACAGTTGAACTTCCTGACAATATTCACGAAATTTTGGATGAACGCACCAATCCAACCTGGCCAACAACGTGGTTTGTGCCGCGGGTTAAAGGAGAGGGAGCATTTAAAGATGTGTATTCGGTAATGGCCAACTGGGGTGCCAATCACGGAGCAATCAGTTACGGACATATTGGTGCCGATTTAATCACGCTTGCATCAATGTTACGTATTCCGGTAAGCATGCACAATGTTTCTGACGACAACGTTTTCAGACCTAGTGCATGGGCGTCGTATGGCGAAAATAAAGAAGGATCAGATTTCCGTGCCTGCGAAACTTACGGGCCACTTTACGGTAAAAAATAATTCGTATGCCTGAAAAAGATCTGGCAATAGTATTCGATTGCGGAGCCACAAACCTGCGGGTGATCGCCATGGATATTCATGGCGAAATTGTGGCTTCGGAATCGACATCAAACAATACAAGTCCCGATCCTGAATTTCCCGGTGGCGTAATTTGGGATGTGGAAGAAATGTGGGGAAAACTTTGTAGTGCCTCGCAAAAAGTAATGGCAGCAATCGATACAAAACGAATTGCCGGAGTTACTGTTACAACCTTTGGTGTTGACGGTGCTTTTGTCGACAAGCAAGGCAAAATGCTTTACCCGGTTATTTCATGGCAATGTCAGCGAACAACGCCTGTAATGAACGAAATCGGAAAGTATATTCCGCTTGAGGAACTTTACGCCGAAGCCGGAACTTTTCCATACGCGTTTAATACCATCAACAAAATGGTTTGGATGAAGGAAAATCGGCCGGAGGTGATTGAAAATTCGCATCGATTTCTGTTTATTACCTCCCTGTTTATTTTTAAACTGACCGGTGAATTAAGGAACGATGCAACGATGGCCGGCACATCCATGTTGATGGATTTGCAAAAACAGCATGCTTCGGAAAAGGTATTTGCGGCACTTGGTATTTCGCCTGAAATTCTAGGTGATATTGCTGAGTCCGGAGAACAGGCCGGAGTTGTTCATAAAAAGGCAGAAACCGAAACGGGGATTCCGTCGGATGTGCCCGTGTTTTTTGGTGGTCACGACACGCAGTTTGCAGTATTTGGCTCGGGAGCCAATGAAAACGAACTCGTTTTAAGCAGTGGAACCTGGGAAATTATTATGGCACGAAGTGCAGGTTTTAAGTCTACGAAAGACGAACTGGCAGCACAATTAACTACCGAAATGGATGCCGAAAAAGGCTTGTTCAATATCGGGCAGAATTACCTGGCATCGGGGATTTTGGAATGGTTTGCCAAGAATTTTTACCCCGAATTTAGTGGTGATGCTTTGTACGGTAAAATGATTGCCGATGCAAGTGAAATCCAACCGGGAGAATCTACTGTTCGTGTAAATCCGGCATTTTACGGCGAAGGCGGAGGTAATAATTTTGGTGCAATAAACGGCTTAACCATTCAAACAAAACGAGGTGAAATTTACCGCGCCTTTCTTGAAAGTCTGGCATACCGATTGCGATTTGGTGTTGAGGCTTTGGAAAATGCAGGTGGTTTTAAAGCGGAAAAAATAATTTGTGTTGGCGGCGGATCAAAAAACAATCTCTGGAACCAACTGCGTGCTGATGTTTGTAACCTGCCTATACAGCTGGTTGACCAAAAAGAGACAACAGTGCTCGGAGCTGCTTTGTTTGTGTTTGCCGGTTGTGGAGTGGCAGCTTCGCCACGTGAAGCACGGAAAGCGGTGGATTATAAACCACAGGTAGTTCTGCCTTCTGATGATCAGCAGACCTACGATCGTTTATACCATGAGTTTAAGAAAACCATTCAGTAGAGTTGCTATATTTGTGCAGAGAAGGAATTATACTGAATAATTGATGGTTACATATAAAAAACTTCCGGGTGAAGTACTTGCACATCTTGAGAGCGTAGCAGAAATTGCCGGTTATTTATGGAATAAAGAATGGATCGAAAAGAGTTCGGGAAATATATCCATTGATTTTACCGGCCTTTTTTCGGCTACGGCATTAAAAGCGGTTGGCGAAGAATTTCCTTACGAATTTCCGAAAGAAGCTGCCGGAAAAATACTTTTTGTTACCGGTTCTGGCTGTCATTTGCGGCACCTTGTTTACAAGGCTGAAGAAGTGTCGGCAATTATCTTTATTAATGAAACGGCAACAGCATATTCCATTTTGTGGGGCGGTAAAAAAGCCGGTTTTAAACCCACTTCAGAGTTGAGGGCTCACCTGAAAATTCACCTCTTTAACGAAGTTAATAATACAGGGAGAAAAGCCGTTGTTCATGCGCATCCAACAGAGTTGGTTGTGTTGAGCCACCATAAACTGTTTAAGGATGAGGCGGCGTTTAATCATGCGTTGTGGAAAATGTGTCCCGAAATTAAATTGTATGTTCCTCATGGTATTAGTTGTACCAACTACGCACGTTACGGAACCGAAACCTTAGCTGATCTCACTTTGGCGGGTCTAAAGACAAATGATGTTGTATTGTGGGAGAAACACGGTGCTTTAGCGACTGGCGCTGATTTGGAGGAAGCTTTCGATTATTTGGATGTTGCCAACAAAGGAGCCAGGCTTTTATTACTAGCCTGGAGTTCCGGTTTTGATCCGGAGGGATTGTCACCGGAACAGCTGGACGAAATTTCACGCTCATTGTAGGCCTCGCTTAAAACTCCCTGGTGTGTTAAATTCTTATACCGGGTTTTCCGGTCGGAGATTAGCCTTTCAATAAAATTTTACCTTTGTGGCTCACCAGAAGCATAATTCAGTATGAGTTTAAGTCGTTCGCACAAATTCTTTATTCCCGTATTAACAATGGTAATGGCCGCAATGGTTGCCATGTCGCCGTTCGCAATTGACACTTATATTGCAGCCTTACCCGATATTGCCGACTTTTTTGGAGTAAAGCTAAACGTTGCCGAATTAACAATCACACTGTATTTTCTGGGATTTGCTTTTGGAAATTTTTTCGGAGGTCCGTTGTCTGATGCATTTGGAAGAAAGACGATTGCACTTACGGGAATTGCGCTTTACGGCATAGCTTCCTTGTTGATAACCACCTGTACAAAAATTGAGTATGTATTTGTTCTTCGGGTGTTGCAGGCTTTTGGCGGAGGTTTTGCCACGGTAACCGGAAATGTATTTATTCGCGACTGGTACAGCGGAAAACAGGTGGCGCGTTTTGTAACCATTATCAGCATGATAATTATGCTGGCTCCATTATTTGCACCGGTTCTGGGAGCCGGTTTAATTCATTGGTTTGGCTGGGAAAGTATCTTCTGGTTTTTGTTTGCCTTTGCCATTTTACTGTTTTTGTCGATGGCATTACTTATCCCCGAATCGCGAAGTAAGGAGCTGATTACCCGAAAAATAACAGGTCGCCAATTGCTGGAAAAGTACCGCATATTTTTTTCCAATAAACAAAGCACAATATTGTTATTTGCTATTAGTTTGCCGATGTCGGGTTTGTATATATTTATTACAGCTGCATCGTTTATCTACATCGAATACTTTGGAATCAGTCAATTAAACTTCCCGATATTCTTTGGTGCCAATGTGGTTTTAAACATTTTGCTTTCCTTTCTGAACACTATTTTGCTACGTAAATACGATCCTGAACAAATACTCCGTTTTGGGCTGCTTCTGCAGTTGATATCCGGAATAATTCTGGCAGTATCAGTGTTAATGCCTGATCCGCAATTGTGGTCGGTGTTTGGTGGTATTGTTTTGTTTGTAGGAAGTTTAGGTTTGGTTTTTGGTAACGGAACAGCTACAATTCTGAATCACAATCCCGAAGTTGCAGGCTCGGCAAATGCTACTATCGGAATTGCCCGTTTTGCCATTAGCGCGTTAATCGGAAGTATAATGGCACTGTTTCATACCGGCGATCTGGTGCCGTTTGGTTTGGTATTGTTTTTCTGTACCTTGTCGGGGAATATTTTGTATACCTGGGCGTTACGGATTAAATCGTAATTAAAATCCTGTTTTACCAAATATCGGTAAGGCCATCTTTGAGCGCCTTTTGGTAGCGTTCGGGATTAAACTGATATAAAAACGGTGATTTATGAGCCCCGCCCGTTTTGCGCTCTTTTAACTTATCAAGAATATCGTATTTTAAGATCTTCCGCTGGAAATTCCTGCGGTCGAGTTCTTTGCCTAAAATTGTTTCGTATAGCGTTCGTAATTCAGGCATTGTAAACTTTTTGGGCAATAATTTAAGTCCTATCGGCTGGTAGTTGAGCTGTAAACGCAAAGTTTCGTGCGCTTCATTAATAATTTGGCGGTGGTCGACGATAAGCGGAACATCCGTGTCCAGATTTTGCCATTCACATCGGTCGGAAAAATAATCAGGAGTAGGTTTAACTTTTTCAAAATCCACCAATGCATACAGGCCAATCGAAAGAAAACGTTCGTTAAAAAAGTCCATATCGACCGATTTACCCGATTTAATAACATCTTCAATGGCCGTGTTGGTTTTCGATCGAAGCGGATCGCTAAATACCTTAAACTGTTTCAGAAAAATCTTATCGAGCCCGGTACGTTCTTTTAAAATGCGCTGTGCTGCCTCTTCAAGTGTCTCTTCGTATTCTATAAATCCCCCCGGGAGTGCATAGCCTTGGGTATATTTTAAATGCATCAACAGCACTTTCAGCTCATTGTTGTGAAACCCGAAAATCACACAATCAAGGGAGATATGATTTAAATACTGTGTCGAATTAAATGGTTTAATGCTAGTCAAGGTTTTAGTTTTTTCTGCATGCAAAATAGCGAATTTTCGGGTAATATTAATTGAATATGTTTAAGAATATAATAATGTGTCGTATTGACACGTAACTTAAATTTTATTTTTATCTTCATCGCCGTTCAACAAAATCTGATTTCGTTGAGCGAAACAGTAAAACTAAATTAGAACTAAATTCTTCACCATGAATCTTAAAAAACTAAGACAAACTTGTCTGTTTGCCCTGGCGATTCTTGTACTTGCATCAGGTGCTTTGTCTGCCAGTGTTTCTCAACAAAAAAGCGCAAAAGAAATCGTTAAATCGATGACCCTGGAGCAAAAAGCTCAATTGGTAATTGGAACAGGAATGTACTTTCCGTTACCCGATTCGATTCGCGAAAAAATGCCTCCAATGTTTGGTGGCGGTCTCGATACTAGCACTCCATACGGAAAAATGGTTGACAAAATCCGTGCTTATCTGCCGGGAACTGCCGGGGTAACGGCAGAATATCCTGACTTGGGTATTACCAGCCAGACTTTGGCCGACGGTCCTGCCGGATTACGCATCAGTCCAACACGTCCGGGAGAAAGCGATACTTATTATTGTACTGCTTTCCCGATTGCCACAGTAATGGCATCGTCGTGGGATACCGAATTAGTGGAGTCGGTTGGTAAAGCAATGGGTAAAGAGGTATTGGAATATGGTGGAGATGTTCTTTTGGCTCCTGCGCTTAATATTCAGCGTGACCCGCTTTGTGGACGTAACTTCGAGTATTATTCGGAAGATCCGCTGGTTGCCGGAAAAATGGCAGCTGCCATGGTAAAAGGTATCCAGTCGAATGGTATAGGAACTTCAATTAAACACTTTGCTGTAAACAACCAGGAAACCAATCGAATGTCGGTTGATGTAATTGTTAGCGAACGTGCGTTGCGCGAGATCTACCTGAAAGGTTTTGAGATTACCGTAAAAGAAAGCGAACCGTGGACAGTGATGTCGTCTTACAATAAAGTAAACGGTGTTTATACTTCAGAGAGTCACGACCTGTTAACAAAAATCCTTCGCGACGACTGGGGATACGAAGGTTACGTAATGACTGACTGGGGCGGCGGTAGCGATGTGGTTGCCCAAATGATAGCCGGAAACGATATGATCCAGCCGGGTTCTCCTCAGGCAATTAAAACACTGATTGAAGCAGTAGAATCGGATAAACTTGATGTTGAAATTCTGAATACAAATGTTGAGCGTATTTTGAACATAATGATGGAAACTCCACGTTATAAAGGATACAAAATTTCGAATAAACCGGATTTAAAAGCACATGCCGAGGTTACGCGTCAGGCAGCTACCGATGGTATGGTATTGCTGGAAAACAATGGAGCACTTCCGTTTGCAAAAAGTATTAAAAATGTGGCTGCTTTCGGAAATACTTCTTACGACTTTATCTCGGGCGGAACTGGTAGTGGCGATGTAAACGAAGCTTATACCATTTCGTTGATGCAAGGTTTGCAGAACGCCGGTTTTGAAACTTATACCGACCTAAAAGATACCTACGAAAACTACATGGCAGAAGCCCGCAAAGTGCAGGATAATTCCAAAAACTTTTTAGCTGCCATGATGGGCGGAAAAATTCCGGTTGCCGAAATGCCTTTGGATGCTTCAGTTGCTGCCGACATGGCTGCAAAAGCTGACATCGCGCTGATTACAATTGGTAGAAATGCCGGTGAAGGTGGCGACCGTGAAGCAATTGAAGGTGATTTTTACCTGAATCAAACGGAGAAGGATATGATTAAAACCGTTACCGAAGCTTTCCACGCAAAAGGTAAAAAATCGGTTGTTATTCTGAATGTTGGTGGTGTTGTTGAAACTGCAAGCTGGAGTAACATTCCTGATGCTGTTCTTTGTGCTTGGCAACCTGGTCAGGAAGGTGGAAATTCAATCGTTGATGTGCTCTCAGGAAAAGTAAATCCATCGGGAAAACTAGCACAAACTTTCCCAGTAAAATACGAAGATGGTTCGTCGTCTGATAATTTCCCTGGCGAAGCAATTAAAGTTGAAGGTGCTGAAGATAATACTGCCGACCAATCAGGTTTCTCGATGATGCGTCGCGTACCATGGGAAGTAGTTTACGAAGAAGATATTTACGTGGGATACCGTTACTTCAACACTTTTGATGTGCCGGTAGCTTATGAATTCGGATACGGAAAATCATACACCACATTCGAATACAGCAACCTGAAATTAAGCGACAAGAAGTTTGATGGAAAGATCACTGTTTCAATCGATGTGAAAAATACCGGTGATGTAGCGGGTAGAGAAGTGGTTCAGGTGTATGCAAGTGCTCCGGGTAAATCGCTTGAAAAGCCGGAAGAAGAATTGGTTGCTTTTGGAAAAACAGCCTTGTTAAATCCTGGTAAATCAGAAACACTTTCGTTTGACATTGACGCAACACTTTTGGCTTCGTTCGACGAGGCTAGTACAAGCTGGATAACCGAAGCCGGTGATTACACGGTGAAAGTGGGAGCATCTTCAAAAGACATTAAAGAAAAGGCAGCATTCAGCGTTGCCAACGATATTATAGTTGAAAAGGTATCAAAAGCGATGGTGCCTGTAAAAGACTTTGAAAAATTGCATAGGTAGTGGGTCTTAGTTAGTACTCTCTCCCTGAATTTGTTCAGGGGGGGAGTTCCCTTTTTAATTACCTGTGTTTAACAACCTTTTTAAGACTAAACAAAAATTAAACCTACTTCCTATGAAAAATGTACGAGCGTTTATGTTTTTAGGTCTTGCCCTAATTCTTGGGGGCTGTACTTCTCAACCTGCCAAACAAATAAAAGATGGTGTAACTATTGCCGATGGATCGGTTAGTGGTTCTTTTGATGAAAGTACCGGAATTACAACTTTTAAAGGAATTCCTTTTGCAGCTCCTCCTGTTGGGGATTTGCGCTGGAAAGCACCCCAACCGGTTGAACCCTGGGAAGGTGTAAAAGAATGCACTGAATTCTCTGCCAGTGCGATGCAGGCGACTCCTGTTCCTTTTATGATGTGGACGCAGGAGTATATCGCTCCGAAAGAGCCACTCAGCGAAGATTGTTTGTACCTGAATGTTTGGACACCGGCAAAAGATGCTACCGAAAAACGACCTGTATTCGTTTATATTTATGGTGGTGGTTTCTCCAGCGGATCAGGTGCAGTGCCAATCTACGATGGTGAAGAAATGGCAAAAAAAGGCCTCGTTTTTATTACCATAAATTACCGGGTTGGAACCTTTGGTTTCCTGGCTCATCCTGAACTTACAGCTGAATCTCCAAATCATGCTTCAGGAAATTATGGCTTGCTCGACCAGGTGGAAGCGTTGAAATGGGTAAATAAAAATATTGCTGCTTTTGGTGGCGATCCTGATAATGTAACAATTGGCGGTCAGTCGGCCGGAGCATTCAGTGTAAATTATTTGGTTGCAAGTCCGCTAACAAAAGGATTGATTCACCGCGCTATTGCTGAAAGTGGTGGTGCTGTTTTATCGAGTAATGCATTGGCTCGTGGCGGCGATCTTAATTTTGGTGAGGAAGCCGGCGTAAAATTCGCAGAGGAGTTGGGAGTTTCATCAATTGAAGAATTGCGCGCAAAAAGTGCGGAGGAGATTTTAGCCGGTGGCGGCTTTAGAAATCCGATCGTTGATGGTTATTTCCTTCCAAAATCGGTAGGAGAAATTTTTGCCAACGGCGAACAAAACGATATTCCTGTAATTATTGGTTGGAACGAAGATGAAGGTTTTGGCGGAGCTCCTGTTCCTGCCGATCAGTTTAAAGAGCGTGTAAAAACCATGTTTGGTGATAAAGCTGATGCATTCCTTGCTGAATTTCCATTAAACACCGACGAGGAAGCTTTCGCTATTCAGAACGATCTTGGCGCACTACAAACATTTGGTATTCAGTCGTACAAATGGATGTTGTTGCAGAACGAAAAAGCAACATCGAAGGTATTTATGTACCGTTTCGAGCGTGATGTGCCTTATGCCGAAGGAATGACAGATTTTGGAGCTTTCCATACCAGCGAGGTTCCTTACGCTTACAATAACTTAAAAATGAGTCCGCGTCCGTGGACAGAGGAAGATTATAAACTTGCTGACCTGATGTCGGACTACTGGGTGAATTTTGCCACTGCGGGAGATCCAAATGCAGAAGGATTACCGGCATGGGAAGCAGCAACTCCTGATAATCTAAAAGCAATGCACTTTAACCTCACTTCTGAATGTGGGGATTTGCCGAGTGTTAAACTGCTGAAATTCCTTGATGATCTCTATTCAAACTAAAAATTAGCGTATTAAAATAAACTCAATATGAAAAAACTAAAAATAGTATCTACGGCGCTCCTTTTTGCTGGTTTATTTGTTGGTTGCGGCCCAAAATGGACAGAAGAAAATAAGGGCGATTTTAACCTCGTTCTCAACGAAGGTGGAGCAACTTTAGGTTATTCACCAGAATCAGGAGTAACGCTGATTACTGATGGCGGTTATGCCTTTAAAGATTTAAATAAAAACGGCGAACTGGATGTGTACGAAGACTGGCGTAAGTCGGTTGATGAACGTGCACAGGATCTGGCATCAAAAATGTCAGTTGAACAGATTGCAGGTTTAATGTTGTACAGCGGGCACCAGTCGATTCCTGCCGGAAGTGGTGGTTTTGGGGCCGGAACCTATAACGGAAAACCATTTAGCGATGGTGAAGCAAAATCAAGTGACCTGACCGATCAGCAAGTGAAATTTTTAACCGATGATAATTTGCGTCACGTACTGATTACAACCGTTGAAAGTCCGGCTGTAGCAGCACAGTGGAACAACAATATGCAGGCTTTGGTTGAAGGTCTTGGCCTGGGAATTCCCGGAAATACAAGTACCGATCCACGTCACGGAACAAGAGCGGAAACCGAGTATAACGCAGGCGCCGGTGGCGATATTTCGATGTGGCCAACAACATTGGGTTTGGCAGCAACTTTCGATCCTGCTGTAATGCAGCAGTTTGGCGAAATTGCTTCTATTGAATACCGTGCATTGGGTATTGCCACTGCACTTTCTCCACAAATCGATTTATCAACCGAGCCACGCTGGAGCCGTTTTAGCGGAACAATGGGCGAAGATCCCGGGTTGGCTGCCGATTTGGCACGTGCTTATGTTGATGGATTTCAAACCTCTTCAGCAACAAAAGAAATTGCAGGCGGTTGGGGATTCGAGAGTGTAAATGCTATGGTAAAACACTGGCCAAGCGGCGGCCCGGAAGAAGGTGGTCGTGATGCACACTTTGGTTATGGTGCTTATGCTGTTTATCCGGGAAAAGCCTTTTCTGATCAGCTGAAACCGTTTACCGAAGGTGCCTTTAAACTGAATGGCCCAACCGGGCAGGCAACAGCGGTTATGCCTTATTATACTATCTCGTACGATATCGATCAGAAATATGGCGAAAACGTTGGAAATGCCTACAATAAATACATCATCACCGACCTGTTGAGAGGCGAGTATGGTTACGATGGCGTAATTTGTACCGACTGGATGATCACTGCAGATACAAGAAGTGTACACGAATTTCTTGGAAAATGCTGGGGTGTGGAAGGACTGTCGATTGCTGAACGTCATTACAAAGTTATTGAAGCCGGTGCCGACCAGTTTGGCGGTAACAACGAAAAAGGACCGGTTTTGGAAGCCTACGAAATGGGTGTGAAAGAACACGGCGAAGAATACATGCGCAATCGTTTTGAGCAGTCTGCTGTTCGTTTGCTGAAAAATATTTTCCGCCCCGGATTGTTTGAAAATCCTTACCTGGTAGTTGAAGAATCAGAAAAGATCGTTGGAAATCCGGAATACATGCAAGCCGGTTACGATGCACAGCTTAAATCGGTTGTGATGCTGAAAAACAAGGCCGGTGTACTGCCTTTGGAAAAGAAGCTCAAAGTATATATTCCACAGAAATTTACTCCGTCAGGAACCAACTGGTTTGGCATGCGCAGTGAGGAAAAATGGAGCGATGCAGCGAATATGAGCATCGTTGAAAAATACTTTGAAATTGTAGATGCACCTGAAAAAGCAGATGTTGCAATTTGTTTGATCTCCAGTCCGCAAGGAGGAACCGGTTACTCGCTGGAAGATAAACAAAAAGGAGGTAACGGTTATGTGCCAATCTCGCTTCAGTACAAACCTTACACTGCTAAATATGCCCGCGAGGAAAGTATCGCCGGTGGTAGTCCGTTTGAAGATTTTACCAACAGAAGCTACAAAGACAAAACTACTGCAGCAGCCAATGCTTACGATATGGAAATTGTAAACAAAACAAAGGCACAGATGGGTGATAAACCTGTGATTGTTGTGGTAAATGTTGCGAATCCGTTTATTCCTGCCGAGTTTGAAAAGAGTGCCGATGCAATTCTTGTACATTGTGGTGTACAGGATCAGGCGATATTCGACCTGGTAACAGGCGAGGCAGAACCATCAGGTTTGTTACCGTTCCAATTACCTGCTAACATGAAAACTGTGGAAGAACAGTTTGAAGACGTTCCGCGCGACATGGATTGTTATGCCGACGAAAGTGGTAACGTGTATGATTTTGCCTACGGATTAAACTGGAGTGGGGTTATTAACGACATAAGAGTACAGACATACAAATAAAACAATCGTAGTTTCAGAAAAGGATCTTCGGACTTTTCCGGAGGTCCTTTTAACAATAAAATCAACTAAGCTAAATCAGCCGTTGCTTTAAGCCGGGATCATCCGGTGATCAAAATAAAGTAAAGAGGCTGCAACCAAAAAAAACATGAAAAACAAGATCTTTTTAAAATTAGTGGCGCTTGTGTTATGCGCGTTTAGTTCCATCATTGTGTACGGGCAGGATGTGGTGCAAATCGCCAAAAATGATGGAACTGTAAATTTTGACGGGGTGCCCGACGAAGCTTTTTGGCTAAAAGCAAAACAGTTCGATCTTGTGATGCATATTCCGAATTATGAGGCTGCACCAAGTGAGGAGACAAAAACGTACATCAGTTACGACGATAACTTTTTGTGGGTTGGTGCTTTTCTTAACTATCAGGATCCTGCCAATATTGTTTCTACCAGTAAAAAGCGCGATGAGATATCGAAGAATCCCGATGCTTTTGGAATTCTGCTCGATACCTACGACGATAACGAAAACGCACTGGCTTTTTTCACCATGCCAGCCGGACAGCGTATCGATTTTGCGGTGTCGAACGATGCTCAGATGATGCCAAGTATTTACGGATCAACATCATTAAACTATAGTTGGAATACCTTCTGGGACGTGAAAACAACACGTACTTCAACCGGTTGGGCGGTTGAAATGCGAATACCATTTTCAAGCCTTCGTTTTCAGGAAGTGAACGGGCGTGTTCAAATGGGATTGTTGATCAATCGCGGCGTAAGTCATAACAACGAGTTGGATACTTATCCGGCCACCGATCCGAAATACGGAAGACTGGCTGCCAACAAACCATCGCTGGCGCAAACCATCGAACTGGCGGGAGTAAAAAGTAAAAAACCCGTTTATATTGCTCCGTATGTAACTGCAGGTGTGGAGAAAAACAATGAGCTGAACGATGCGGAAACAGCTTTTGATTCATCAAAAGACAATAAATTAACCGGGGGAGTGGATATTAAATACAGCCTCACCAGTAACCTCACCATGGACTTGACAGTTAATACCGATTTTGCCCAGGTTGAAGCTGATGATGAGCAGGTTAATCTAACACGTTATGCACTGTTCTTCCCCGAAAAAAGGATGTTTTTTCAGGAACGTTCAAGTATTTTCGATTTTAAATTAAGCGGACCTAGTAAACTATTTTACAGTCGCCGTATTGGTTTGGATGAGAACGGTTACCCAACCCCAATTTTAGGTGGAGCGCGTTTAACCGGACGAATGGGAAAATGGGATATGGGTTTTATGGATATGCAAACCCAGCAGAAGAATGAAAACCCATCGGAAAACTTTGGAGTATTGCGTTTCCGCCGCCAGGTAATTAATACCAACTCGTATGTGGGAGCAATTATGACATCGCGTGTTGGTGCCGATATTAGTGATTCATATTCTTACGGTCTGGATGGTATCTTTCGTGTTTTTGGCGACGATTATGTTGAGGTGGGAGTTGCACAAACGACAGATCCTGACGGGACTGACTTCTCTGCCGGAAAGGAAAACACATTCTATCGTGCATCGTGGGAACGCCGCAGTGAAGTGGGATTTGCCTATGATTTCTCGTATCAATACACCGGTGAAAAATTCGATCCGCAGGTTGGTTTCTTATCAAAATATGCTACTAAAGGCCCGATGCTTAAGTTTAAATACGGATGGCTCCCGGGAGAAGAATCAAAACTGTTTAACTACAACGTTGATGTTACGTTATACGAAACGCACCGTGTTACCGATGGCGGTTTGGAAACAGGTATGTACGGTCCGGGTTTTAGCATGACAACCAAAGCAGGATGGTATACAAAACTGGATTTGAACTACCGTATCGAAGGTGTTGATATTGGTTTTGATCTTGATGATAACGTTAATGTTCCGGCAGACGAGTATAAAACCTATAATGCAATGGTGTCCTTAATGTCGCCGGTTTCGAAACCATTGTCCGCTACTGTGTTAATGACGGGTGGTCAGTTTTACGATGGAAATAATATAACCGCAACTGTTCAGCCAATCTATAACCTTTCGGCAAGTTTGCAGTTTTCGGCCTATTACAACTTCAGCCATGTGGTTTTCGCCGATCGTAACCAGGAAATGAATGCACATGTGGGGCGTCTGAAGTTTTTATACATGTACAACACCAAATTGTCTCTCAGTTCATTTATCCAGTTTAACAGTGTAAACGATGTTATGGTATCGAACTTCCGTTTGCGCTACAATCCAAAGGAAGGAAACGATCTGTACCTTGTATACAACGAAATCCGGCCATCGAAGGATTATGTGGACAACGGATTGGATGAACCTAAATTTTTAAACCGGACAATTCAGGTAAAGTATGTTTATACTTTCCAGTTATAGAAAATAATATTTTAACCAGAGCTTTTTAATAATCGTCTTAGGTTATTACGTAAAAGAGGAGAGAGGCGGGTTTACTTTTTTGTAAGCCTGCTTTTTTTATATTGTGCAATGGCTTCAATATTTTAAGTTGTTCATTAGAAAACCTGTAAAATTAGGACTCATTTCTGATGGTTCTGTCTTCGCGCCAGACGGGCTCTTTCTTTTGTTCACCTAAATAGAAATATGAGGTGTTCACGATTTCGCTTTGCTCAATTCCAATCCATGAAAAGAAAGCAAAAATCTTGTCAAAAAATAACCTCTGCGTTTTTTCAATGAAACGGGTTAGCCCGACTGACGGATTTTTGACGAGCCCGCACAAAGTTTGCTTTAAGGTCCGCCTTCGAGAAAAAACGTCAAGAAAATAAATGGAGAGAACGCCTGCCTGCCGGGAGGCAGGTAAAAAATCAAGTCTGTTTGACGCTCGTTAGACCTGAGGAACGAAGGGCTAAAAGGAGGAGTTTCTTGATTTTAGTGAAAGGAATTTATTTTTAGTTTTTTATCGTCAGCGGTGGCTTTTTTGAATACTTTTTCAGCTATAGAAAAAAGTATTTTCTGTCTGAAAAGACGATTACATTAAATCAATCTACATTTTGTGATAAGCTTATAAAAAAGGGCCTGCCAAGCCCTATTTTACACGCCTTGGGAAAATCATCCCGTTATATGATACATTTTAATTGTAGAAAATCTCGCGTGTAGATTAGTTTTGCACTCAAACAAGATGATACCAATGAAGACATTTTCAATTTTCTTCCTATTTGTTACCCTGGCCGCGTGCAATTCAAAAGATACCAAACAAAGTTCAGCACCGCTTACCGAACCGTTGTGGTCGGTAAAATTTGCTGAATCGGTATTACACGAAGCCGACAGTTTAATTTATTATCAACGCGAAAAACCCAAATACGAGTACGATTATGCTTTTCTGGGCGATGCCATTTATAAGCTCAAGGATGTTGATCCGAAATACGGTGCTTACCTGAAAGACTATATCGATTATTTTCTTCATGATGATGGACAAATCGACGGACAAAAAACATCGGATTACAACATCGACCGCGTACGTCCCGGTAACTGTATGATCACTTTGTACGAAGATTATGGCGATGAGAAATATCGTTTGGGAATTGAAACGCTGGTGGATCAAATGAAAGGTCAGCCGCGCACCAATTCGGGTGGTTTTTGGCATAAAAAAGCCTATCCTTACCAAATGTGGCTCGATGGTTTGTACATGGCCTCACCTTTTTTAAGTCGCTATGCCAACGATTTCGATCAGCCACAATGGTTCGATGAAGTTACTTTTCAGCTGCAGGAAGTGTACAAACATACCCGCGATGAAAAAACAGGGCTGGTTTACCACGCCTGGGACGAAAGTCGCGAGCAACGCTGGTGTAACAAAGAAACCGGCCAGTCGAAACATTTCTGGAGCCGCGCCACCGGCTGGTATATGATGGCTTTGGTTGATGTGCTGGAAGTTTTACCCGAAGATCATAAAGACCGGGAAGCCCTGATTACCATATTAAATGATTTGAGTAGTGCCATTCTGAAGGTTCAGGATGCAGAAACAGGATTGTGGTATCAGGTGATGGATATGGGCGGTGAAGAAGGAAATTATGTGGAAGCATCAGGATCGGCAATGATTATTTATGCTTATGCCAAAGGAGCTAAAAATAACTGGTTACCGCAAAGTTTTCTTGATGTTGCCAACGCCGCATTCGATAGTATGACAGAAAACCTGGTTTCGGAAAATGAGAATGGTTTTGTAATTTTAACCAATACTTGCGGCGCCTGCGGTTTGGGAGGAAATCCATACCGCGAAGGAGACTACGATTACTATGTGTCGGAGAAACAAGTGGATAACGACCCAAAAGGAGTTGCTCCGGTGATAATGGCCGCCATTGAATTAAATAAATAATTTCAAACTAAAACGAACATGAAAAAAAGAAGCTTTGTCCTACTATTATTTGCAGTTATTCTGATTAACCAAACTCAGGCACAAAATAAAACCGATGTAAGTTTATTTATGCGTTCGGATAGTTTGCAACAGGTTGAAATTAGTGATCAATCAGGCGATTTGTACAGTACAATCGGGCATCACGGGCCGGCAGTAGAAAACGAGTGGATGGCACTGCGTATTTATTTTAGCGATAAAGCAGCAATTGATGTTTATTCAAAAGCCAAAGCTCAGCTTGAACTGAAAGAAAAAGCGTGGTATCCAACAGCTGAAGATCAAAAAGAGGGCTGGGGAGCCGATTATTACAAAGTGGGTCAAACAGTTGGTTTGGGCGGTGTGCGTCTTTGGGATGGAGAAAAAGTTGTAAAACTGAATCCTGTTTCAAATCGTACCGCACGTGTGGTAAAAGCACCTACCTGCTCGTACATGGAAATGTTATCGGAAGATGTGCCGTACAAAGGCCGGAATATTGATGTGTTGGTGCGTGTTACCGTATATTCGGGAGAAAGAAATGCCAAAGTTGAAGCCTTTGCTTTGACTGACGAACCCGTGCAATTTGTTACCGGAGTGAATTATCACAAAGGGCAGGAGATCTACAAAAAGGACGGTTTAATCGCTACCTGGGGGTTACATCCGGAAGATGTTGCTGCCGAGTTAGTTGAAATTGGCGCTGCCATACTATACGATCCGGCTGATTTTGTAAAAACAGAAGACGATGGCTCACAGTTTCTTCTCATCAGCAAACCGGGCAAACAATTATCAGCCTGGGTATCGTCGGCTTGCGGTCGCGAGGCAGATATCAATACCATGAAAAAGTTTATCGGCTTTCTTGAAAAGTGATAAATGGATGCAAAACAATTTAAAATAAACGGTCTTTTCGTTTTATTTCTGGCTTTGCCTTTTTTCGGTCTATCCCAGAAAGGCAATGTCAGTTTTCAGCGTGATACAACGTTTAACGTACAAAGTGCTTACCGGAAGATTGCCAAAGATTTTCCGCAGGCAATGATTGTTAAGGAGTTTTCGATTCCTGCGATCAAAGAAAAACGGAACGTAGTTTACTATTCGTTTGGTGAGCGCGATTTACACATCGATATTTTTTACCCTAAAATCAGCAACGAAAAAACAGTTCCCGGAGTGCTGTTGATTCATGGCGGAGGCTGGGCCTCAGGAACAAAATCGCACCTGGTACCGATGGCGCAAAAGCTGGCCGAAGCCGGTTATGTGGCTGCAACGGTAGAATCACGTTTATCGCCCGAGGCCAAATACCCTGCAAGTGTTACCGACCTGAAAACAGCCTTAAAATGGCTACGTATCCATGCAGATGATTTTGGTTTAGATACAGCAAAGATTGCTACACTTGGAACCTCTTCGGGGGCTACAGTGGCTTCGTTACTGGGGACAACCGGTGGAAATCCCTTATTTCCCTCACACGAAGTTAGTGAGCCGGTAAGCGATAGGGTGCAGGCCATTGTAAATATTGATGGAATACTGGATTTTACCGACCCCAACGAAAGTGGCAAAGACGATAATCCGGCAAAACCATCGGCCGGAGCACGTTGGTTTGGAGCTACCTATAATCAAAAACCGGAATTGTGGATTGAAGCATCGCCATTAACTTATGTAAGCGATAAAACGCCGCCAACCCTTTTTGTTAACAGTGCCTTGCCACGTTTTCATGCCGGCCGCGATGAATATTTAGCCGTGTTGAATAAAAACGGAATTTACAACGAAGTACATACGATAGAAGAAACACCACATCCGTTTTGGCTGTTCCATCCGTGGTTTGATGAGGCGGTACCGCTGGTTATTTGTTTTTTGGATAAGACGTTGAAGTAACTATTAATTTGAGGAATAACTCAACAATTCTTTTACTTCTTTCCGGTAGCTTTTGCCAATATTTAGCAGAACATCATCAACCATTACCTCATTTAACGAACGCTCTTTAATCCGGTCGGTATTGATGATAAACGAACGATGAATCCGTAAAAATGTATCGGGTAAGCGCGATGCCAGATGGCTGATCTTTTCCTTACTCACGATCTTATCTTTTACCGTAACAATCCGGATATAATCGGCCATACTTTCAACATAAACAATGTCGTCGTATGGTATTTTTATCGTTTTTCTGTTCGACATTACTTCAAGAAACGATTTCTTCATTTTCTCGTTTTCCGAAAGAAGCTTTTCAATGGTTTGCTGGTTTTCCCGAATCTGGTTCATCAGTAAAAAAAACGACCAGAGGATGACCAGTAAATACAATACCGCGGCCAGTAATTTAGTTTGGGAAGCGCCGGGACTTAAATTCTGATAATTTAGATTTACCATAAAAACAAACGAAAAAACCAATACCAGCATTTCGAGGTAGAGCGAAACAACAGCCGTACAAAAGGTATAAAAGGCAAAACGTGCATACCGTTTCGCGAAGAAATATTTTGGCACCAGTACATAATTGAAAAAATAAGAGGTGCCGATAACAATGGGAAGTAGCATACAAACAAAGAAAAATGCCGCCGTGTTGTTTCTCCACGAAAGTCCAAATGTTTTGGTTAAAACGAGTAATACAAAAATCCAGTAGCCGATATGATAGTAGATGTTTTCCGACCTCTTGTTCATTTTCTCTAATTTTATGCTAAATTTAGTAAAGAAATGGATTTGACAAATTCAGAGTCGATATACGACCCTTTTAGAACCGCTTTCGGCCTTGACGAATTTCGGCGACTCACATAATTTAGCAACAGTATTAATCGCAAAAATTCTATTATGTTTTTGAAGGAAAAGTTTTATGAAGGAGGCCCTGCTTTTATGGGTATTCTCACTATTTTATTCGTTATCACCGTTGCATGGTTTATCTATCAATTTGTTGTTGCTTACAGTTCGCAAGCAGCCAATGCTGAACAATCGTTACGAAAACTCGCCTATGGTAAAACATTGGGTTTGTTTGCCATGATAACCGGTCTTTTGGGACAACTTATTGGTTTTACAGGCATATTTGATGCAATGGAGTTAGCAGCCGGCGCAGGCGAAGAGGTTCAACCGGCATTAGTATATGGGGGGCTAAAAGTTACCATGATTTGTAGCATTTACGGGATGCTGATTTACCTGTTTTCTATTTTGTTGTGGTTTGTTTCCACGGCGATTATTGAAAAACGGATGACAAAATAAGTTGCCTCATAAGCCAATACCGGGTAGTTTTAATTCTGTTGACAGAACTATCCGGTTTTGGTTTCAGCCGTGCCCCTGTTCTTTCTTCTTCGATTTATAGTTGTCATGCAGACCAATTCCTGCCAGGATCATTGGGGTACACTTTTCGATTCTTGATTGGATGGTTTTTGATTGTTTTGCCTGCGAAAAAAAGAGGATATAACCCCGCTGTCTTCCCGGAGTAAGTGCTTCAAAGGCCGTTTTTAGTATCGGGTCTTCTGCGAATTTTGCTTCCAGTTCCTCCGGCACAGGTTCCGGATTGGTTTTAAACGCCACTTTTATTCCGGCTTTTTCTACTTCCACTGCCTCAAAAATGTATGCTTTTATATCATTTTCAACCGTTTGGATTTCATCCGTGCTTTTAAACTTAAAGAATCGTGTGGCCTGTGAATTCGGGCCGGGTTTATCCAGCAGCTTTTTACTGTCGTTTAGCAACGCACCTTTAAAAAAGCTGATACAACTATAATTTTTAAAGGCACTTACCATTAAAATGTTTTTGTTCCGGTAGGTGTAACAGGGCACTCCCCATTTTGATTCTTCCGTTAATCCGCAGTCGAGAACGATTTTTCTTAAAAGTTCTAACTCTGCCATCCACGAATGAACCTTGCAGTCCGCAGTGCCACCAAGCGGGCAACGTCCACAGCCATTAATAAAGTAATTTTCTACTGATTTATTCATTGGTCAACAGGTTTAGGCGATAGCGGATCATTTCAGTAATGAGCTTTTCCGGAAGTGGTTTATTTAATGGAAACTGCACCGATCCTTTTCCTTTTTTGAAATCTTTCAGTTGCTCCCAAAAATGCTCCATTGTTGCGGGGTGAGGGTAAAATCCAACATGATTTTTAAAACCCGCGATCATTAATTGTTCATCTCTTTTACCACCGTCAACCAGCGTAAAAGCGGCGATATTATAATTTATAAGTTCCGTAGTATCCGGCACATTTTTTTGAATTAGCGCCCGAAGTTGTTCCAGGTAGACTTTGGCTGGCCCATCGAAGCTGTTAATGTAGGCTTCTATTGTTTCGAAATTACTCAAGGTTCTCTAATAATTGATGATTGAATTACTAAACAAGTTTAGCACAAATAAGTTGTTTCAATTTAAATCGAAACCGATGGCTGGAGTAGGAGGGTGTGTGCGGGTTTATTTATTCCGGTTTATTATATCCAGCACCACACTGTTATCGGCATAAACCTGCCAAAGTTTTATTTTACCGTCGGCAACAATTGTTTTCCACGCCGCAGGAATTCTCCAATGGTTATCTGTATCCGGACTATTTTGGTCCTTTTTATACGTCCCGCCGGCATATCCCAGAAGAACAATCACCGAATCATTTTGCAGGGTATCTGTTATCTCGATCTTATAATCCGGGAATAATTCGAAATAGCTTATCCATGCTTTTTTCATGTTCTCGCTGCCGGTCATTTTATTGCCTTGTGAGTCGATAAACTCATGGTCTGAGGTCATTAAATGGTACAGCTTTTCAATATCAGCTGTATTTATTGCTTCGACAAAATCATTAACAACTTTTAGATCCATCATTTAGTCCGTTTAGTTACTTTTTTAAACGCATTTCAAGGTAAGGATTTGTAAAACCCAATCGCTCGTACAAGGCTTTTGCAGGGTTGTCAGCGTCAACATGTAAAGCAATATCACCGCTTGTATGGTCAATAACCGATTGCATAAGTGATTTTCCCAAGCCTTTTCCCCGCGAATCTTTATCGGTGGCGATGTATACCAGAATATTTTCGGGAATGTAGTCGCCCATGCCGGTGCAATTAACAACTGTTGCTCCGAGGATTTTGGTCGTATCCTTTAGCACCATCACAAATCCTCCAAACGAAGTAAATTCTTTTAAAGCATAGTCAATTGCTTTCTGAATGTGTGGTTTCGGATCGCCATATTCGCCCAGGTTATCGAAAAGAAAGTCTACTATTTCCAACTTCTCTTCGTTCGAAGGTTTATTAATCGCGTTGTATATTCTGGTTTCAATCATATATTTTAGTAATCAATTCTATTGCTCGAATTCTTCAGTTATTGGCTTCTTTCTTGTTTTTTCCGAAAGGTAGTGTTTGACCGAGGATTAATAAAACCATGGTTAGCATTACTAAATAATTCCCCAGATTTTCGGAACTAAACAAACTGTTATAGTCGATGATAAACAATTCCGCAACAAAGATGATAATTGCTGCTATAATTACTCCGATTTTTAATTTTTTCATTTTGTTTATAAACTGTTTTATTGCTGGTTTTGACCTTGAGTTAACGGTAAATTGTATGAGTAGTGGCAGATTGCGTGGTACTTTCCTGTCAAACCGCTACGTTGTTTGAGCGGGCTACAAACTTTGATATTTACCACAACGCCTGCCATTACTTATACAAAATGTTGGCTGCTGGGCTTTCTAATTTCTAATCCAAATTATATTTCTTTTCTCTCTTTTTAAATGCTTCATTCCCACCTTCTAGCTTTAATAGTTGGTGTTTGTTATCAATATTTTCAATAGAACTTAATAAAAAGTTGGTGTGTCTATTTTTTTCATCTTCTGTCAGAATAAGAATTTGCTCAGCATCACCATTAATAACAAAATTTGCATTGTGTGTTGCAAAGATAATCTGCCTTTCTTGCTTCTTCTTTTTAATTAGTTCTACAAGGTATTCTGCAATTAATCCACTATCTAAGTGCGCCTCAGGTTCATCAATAATAATTGGAGTGTTACCAAAGCCTAACATAATAATCAAGACAGCAGTACATCTTTGGCCAAATGATGTGTCTTTAAGATTTGTTTCACCATAACTAATGTTTATCTTTTTATAAGTGATACTATCATAATAGTGCTTCCTAATCCAACACTTATAAATTTCAAAATTATCATCTTTCTCTAAACATTGCATTGGATAGTTACCTGCCTTTGTCCAATGATGATGTCTTTCTCTCAAATCTTCAAGAGTCTTATTTTCATCCAATATAACTTTAGGAAGAATACTAAATAAAGAGTTTCTAATATTCTCTTGTTGAAGATTATAAGGTGGGTATGTTTTTATAAATTCTTTAAAAATACCATCTAATGCCTTGTCCTCATCAAACTCAAATTCTAATTTGATAGGTTTAATATGTTTAGGATTTTTCTCACTAATTTCCTTCAATTGATTGTTGAATTTTTCTAATTGGGATGAAACCTCACAATCATATTCTTGTTTGATTGCCTGGAGGTTTGCCAAAGAAATTGCTTTTAATTCCTCTTCTATTTTTTTTATTTGTTCACTTTTCTCTTTTTGTTGAGTAATTTCTATTTGTAATTGTTCAGGAATTTCTTTTAAATCATCTAAGTTTTCTTTTGAGATACCCTGTTGTTTTAAGTAATCTTCTAATTCGTCTTGAAGATTCTTTATATTACTTTCAAACGTTTTTATTTCTGCTTCTTCATTTGTGAATTCCTTACTGAAATATTTATTCTGCAGTTCATCCAAAGCTTGCACAAAATCAACAATAGCTTTTAAATAACCACTTCCATTTTCTTTTTCTTTGTTTAAATGATTTTTTGTTATACTTGATACGAGCTCCTTTAGTGCAAAGAATTCTTGCTTTTCTAATTTAACTTTATTTAATAGCGTACTGTTTGATTCAATTTTTTTGTTGAGTTCTTTGTATTTGCCATCTTGGTAGGTTGAAATTATTTTCTTTTTTGAAGCGATTTTACTCTCTAACTCTTTTAGTTCTGATTGTTTTTGCCCTAAATCGCCTTTCTGACTAATTTCTTTTTGAGCTTTACTCAATTCGTCGTTTAGTTTATTTTCAAGTTCTCTTATTTTTTTATTATTCTTTACTAAACGGTCATAAACTGCCAAAGTCAATTCCTCAGAGTTATTAGCAAATCTTTCAATTTCATTTTGAGCTAAAAATTCAATTGACTCAGCAGTACTTTCAACTACAAAATTATCATCTCTTAGAGGTTCAATCCTATTCTTTGTTAAGAACGAAAGCTCCTTTTTAGGAAGAAGTCTTTTTGTCAAAAGGTTTAGCAAAGTACTCTTACCTGTACCACGCCCACCGATAATACAGTTAAAATAGGGGCTTAAATTCAATTCTTGGTTTTCAACACCTGAAAAACAAAACTTCCCAGTTCTATTTTCGGATCTTATTTTTACATCAGGTTCAAAGTTGATATGAATTTTTGAGATTTGATGAACTGGAGTAATTGGTTTATTTTCTTGTATTCGTACTCTTTCTATTGGTTCGAATATGATTTGTTTTAAACCTTCAAATGTGGGGTCGGCCTTTATCCATGTATTCTGTTTAAATGAGTAGTTCTTGATGTCATGATTATCTGAACAAATCACCATAGGAATTTCTTTCTTTATAGCAGGAAATACTATTTTTTTATAATCTTTTTGGTCAGACTCTTTTCCCAATTCATAAATATCAATTAAGGTTGCTATTTCTGTTTTTTGTGCAATGGTATGAGGTAATGCATTAGTAATATTTTCAACCGTATTTGTTTTGGAACCTGCATGAATTGTAGTTATACCTCCAAGTTCTTTGACCTTAGAAATAGTCTCATCAATGTCAACATAAACGCAATTTACATGTTTTTGTAATCCTTCAATATCCTTTAGCCCCTTCAGTGACTGTAATTGTGTCCAAATGTGTTGAATGTTTGAATTTTCAGAAAAAATTGCGATTAAATGAATTGGTTCACTTCCTCTAGTTTCTGTCAAAAACTCAATACCTGGAAGAATTGTAATTCCATAAACTTTACTTAAGTCTTGAAGTTTCTTAATTCTCTCAACATCTATTACATGATGGTCTGTTATTGCTGCTAATGCTATGTTATTATTTGATAACTCATCAATTATGTCTTGATTACTTATCGATTTATCTTTGTAATCATAAGATGATGGAGTATGTAAATGCAAGTCCCATTTTCTCCATTCTGAACCTCTATTTATTGTCATTTAATCTCCCTTTTATTCATTTTACTTGAGTAACGGCTCTCTTGCCTTGCAGCCAACGTACGTGTAACCCAAAATTTTGGGTTACATCTTTATTGTCACTTTGGGTTATCGAGCCAATTTGGGTGTGTAATCCAACTTCTTGTGTAGATTTTATATTCGGGTGCGAAGTCATTCTTTTTGGTTTTGTTCCGGTTCGAGAGCGTGTTTCCGTTTAGTGCTTGTTTTTTGTTTTAAAGTTAGCAATCCTATTGAACAAAACAATATGGGTAGAAATGAATTGTTGGAAATGAATCCGGAGGATTCGAATGTTTGTAGCCTTAAATGGTCAAAAAGAAAATTCGACTCCCTGCCTACCGGACAGGCAGGCGGCCGGAGTCGTACCAATTGGGATGAATTGTTTGTCTACAGACATTTAATCCCTCCGGGATTGTTTATACGATTAAGGGCTAAAGCCCGGGACGTAGCTTGTTGATCAACCCCAGGCTAAAGCCCGGGGTTAGTGAAATCCTGTTCGATTGCAGGGCTAAAGCCCATAGTGGTCGCTAAGTGCTTAATCCCAGGCTAAAGCCCGGGGTTAGTGAAATACGGTTAAATGGATGGGCTTACCCCGGCAGAAAAGGTGATGCTTAACCCCGGCATTAATGCCGGGGTAGTGAACTTGTATCTTGAATAGGGCTTTAGCCCTTAATCTACCCGTAAACGTTTGTTTAAACGTCCACCTGAAGTTTGGGCAAGGTTTAAACGTTTGTTTATGCCACCACCTAACGTCATTTTATGCTATAGACGTTTGTTTAAACGGTCAACCAGCGTCAGGGGAAGCTTTAGACGTTTGTTTAAGCCCCGAAAAAGTGCCGGGTGAAGCTTTAGACGTTTGGTTACGGGGTGAACTGAAAAAAGCGGGTAATAAACGTTTGGTTACGGCATCCGAATTAAGGCTGGTAAGGACCAATAATTACCAGTTTGTCGCCCGAATCGTCCACTTCGAACAAATGCGGAATACGAACATAACGTCCGTTTATGTCTTTATGACTGTGTGCCGACAGCAGCAGTTTCCCATCGAAAGTTCGGAACAGCATACCGTGTCCAAAATTAGGCGGCGTAATCGGTTCTTTCTCCTGTATCCACGGGCCATCCAGTGTACCACTTTCGGAGTAGGCCACTCCCTGAACATAATCGCTGAAAACCCAGCTAGTCCACAACATTCCCAGTTTGCCGGTTTGTGTTTCAAAAAGCCATGGCCCGTCGGTAACTTTATTCGGGATGATTTGCCCGTCATCGTCGCGCTCGCGGCTCCATGGCGAATCAAATGCCGTAAAAAGGACTTTT
Organism: Draconibacterium sp. IB214405; assembly: GCF_033963885.1. Taxonomy (NCBI): domain Bacteria; kingdom Pseudomonadati; phylum Bacteroidota; class Bacteroidia; order Marinilabiliales; family Prolixibacteraceae; genus Draconibacterium; species Draconibacterium sp. IB214405. Next base: position 106,836 of record NZ_JAXBMA010000002.1, read on the forward strand.
CCTTCTCCAATCGATCCCGAGAGGTCGGGTTTCAACTCGATCTTTTCAATGGTTCCGTTCCAGTTTTGCAGCCATTCGTAACAATAAACCATGTATGGTTTCCCGTCTTTATCCACCCAAAACGTTCCGTCTAAAGTGGGTTTTTCGGCCGGCAGGTAAGTCGGGTCTTTCATCGGAACATAAGGCCCGTCGGGTGTGTCGCTTACCAAAACATGGCTGGCGCGTCGTTCTATCTCATTTCCTTTTACCGTATCGATAATCACCTCGCGGTTGGTGAACGTGGCAAAGTAGTAGTACTTGCCCTTGTATTGATGCAATTCGGCGGCCCAGATCATTGGGCGCGGTCCCATCCACGAATCCGGATCGGTTTGCGCCACCACAAAAGGGCCGGTCCACGATTTCAAATCTTTACTTTTCCAAAGCAGTCCACCCGTCCCGGTCATGTAATAAGTGGACGTATTTTTATCGGCCAGAATGCAAGGATCGCTCAACCGAATCGAATCCAGCGGTATATTTTCTTTGACTTCGGGTTTCCGGTTTTGGGCAACCACCGACACAAAATTTGCAATCAAAAAAAGCGTGAATAAAACGGTGCGCATCGTTCTTAAAATTTAAAATCCATATTCCAGTGCTCTGCCAGTTCCAACGCTTCCTTTTTAGTCAGTTGAATAACCGACCCATGTTTTGGAGAGGTGAAATTTGTAGTTTTCATTACACCTTCATTAAAGTGCCCGAGGTTCGTAAAATCAATAAAGTCCGCGGTTTCAACAAAACCGAAGTTGTGCGGCTGGATACTAAAAATGTCGTACATCAACACCCATTTATCGCTGCCGATACGTTTCCACACATTTGGCGCTTCACACGCTCCGGGCTCCTGATCGATCCATTCAGGAAAGTACTTGTAAGCGGCATTGATGGAATCGGAAACAGCCATTTTAATCCCTCCCGGATTTTCCTGTGCCACATACATCATACAATAACGTCCGTCGGGCATTTCAGAGATGTCGGCATCCAACACCTGAATGTTTTCATCGGGGTATTCAAATAGCAGTTTCGGCTCGGTAATCAGTTGGGTGAAATCGTCGTCGGTGTAGGCATAATACATTTTTGTTAGCCCGTGACCGATGCGCATGGTAAAGTAGATCATCATTTTCTCCTGAAGCGGATCGTAAATGGTTTGTGGTGCCCATGCACAGCCAATATTTTTTAGGTTTTCAAAAGCTTCATCAAACAGGAAATTGCTGTGTGTCCAGTGAATCAGATCAAAAGATTTCATCAGCACAAAACCGCGGTTGTTGCCCCAGTCGTATTCTTCCTGCGGGCGTTCCCAGGTGGTTTCGCGGTAGCCCAATTGTTTGGCAAAAAGATGCAGATCGGTCATCGCCACATAAAAAGCGCCGTCGCCACCTCTTGTAATATGCGGATCACGGATCCCTTTCTGGCTGGCAATGGTATCTCCGGCAATTACCGGTTCGCCGTTATTCACATCGGTGAAGGTGTACCCATCGGCACTTAACGCAAAATGCAGGCTGTGAGTGTCGTCCTTAAAATAAGCCAGCAGATTGGCTTCCATTGTTTTTTGATCACTGCCGGTACTTTTTGGCGTGCAAAACGACAAGGGAACCAAAAGCATCAGCGCCAGAATCCGGTGGATAGTCTTTTTCATAGGATGTTATTTTGTTTTCCAAACCAGCACGCCGGCAGTCGGGATACTTTTTTCGCCGATCAGAATTTCTGTACCCGCAGGTAATTCCATGTTGTAGGCAATATTCGAGTAGTTTACTGCAATTCCGTAACCATCGCGGTATTCCACCAACACGCCTTCAGGATAATCTTTTACGTCGATAGCAAGACGAGCGTACAATTTATCCAGCACCGCACGCTCCAGTATCCCACCGTGACTGTCGGCACCAACGTAAGTTACCGTTCCTTTGCCCAGCTTATTAAACGTTACCGCAGTTTTCCCGGCGTAATAATCGCCGCTGAAAGTTCCCCAGCTTTCGGTGCCGGTGTTGGTGTGCATAATGTCGCCCCAGGTTGTCCAGGCATATTTTTTATTGTCCATAACAACAGTGTCGGGAGCAAAATCACGAAGCAAGTCGTAGAACTCAATTTCGCCACCGATCAGTTCGTAAAGCGGCTCGGCGTGTTTGGCCTGCCACAAATGTCCCAGCTCATTCTGATGCCCGGTACGCACCGACATTACCAGGTTGCCACCGTTTTTTACGTATGCAGTTAGTTTGTCAACCAGCTCCATACTCATTTGCTGATACGCCGGAAGAACCAATACCGGGTACTGCGAAAAATCCATGGAATCGCGGATAAAATCAACGGGTGCGCCATAAGCTTTCAGCGCTTTGTAGTATTTTAATACATGACCTTCGGTATCCCAAAGGTTGGTTTGTTTGTTGTTGTTTATCGCAACTGTATTGTCAGGATCGTATAAAATGGCTGTCTTGCGGTTTAAATAATCCTGAGGGATTTTTCCGTCGGAAGGATTGTTGCGAAGTACCTCTATTTCTTTGATAAACGCCTCGTATTCCAGTCCGCCCGGTGTTGGTGTTACACCATCGGGACCTACAATGCCGTAGTGGTACTGCTCGTAACCATAAATTGGCGCACGGTAACGATAGGTGCAGGTGAATTTGCTACCTCCGGCAAATACATGCCATAACCACAGGCGAACGGCTCCCGGAAGTGGCTGCGAGTTGATCGATCCCCAGTTTACCTGTCCGGGTTGCAGCTCCATAACACCGTAAATCGGCGATAACGGGCGGAAATAATCGTTGGCCATAGCAATACGCGAATATTCGCCTACGCGGTAACCTTTTGGCCCAATTCCGTGGTGCTCGCCGTAAATCATATAGCGGGTGTAGGTAATAAAATCCAGTTCTTTGCTGGCACCGGCATAACGCGCATCGTAGTAGGGGATGTAGTTGGTGGTAATCCACTGATCCGGATTGGCATACGGGCGAATAACTTTTGCCTGCTCATCCAAAAAGCTTGATGTTTCGTAATCGCAAAAACGACTGTGATCCAAACGCTGGTACAAATTCATTCCCCACTGCGAGTGTTTCGGAATATTTATCTCATCGAAACTGGTGTAGGTACCGCTCCAGAAATTGGTTCCCCAGGCTTCATTCAGCGTTTTAATGTTGCCATATTTTTCTTTTAACCACGTTCTGAAACGTTTTACGGCATCGTCGCCATAATCCACATTGGCAGCAGGTTCGTTATCGAGTTGCCAGCCAAAAATCCGCTCGTCGTTGCCATAATGTTTCGCCAGTTCTTCAATCATCTTTAGTGAATAACTGCGGTAATACTCATTTGAGAACGACGCATGCTGACGTGCTCCGTGATCCATCTGAGTACCGTTTTCGTGCTCTTTCAGAATATCGGGATGTTTACGTACCAACCAAACCGGTGGAGTTGCGGTTGAAGTACACATTACCACTTTCAGGTTGTATTTGTCGGCCAGCGCAACAGCTTTGTCGAGCCAAGCAAAATCATAAACACCTTCTTCCGGCTCCAACTGTGCCCAGGCAAACTCGGCAAAATGGGTAAACTCAAAACCCATCTCGGCCATCTTTTTTATATCGCGTTCCCACTGACTTTCGTCCCAGTGTTCCGGGTAATAATAAGCACCTACGGAAGTTAATTCCTCCGGAGGAAAAAAGTTTTTCTTTTGCTGAGCAAAACCGCTAAAAACACTAAAGCCGAAAAGCAAAAAACCAAGCAGTGAATATTTAGGATTGAACGCCGATATTTTCTTCATGATAACAATTTAAATTTTAATTTCAGATAGCTTTTTATATGACATACCTGTTTCCTTAGGTACCTATTTTCAAGGAACAAATTTAAGGGAAAGTAGGAAATGGCAGGGGTGAATTTGTTAAACTATTGGGTATAAAAAATAAAATTCCTGAAACTATACGAAAAAGAATCCTTGCAATAGAATGATGATTGCTTAAGTCTAAAACATAGGAATTTTTCTGGCGAACGAATTATCATTTTCATCAAGAACCCGAACAAGATAAATTCCCTTTTGTCTATTGGAAACTGGCACTTGTACAGCGTGTGAATTACACACTTGTTTTGTTATCAGTTTCCCTGTAATGTTGTAAACCTCAACGTTAGTCACTCGGGTAGAATGGTTGATCACCAAAGACCGGCTACTTCCGTTAAAGTAAATGCTGATAGCATTTTCATCTCGGATAAGATCGTTAATTGCCGTGTGTACGCCGTTTTCGTCCTGTAGTTCGGTAATATCTGCCACCAGCGAATTGAGGTAAACCTCAAGGTTCGGGTAGAGGCCATCAACCGTTGTTAATTGCGCATCCGATGCGTCGTTTGGATTCAATGCATTCGCAGTTTCCCATTCGTCGGGCATACCATCTTCGTCGCTGTCGTCGGGTGCAGTGTTCGATTTCAGAAACGGCCATCCACCAACGGCATCCTGCGTGTCAACCAAGCCGTTTGTACTTCCATTGCCTCCATCGGCGAAAGTTACTGTTCCGGTTGCTGTTTCGTTAATAATCCGGCTGTCTACAGAGTCGTAAGCAAGACTGGCACCTACAAAATCCAACACTTTTAAGTAAGCTTCTTCCGCTGTGTGTGTGATTACCTCGCCGGTTTCGTATTCCGAATCTGATTTAATATCGTCAATGGTTACACCCGGCGCATAAGTTGAAAATGTGGAATGCATGTTCACACCCTCCCAGTTATCCTGCGTAACCAAATCGCTGGCAGTGGTAACATTTCCATCGATGTAAAACGTTCCGTAAGTCCCCGCCGGTTGATTGTTGCTTCCATTGTCGGCATAAGGCTGGATAATCCTGGATTTGTTGGAAGAAGCCGGTCCGGCCTGGTAATAATTGTTAACCAGGTTATAGCTACCACCTTCGGCGGCATAGGCGGTGTTGGCGCCCCAGTTGTAAATTACGTTATTTCTGAAATCCACCAGTTCGTATTCCGAACGATCTGAATAACGACTTCCGCAAAACCGTGGATTGCGGCTATCGTGATGAGCGAGCAAATTGTGGTGAAACGATGCTTTTTCGCCGCCCCAGATTCCGCCGTAACCGTGCTTTCCTTTTTCGTGTACCGAAATGCGCAAACTTTCGGAAAGAATGCTCCATTGCAGGGTGAAATTCTCGTTGTTATAAAACGAGGCACATTCGTCAGTCGACCAGCTCATCGAACAGTGATCGATAATTATATTTTTCTGGTAACGGCCGCCAAGCGCATCATCTTCCTGAGCGGTTTCATCACCCATTCTAAAACGCATGTAACGAATAATTACGTTGTCGGCCTCAATTTTAACAGGGTAATCACGCACTGTTATGCCATCGCCCGGAGCTGTTTGTCCGGCAATGGTTATGTCGTTATTTGATATTTTTAAAGCTGATTTGAGCTGGATCGTCCCCGAAACTTTAAAGATCACAATTCGGGGATAGGTTTGATTTATTGCATAACGCAAAGTACCTTCCAGAATATTGTCTTCCAGCGTAGTGACATAAATTACCTGGCCGCCACGACCACCGGTTGTGTATTTGCCAAAGCCACCGGCTCCCGGAAAAGCAGGTAAATTACTGTCCTGTGCATGCGCTGTAAAAAGCAGTAGGCACAAAAATAGGGTAATAAAACTGGTGTAGGGGAAATATTTGTGATTTACTCGTCGCTCTTTGTAGTCCATTCTCCTAAAATATTCTTGATGGTATATTCTGCTACTTCTTTTCGGGTTAACTGGTGCGCCCATTCCACTCTGTTGGTGTTGGTACCCGGGCCGCTACTGTTGTATTCGGCATAAAAAGTAGTGCTTTTGTCTTCTTTGTTGCTCCATTCCTTCCAGCCGTCGGTGCAAATGTGTGCACCCAAATTACAGTTGATAAAAACCGTTTTGGCATAAGGTCGCCATGGCCGTCCGAGGTAAACTTCGTTTACACCTTCTTCGGCTTCCAGCTGGCAATCAAAAAAAACAAATCCAAACGCTTTTTCTTTAGTGGTGCTGGCAGCGGTTATGTACGAATCCTTTTTACTAATGATGGTACAAGCCTTAAAAATCACGGTTGCCGAACCAAAAATAAAATCGGTGGTTCCGGAAATTGTACAATTCTCAAACAGCTGATTACTGTTTTCTCCGTCGAGGTAGGCACTGTCCTGATTGCCGAGGATTTTACAGTTTTTAAACCTGCAACGGTTCCCTTCAACGTGCAAGGCAACGGCTTGTCCAACAGGGCCTGCGTCGTTCGAAATCGTCAGGTTTTCGGCATAAAAATCGTCGGCCTCCACTTTTAAGGTGTAGGTGAAAAATGTACTGTTTCGTCCGCGGTTGATCTTATCGAAATAATCGTCCCAAACAATGATGGTTTTATCCGCATCTTCGCCAATCAGCGAAAGTTTGTTGTTCCACGACGGAATGCGAACTTTTTCCTTGTAGGTACCATTCTTTACAAAAATCGTAATTCGTTCGGGAGGGAATGCTTTTGTGGCATCAATGGCTTGCTGAATTGTTGTAAAATCGCCGCTGTCATCTTGTGCTACCGTTATTTTATATTGAATTCCGGTTTGTGCTCCGGCACCCAAAAATGACAGAGTCAGCAACAGTATAAAGGCAATTTTACTCATCTTTTATTTTAATCTTTTCGCAAGGGCAGGCACCGGATTATCCAAGGCTGTGGTAGCCAGCCGGGCAACTTCGTGCGCTCCTTTTTGCGATAAATGCGTATCGTCTTTTCTTGGTTCCGGATGGCTCTCATTTGTAATGTCGGTCCAAACATACATCTGTTTTGACGCTTCGTCGCCAAGCGAATTTACCCACTCTTCTGTTAGTTCCTGCAAATCAATGAGCGGCACATCCTGTAATTCTGCTACTTGTCGGGTGGCCACCGGATAGTCTCCGTGCGTGTCGGTCAACTTGCCGTTCTCATCAAATTTCCGTCGCACAATCGACGTAAATAACACCGGAATTGCACCTTTTTCTCGCGATTCGGTTACAAATTTAGTGAGATTTTCGGTGTAAGTGCCAAAGGGAGTGGTGTAGCGGGTAGAGTCGTAATCCTTCTCATCGTTGTGCCCAAACTGAATAAAAACATAGTCGCCCGGTTGCAGGCTGTCGAGCACAGTTTGCCATCTTCCTTCATCGATAAAACTTTTTGAGCTTCTGCCATTCTTGGCATGGTTCTCTACCGATACCCTTTCGTTAAAAAACTCGTCGAGCACCATACACCAGCCTGTTTCAGGAAAAGCGTCTTTCGATTTATTTGCCATGGTAGAGTCGCCCACGCAATAAATGCTCAACTCCTTGGGCTGATCACAGGCACTTAAAAAGAGCAGAATAACTGCAGCAAAATACAAGAGTGGTCTCATGGTAAAACTGTTAAAATTTAACCGCTTCTGCCGGTACTTCTGAGCCAACAGTGGTGTACTGTTTCAGGTCAGTTTTCGGGTTTGAGATACTAATATTTTTACTTTGCGAACCATTAATTTTTATGGCATCAGCAGTTTTATAGTCATAATCAATACCGTTGATCTCAAGGTCTGTAACGTTCAGAATTTGAATGGCTTCATCTTCATCAGTTTGCAGTTTTACATTATTGATTTTTACCCCTTTGGCATCGATGATCTGAAAACCATTTTCAGCCTTAAGACGAAGGTCATTCAGCTCAATATTTTCGAGTGGCATTTCAGGAAGTCCCTGAAGGAATACCGCCTGTTTTGCACCTTTAACGGTAACATTCGAAATTTTGATGTTCTTAAACTGTGGCGTTTCTTCGGTAACAGGAAGGAGTTCCGTTGTTGTTTCCATACCACCTTCTTCCATCATTTCAGAAATAGACAGACCGCCGTAATACAGGTTAAAAGAGATGGCATTGGTCGGGATGTTGGTCATGTACACATCCGAAATAAAAATGTTCTCAACAACACCACCGCGACCACGTGTGCTTTTAAAACGTAAACCTACATCGGTTCCAATAAATGTGCAGTTCGATACGTGCATGTTGCGCACTCCGCCAGACATTTCGCTACCAACGGTTACACCTCCGTGTCCGTGGTAAACAATGTTGTCTTTAATGATCAGGTTCTCGCACGGAATACCATAACGGCGTCCGTCTTCGTTTTTACCTGATTTGATACAAATTGCGTCGTCGCCCACATCGAAATTACAGTTTTGTACCAGTACATTTTTGCACGATTCGATATCGATTCCGTCGCCATTTTGCGAATACCACGGATTACGAACAGTCAGGTTTTTTACAGTCAGGTGCTCAATCCTTAATGGGTGAATATTCCATGCCGGCGAGTTCTGAAACACCGGGCCATCGAACATGATACGTTTACTGCTTTGTATACTTACAAACACAGGACGAAGGTAATCGCGGATAGTTTTAAATTCTTCCAGTGTTTTCAGGTCGTCGCGAACGTTTTGATCGCCGCTTCCTTCAGCACCATTTTTGTACTGCTCGGTTGGATACCAGATGTCGCCTTCAGCATTTACCACACCGCCCGATTTTACCAGCTCTTTCCAGGCACTCTCCGTAAGTTTCGATTGTTTTACAGCGCGCCAGGCATCGCCGTTTCCATCCCAAACACCTTTTCCGGTGAAGGCAACGTTTTCAACGTTTTTTCCATAAATGGGAGAGAGACAACGATAGGTATCGAGCCCTTCGAAATTGGTTGCTATAACCGGATAAAGATTTTTGTCGGCCGAAAAGATTATAACAGCTCCCTGCTCGGCATACAATTCCAGGTTACTTTTTAACTCGATTGGTCCGGTCAGCCAGATTCCGGAAGGAATGATCACTTTTCCGCCACCTTCTTCGGTAACAGCTTTTATCGCTGCTGCAAAAGCATCGGTATTCATTTCAATTCCGCCGGGTACTGCACCAAAATCGGTCAGCGTTACCGAATAATCGGAAATTACGGGCTCCTGAATTACCGGCATTTCAAATTCAATACTCTCGTATAAACTGTCTGCTGTTTGTGGTGGTGCACTTTTTTCAGCACATCCCACCGCGAAAACGGCCGCGGCAAGTAATAGATTAGAGATCTTTTTTGCTATCATCTTTCCAAGTTTTTAATTTCTTCCAGGTTGGAGAACAGTTCGTCCGTCCAGTCTCCAAAAATTTTTTCTGTTGTGTAATCTTTTGCCTGTTCATCGCTTAGCTGATGCGACCAGGCAACTCTCTTATTCGTGTTCGCTCTTTCGCCGGTGTTCTTGTATTCGGCAAAATATGCTGTCTTCTCTTTCTCCGGATCGCGCCAGTTGTGCCAGCCTTCGGGTTTTATGTGTTTGCCCAGCTTGCACTCGATAAAAACTGATTTTCCATAGGGGCGCCACGGACGACCGAGGTAAAAGGAGTTTTCAGGTGCATCGCTGGTGATGTTACAGTTCAGAAATACTAAACCATATTTAGTTGTTTCTTCGGTTGATGGGGCAGTGATGTATCCGGCTGTTTTGCAGAAAATAGTGCAGGCTTCAAAAACTGCTGTCGACCAGCCAAAAATAAAGTCAACAGTACCTTCGATGTAACAGTTTCTGTAATACTGACGGCTGTCTTTTCCGTGTGGATAAAGCGTATCTTGGTTGCCCAGGAAACGGCAATTTTCAAACGCCACTTTGTCGCTTTCAATACGAACGGCTACTGCCTGCCCAACAGGTCCTGCCGAGTTCTCAAAAGTTATGTTTTTAGCTATAAATCCTTCTCCAAAAATGTAAAACGAAGTGGAGCCTGTTGTACCGACTTCTTCGCCAAAGCGGTTCTTTTTGCTGGCAAAATCATCGTACGTGAGAATCGTGTTTTCAAGGTCTTCGCCTATAAAAGTTACCAACGTTTTACTTGCCGGTAATACCAGTTTTTCTTTGTAAACACCTTCTTTTATGAAAATGGTGGTGCGGTTTTTCCTGAAATCAGGAACGGCATTAATGGCCTCCTGAACGGTTGTAAAATCGCCGCTTCCATCTTTTGCCACAACAAAATCCCAGGCATTAACGGAACTAACAATTGTCAGAAGCAAACAAAGTAATATGGTCATCTTTATTTTCATTCTGATGTGTTTGTTAAGGTGCTTAAATCAAGTAATCCCTCGTAAACCAGTTGGGATACAGCCCTTGCACCTTCCGGTTGTAAGTGCGTGTTATCGTTTTGCCCGTCAGGGTAGGCTTCGTATTTTCCTGCCGGCAGGTTCATAAAGTAGTTGTTGGTGACGTAGTCCTTTCCTTTTTCTGTAAAAAACTCCATCGACCGCTGATTCAGATCGATCAACAAGGTTTGTGTTTCATCTGCAATTTCTTTTACACACTGTGGGTAATTACCGTGAACATTGGTAAGCGTATCATTCTTCCATGGATAATTTCTGGCCACGGGCGTAAGCAGGATTGGAGTTGCCTGTTTTTGTTTTGTTTGAAGGATAAAGAGGCGCAGAAACTCCTTGTAACCTTCTTCATTCACGTAACGTTCGGTTTTGTTTACAGCTGCATCGTTATGTCCGAACTGCATTAAAACAAAATCTCCGGGCTGCAGTGCTTCATAAACCTGTCGCCATCTTCCCTCCTGGAAAAATGTGCGCGTGCTGCGGCCACCGCGTGCACGATCGTCAACAATTGTACTGTCGGCCTGTAAAAGCGGGAACAGCTGTTTTAAATTATCGCCTGACACAAACGGCTGAAAGACTTGTCCCCATCCGGTAACCGGATACCTGTCTTTCATATAATCGCCATCGTCGTAGTTATTTGAATAATCGGCTACCGTTGAGTCACCGATTAGCCATATTTTTATGGTTTTGGTGGTATTGTTTTCCTGTTCTCCGGTTTGTTTTGCACAGGCCGACAACAGAACCACCCAAAATAATATTGTTATGTATTTTGTTTTTCCCATTCCTTATTTCTCCACTCTAAACCAATCAATATCAACAGTGCCCGAGTCGTTTGTAATTCCTTCGCGCAGGGCAAAGTAGCCTACTTTTGCCCCAATCCAACGACCGGGTTTTGCAGTAAAAGCTTCGCCAACGGTTTCAAAATATTTCCCGTTACTGCTGTAGCTAAATGTGCAAATGGCACCTTTTTTTACTTCTATTTTGAAGTAGATTTCGTTGTTTTCAACCACTTCGTTGTACAATTCAATTTCCTTTCCGCCTGTTCTAGCATTTTCGCATTTCGCCACACGCAGATGAAGTTGCCTCTCAGTTTGTTTTAAGGAAATGTACTGGTAGTCTTCGCCCATCACCACAAATCCGGTTTCTTCGTCATCGGTGCGCGGGTTGAAGCTTATTTTTGTAGTAGCCGAAAATTCTTCTGCAGGAAATTTTTGCAAGAGAAGGTTTGGAACCATCCAAAGGCCTTCTTCTCCCTCAGGACGAACAATACAGTTCAAACGGTAGAAGCCAAGGTTGCCCGACGGAAATCCATACGAGATGTGTTTATTAGCCTGCCATTGCCACTGAATTCCCAATTTGTTTCCATTAAACTCATCACTTTCAGGAGGAGTTGAAACAGGGTAAGTTGCTCCAACATCAGGTTTTTTGTAGGTAAGCACCGGTTCGCCAATTCCATCACCATCTTTATCAACGCCAATTATCGGCCAGTCGTTCTGCCAGGTCATCGGATTCAGGTGAACGATACGCCCGTATGCATCTTTATCCTGAAAATGGATAAACCAGTTTTCTCCTGTTTTGGTATCCACCCAGGCTCCCTGATGAGGACCATTAATTTCTGTCTCGCCCTGTGCCATTACAATTTTTATATCGTAAGGTCCGTACACATTTTTCGAACGAAGAACGGTTTGCCAACCCGTTGAAACACCGCCTGCCGGAGCAAAAATGTAGTAGTAACCGTTGGCTTTATAGAATTTTGGCCCTTCAATAGTCGGGTGATTTTCGTGCCCGTCGAAAACCATTACTTCGTCGCCAATAACCGCCGTTCCTTCGCTGTTCATTTCCTGAACCAAAAGCACCGATTTTACCCGCGCGCGACTACCGGCAAATGCATGCGTTAAATATACTTTCCCGTTATCGTCCCAAAGTGGCGACGGATCGATCAAACCTTTTCCTGCTTTTACCAGAATCGGTTCCGACCATGGTCCTTCGGCTTGTTTGGCTTTTATCATATAAATGCCAAAGTCGGGATCGGGATAATAAATATAAAACTCGTTGTTGTGGTAGCGGATGCAAGGCGCCCAAACTCCGTTTCCGTGCTGCGGAATTCTAAAAACATCTTCGGGAACCTGCTTTTTCAACGCATAAGTGATAAGCTGCCAGTTTACCAAATCTTTTGAATGCAAAATCGGTAAACCCGGAACACAGTTAAACGAGGAAGCTGTCATGTAATAATCGTCGCCAACACGGACCACATCAGGATCGGAATAATCAGCGTGAAGGATCGGATTTTTATAGGTACCATCACCATTATCCGCAATCCAAACTTTTGAAATTTCTGATTGTGCGCTGCTGAAAAGCGACAAACCGGAAATTAGTATCAGGATTAATATGGCTGGTTTCAGGTTCATGTTATTTCTTTTTTGCAATGATCGAGTTCAGGTAAACTTCGATGTTGGTATATTCTTTATCGAGCTTATAATCGTTGTTGTCGGCTTGTCCGGAATTCAGTCCGTTATGTTTCTCCCACTCATCGGGCATTCCGTCGTTATCTGAATCGGGTAGAGGAGGAGTTGATCGTAACAGCGGCCAGCCTCCCACATCGTTCTGACTGTCTATGATGCCTTTTCCGCCACCTCTGAATTGTTTCCCGGCAGTTTCTTTTCCGGTTGTTGCCTCGGTGACTATTCGTTTGTCAACCGCATCGCGCTGAAAACTGGCACCGGCATCGTGTAATACTTTTTTATAAGCGGTTTTTGCCTTGTCGGTTTTTATGGCAGTATGTTCAACCGGACTTGCCAGCCGCGATTGGTTTTTCATTTCTTCGGTGATATTTTTTACCTGAACACCGCCTGCCCAATTGTCTTTTGATATTTCTTTGTTTTCTTCAACTACATTCCCGTCGATATAAAACCAACCGGCCCGGAGTGTGTCCGGATTTCTGTTTTCAAGGAAAAAACTTTGTGTAAGGTTTAGAATACGGTCGCGCACATTTTTTTTGGTTGCCGGACCGGGCTTGTAATAATTATTCACTAGGTTGTAATGGCCTTCTTCTGCACCATAAACGCTGTTGTCGCCCCAGTTGTAAATTACGTTGTTTCTGAAATCGGCTTTTTCATTTTCAGGATCGTTGGTATACCGCGATCCCTGTAGCCGTGGATTCCGGCTAACATGATCGGAAATCAGGTTGTGGTGAAAACTGGCGTTATTTCCGCCCCAGATTCCGCCGTAACCGTGTGCGCCTTTGTGATGATCGGAAAGGTTAAAACTTTCGCTGATAATACACCATTGCAGTGTGAAATTTTCGTTGTCGTAAAACGAGGCCACTTCATCGTTGGCCCAGCTAAAACTACAATGGTCTATTATAACATTTATGTTTCGCATTCCGGTAATGGCATCCATTTCCTCGTGTGCATTGTCGCCGGGACGAACACGCAGGTAGCGAATGATAACATTGTCGGCATCGATACGAACACCGTAATTTTTAAGGCAAATTCCGTCGCCCGGAGCGCTTTGTCCTGCAATGGTAAGATCGCCGTTTTTTATATGAATGGTTTTCTCTAATTCAATTGTTCCCGAAACACGGAAAATAATGGTACGTGGTCCTTCAGCCTCAATGGCTTTTCTAAAACTTCCCTTGCCTTTATTGTTCAGATTATCGACAAAAAGAACCTTGCCACCACGACCTCCGGTTGTGTATTTGCCACCACCTTCAGCACCCGGAAAAGCAATTTGTTGTCCGAAAACCGTTTGGGAAAGAAGTATAAGAAGTATGTTTACCAGTACCTTCATCTTTTGACGAATAAGAGAATCCCCGGGATAGTATTTCCCGGAGATTCTTTTTAACTAACTAATAGACTAACTAACTACTTAAATATATCGTTACTAAAATCGCTTGTTATTTCCAGCGAGGGTCTCCTGCATCAACTGCATCGTATGCAAATGAGAAGTCACCATTTTCAGTGTCTTTCCAAAGTGCATCCGAGCTAACTCCTAACGGAATTAACAGATCAACAATCGAATAACTGGAGTTTACGAAGTCGGTTGTGGCGTACGAATTTGTAATCGTAATAAGCACATCTTCTGGAGCACGAATACCTGTAATCGATGGTTCATCGCCATATGAAGTGTTACCGAAAATACAGTTGGTAACTTCAACACCACTTGTAATAACTGCATTTCTGATATCCATTAAATACCTGCCTGAGCTAAATGGTGTTTTATTGAATGTACAATTTTCAACAATAATACTTTCACATGCCACAGGATCGTCGTAGCGGATAAAATGGCATTTCAAACTGTCGATCGTTGAGTTGGTAATTTTAACTACAGTAGCATTTGTATTGGTTTCAGTTGCACAGAAAACACCGTAGCTACCACTGCTTTTACCCAGGTTGTGAATGATACAGTCGTCAACCAGGAATTCGCCAATGGTTTGATCAGAGCCTCCGCGTAAACGCATAATCTGGCGTCCCATGTAGTACATTTTACAGCCGATAAATTTAACGGCACCAATGTTACAGGCTTCGCTTTCCATATCGAATACACCACGGATTTGTCCTTGCGAAGCATCCATATTGGTAAAACCATTCATAAACAGGTTTTCGAATACAATTTCTTCGGTTGGTAAAATATTGGCTCCAATGTAGAACATGCGATCACCTTCAGTAGCATAAATTACCGGAATATCACCGTCCAGTCCTTTAATTTTTATGGCTTTTTCAAGCATCATGTCTCCAACGAAACCAAATTCAGCACCGGCAGCCAGAATAAGTACATCGCCCGATTCGGCAGCACTGATAGCTGTAGCCAGATCTTCACCGGCAGCAACAAATACATCACCTTCCATCGTGTAGGTTTGTGTACCTCTACTTTTGTTTCCATTCAGAATATTAACTTCATAATCGCCATTTGGCAGGTCGGTTACAGACTTCATTCCTGCTGCTTGTTCGTCGGCTGAAATATCATAGCTAACTTCCCCTTCAGTTGAAACAAAACTTAAAGATGTAACTGCTTTTCCCGGAGTCCAGCTTACATCAGCGCTGTTTAAGCCGGTCATAGCTATCTCATAATTTGCAAAAATGTTCTCAGGTAACGATTTAAATGCACGCACTACCCATTTTGAATCGGCTATGCTGTCGTTGGTTCCTTTTACGCGTGCCGAGTATTGTGAATTACCGGCAGGCAGTTCGTAAACATAAGGAACTTCGTCTGGTAAAACAGTTGCAGTATGAATGATGCTGGCAAAATCCAAACTGTCGTCGCTGATTTCAAGCTCATACGCCTGAACATTTTTGTTCGAGCCCCAGGTTAATGTAACTATTGTTTGGTTACTGATTTTAGCTTCCAGCTCGAGGGGCGTAAATACCCTGTCGAATTCCAGTTCTTCAACAAGCGGAGTGATATCATCTTCGCAGGCGTTTATTGCGAATAAAGCAACAATGCCAAGTAAGATTCCGATATTTCTAAATATTTTTTTCATCTGTTTCTTTTCTTTAATTCACATAAACGTTTCTAGTTAACCGGGTCGTTGTTCAACATCCCGTTACTTGCATCGATAAACACCTGCCAAATCGGCCAGTACTGGTTTTGGTCAGGATCGTTTGTGTAGAGCGAGTTGATTTTGTCATCTTCAAGACGACCAGGAGTTGCCCAGTTTTCGGCGTAATCATACTCTGTTAACATATCGTCGGTTTCGCCTCTCTCCAGTCCGTAGAAATCAAGGGTTTCACCATCTGAAAGGTAGTTGTAGTAGATTACTGAAGGAACATCGGCATATTCTCCTGTGCGGTTACGCAAGTCATCCATTTTTTGTTTTGCTTCATCCATTTTCGATTTAAGCAGGTTCCAACGGATCAGTGCCTGTTTACGTTCCATTTCGCCACATAACTCAAAACCATGTTCGTCAACAATGGCGTTAAACATTGCTTCTTTCGAGTTCAGTGCATTAACGTATGCATCAACTTTTTCCGACCAGTCTGCTTCATCGAAAGCTCTTTGACGAATCATTTTTAAATAAGGAGCAGCTGCAGAAGGACCGTTTAATTCATTCTCGATTTCGGCGGCCATTAACAGTACCTCGGCATAACGCATGTAAATTTTGTTTACACCATCGTCGTTGGTTGAGGTTACATAGCGGGTCATCCACTCGTAACGCCATTTACCGAAATACCAGGTGTCAATTCCCATCAATTCCTGATGAGAAGGATTATTTTGGCTCCAGCTGTAAGGAACACAAGTTACATCGCGACGGGTGTCTTTTGCATCGAAATCGTAAAATACATTAGGAAGCGGACCAAAAGTACCTCCACGTGGCTGACCGGTGTATTGGTCGGCTAACTGGTGGCGTACAGCGTAAGTAAACAAATGACGTCCACGACCTTCGGCAAAAGGTACTTCCCAAAGCGATTCGCCACCGGCAGTAATTACTTCTTCGCAGTTTTTTCTCCAAACGGATTCGAATGAAGACTCGAGCGAAGCAGTTCCGCTGGCAATAATATCTTTACATTCCTGCAAAGCAATCGGGTACAAGGTGCTTACCGACAATTCAGGGTCAGAACTTCTGCTGATTGAACCACCGCGTTGTGCATAACCTGTTGCAGCCATGATAAGACGGGCGCGTAAACCTTTTACAAATGCTTTGTTTACCTGCTCGGTGGTGGCTGTTGCTTCGGTTTCGCCAGGCCAGGCTACCAGTGTGGCTGCTTCTTCCAAATCGGCAATAACATGTTTGAAAATCTCATCTCTGTTCGATTTTGGCAGATAAATGGTTTCCGAAGAGATCGGCTCGAAACGGGCTACAATATCGCCATGCGACTTTAACAGGTCGGCGTAGTAAATCGATCTCAGTGTGATCGCTTCACCCAAAAGTTGACCCATTTCAGTTCCCGGCTCAGGATTTCCGTAAGTACGTAAACCTCTGATACAAATGTTCGCACGCTCAATTCCGCGGTACAACATTGCCCAGTATACATTGTCACGGTTCATGTCCGAGTTTGTTGGCGAATTAATGTAACGCGACAAATCGCCACGGCCATTTACAGAAGTTGAGTTATTCCACTCAATATCGGTGTTCGAACCATAGTGGGTTAAAAATCTACCACGATAAGAGTTGGTTTGTCCCATAGGTTCTTTAATTCCGTCAATCGCTCCCTGTGCTAACTCAACATTCGAGAAGATCAACGATTCATCCATTGTTGATTGCGTAGGCGCATCAAGGTATTCGTCGCACGAGGTGATAAACACCGCGAAGAACAATATCGTTATATATGCTATTTTATTCATTTTCATCGTTGTTTCAATTAAAAGTTAATGTTTAAACCAAAAATGAATTGCCTGCTTTTGGGATATGGCGAGTAATCAACTCCGGGAGTAAGAGGAGTGTTTCTTCGTGTTGAAACTTCAGGGTCAAATCCACTATAGTTGGTAAGAACAAATACGTTGTTGGCTGTTGCATACAACCTTAAGTTCTGAATATGTGCTTTTTGTGTAAGTGCTTCAGGAACGGTGTATCCGAGTGTTAAGGTATTCAAACGTAAGAATGATCCATCTTCAACGGCCCAGTCGCTAAGTACGTATCTTGCCATGTATGGCGACCACATTGTAGTGTTCGCGTTCATTGCCTCCAATGTAGCCGGATCGTTTACCAGCTGTCCGTTTTCATCGATATTGTTCCAGCGTTTTCCTTCGGCCATAATATCGATCATATTACGGTAAGGATATCTACTTGTTGATGTGTACTCAATTTTGTTGGCATTGTACACGTCGTTTCCGTAACTCCAGCTAAAAATCGCAGAAAGATCGAAATCGTAGATACGTGCAGAAATGTTAAAACCACCAGTTGCTTTTGGATTTACATCACCGATAATGGTGTTGTCGTCAACAGTTACTTCGCCGTCGCCGTTTATATCTTTCAATTTCATCGATCCCGGACGAATAGTTCCAATAACGGCTGTGTTATCAGCAACACCTTCTCTTAGAATCCACTCATCGGCATCTTCGTCGTATCCTTCAAAATCCGATACTTCGTAACGTCCGTCCGACAGGTAACCACGAATCTGTCCTACAGAACTTCCTTGTGCGATCCAGTAGTCGGTTCCAATTTCGGTAGAAGCCCAGCTTGAAGATACGCCAAAGTCGTCCATGATTCCGAGCGATTTAATTTTGTTATTGTTCACACCAACATTAAAAGCGAAGTTCAGTCCAAAGTTACTTTTGTCAACGGCCACCCAGTTTACAGAGGCTTCGAAACCTTTATTTTCGGTTTCACCCATGTTTCTGAATTGCGAGCTGTAACCTGTTCCTGAAACAGGGAAGTCGATCAACAGATCGGAGGTGGTATTTAAATAAGTTTCAACTGTTCCGTTCAGACGGTTGTTGAACAAACCAAAATCGAGACCAATGTTTCTTGTTACGGTAGTTTCCCAAATCAAATCAGGGTTAGCCATACGCGACGAAACTGCCCAGTAACCCGATACATCGTTGATGTAAGTGGTGCTGCTTGAGCTGAATTCCTGAACCATTTGGCCTGAAACAATATTGTTGTTACCCGCAGTACCATAACTTACGCGTAATTTTAAGTTGCTAAGTGTTGAAGAAATTCCTTGCATGAAGTTTTCTTCTGAAACACGCCATGCAACAGCTGCTGACGGGAAATATCCCCATCGGTTTCCTTCGGCAAATTTACTTGAACCGTCGGCCCTGAATGTTGCAGAAACCAGGTATTTTCCCTGGTAGTCGTAATTGGCACGACCAAAGAAAGAAAGTAATTTGTTGTCGGCACTGATAACATTATCGATACTTAATGGTACACCCTGTGTTGTTAAACGGAATACTTCGGACGAAGTAAAGAACGAAGGATAACCCTGAATGATATCGGTAAGTACGCTTGATTTCGCATATAGAATTTCCTGACCGGCCAACACTTTCACACTGTGATTTTCGTTTTTAATAATGTTTTTAAAATCGAAATTCAGCGTGTTTGTATTTCTAAAGGTTTCCTGGCTGCGTTTTTCCATTGAAGCAGCAGGTAATCCCTGGTATGCGGCATCGGTATTGTTTTTTACGTAATAAGTACTTTGTCCGTAAAAACGATCTCTGTCGCGGTCGTAGGTATCGTAACCAACTTCTGTTTTAAAAGTTAAAGCATCGATAATATCCCATTGTAAACTTGCTCCAAGGTTCAACCTTTTTCTGCGTTGTTCCTGATCGTTATCGGCAACAGCTGTTAACGGATTGATCATGTAGCTTGAAACTTCTTCGTCAGAATATTCTTCCAAACCGTTTAATGGAATAGGAGAGTAGATCATGGTGTGTTTTACACGCGAATCGGTTGGTGTTGCATTGGTTTGCTCAATGGCACCACCACCTCCAATTTTTGTTTGCGAATAACGCATTGAATAAGAGATCTTCACGTTATCGGTTGGATTGTGATCTAATTTGAAGTTCACATTATCACGTTTGTAATCCGATCCTAACATGATTTCGCGGTTTTTAACACCTGCATAACTAAAGTTGTATGCAAATTTTTCAGAACCACCGCGGATGCTTAAATCGTGGTTGAAAACACGTCCGGTACGACCATAAACCTGATCCATCCAGTCGTTACCAACTTGTCCGTCATACAGGTCGATATCCTGGTAGTATCCAAAATATCTTTCGAACGATGACAAATCATCCATGCCGTTTCTTAACGCGGCAAGTTCGTATTGCCAGTGTACAAAATCATCAACCTCAAGTGTATTTAAGGTATTAGCAATATTTTTAAAACCGGTGTATGCGTTATAACTAACTGATACTTTACCTGCTTTACCACTTTTGGTTGTAATAATAATTACACCGTTTGCACCACGTGCACCGTAGATTGCGGTTGATGATGCATCTTTTAATACGTCGATCGATTGAATTTCGGAGGCAGGAATATCAGAGATAGTACTTACCGGGAAACCATCAACAATATACATTGGTGAGTTATCCTGGGTAATTGAACCACCACCACGAACGCGGATTGTAATTTCTGCATCAGGCGATCCTTCAGTAGCTACTACCTGTACACCGGCCATTTGTCCGGCCATTGCTTCGGCAGCCGAAGTAACCGGAATTGCTTCCAGCGTTTCACCACTTACCGACGAAACAGATCCGGTAATGTCTTTTTTCTTTGCGGTACCGTAACCAATTGCAACTACTTCGTCCAATTCGGTAGTCTCCATTTCCAGAGCAACATTTATTTCGGTTTGGTTATTTACCACTACCTCTTGCAGTTTATACCCAATAAAAGAATACTGCAATGTGGTGTTAGGGCTTACATTAAGTTCATAGGAACCATCAGGCTGTGTAATTGTGCCATTGGTAGTTCCTTTAACAATAACATTAACCCCGGGAAGCCCTTCTCCGGAGTTCTGGTCTGTTACATTCCCTGTTACAGTAATGGTTTGCGACCATGCTGTAAAAGAAAGAACTGTTTGAAACATAATCAAAGCAGCTACAGCAATGAGTTTACTCATGTGCAGGCTCCGACTTTTTCGTTTAAGATTTACCATACTTCACTTTTTAGGTTATTATAGAATTTTAACTTGGTTCTTGTTTCGTGGAATGTACAACTACTTAAATAGGATGACGATCAGGATTATGATCAGAATGACAAGGGCTATCGCAGCGAATATGATTCCCCCCTCAGTTTTGTTCAAGTTTCGTTTGATCTTATTCATTCAGTTAGGCTTTCGATTCCAAGGTGCAAGTTAGTTTAGGTGTGGCAATGCGTGTTGGTGATATTTCCCAATATATAAGGGTGGTTTTCCCGATAAGGGTTAAAATTCCCAAATGGCGGGATATTTTTCACGCTTCTTAACACTAATTAACAATGCTGGTTGTGCTAATGATTTGTATAATAGTGTGTTAGGGTTGTTTGATATTGACTGTTTCCACTTTCTTATTTGCGAGGTATTCCGAGGCACTCATACCAAATTCGCGCTTAAAACACTTCCTGAAATGGGAGAGATCTTTAAAGCCGACCTGGTAGGCAATTTCTGAAATATTCAGCTTTTGCTGGTCGAGCAATTGGGTGGCCCGCTTTAATCGGATATGGCGGATAAATTCTTTTACTGTCATGTTAGTAAGCGCATTTAATTTGCGGTAAAGCTGCATACGGCTTACCCCAACTTTTAGTGCAAATTGTTCAATATCCAGCTCACTGTCGGCAATATTTTCTTCAATAACATCCACCACTCTTTTCAGGAATTTTTCGTCGGGCGATGCCAGAACCACATTTGTTGGTTCCAGCACCATGGTTGATGTATATTTTTCTTTTAACGAATCGCGAATCGACAACATATTCTCCACTTTTGCCTGCAGTACCGAGAGGTCGAAAGGTTTTGTAATGTAATCGTCGGCGCCTTTGGCTAAACCTCTTAACTCATGGTCTTTCGAATGCATTGCTGTAAGCAAAAGTACCGGGATATGCGAAGTACGTTCGTCGTTTTTAATTCGTTTACACAATTCGTAACCGTCCATTTCTGGCATAATAATATCGCTGACAATAATGTCGGGAACTACATCAAGTGCTTTCTGCCATCCTTCTTCGCCATTTACTGCCTGGTGAATTTGGTAGAAGTTTATAAAATGTGAGCTGATAAATTGGCGCACGTCGGCATTGTCCTCAACAATCAACATAATTTTTGAGTGTTCATCGACAGGTTGAAGTGTTTGTTGCGGCATAGATTGAATTTGTTCAACAGCTGTTGCGGGTTCGGTTTCCTGTGCACTTTCAATTCTTTCGTTATACGGAATACGAATGGTAAAGCGGGTTCCTTTTCCCTCTTTGCTGGTAACAAAAATTTCGCCTTTGTGCAATTTAACCAGGTCTTTAACCAACGCAAGTCCGATGCCGGCCCCCGTTTTCGCGTCGGTATCATCCGACTGGAAAAAGCGCATAAAAATGCGGTCGATATTTTTTCTTGAAATACCCTTTCCTGTGTCTTTTATATTGATTTCGATAAACTGTTTTTCTTCGCTGTCGTCGCTAAAATCAACATTCTCCGAATCGAATACCAGCGATAGGTTTACCGTAATCGATCCATGGGCTTCGGTATATTTAAAAGCATTGGTTAACAGGTTGTTTATGATTTTCTCCACCTTGTCGGGGTCGAAAGCAACAAACAGCCTTTTTTTCAGTGAGTTAAAGCTGAGTTTTATGTCTTTTTCAACGGCATACTGACCAAACGAATTCACAATATTTCTTACAAAACTTACAATATCGGCTTCGGTTAGGTTGAGGCGCAAGTTGCCCGATTGTAATTTCCGGAAATCGAGTAACTGACTGATCAGCCGGTCGAGGTTTTGAGCGTTTCGCTGCATCAGTTCCAGGTTCTCTTTGGTTAATCCATCAACAGTTTTCGACTGCATCATTTTATTAAGGGGCCCTAATATTAATGTTAACGGTGTTCTGATTTCGTGTGAAATATTGGTAAAAAATTTCAACTTCATCATATCAATCTCGTGCAGTTTTTTTGCATTCGAACGTTCAATAATCAGTTGCGATTTAATTTTTTCGCGGTTGATAAAAAACTGGATGATCGTATAAATCAGGCTGATGATGAGCAGGATAATTATTCCCAAAAACCAGTTGGTTTTCCAGAACGGTGGCAAAACCGTAATGGCAAGTTGCAATTCGTTTGTTTCCTGCTCTTGTCCGGGCAGAACACGTTTTATACGAAGTGTATAATCGCCGGGATTCAGGTTGGTGTAGGTGGCCGTACGGTTTTTACTTGGTTCAATCCAGTCGGTGTTAAATCCTTCGAGTTTGTAGGTGTACAAATTGTTGGCGCTGTTTACGTAATTTAACGCGGCAAACTCAAGCGTAAATACATTTTGTTTGTGGTTAAACGTCAGGTGATGCGTTTCGGTGATACTTTGATGGAGAATCGACTTTTTGTCACTTCCAATAGGCACCGATTTATTAAAGACTTTTAGGTCGGTGAATACCAGTGGGATATCTGGATTTTCCACACTTATTTCGTTAGGATTAAATACATTAAATCCTGAAACATTTCCGAAAAAGAGGGCTCCATCAACTGCTTTTAAAGCGGCTCCGTAACAAAACTGGTTATCACCCAGCCCGTCTTTGCTGGTGTAGTTATAAAAAACTCCGGTATTCGGATTAAATTTAGACAAGCCATTTAAGGTGCTTATCCACAGGTTTTTTGAGTTGTCCTCCAAAATACAAAGCGCCTGGTTGTTGGCCAGCCCGTCTTCTTCGCCGTAATATCTTTCAGCTCCGGAATCAGCAGAATACAGGGCAAGTCCTTTATCGTTTGTTGCTATCCAAATTTGGTTCTGCGAATCCTCAAACATGTATCGTGTGCGCTCGAACCAACGATTTATTTTATTGGTGCGATAGTTAAACACGATCAGTTCATCATCACTACCCATCCAAAGGTTGCCCTGTGAATCGTTTTCGATCCACATTATTTGTTCGTCGCCATTTAGCTGAGGATAATGAATAAACAGGTTGGTTTCTTTGTCGAAACGGTCAATTCCTTTCGACGAGGCAATCCAGATTTGCTGGTTCTCATCAATACAGATATCCCACACCCGGTTATCCGATAAACTTCCGGGAACGTCAGCCTTATGACTGTAATTTTTTATTCTACCTGTTGATAGATCAATTACATCAATTCCTCCAAGATATGTTCCAACCCAAAGATTTCCATTATTGTCGGGGATAAGCGCCTTAACGCAGTTTTGAGCAATGGTGTAACCCGACGTACCATCAGTGGTGAGATAACTGTACGTTCCGGTTTTTGGATTGTAAATATTAATTCCGCCATCTTCGGTTCCACACCACAGCCGATCGGTTTTATCCATCCAGAACGTATAAATGGCACTACTGTTCAGATAGCGGTTATCGTCGGGTTGTGCGGTAAAACTATGAAACACCTGTTTGCTCTTCGCTAGCAGGTTTAAGCCACCCCGGGTTCCGATCCATGTTTCACCCTTGTTATCGTGAAAAATGCTGAGCACCGAATTATTCGAAAGGCTCCTTGGTTCCTGAATATTATGGCGGTAAAAACCTTTTACACCCGTTTCTTTCGAATAGAGAAAGAGTCCGCCACGGGTCCCAATCCAGTAATCGCCAAACACACCTTTCGAAATGGCTTTTATGGTTTCGGTACGTTCTGCTGCTGGTCTCAGATTTATCTGCTTGTAGCTTTTGTTAGCGGTGTTTACAACAAACAATCCAATGGAATAAGTTCCTACCCAAAGATCGCCATCGTTGTCGGGCAAAAGCTCCCATATTTCTTTGTTTTGTGCAGCACCAAATGGTAGTTCAAAACGCTCGAGGGTATTGTTTTGCTCGGTATAAATGTAAACTCCGTTGTTCGATCCTATCCAAAGTCGACCCTGTTTGTCGTAGGCCAGGTTCCGGATGAAAGTATTTTCGATACGCGCAGTGCCCTCTTTTAATATTGGATTGAGTGGCGTGATCATGCCGGTGCTGTCCATTTTTAAGACATTAAAATCGCTGGCCAGCCAAAACGAACCGTCCTGATTTTCGATGATGTCGTTTACCGAAAAATCTTTATCACCATAAACCGGGTCGTTTTTGTATGGTTGTGTAAACACTTCTTTTTCGCGATTGAAAATGTTTACTCCGCCGTTTTCTGTACCTACGAGTAAATTGCCTTTTTTATCTTCTTTTATCACACGGATGAGGTGGCCGCTGAGTGAACATGAGTCTTCTGAGTTGGGTAAAAAGTTGGTGAAATCATAACCGTTAAAACGACTTAGTCCTTGGCTGGTTCCAACCCAAATCCATCCTTTATGGTCTTGGTAAATACACTGAATCTGGTTATTTGGTAAACCGTCTTCAGGAGTGAAAATATCAAAACTTAACTCGGCTTGCGCCAATGATTTGCTCCCGGATATAACGAAGAGCAGCAACAAAAAAAGGGTAAGTTTATGTTTTAAGACGTAATACATTTTATTGATCAGTTTTCCGCAAAACGGTTGGATCCAGAAATAAAGTTATTGGTACCTCAACCTCATTAAGGTGGAAATATACTCAATTATTTCCCATTTCAGAAAAGTAAAACGCTTATCGATTCCACTATTCGAAAAATTAAAATTTATGGTTTAAATCTGTTAGATTTGTAGCAATAACCTGATAAATTTTAACCGAATTATGGCAAGTGAGAATATTTTAAGAGGCAGTAATCGATGGGAAGATCTTGGCGATGGTGTTTCCCGACAAATAATGGGCTGGGACAACCAGATTATGATGGTAAAAGTTAAGTTTGAAAAGGGAGCTATTGGTACGGAGCATACTCATTTTCATACACAAACTACCTATTGTGTTAGTGGCAAGTTTGAGTTCACCATGGACGGAAAGAAAGTGGTAGTGGAACCCGGTGACGGTTTATATGTACCTCCCAATATGTTACATGGCGCAGTTTGCCTGGAGGCCGGAATTCTGATCGATGTATTTAGTCCTGTTCGGGAAGATTTTCTGAAGGGCTGAAGGACTGAGTAACTGAAGGATTGAGTGACTGAAGGATTGAATAAGCAAAAGCTTTGTGAGACTTTGTGCTTCCTTTGTGCAACCTTGTGGTTAATTCTTCTCTAGGAGAACTTTTCTTTAACTTCGTCTGAAAGGTCGTTTGGCGACTTCCGGTTTTTTTCAATGTATTCTGACGGAAGAAGCTGGTATTCCTGGGCAAAATATTTTGAGAAATAACGCGGATTATTAAACCCTACCTGGTAGGCCACTTCCGATACTGAAAGCTGACTCGTGGCTAACAAATGCGCAGCTCGCTTCAGACGGATGATCCGAATAAATTCAATAGGCGTTTTGTCGGTTAATGCCAGTAGCTTTTTGTACAGGCTTACACGGCTCATTCCCATTTCTGCGCCAAAATCTTCAACCGTAAATGAAGCTTCTCCAATGTTGTCTTCAACAATAAGCAAGGCCTTTTTAATGAACTTTTCATCCTCCGAATCAACTTCTATTTTTTCGGGATTGATACCGATCATCGACTGGTACGACAGACGTAATTGTTCGCGCGAACGCA
Source organism: Draconibacterium sp. IB214405 (assembly GCF_033963885.1). Lineage (NCBI taxonomy): Bacteria > Pseudomonadati > Bacteroidota > Bacteroidia > Marinilabiliales > Prolixibacteraceae > Draconibacterium > Draconibacterium sp. IB214405. The sequence goes on from NZ_JAXBMA010000002.1 coordinate 132,992, forward strand.
ACAGGTTTTCAATACGCGATTCCAGTACTTTAAAATCGAATGGTTTGGTAAGGTAGGCGTCAGCACCCGATTCATAACCTTCAATAACCGGGTTGGTTTCTGTTTTCGCAGTTAACAGTACCACCGGAATGTGTTTAGTTTTGCGGTTAGCCTTTATCTTTTTACAAAGTTCAACACCGTTCATTTCAGGCATCATAACATCGCTGACCACCAAATCGGGTAGGTCATTTTCAATACTATTCCAGCCCTGAGCTCCATTAGAGGCTTCAATAATATTGTAGTTCTCTTTCAGGTTTTCTTTCAGATAAAAACGCAAATCCGCATTGTCTTCAACGATGATCAACGTCTTTTTTCGAGCATCGAAAACCTGTGGTTCTACGGTTTGGATCTTTTCAGTTTTAATATTTTTCGGTGCTTTCTTTTCCAGTTTACTATTTGCCGCAATTTCTTCTTCGGTGAATAGCTGAACCGGAATTTCAACTGTAAATGTACTGCCTGCATTAAGTTCGCTAGTGACATTGACGGTGCCTCCCAACAGATTTACATATTCTTTCACCATCGACAAGCCAATTCCTGATCCCTGATTTACTTGTGATGTGGCAGCATCTGTTTGATAAAAGCGATCAAAAATTTGCTCCTGTTGTGCAGCCGGGATTCCAATGCCGGTATCGGAGACTTTTGTGCGCAAAACCGTTCTGTCGGCCAATGTTTCCAGTTCGGTTTCTATTGTTATTTCACCACCTTCGTTGGTAAATTTACAGGCATTCGAAAGCAGGTTTGTGAAAATCTTGTCGGTTTTGTCTTTGTCGAAAAATGTAGGCAGACTTTCGCAGCTACTGGTAAACAGGAAAGCGATGTTTTTACTTTCCATCAGGTCTTCAAACGAAGCTGCAATCTCTTTAATAAAGTCGATCAGTTCTCCCCAGTCTTTTTTTACTTCAATCTTTTGCAGTTCCATTTTCCGGAAATCGAGCAACTGGTTTACCATGGCCAGCAGTCTTCTTGCATTTCGCTGAATCAGTATCAGGTGTTTTTTGTCGTCTTCGTTTGTACAATTATCGGCTAATTGTTCAACCGGTGTTATTATCAACGACAGCGGCGTACGGAACTCATGACTGATATTGGTGAAAAACTTAGTTTTTAAAGCATCGATTTGTTGAATACGTTCGGCCTCGCGATGTTCCTGTTCTGCTTCAAATTTAAGGCGTTGACGTTCGGCCAGAATTCTTAAGGTAATAAACAGCAATGAAGCAACCAGAAGAACATATAGAGCGTAGGCATAGTTGCTCTTCCAGAATGGCGGAAGCACCTCGATTTGTAAAGGGGGATTCATCTCTATCCAGCTGCTGTTATCGTTGCTCACCCTGATCCGCAGTTGATATATACCCGCATTCAGGTTGGTAAAAGTAATCTCATTCAGGTTATTATTTATGGCTAACCATTCATCGTTAAAACCACTCAGTTGGTACTGGTATTTGTTTTTTTCGGGATGAAAATAGTTTAGGGCCGCAAATCCGATGGAGAAAACATTCTCTCTGTGTTTTAGCGTAATGTTGTTGCTGTATGTGATCGATTTATTCAGGATTACACGCTTGCGGAAAGGCGTATTTATTTTTACATCCTGGTTAAAAACTTTAAAGTTGGTGAGCACGATTTTGTCATTTGGAAGATGTACTGAAATGGCTTCCGGTTTAAATAAGTTAAAACCATTAGCGCCACCAAAAATCAATTCGCCCGATCGGGTTCGATAGGCTGCTTTCTGGTTGAATTCGTTTCCTTGCAGACCATCCTGCAAACCAAAGTTTTCGATGTTCAATTCCAGCTCGCTAATGGGTTGACCGTGCGAAAAATTCTTTACCTCAATCTTTGAGATACCGTTCAGCGTTGCTACCCAAAGGTTGCCGCTTTCATCCTCGAGAATGGTTTTTATGTTGGAATTTGCCAACCCATCGGCCTCTGTAAACACATGAAATGTTCCCTGATCTTTCGCTAAAACATTTAATCCCTGCGTGGTTGCCACCCAAATTAAACCACGTACATCTTCATGAATATCAAGGGTGTTTTTGTCGCTTAACGATCCTGAAGTATTTGGATTTGGGTCGTAATGCATAAACCGTTTGGAGTTGAGGTTTAATACATCCAGCCCGTCGGAAGTACCCATCCATAGATTGTGCTCACTGTCTTCGATAATTGACGTGATAAAATTTGAACCCACCGAATTGATATCGGACGATGTGTAGTGTATAAAATTTCCGGTTTTTCGATCGAGAAGGTTTAAGCCGCCATTTAAGGTACCGACCCAAAGATTTTGTTTTGAGTCTTCCAGAATTGACCAAACCCGGTTGTCTGACAGTGAGTTTATATCGTCAGGATTATGCTGGTAGTGTTTAAATATTTGCCCGTCAAAGCGATTCAAACCACCCTGATAAGTTCCAATCCACAGTATTCCTTTGCTGTCGATATGTAGTGAAACAATAATGTTTGCGCTGATTGAATTTGTTTTGTCAGGATTGTGTTTATAGGTGGTAAAAGTATTCTTCGCACGGTTAAAATAAATCAAACCACTGCCGTTTGTTCCGATCCACAGATTTCCTTTTATGTCTTCAACAAAACAGTTTACATCATTATACGGTAAACTGTTTGGTGATTCTGCCGAATACCTGAAATGATTAAATCGAATGAGATTTTTATGGTAGTAGCTGATTCCTTTTTTGTAGGTGCCAGCCCAAATTATATCGGCATTGTCGCGATACAAATATGTGATGCTGTTTTGCGCAATGCTGGTCGGGTTATCGGTTTTGTTTTGCAGCAGGGTAATGGTTTTGGCCGTTTTATCGAGGATGTTTATTCCTCCGTGGTCGGTGCCAATCCAAATCGCTCGGTTAGCATCTTCCACAACTGAGGTAACCATGTTGTTGGAAAGTTGAAAGGTGGCAGAAGACTCAGAAAAATTACTTATTTGTTTTGTGCTGTGATCGAAAAAGAAAACACCATAAGGCAATCCCGGTGAATAAATCCAGATGTCGTTTTCAGAATCGATGAACAACTGAAAGTTATTAAATTCATCTACCACCTGGTCTCCCAGAAAATAGCTTGCTATTGTTTCTTTTGTTACCGGATCGATCTGTATTAACTCTCCTGCATTTGAAACCGCCCAAAGCATTTGATGGGCATCTTCGGTAACAAAGCTGAGGTAATTATTATAGATTTTGCTTTTAACTTTTGGTACAAACTGAATGGAATCAACCGTTTTGTCGGCGTGGTTAAACTTATACAAACCGTAGTTCGAATTTACTAGCCAGGTGTTGTTTTTGCTGTCGGTAAAAAGCGATTGTAATCCGGCTGTTGGAATTGCTGAGTCAAGATAATTATTGCCCGCGTCGGAAAAGCTTTCGAGAACGGGATCATAAATGGAAAATGCCTGGTAAGAACGAATCCACAAGCGGCCATCTTTGTCTTCAAAAAGATATTCAATCGAGTTAAAAGGAATCGAGGTGGAGTCGTTAATGTCGTGGATGAACGTTTTAAAACCTGTCCCATCGTAGCGGTTTAGCCCCTGAGCAGTTCCAAACCACATAAAACCCTGCCGGTCTTTTAAAACTGTTTTTATTTCGTTGTTCGACAGCCCGTTGTTAATGTCGATGTGCATGAACTTGTAGGGCTCGTTTCCGGGAACAGTAACAGCCTGAGCCTGCTTATTAAACAGTACAAAGCTTGTAATGAGCAAGAATAAAAAAAGGCGTTTTAGTGTAAACAAGTTCATTTCGGTAACTAAAGTGCAAACAACTTCATCGATTTCTGAGTTTGCGCTAAAGTAAGCATAAAAATAAAAACGGGAAACTGAATAAAAATTCTGTTTCCCGTTATTCAAATCAACTAAACTTGTTTATAATGCTACCACGACTTCTTCGCCCTGGTAGTGAACCGTCCTAACGTCTTTTGCTTTACCAAGCATAGCAACCGGTTTGTCGCTCGATACCTTGATAATATTGAAAACCCTGTCTTTAACCATTTCAGGATATTCGCCTGTGCACGCTCCAATAACTAAACTGTTATCTTTTTCAGAGTAAGTGAATTCGATAGTACTGAATTCACCACCTTCGTAAGCGTATGTTGTGCCTTCGTCTTCGTACAATTTAAACGAAGCATCTTTTCCTGCATACACGTAAATATCAATAGGAGCATCTTTTTTCTCGTCGGTGTACTGAATTTCAGGACCAACAGGAATAATAGAACCTTCTTTTACAAAAAGTGGCATTCTTTCGTATGGCGCTTCAACACTCAATTTCTGACCTCCGGCCAGGTATTCGCCGGTGTATAAATTATACCAACCTGTGTTGTTCGGGAAATATACATCGCGTTTTGTGGCTTTGTATTCGTAAACCGGGCAAACCAGCAACGACTGGCCAAACATAAACTGATCGCCAATATTGTACACTCGGTGATCGTCGGCAAAATCCATCGCCAATCCACGCATAATCGTGTAATCGTCGTGGTAAACAGCACCGGTTATACTATAAATATATGGCATTAGGCGATAACGCAATTTGTTGTAGTACAACATCGATTTGTAAGCCGGATGACTTTCAGGAGCGATGTTGTAGATTTCGCGATACGGATACTGACCGTGAACGCGGAACAGCGGCGCAAATGCACCAAACTGGTACCAGCGGGTATTTAGCTCGCGCCATTCTTTCATGGCTTCGCTGCCTTCGGTGGCGCGTTCAAATTTCTTTTGAACACAGAAACCTCCAATATCCATTGTCCAGTAGGGGAGTCCCGACATCGAGAAGTTGATACCTGCAGAAATCTGAGCTTTCATATCTTCCCAGGTTGTACCAATATCGCCACTCCAGGTAGTTGTTCCGTAGCGTTGCATTCCGGCAAAACCCGAGCGTGTTAAAATAAATACACGGTCTTTAGGATTTTCATCACGCTGACCTTCGTAAATACCTTTGGCATTCATCAATGCAAATGCGTTGAAGTATTGCGTTGATGGTCCCAATGCTGTTGGATTCATCAGCTCTTTACGGTAATCCATGCTGGCGTTTGAGAGGATGTCCGGTTCTGTTGCATCAAGCCACCACGAATCGATACCCAATGAGTATAAATGCTCGTTAATCTGATCCCAGAAAAGTTTTCTGGCACCTTCGCTGTATGCATCGTAAAACGAACCAATGTAACCTGGGTAAATCCAGTCGCGGATACTGTCGTTAATGGCTTGTTTATACATCCAGCCGTTTTGGTCGAATTCGTCGTAATGTTCGGTTCCCAAATAAAATTTAGGCCACACAGAAATCAATAAACGTGCATTGTTATCGTGAACCATGTCTACCATTCCTTTTGGATCAGGGAAACGTGCTTTATCAAACTCCTGGCTTCCCCACTGTTCAACTTCCCAGTATGACCAGTCCTGAACAATATTGTCGATAGGAATTTCTCTTTTTCTGAATTCTTTCAGCGTACTTTCCAGCTCTTCCTGAGTTTTGTAACGCTCACGACTTTGCCAGAAACCCATCGACCATTTTGGCATTACCTGGGCTTTTCCGGTAACTGTGCGGTAACGGCTGATCACGTCGTCCATGCTGTTTCCTTTCATGAAGTAGTAATCGATCTGATCGCCCATTTCAGAATAGAACGAGATGTCGTCCTGCAATTCAGGAGCAACCGGCGACAATGCTTTTAAACCGATATACGAAACACCTCCATCCGGAATCCAGTCCAGTTTTATGTGGTATTTTTCACCGGCTTTCATGTCGTACTGAAATTTCGCAACCGATGGATTCCAGGCTGTCCGCCATTTGTCGGCCATTAATTCGCCATTTACCCAAATTTTGGTGTAACCGGCATAATACAACAGGAAGTGGAAGATTCCACTTTCTTCCGGCTGAATGTCACCTTCCCAAACAATACGGGCCTGGTTAAAATTAAAGTCGGCCGGAAAGTTCTCAATGGTTTCCAGGTTTTCGTAATCGATGGTTGATTCAATACGACTGGTAAAAACGTGATCGTTCTGGTTATTATCGATGTAAGTAGCTGTTAAACCACCTTCGTTTCCTTCGGCGTCAAATAGTTTGAATTGATCGATCTGACCATAAGGACGAGGATCGCCAAAACGTGTTAGCGAATAATTGTCCCAAAGGATTCCGTAGTTTTTTGTAGATACAATAAATGGTATCGAAACTTTGGTGTTGTACTGAAAGAGCTCTTCGTTTTTTCCTTTGTAGTTCATTTCGTCAGCCTGGTGCTGTCCCAGCCCATATATAGCTTCGTTGTCTGAAGATTCAAATACCTGACGTGTTGTATAAGCACTCACACCATCCACTTCGATTGGAGCAAACGATTTACCGCCATTTTCTTTTTCCTGAAGAATTACATTTCCATTTTCATCTAAAAACTGGACTTCACCGGTTAAGGTAGAAACTTCAACTTTGGTTTTTGCAGTAGATACGATCAGCTTATCTCCATCTTCTTTAACCTGAAACGAAACTGTCTCTTTCTGTGGAACGGTGATCAGACTTTCGCTGGTACTAAACGATTTGCTTGCACTGGCTGAAACCCGTATGATTTCGTCGTGTACAGGTGTGATTTTAATTGCTTTAACTTCCTGGTCACCCGTTTGCTGCGGGTAAACGATAACGGCATCCTGGGTTTGTTCCCAGTTCTTTTGCGAACAGGAAACGGCCAAAATACCGATCAACATAAATAAAAATAATTGCTTCATTTTGTATAGATATTTGTTTTGTATTCAAGTTATGGATTATTGTGCAGATTTAACGAGTATATCAACCACTTCGGGAAATGCCTGGCTGCCATCATTACGGTTAAAAATGCCTGTTCCGTTGTTTCCGGTGTAGCCACTGTCCCAGTAAAATGGAATCATTCCATTGGCTTTAGCGGCTTTTGTTACATATCCTAAATAATCGAGTCTCGATTGTTTATGTTCTTCCAAACCTGCAGTTAAATCGGAACGTAATATTGCACCAAATTCACCTAAAATTACAGGAATGTTCTGATCGTTGTAGCTGCTTTTCATTTTGGCAAAAGTTGCATCAACCCAATCTTCCTGTCCCCAGCTGGAAACATCGCTGCCGGCAAAATTTTGTCCCCACTGTGTTGTGTATCCATCTCCTTCCTGCAGTGTAAAATCGTACGGATCGTAATAGTGTACTTCTACAAACAGTTTATCGGCTATCTCATCCTCCGGCATAATAAGGAAATCGACACAGTGCTGAATATTTGTGTTAAAAGCCTGGATAACAAGATGACGATATGCGTTTCTTCCTCCGGTTGCCCGAACGGTATTTACAAATGTCTGGTTAAACGAGTTTTGAACTTCAACATTCGCGGCACTTGGTGTTCCGTAGTCGTTCTCAACATGCACTTCGTTGGTACCTGCAAATAACAGCCTGTCGTCGTAATCACGAAAATGAATAGCTATCTGTTTCCACAGGGCAGCTAATTTCGTGTTTATAGCTTCTTTATGTGCATTGTCGGGATGATCCATCCAACCGCCATCCCAGTGGATGTTCATAATAACATACATATCGGCGGTTAAAGCGTAGTTAACCACTTCTTCAACCCGTTCTTTCCACGAATCACTAATACGGTATGTGCTTTCGTCTTCAATTTTATGCGACCACGAAACCGGGATACGAATGGCGTTAAAACCTGCCTCTTTCACCGAGTCGATAAGTGTTTGTGTAACCACCGGATTTCCCCACGAAGTTTCGCTACCTGATAATTGTCCGTTAGTAATAATTAGCGATTCAAGCGTATTGCCGAGGTTCCACCCAGCTACCATTTCCTGCGACAGGTCGAATGCGGTAATGTTGCGCATGTCGGTATTATCCGGTTCAATATAATCAGCGTATTTCGGGTCGGTTTCGTATGCTTCTTGTGTTACAGAAACAAAAACATCGTCGGCATCGTTTGCCGAAATCGTAATTAATGCTTCGCGTTTAGAGGTCGTGTAACTTGCATCTGCTGTAATAGTTACTGAAGCGTTGGCTTTTGAAGATGTGATAGACGGCGTACACCAGGTTTCAGAAGAGGAAACACTCCATACAGTGTTACTGGTAACCGAGATGGTTTTTGTACCTCCGGCAGCTTCAAATAATAAAGTTGCGGGTTGTGCTGCCAATGTTGTAACTGTTGGTTCCGGTTCTTCACCACCGGGTTCTGAACAGTTATACAAAAACACTAAACTCAGAATGAAAAGTACGTATCTCAGGTTTGATTTCATAGTCAATTTTAAAGTGGATTTAAGCTTCAGGCAGGCCCGTATTAACCTGCCCGAAGGAACTTAAATCCGTAGAAAACATCTAACTAACTAACTTTCTTTTTTTTGACCTAACTAAACTATTGTTATCTGGAAATGATAGGAGTGATTCTTGATTAATACAAGTTCCTATATCATTTGATACAGTTTATTGGTTTAGCAACACTTTCGTTTGCCAGGATAAAATTATGGCGATTTGCTGAAAAACTGAGGAGGTTTTGTTTCGCTTTAGGGCCTACTTTGTTAAAGATGTTGTATAAAATGTTAAAAGCAGGTGTATAAAATGTTAATTCCATATTTTTATGTGATTCTTATTTGATTTATCTTCTTGTAAGTAATATTAAATCAGTTAGTTGTAGGAGTGGTGGAGTTGAGGGGGTAAGAGCCAGGTTTGAACCCTGTTTTTGGGTAATGTAACAACATTTTATCAAAAAAATCGGCAAAAATATGCCAATAGGGGAGAAGAAAATTGCTCTCAATGTGTCTTGGTAACACAAAAATTTTATATTTGTATTGAACTACTCATCTATCTAAACTGAATATGAACGCATCCGACGATCATGTAATAGAATTGGTGAACCTCAAAAGAAAGGACGGATACAAATATTTATACGATTACTTCTTTCCATCGTTGTGCCGTTTTTCCTATCGTATTACCAATTGTTTGTCGGAGTCAGAAGATATCATCCAGGAATTATTTGTGAAGCTTTGGAATAGCGATGTAAAATTTAATTCGAAAAGTGCGCTTATTTCTTATTTGTATCTATCGGCCAAAAATGCCAGTTTAAATGCATTGCGTAACTCCGGTAGAAAAAGGACCGCTGATGGTGTTGAACTGAGTTTACTTGAAAAGGTTGAAAACGGAGATCCTTCCATTCAGCAAATAATGATTGAAGAAGAGGTGCATCGTCAGATTTATAATGCTATTTATGAATTGTCGCCTGAGCGCAGAAAAATAATTTTATTGAGCATGCAGGGATTTACTAATTCGGAAATCGCAAAAATTGCTGGGATTTCAATTAATACTGTAAAGTCTTTAAAACTAAGGTCGTACGGAATATTGCGAACCAGCCTTCGCCCGGCATTTTATACTCTTTTATTCTAATTTCTGAAAAAACATTGTTTTTCCGTCACCCGCTTTCCTACACTTTGGTGTTATACAAATAACAGCTTGCATAAAAGCAAGTAACTAACTACACTAATCTAATTGAGCTGGGAATGAATACGTTCGAGCAGGGTCATATTATTGCCGAGATTATTCTTGCAGAGAAGGAGCGGCCACTAACTGAAAAGGAACAAGAGCAGTTAGAGGATTGGTTCGCGCAGGATTCCCAAAATTTCTTCCTTTACGAAAAACTTAAATACGACGACAACCTCACTTCCAGTTTAAAAGAACTTGGAAAACTTGATACAGCAAAAGCGTACTCTGCTTTTGAAAAGCGCATCACCCCAACTAAAACGATAAAATTATCGCATGTTATAATGCGTGTAGCAGCTGTTTTAGTAATTCTAGTGGGTTCCTATTATTTATTTCAATACAATTTCTCTTCCCCGCAGGAAGACATCAGTCATCAGGTTGCCATTAAACCCGGAACAAGCAAAGCAATTTTAAAACTTGCCGATGGAACCGTTGTAAGCCTGGAGAATAAAAAAACAGAGATCAAGGAGTTGGATGGAACAACTATTTCTTCGGATACGAATAAGGTTGTATATACGCCAAGCGAAAAACGTGTAAGCGAGCGAAAGCTACAGTACAACACAATTGAAATTCCAAGAGGTGGGGAATATCAGCTAACGCTTTCTGACGGAACACATGTTTGGCTAAATTCAGAAACTACCATAAAATACCCGGTTGTTTTCGCCAAAAACAAAAGAGAAGTATTTATCAATGGAGAAGCGTTTTTTGACGTGGCTCATAATGAAGAGGTTCCGTTTATAGTGTCAACGAACAAAATGAAGGTGAATGTTCTTGGAACTGCATTCAACATTAGAGCATTTGATAACGAAAATGAAGCCGCCACAACATTGGTAAGAGGAAAAGTAAACGTAACAAGCACACAGACAGCACAGACTTTTTTGCTTAAACCAAGCGAGCAATTTCTAACAGGTGAAGGAAACTCATCAGTTAGAAAGGTTGACGTAAATCATTATATCGCCTGGAAAGAAGGAAGGATATTTTTTGAGGACAATACGCTCGACGAGATCTTTTCCGATATAGCCAGGTGGTATAATATTGATGTGAAGTACCAAAATGATGCACTAAAGAACTTGCGTTTTTCTGTAGACGTAAAACGTTACGATGAGATTTCGAAAATTACCGAAATAATTGAATTAACTAAAAAAGTAAAATTTGAACTAAACAATGAAACCATAAACATTTTAGAACTTGATTAAATGAAACGGGAAATACGCCAATATTTCCCGTTGTAATAGTTGACCATTTCTGTGACCGCAGAAATGAAATTAATAAACTAAAACAGTGTAAACTTATGAAAAAAAGTAACGTAACTGAAATTTTTCGGTACCGCGAAAAATTTCGAAAACTATTTTTAATTATGCGACTAACCTTGGTGTTAATATGTTGTATGATTCTACAGGCAACAGCGAGTTCTTATTCGCAGACTACTCGCCTTAATGTAAACATCGAAAATGGCACATTACAGGATCTTTTCAAAAACATTAAGGAGCAAAGCGAATTCACCTTTGTATACAATGTAGATGACATTGAAAAACTTGACAATATAAGTTGTAGTTTTTCTGAAACTACGGTTGAAGGAATTCTGAACGAATGTCTGGAAGGAACAAACATGACTTATGAAGTCCGGGATAAAGTAATCATTATTGTTCCGGCAGAAATAGAAAAAGCAGAACCCACAAAGCTTGATGAACCTATACCGCAAAAAAAGCAGATAAGGGGAACTGTAACCGATGAAACCGGTGAGGCATTACCCGGTGTTTCGGTGGTGGTAAAAGGTACTACTGTTGGTATAATTACCGATTTGAACGGTAATTATTTACTTGAAGTAGATGATGACGCCGAGATATTACAGTTCTCGTTTGTTGGAATGAAATTACAGGAAATTCCTATTGGCGATAAAACGGAAATAAGTGTAGTGTTGGAAGTAGAAACAGTGGGACTCGAAGAAGTTGTAGCGGTTGGTTATGGTGTTCAGAAAAAGAGCGTTGTAACCGGATCTATTTCCAGTGTTAAAACAGAAGATCTGCAAAATCAATCCATTGCAAGGGCGGAACAGGCACTTCAAGGAAGAACTTCAGGTGTTCAGGTAATTCAAAATTCAGGAGCACCAGGGGCTGCAATGAATATTCGAATCAGGGGATATGGTTCTAACCGTTCATCGGAACCAATTTACATTGTAAACGGTACAAAAGTTCCGGATTTAAGTACTATTGACCCAAATGATATTGAAAATATTGAGGTGTTGAAAGATGCTGCATCAGCTGCAATTTATGGTGCCGAGGGTGCTAACGGTGTTGTTCTGGTTACCACGAAATCAGGTAAAGCCGGAAGAGGCCGCGTTATGTACGAATTTCAACACAGTATTCAAACACAAGCCCGTAAGGTGGATGTGTTAAATGCTGCTGATTACAAAACTTACATGACCGAAGCAGGTACATTGCCGGAATCGGCTTTGAGTGATCCTTATGATACCGATTGGCAGGGTGAAATTTTTGAAGCATCGCCAACCGAAAAACATTATTTGTCGTTTACGGGTGGTAGCGACAGAGGTTCGTTTATGCTTTCAGCTTCTTATCTCGATCAGGATGGAGTTGTTGTTGGCGATAAAGACAATTATAAACGTTATACCTTTACTTTCAATTCCGACTACAAAGTAAAAGACTGGTTAAAAGTAGGGCACAATGTTACTTTCTCAAAAACAAGTCTAAAATCGGTTGCTGAAAACAGTGAGTATGTTTCGGTTATCACCAGTGCAATGATGCTCGATCCGTTAACTCCGGTTTCTTATAAGAGTGAAAGTGAAATTCCTTCGGTTGTACAGGATGGTATTGATAATGGATACAACTTCCTAAAAGATCCTGACGGAAATATTTACGGTGTTTCTCAGTATGTTACCAGTACTGCAAACCCATTTGTTACAAGAGATGCAACTTATCCTTTAACCGAAAGGAACAATTTATTCGGAAACGTATTTGTTGAGTTCTCACCAATTGAAGGTTTAAGTATCACCAGCAGATTTGGTGGAAATGTTTCAGGCGTGCGTTCGCATAACTATAATCCTGTTTATTACTACGATGCGCAAACCAACAATTTGCAGTCAAGCGTAAGCGAGGCCACTTATATGACAACTTACTGGCAGTGGGAAAATTTTGCAATCTACAACAAGCGAATAGATAAGCACAATATGACTTTCCTTGCCGGTATGTCATCAGACCAACGCAGGTTGAATACCTTGAGCGCAAGCGGAAGTCCGCTAACTCAGGACAGCCCGTTGTACGACGATCTTCAATTCCTTGCTGCCGACCCATCAGACGATGTTAGCAGTTCAAGAACACTTACACGCAAGGTATCGTACTTTGGTCGTGTAAATTACGAGTTCGATAATAAATATTTATTCCAGGCAAGTTTACGTAGAGACGGTGCCGGTTCTGATATTCTTCCAGTAGATACACGATGGGGTATTTTCCCGGCGGTATCAGCAGGTTGGGTTATCTCAAATGAGAATTTCTTCCCTGAAGGAACACCAATCAGTTTTGTTAAAATTCGTGGTAGCTGGGGACAGAACGGTAGCTTGTCGAACCTTGGTGGTTACCAGTACGGAGCGCCTCTATCCACTACCGGAGCATATCCTTATTGGGTGAGTACTGAATCATCAAGCATGGGAACAGCAACAGCTCCTGCAAACCTGAGTAACCTGAATTTACAGTGGGAAACCAGTGAGCAAACCGATATTGGTTTGGAAATTCGTGCAGCACAAGATCGTATTTCTTTCTCTGCCGATTATTACATCAAAAAAACCAAAGACCTGTTAACAACCGGTACGCCTCCGCTTATTGCCGGAAACGATGCAACAACAGTTAACGCCGGTAACGTTGAAAACCGCGGTTTTGAGTTCGATTTAAGTTACCGGAACAGTTTAGGCGATTTTAACTACAATATCAGCGGTAACCTGTCGACACTTCATAACGAAGTAACCTACATGAACCCGAACCAACCTTATTTAACAGGTGCTTCAATTAACCTTGAAACAGCTACCCGTTTTGATGTGGGTAATCCAATTTGGTACTTCTATGGTTATAAAACCAACGGAATCGATCCTGAAACAGGAAATCCATTGTACATCAACAAAGACGGCGAAACAGTTAAAACTGTAAGTTCTGAGGATAAAACATACATCGGTAGTGGTATTCCTAAAGTAATGTATGGTTTAAACCTGGATCTGTCGTACAAAGGATTTGATTTTAAAGCCTTCCTGCAAGGAGCATCAGGTCATGATGTAATGTTAGGTATGGTTAGAACCGACCGCCTGAACTTTAATAAACTTCAGGTTTATTTCGACGATCGCTGGACACCAAGTAACACTGATGCAACAATGCCGGGTGCTGCAACCGAATCGAATGCATGGCATAGCGATTTGATGGTATTTGGAGGAAATTATCTGAAAATAAAACAAGTACAACTCGGATATACACTTCCTAAAAGCCTTGTTAGTAAAGCATTTATTAACAGCTTAAGGTTGTATGTGTCTGTTGAGAATCTACACACTTTTACGAACTATCCGGGAGTAGATCCTGAGGTAGGTGCATCAACCGTAAATAGTCTTGGTATCGACAGGGGAATGTACCCATTCACCAGAACCTATTTATTCGGTGCAAATATTACATTTTAATCATTCTAAAATTTATGCAAATGAAAACTATGATATATAAATTTTCGAAGATCTTCATTGTACTTGTTCTGTTGTCTTTTGGATGTTCAGAAGATTTTCTGGAATACGAGCAAAGAGGAGTTCAAACAGTAGAATCATTTTACCAGACCGACGATCAGGTTTTTGAAGCACTGATGGCTGTTTTCGACGAATGGCAAGGAGGATCTGGATGGTCATATATGTATATGCTGAACGGTTTATCAGATGAATCATATGCCGGTGGTGGTGCCCGTGGTGATAACGGGGGTACTCTGGAAGAAATTAATGAGTATCGATTTTCACCAACAACTTCTGCTATCAGAAGCTTTTATTCATGGATGTACAATTGTATAAATCGTGCAAACCTGGTAATTGACAATACCGAGCCTGATACCGATAATAAAACAATGTTTATTGGTATGGCTAAAGCATTACGTGGTTATGCCTACTTTTATTTAACCAATTTGTGGGGAGAAGTTCCGCTGGTTTTACATGATCTAAATCCGGATGAATACAATCAGCCACGTACGCCAATGGCAGAAATTAATGCCCAAATTGAAGCTGACTTTACTGAAGCTATTGCTGCGTTACCAGTAAGAAGTGCAATGCCTGCTACCTATCAGCAGTTGTTAAGCAAAGGATCTGTTCAGGCTATGTTGGGGAAACATTATTTGTTTACGGAAGATTTTGATAAAGCAGCATCTACATTCCAAAAAGTTATCGATTCCGGGGAATATGATCTTTACCCTGATTACGCAAAAATTTTACGGAAGGACGCAGAACATGGTGTTGAATCAGTTTTTGAATTAAACTATACATCAACATTAGGTTATGCCAGCATTTTTGGTGGCGAAAGTGGTCTTTCAGGTTGGGTAGTAATGAATGGTCCTCGTCCGGAATATCTACCGGCAATGACCTTCTTTATGCTCGATCTTTTCCCTTTCTCTTGGGGATTTATCAATCCACATAAAGAAATGTACGATGCATATGTTGAAGCTGGCGACGATATACGCCGGGCAGCATCAGTTATTGGTCCGGATGAGCTGGCAATGCTAGGAGCATCCTATCAAACACCTGCAGGTTATGTACCTTACGGTTCTGATGGTTACCTCGATATGAAATACCTGGGTTACTTGTCAGAAGGTGGTGGTGCCGATGCATGGTCACAATTTTCAAACGTTGGAACCAATGTACGTATGATTCGTTATGCCGACGTGCTGTTAATGGCTGCAGAAGCTTATAACCGTAAGAGCGGTGCTGACGATGAAAAAGCCAGAACTTATGTGAATATGGTAAGAGACAGAGTAAGTCTTGATCCTGTTACCACAGGAGGTACTGCTCTTTTCGCCGATATTAAAACCGAAAGAAAGCTTGAGTTATCTTTTGAAATGGTTCGTTACATGGATCTTCAGCGTTGGGGAGATGCTTATGAAGCGCTTAAAGATCAAGGTAAACAAGTTCCGAATGGTTCGGGAGGTTATTACGAGCCACAAGGTGCCGGTTATGAACAAGGTAAAAACGAATTGTTACCTATTCCTGAATACGAAATGACCGTGAATACGGCTTTGGAAGGAGCCCAAAATCCGGGATACTAAAAATTTGAATAGGAAGGATTGGTCCGGAAAAGCAATTTTAGCTTTAAGATGGATCAATCCTTTTTTTCTTAAACAAAAGCCCAATACAGCGTAAGTCGTTTTGTTCTAATCCTTTGTTTCTATTTAAGCCTGGCAATGAATTTCTGATCTAAATCAGAAAATTTCCACAATACGAAAAAACTCCGTTTTTTTTGAATATTTTTCAATGTGTCACTTAAACATATTGGCATATTTGTAGTCAAAGGCCCGTTCTAAATATCAACTAAAAGAAAAAAGGACGATTTTAAAATTAACTAAAACCAGATTATGAAAAAACGAATTTTTCTGCTTACCATGTTACTCTCTTCCGCAAGAGCATCATTGTTTGTAAATTCAGTCCAGTTTGGAAGACTTCAAAATTTATCGATCAATAACAATATTTAACTGATTAACAGTTAATAAACACCTTAAATAAATCAAATGAAGATCTCATTAAAACTGTTTCCTCTTGTTGTGTTTAGTTTGATTGTGTCGTCGCTGGCGGCTCAAATGCCGGGTGCGGGAAGAGTGGAATATAAAACCATGCCATCTGAAATTTTAAACGAAGATCGGGAGTACTCCATATACTTACCTGCCGGTTACGATCAGAATACGGACAAATCGTATCCAATCTTGTATCTGCTGCATGGCGGTGGCGGGAGTCATAAAGACTGGCCGGGAAGAGGACATGTTGGAGATGTTGCAAATCAATTGATTGCATCGAATGAAGCGGCAGAAATGATCATTGTTTGTCCGGAAGCAGGAAAGACTTTTATGAATTATTTCAACAATCCCGAGTGGCGTTATCAGGATTACTTTTTCGAAGAAATGATTCCTTACATCGAATCGAATTACCGCGTTATTGCCGATAAGAAACACCGTGCAATTGCAGGCTTGTCGATGGGAGGTGGCGGAACTGTTGTTTATGCTACAAGTCATCCTGAGTTATTTTGTGCAGCCTACGAAATGAGCGGTTATTTGTATGCGATGGATTTGCCTTTTATCGATCCAAACGATCCGGTAATGCAAAAAATGCAAAAGCTGGTTAACGACAATAATTGTGTGGAGATTATAAAAAATGCAGATGCCTCAAAAGTAGAGGCTTTAAAAACGCTTAGCTGGTTTGTCGACTGTGGCGACGACGATTTTACCTTCGATTTGAATATGGAATTTATTGCTGCCATGCGCGAAAAACAAATTCCTTACCAGTTACGTGTCCGCGATGGTGGCCACACATGGGAATACTGGCACTCGGCATTGTATATCGCTCTTCCGTTTATAAGCGATTGTTATCGGGATAAGTAATAATTAGGAGAATGAAAAGACGGCTTTTAATTACCATTTTGTTTGTAGCGTTTTTTGCTTTTGCATTTCACGTAAATGCACAGCAGAAACCACGCACCATTGTAACAACCGATGGTGAGGTGGACGATATGGATTCGTTTATTCGCTTTTTGCTTTACACAAACAATCTGGATGTTGAAGGCCTTGTTTACAGCAGTTCGCAGTGGCATTACAAAGGCGACGGGAAAGGCACCACTTTCGTTTCTGAAATGGAAATGACCAAACGTTTTTACGGAGAACGTACAGCGTTACGTTGGCCCGGTACCACCTGGATGCAGAAACTGATCAGTAAGTACGCAGCGGTTTATCCCAACCTTGTTCAGCACGATCCTGATTATCCAACACCGGAATACCTGAAAAGTATTATCCGTGTGGGGAATATCGAGTTTGAAGGCGAAATGGAAAAAGTAACTGAAGGCTCGGAATTCATCAAGAATATTTTACTCGACGACGATGAGGCTCCTGTTTATGTTCAAATCTGGGGCGGAACAAATACTTTGGCAAGAGCGCTAAAATCCATCGAAGAAGAGTACAAAGGCACCACAGAGTGGGAAGACATTTACAAAAAAGTGTCGAAAAAAACAGTAATCTACACCGTGCTTGATCAGGATGCTACTTACAAAAAATACGTGGAGCCCAACTGGCCGGAAGTAAGAGTAATCTACAATTCGGCTCAATTCTGGAGTTTTGCTTATATGTGGCCGCAGGTGGTTCCCGAAAGCCTGAAACCATTTATGGAAGGCGAGTGGTTTTCTGAAAATATAAAATTCAACCACGGGCCACTGATGGAAAATTACTATCTGTGGGGTGATGGACAACACATTGCCGGCGATCCGGACCATACACACGGAAGTATGGAGGAAGTGAAAAAGAACGGTAGAAAACAGTACGATTTTATTTCGGAAGGCGACAGCCCTTCGTATTTGTACTTGCTAAATTTTGGATTGGAAAATTACGATGATCCAACGTTTGGTGGTTTGGGTGGTCGTTTCAAACAATCTGAAACTAACTTGTATCGATGGGAAGATGGCAATGATGTCACAGATTTTAATCCGGAAACAGGCAAGGAAGAAACCGCCTATCCGCAATTGCGCTGGTTAGAGACCATTCAGAACGATTTTGCAACCCGTGCCGATTGGTGTGTAACCGATTATAAAACGGCGAATCATGCCCCCATGGTGGAGGCAGAAATTAACGCGGTTCAGGCCACAGCCGGAGATTTGATAACGCTTTGGGGGAGAGCAACCGATCCTGATAACGATGAGCTAACTTACAGGTGGTGGAACTATGTCGAAGCCGGCACCTATCCCCAAAAAGTTGAGGTAAAATCAGCCGCCCAAAAACAGATAAAACTTCGAATTCCGGATGATGCTAAAACCGGGGAAACCATACATATGATACTGGAAGTTTCTGATGATGGAAGTCCTTCATTAACACGATTTCAAAGAGTTGTAATTCATATTAATTAAATCAATAAAACTAAAACATGAAAAATCTATTTTTATTAACTTTTTTACTAGTTGGAGTGTACACCGTTTCTTTTGGGCAAAGCGACGATAAAGTAACCCGAATGCCCGTTATCGATATGCACGTGCATGTTTCAAAGGTTCGACCCGGTTCAGGTCCGTTGTGCCCATGGTTTTTAAGTGATATGCCCGGCGCCGACCCGAATGAAGAGTTTAATTTCTCGAATGTTTTTAATTCTGATTGTCTTGACCCGCTTCCGGCAGCCGAGAGTGATGAGGACCTTAAAAACCAGATCACTGACAGAATTAAAACTTTGAATATGACCATGGTTTGTTTTGGCGATCCAGGAGTTATTCGCAGTTGGATGGCTGAAGTTCCTGAAGGAAGAATTATTCCCGGAATCAGTCCCGGACAATTAACTGTTGAACAATTCCGCGATTCGTTGGAAAGTGGTTTTTACAAATACATGTCGGAGGTGGCACCGCAGTATCAGGGAATGTCGCCTAGCGATATGTCGCTTGATCCTTACTTCGCAGTTGCCGAAGAATTGGGTATTCCTGCAGGTATCCACATGGGAACCGGTGGTAACGGAATGACCAATATTACCAATGCAAAATACCGCGCTTCGTTGGGCGATCCGTTTCTGTTGGAAGATTTGCTGGCAAGACACCCAAAACTTAAAGTTTGTGTGCAGCACGCAGGTTACCCAATGATTGAGCATATGATTGCACTTATGGGAGCACACGCCTATGTTTATGTTGATATTTCAGGAATGATCTGGAGCTATCCGCTCGATGATGTGAAAGCCTATGTAAAAAGACTGGTGCAGGCCGGATTTGGAAAACGTATTATGTACGGAACCGACTTTATGACCTGGCCTCGTATGATTGAAACATCGATGGGAGTGATTGAACACTCGCAGTTTTTATCAGCCGACCAAAAACGTGATATTCTGTTCAACAACGCAGCACGTTTTTTCAGAATGGATGACAGTGATTTCGACTGGCCTCAATAAAATGTATGACGAAATATATTCCTCAATAGAAGTTTGGATAGATGTATTAATCGGATGTTAATACATGAAAGGTCGGGGGTGCCGGGCAAGGTACTCCGACCTTATCAAAGAACCAACTTCTGAGAAATGAATAACCAATAAAAAATTAAGTAATGAAACGATATATTTTGCTTTTTTCATTCACGTTTTGTTTGGGCTTTATATTGAGCGCGCAAACCAATGAAAAACCAACACGCAAACCGGTTTTTGATGTTCACGTACATGTAATGAAGGTATCCGGTCAGGGAGCTCCTTTGTGTCCCTGGTTTTTAAGCGATATGCCGGGAGGTGATCCTGCCGACGAAAATCCACCTGCGTTTTTCGACAGCGATTGTTTAGATCCGCTACCAGCTGCTGCCAGTGACGAAGAATTACAGGAAGAAGTGGTTGGCCGAATCAGAGATTTAAACATGAGTATGATTGCTTTTGGCGATCCTGAAATTTTGCGAAACTGGATTAAAGCATCGCCTCCGGGAAGAATCATTCCAGGTATTGGAATCAGCAATGCAAAGTCGATGAGCGTTGAGGCATTCCGCGATTCGCTGGAAGGTGGATTTTACAAAGTGATGGCCGAGGTGGCACCGCAATACCAGGGAATGTCGCCAAGCGATCCTTCGCTTGATCCTTATTTTGCTGTGGCCGAAGAATTGAATATTCCGGTTGGAATCCACATGGGAACCGGCGGAAACGGAGTGGCAAATTTAACCCGCCCCAACTTTAGAGCTTCATTAGGTAATCCTGAGCTTTTGGAAGATTTGCTGGCCCGTCATCCGAAAATGAAAATATGGGTAATGCATGCAGGTTATCCTTTAATGGAAGAAATGAAAGCATTGATGGGAGCGAACGCCTATGTTTATGTTGATATTTCAGGAATGATATGGAGTTATCCGCTGGATGAAATTCATGCCTATATTAAAGGTTTGGTTCAGGCAGGATTCGAAAAACGTATCATGTTTGGTACCGATTTTATCATGTGGCCACGAATGATCGAAACCTCTATGGGAGTGATCGAACATGCGCAGTATTTATCGGAAGAACAAAAAAGAGACATCTTATTTAACAACGCGGCAAGATTTTTTCGCATGGATAAAAGCCAGTTCGACTGGCCAGTTGCTCAGCAATAATCGAATAACGTAAGTATGAAAATATAAAGCCGACCGTGTTTCAACACGTTATGGTCTGGTTAGTTAGAAAAGAAGATCCGGACGAGTTCCGGATCTTCACAACTTAATTAAATTATTTGTAAACCAAGAAACTAAAAAAATGAAGAAAAAACTTTTCCTAGCACTTTTTTGCTTTTTAGCAGTACTGGGTGCCAATGCCCAGGAATTAACAAACTTTATGGGAGGTGCTCAAATTGTTTCTCCTGAAATTGGTGAAACAGAGGTTACCTTTCGTTTTATGGCGCCTAAAGCCGACACCGTAAAAATAACTGGTGGATTTACACCTACAGTTAAAATGGAAACCAGGTTTGGACCAATGGATGTTCCTGCCCCGGTAAATATGACGAAAGACGAAACCGGTCTGTGGTCAATTTCATTTCCACTACCGGAACCTGAATTGTATACCTACAGTTTTATTGTGGATGGAGTTAGCGTGAACGATCCGAAAAACATTTTTATGCAACGCGACGGAACACGCTATCTGAGTGTTTTACTTATTCCCGGTAAACAAACCGAGAATTATTTTGAAGCAAATGAACACGGTAATCTGTCGAAAGTTTGGTACGATTCTCCAACTATCGGAACAAAACGCCGTATGTTTGTTTACACGCCTTACGGATACGAAACCAGTGGTGAAGATTATCCTGTTTTATACCTGCTTCACGGAGGTGGTGGCGACGAGGATGCCTGGAGTACAATGGGACGCGCTCGTCAGATTCTCGACAACCTGATTGAAAAAGGACTGGCAAAACCAATGATCTGTGTAATGCCTAACGGAAATGCCGGACAACAAGCTGCAAGGACTCAGTTGCTTGAAGAAAAAACTTACGACCGCAACGATCCTGCATATGCCAATCTTTATGTAAAAAGTATTGTGCAGGATATCATTCCATACATCGAAGGTCATTACCGCGTAATTGCCAAACCTGAAGCCAGAGCAGTGTCAGGATTATCAATGGGAGGCGGTCATACATTAGCAGTTACCAGCTTGTTCCCCGGAACTTTTGATTATATCTGCCCGCTTAGTATGGGTGTTCGCGGCGATGCTGAAACAGTTGACAAACAATTACAAGGCGTAAAAGAAGCCGGATACAAATTATATTGGGTTGGCTGTGGCGAATCTGACTTTGTTTGGGAAATGGCTCAAAATCTTGATGCAGCCTTAAAACGCAACGATATGGAGCATACTTTTTATGTAACCGATGGCGGACATACATGGGCCAACTGGCGTAAATACCTGAATACTTTTGGTCAACTTCTATTCAAATAATTCATAAATAAAAACCAATGAAAAAATATATATTTTCAATTATTGCCCTCTTTGCTTTTGTTGGGGCATTTGCGCAGGAGCTCACTAATTTTATGGGTGGTGGAGCTATTGTTTCACCGGAAATCACTAAAACGGAAGTAACTTTTCGTTTTTTGGCTCCCAATGCTGATACTGTAAAAATATCGGGAGGTTTTACACCAACCGTAAAAATGAAAACGAATTGGGGAGAAATGGATGTTCCTGCTCCTCTTGATATGACAAAAGGCGAAAATGGTTTGTGGTCGATTACATTACCACTTCCCGAACCGGAATTGTACACTTACAGTTTTGTTGTAGACGGGGTAAATATAAACGATCCGAACAATATTTTTATGCAACGCGACGGTACACGTTACCTCAGTGTTTTGTTGATACCTGGTAAAGTGACTGAAAACTACTACGAGGCCAACGAACATGGAAATCTGAATCAGGTGTGGTACGATTCGCCAACACTCGACATGAAACGTCGTTTGTTTGTTTACACTCCTTACGGTTATGCTGACAGTAAAGAAGATTATCCGGTACTTTATTTATTACACGGTGCCGGTGGCGACGAAGATGCATGGAGTACCATGGGCCGTACTTGTCAGATTCTCGACAACCTGATTGAAAAAGGACTGGCCAAACCGATGATCTGCGTAATGCCAAACGGAAATGCAAATCAGTATGCTGCCAGAACTTTAATGATTGAGGAAAAACCAATGGACCGCAGTGCCTGGATGAATAATTCATATCCGAAAAGTATTGTTCAGGATATTGTTCCTTTTATCGAAAAAACATACCGTGTTGATGCACGCCCTGAAGCACGTGCAATTGCCGGTCTTTCAATGGGCGGTGGTCACACTATTTCCACTTCGTTATTGTTTCCGGGCGTATTCGATTACATCTGTCCTTTGAGTGCGGCTTACGGCATGGGACGTGGTGAAGATGCTGAAAAACAAAAAAAGGAAGCTGAAAAACAATTTCTGGCGTTGAAGGAAAAAGGTTATAAATTGTATTTCCTGGCTTGTGGTAATACAGATTTCCTTTTCGAAGCTTCAAATTCATTGGATAAAATGATGACTGATCTCGGAATGGAGCACGAATATTTTGTTACCCCTGGCGGTCATACCTGGTCGAACTGGAGAATTTATCTTAACACTTTCGCACCAAAATTATTTAAATAGAATAGTATAAAATGAAGGATTTCTCAAGAAGACAATTTATTGGAAGGACAGCCCTTGCAACTGTACCAATTATTTTATTACCGGGAATAACCGGATGCTCAAGCCCGTCAGGCGACAACCCGATAGTTGAAACGCTTTACGGAAAATTGAAGGGCTATCGCGAAAATGGAGTGAATATCTTCAAGGGGATTCCCTACGCCGGAGATGTTTCAGGGAAAAATCGCTTTCAGAAAGCCACCCCTGTAGAACCATGGGCCGGAGTCAGGGATGCTCTCCAATTGGGAAATCCTTCAATTCAAGATCCCAGTCAAACATACGGATTGAATGAACCGGAACCTGCAGAAAACTGCCTGTTCTTGAATATTTGGACACCTGCCAACGATGGAAAAAAACGCCCTGTAATGGTCTATAACCATGGTGGCGGATTCCAGACTGGTTCAGGAGGAGCAGTAACCGCCGACGGTGCTAACCTGGCACGAATGTATGATGTGGTTGTTGTGGAAACAAACCACCGGCTTGGTTTGCTCGGATTCCTTTACCTCGACCAATTGGGAGGAGAAGAATACCGGGGATCGGGTAACCGCGGCGTGCAGGATATTGCTGTTGCCTTAAAATGGGTGAATGAAAACATTGAAGAATTTGGCGGCGATTCGCAAAATGTAATGATCTTCGGAGAATCCGGCGGAGGAATGAAAACCTCCTGTTTATATGCGATGCCCGAAGCTGCTCCGTATTTTAACAAGGCATCGATTGAAAGTGGCCCAGGCGTAGAAATTATCGAAGCTGAAGATGCTGCCCAAACTACTATCGAGCTGTTGAATCATTTCAATATCTCAAAAAGCGACTGGAAAAAATTACTGGATATACCTGCCGAAAAATTGTTGGAAGCGTCGGCCAAATTGCCACGAAAACCAAGTGGACGTTCGGGAGGATTTTATGGAATCGGAAACTCCGGCGTAGGTGGTTTTGGTGCCGTGAAGGATGGTGTGGTATTACCAAATCACCCATTCGAACCAACAGCTCCCGATATTTCAAAAGACAAACCTTTATTAACAGGCTGGAATGAAGATGAGTACATCTTTTTTGCAATGGTTGGTGGCGACAGTGGTGTTTTCACTATTTCCGAAGATGAGTTGAAAAGCCGTCTGGAAAAAGATTTTGGCACTGATGCCGAACTGATCAGAAAAACATACCACGAAGCTTACCCGGATAAAACACCGGGCGAAATTTTTATCGCTATTCGCTCGATCATGATGATGGGCTTGGGATCGATTACAATTGCAGAGCGAAAGACCAAACAAGGCGGAGCTCCTGCTTATTTGTACAATTTCGGTTACAAATCGAACATGAAAATACCGGGAACCGAATTTGAAGCAGGTACGATGCACGCGCTGGATATACCATTTAAATTTTACAATGTTGAAGGAGGAATGGCCGGAACAAAAGAGGATCGTTTTGAGGCCTCCAAAAACTTTACTTCGTTGTGGACAAATTTTGCACGTAACGGAAAACCGAGTGCCGAAGGTCAGCCTGATTGGCCGGCTTTTAATTTACAAGACCGTTCGTTGATGCGAATTGATGCACAATGTTCTGTGATCAACGACCGCTACAAAACGGTTCGCGAGATGTGGCTTAGTATTCAGAAATAATCGATAACAACTAATCATGCCTAAAAAATTTTCTGTTGTATTTGTATTGTTTTTACTGGTGCTGGAAATGAGCGCACAACAGGCTCATATAAACCTCGATTGGGCACCACAACGAGCAGGAGGAACATTAATACCTTTTATGGCCAATACGATCTCTCCTGAAGTTTCCGACGACCATATGGTTACATTTCGACTGAAAGCTCCCCAGGCTAAAGAAGTTTTTGTGTCGGGAACAGTAATGCGTGGTATGAAAAGCCAGGATCCTATCAAACTTACGAAAGGAGAAGATGGCTTGTGGAGTGGGACTGTTGGTCCGGTAACTCCCGAAATATATAAGTACAACTTTATTGTGGATGGCGTTCGTATTGTCGATCCTGCTAATACCTATGTAGGATTTGCGAACCAGCCGGATTACAGCGTTCTGGTTGTTCATGGCGACGGACCGGCCTGGTACGATGCTAAAGATGTTCCGCACGGATCGATTACACGTCATATTTATCAATCGGATGTAACCAACGGACAGCGTGAAATGTATGTTTACACACCTCCGGGTTACGACAATTCGAAAAAATACCCGGTGCTGTATTTATTCGGAGGTTCAGGAGAAGTAGCTTCAACCTGGATGCTTACAGGACGCGTGAATTTTATTATGGACAATATGATCGCCGACGGAACAGCCGTTCCAATGATCATAGCTATGCCAAATAACCAGGTGGTGCATCGCATGGATCCAAAACACACCGAAATAAGTTTTCCGAAGTTTAACGATGAAATGCTGCAGGAAGTAATTCCTTTTATTGAAGCGAATTACAGTGTGAAAGCAGATAAACATAACCGTGCTATTTCCGGCTTGTCGATGGGCGGGCGTCATGCTCAAATCATTGGTTTGAATAACCTCGATGTTTTTGGTTCCATTGGAATTTTAAGTGCTGCAGAATCGCTGGATTTGATAAAACCGAGCGTACTGGATGATCCGAAAATCAACGAAAAAATCGATTACCTGTTTGTTGGTGCCGGAACCAACGAAACTACACCGGAATCGCGCCAAACGCTGATGCACCAAACTTTTGAAGAAAAAAATATCGAACACGAATTTTATGTAGGCAGTGCCGGGGCTCACGATTTTATCACCTGGAAACACCTGCTTTATTATAAGTTTTTGCCTAAACTGTGGCAGGAATAAATAGCATATTCGTGAATTAAATTACTACCTAAAACTAAATATCATGAAGAAACTAAATCTAATATGTTTAAGCGTTTTTGTTGTGGTACTTTTGTTAAATCCGGTCAGCACTTTCGGACAACGATACAAATCCGGACCACAGGACATGACTTTTTTATCATCTGTTGATGAAAGTAATCAGCCTTACGCGATTTATATTCCTGAGAATTTTGATGAAACGAAAAAATACCCGCTCGTAATTTTTCTTCATGGAGCGATGTCAAATCATCGTCTTGGTTTACGACGTGCTTTTGGTGAAGGAAATATTCAAGGGCCAGAATTTGGAACACCGGGTTTTACGCCGGCACAAACCGACCTGGAGGTTACCCGTTTTTATCCGGAGCTGGATCCGGTAGATTACATTGTTGTTGCGCCTTTTGCACGCGGAACAGCCGGTTATCAGGGAATTCCTGAACAGGATGTTTTTGATATGCTCGCCGATGTAAAAAGTAAATTCTCTATAGATGAAGACAGAACTTACCTCACCGGTTTATCGATGGGGGGCGGCGGAACACTTTGGGTAGGATTAACGCATCCGGATATGTTTGCAGCCATTGCACCCGTTTGTCCTGCACCTCCGGCAGGAACGGATAAACTGGCTATGAATGCTTCGAACATTCCTGTCCACCTTTTTGTGGGCGACCGCGATGGATTGATGACAACCTCTGATGCGTGGTACGAAAATTTTAAATCGATAGGTGTTGATGTGGAATACGTTATTTATCCGGGTATTGCACATAACAGCTGGGAATATGCTTTCGAGGATGGTTTTATTTTCGACTGGTTTGCCCAATTTAAACGCGATATGTTTCCGAATGAAGTAAAGTTTACAACTTCTGCCTTTAAATACGACAAAGCTTACTGGGTGACTTTCGATAACCTGGTTCCGGGAGTTCAGGCATCAATCGATGCTAAGTTTACAGGCGACAATCAAATAGAAATTACAACGACCGAATTGTTGGCTTTCACCCTGAAACTGGATGGACATTCGATGTTTAATGCAGATTCAAAAGTAAGTGTAAAAGTCGATGGAAAAGCATTTGCAGTAAAAACAGCAGGTGCAGTTTCATTTAGCAAAGAGAACGGTGACTGGAAAAATAAGAAATTCACACCTAACAGGTTCTCAAAGAAAAAGGGTGCGGAAGGACCACTGTCTGCGGCGTTGCAGAGTAATCATATCTATGTGTACGGCACACAGGGAGAACCTTCGCGTGAAGAGTTACAAACCCGTCAAGCCGATGCAACGCATGCAGCAGACTGGGCTGTAGATCGTGGTTGGATTGGAAGAGTAATGATTTTTCCACGGTACATGGCAGATAATGCTGTTCGCCAGAGCGATTATGAAACCTCAAATCTTGTTTTGTTCGGAACGGCGGAAACAAACAGCATCATTAAAAAATATGAAGACAGGCTGCCGGTTCAGTTAAACGAAGATGGCGACGGTTACGGGCTGGTTTACATCTATCCGATGAACGGACATTATGTGTTGATCAACTCCGGATTGCCCTGGTGGACTCCAAAGGCAGCTGCTGAAGGACAGGGTGGATTTAGTTTATCGCCCGGAAAAGGTGGAGCACTGGACGGACTTCCTGACTTTATCCTTTTCAAAGGTACTCCGGATAATGTGATCAGTTCAGGGTATTTCGACAATAACTGGGAAATTCCGGAAACCGAAAAATCAAAATTAAAATCATCAGGCGTAGTTACGCTGAAATAATCAATTACTAAGATCTAAAAAATATGAACAACAAAATCTCGAAATATTTTTCTGTCCTGTTTGTCGGCTTCTTCTGTTTCTTTGCAGCGAACGCCCAGGAAATTTCAAGGCAACAAGGACCTCAATATGAGTCGCCTGTAATTGCAAAAAATAACGAAGTAACGTTCAATGTATATTCTCCAACGGCCTCTTCTGTCGCTCTTGTTGGTAGTTGGGTTGGTGGAACTAATATTGAACTCACTAAAAACGCTGAAGGAATCTGGACCACAACAGTAGGTCCGCTTGAACCTTCGATGTACCACTACAATGTAATTTTGGATGGTGTTAACATTCTCGATCCGAAAAATCCAAAGGCCATGCGCGATGGAAGCAGGTATGCGAGTACACTGATCATTCCGGGAGAAGGCTCTGATATTTTTGATGTAAACGATGTTCCACACGGTACACTTGCAAAAGTATGGTACGATTCGCCAACGCTTGAATTAAAACGCCGAATGTATGTGTATACGCCTCCTGGATACGAGGACAGCAAAACAAAATATCCTGTTCTTTACTTACTCCACGGCGGTGGTGGCGATGAAGATGCCTGGACTTCTTTGGGGCGTGCAAATTACATTCTGGATAACCTGATTGCTGCCGGTAAAGCCAAACCGATGATTGTGGTGATGACCAACGGAAATCCCGGTCAAAAAGCTGCACTTACTGAAAAATCAAGTAAAGAAACACTGAACAACGGTCCTGCCGTTGGAATGGGAAGTGGCAAGTTTGAAGTTAGTTTGGTTAAAGATGTGATCCCGTACGTTGAAAAGCATTATCGTGTTTTGGCAGATCCGAAAAACAGGGCTGTAACCGGTTTGTCGATGGGTGGACTACAAACTCAGCGAATTGCTCTCGCAAATCCAACACTTTTTGCCTATTTCGGTGTAATGAGCGTAGGATTGCTTGAAGGAGACTTGTTCGGACTTGATACCGATACTTACCACAAAGAATACGAAGACAATATTGAGAAGCTTAAAAACGGAGGTTATAAAGTTTACCGGATATACTGCGGGAAGGAAGATTTCTTATACAAAAGCGTGGAACATCTTCGGGAAACGCTCGACGGTTACGATTTTCAATACAAATATATTGAAACTGATGGTGGACATACCTGGGCCAACTGGAGAACATATTTGTCCGATTTTGCCCCTCTTCTTTTTAAATAATCAAATCAATTCATAATGAATAATTTAAGAACAAAATTAATGGTTGGCCTTTTGGCTGTATTTTTTACTTCGGCTGTGCAGGCCCAAATGTTTAGCCGAACACCAACACCAAATGATTCTATACAATCAACAACGGTTTTGGAAAACGGGGATGTGGCATTCAAAATTTATGCGCCCGAAGCGGAAAAGGTGACTTTGGGTGGTGATATTGTTCCTTGGGGAACCGAACTCAAAAGTGAAAAAGCGAAAAATGGCGTGTGGACAATAACAGTTCCGAATGCCAAGGCCGGAACCTATCGTTACAATTTTGTAGTAGACGGTGTGAAAGTATACGATCCAAAAGCACTGGATGCTTACAAAACTTCAGCTTTAGTTGATGTTCTTCCAAATGGTGAAGAAGAATTTTTTGCTGTTCGTAAGGATGTACCTCACGGTGCTGTTTCTGCTATTCAATATTATTCTGAAACTACGGGAACTATGCGCAACATGCAGGTTTGGACACCTCCGGGTTACAATGCAAAAAACAATAAATTGCCTGTGTTTTATCTGATTCATGGCGGTGGCGACAGCGAAATGGCATGGCCGGGAGTAGGACGTGCAGGAATTATAATGGACAACCTGCTGGCTGAAGGAAAATGCAAGGAAATGATCGTGGTAATGCCCGACGGTGGTATGGATGTAAGCCTATTCGTAAAAGATTTTGTAAATGATATTATTCCTTACATCGAATCGAATTACAATGTGTACACCGATGCCGATCATCGTGCGCTGGCAGGGCTTTCAATGGGAGGTCTGGAAGTGTTGGAATCATTTATGGCACATCCAAATTTGTTTGGCTACATCAATGTGATGAGCTCGGGGTGGTTTGCCAATAATAAGGAGATGTTTGAAACGGGCGATAAACGTCTGGCGGAAATTGCTCCTACCTTAGAGAAAACAGTAAAGCTTCTGAAATTTACACAGGGAGGCCCTGAAGATATAGCCTATAAAAATGGCGAGGCAATGTTGACGGTTTTTGAGAAAAACGGTATAAAATACGAATTTAGTGAAATGCCAGGCGGACATAGCTGGCTTGTTTGGAGAAACGATCTTAAAAATTTTGCTCCGGTATTATTTAAGTAAAAATGGAATAAAAAGTACATCATTCGTGGTGTGCTTTTTTTATTTTCTAAGAATTGACAAACCTTTAAATCAATAAAATGACAATAAAAAAACACCTTCTCCGATTTGTCAGTTTTGCCATCATTCTGTTGATCAGTTTGAATGTATTTGCCCAATTCGGACCACGTATAAAATCGCCGGTGGTGAATGATGAATCCGGTATCACTTTTTCGATTAAGGCACCTAAAGCAAACGAAGTGTCCGTATTTTTTAATATGAAAAACTATCCAATGGAAAAAAATGAAGAAGGAGTTTGGAGTACAACTGTTGGGCCGGTTGAACCTGAAATGTACACCTATGCTTTTTTTGTTGACGGATTAAAAGTTCTTGATCCGGCTAATCCTAAAATGCAGGTGGGGCAGGCGCCCGACTGGAGTTTGGTAAATGTACCGGGTAATCCACTTCGTTTCGATGAAGTTAAGGATGTACCCCACGGAATCATTCACGTTCACAAATATTTTTCTACCACACAGGAAGTCGATCGCAAATTATATGTATACACTCCTCCCGGTTTTGATCCTTCAAAAAAATATCCGGTGTTTTACCTGCGTCACGGAGGTGGTGGTAACCAGACTTCGTGGTACATAGAAGGCTGTGCTGCTGAAATCCTTGATAATTTATATGCCGAAAATAAAATTGTTCCAATGCTTGTGGTGATGACCAACGGCAACGTAGAAAAACAAACAGAAGGCGGAGCTTACGGTGAAGAAGGTATTTCCATAATCGGCAACGAATTATTCAACGATGTAATTCCTCAAATTGAGAAAGAATACAAGGTTTACACCGATCAAAAGAATCGGGCGATTGCCGGCCTTTCAATGGGTGGCGGACAGTCGTTTTATATCGGACTTAAAAACGTGGATAAATTCGACTGGATTGGTTCATTCAGTTCTGGCATTTTTGGAGGAATACCCGGAGTTGAGTTTGACGCAGAAAAAGAAATTCCGGGCATACTGACAAAATCTTCTGATTTCAATAATGAGCTCGATCTTTTTTACCTGTCGTGTGGCGAGCAGGACCCACGTTTAGAGCACACAAATAAAGTTGTAGATCAGTTTAAAGCCAACGATCTGGACGTAATTTACGAAACTTTTGAAGGAACACACGAGTGGAAAGTCTGGAAGCATTCGCTCCGTAATTTTCTGCAATTATTATTTAAATAAAAGATAACAGAATTAAAATCAATCAAAAAATTTAATCAATGAAACGAACAATTCTTTCACTACTAACACTGCTTTTTGCAATTAATTTATTTGCCCAGTTTGGAGCGCCGCCATTGGTGTCTCCGGAAATAAACGGCACCGACGTCACTTTCCGTTTAAGGGCACCTAAAGCGATTAAAGTTGAGTTGAACGGAGACTTTCTTCCCAAAAAGGAAATAGAAACTCCAATGGGAAAAATGTCGGTTCCTGCACCGGTGGAAATGGTGGAAGGCGAAGGTGGCGTTTGGGAATACACCGTAAAAGATGTATCCCCTGATTATTGTTCGTACACGTTTACCGTTGATGGACAAAAGATGCTTGATCCGAGCAATGTGAAAACTGTTCGCGACGGGCAAAACTTTACCAACTATTTTATTATTGCCGGCGAAAAAAGTGATCTTTTCCTGGAAGCAGAAGCAAAAAAAGGCACACTTTCAAAAGTTTGGTATCCATCAAATGCTTTTGGAGCCGAACGCAGAATGTCGGTTTACACGCCGTACGGATACGGTGAGTCCAACAAAAAATATCCGGTTTTTTATCTCCAACACGGAGGCGGCGGCGATGAAGATGCGTGGCCAACACTCGGCAGAGCGTGTCAGATTCTTGATAACCTAATTGCACAGGGAAAAGCTGAACCGATGATTGTAGTGATGCCCAATGCGGATCCAAACAGTTTGGCTGCTCAGGATGTAATGGATAAACTGCCTGGTCCATCAATTTTCTCATTGGGTATGGAATCGGAAGAATTGCATTCGGGCGGTAACTACACAAAAGACTTGGTTGAAGACATTATTCCATATGTTGAATCGCATTATAATGTCATTAAAAAGAAAGAATCGCGTGCCATTGCAGGTTTGTCGATGGGCGGAATTTATACGCTTTACACCACGCCTCGTCATCCCGAGTTATTCGATTACATTGGTGTGCTGAGCATGGGATTTACACCTGAACGCGATGTTAAAGCAGAACTTACTCCAATTAAAGATGCCGGTTACAAATTGTACTGGGTTGGCTGTGGCGAAACCGATATGGCCTGGGCAAATGCAGAGCGTTTACTGAAAGGACTCGATGAAATGGACATGGAGCATATTTATTTTGGCGAAGTAGGTGGTCATAACTGGGATACCTGGCGTGTTTGCCTAAAAGAATTAGCACCATTATTATTCAAATAAAATTTTCACTAAAACCAATAAATTATGAAGACTAATAGACGAAACTTTTTTCAAACTATGGGAGCCGGAGCAGCTGGATTTGGCCTGGCTTCAACACTTCCGTTGGCATCATGTGCAGCACCTGCTGAATCGGCAACAACCGATGATGATGAGCAAATACTTTTTATTGGAGATGATATTGCCATTGCAGACACAGCTTACGGCAAAGTAAAAGGATTTATACTTCGTGGAATCACGCAGTTCAGAGGTATTCCTTATGGTGCAGATACCAGTGGTAAAAACCGTTTTATGCCACCTCAAAAACCTGAACCATGGGACGATATCAAACCAACGGTGTGGTTTGGAAATACCGCCCCTCAGTTAATGGATGGTCGTTATGCCAATGCTTACTCTTCGTTTGTTGATCATTGGAACTACGACGATGTAAGCGAAGACTGTTTGAAACTGAATGTCTGGACACCGGCTCTTGATGCCAACAAACGCCCCGTAATCGTATGGTTGCATGGTGGTGGTTACACCAACGGTAATGGCATTGAGCAGGATGGATACATGGGTGAGAACCTGAGCCGAAAAGGCGACGTTGTTTTTGTTTCGATTAATCACCGCCTGGGACCTATTGGTTTTTCTGATCTTTCAGGAGTAGGTGGCGAAAAATATAAAGATTCAGGTAATGTTGGTGCACTTGATATGGTGGCCGCACTGGAATGGGTGAATGAAAATATTGCCAATTTTGGTGGCGATCCTGGAAATGTTACCATCATGGGCCAGTCGGGTGGAGGAGCAAAAGTTTGTACAGTAGCAGCCATGCCTGCTGCAGCAGGATTGGTGCATAAAGCAGTTCCTTTAAGTGGTTCAACAACACAGGGAATGGATCAGGGCTATGCCCAAAAGCTGGGAGAATATGTGCTGAAAGAAGCTGGTTTAAAACCTTCGGAAATTGATAAACTACAGGAAATCCCATGGAAAGAATACATTCTGATTGCCAATAAAGCCAGTCAGAAAATGATGCAGGAAGAAGGTGGAAGCGGATTAATGCGAATGGGATTTGCACCGGTTGCCGATGGTGTGAATATACCAAAGGGGAAATTTTATTCTGAATCGGGAGGTGTGTCTTCGGGTGTGCCAATGATGATCTGTACTACTTTCCACGAGTGGGGAATGGCGCGTACGATGCCCGAAATGGAAAAAATGACAGCTGATGAGGCCAAAGAAATGTTGAAGGAACGTGCCGGATTCAGAGGTGGTTTAGGCGACAAAGCACCTGCCGTATACGATGCATATGCAAAAGTATTTCCGGATGCTAAACCAATTGAAATTATGACATTGGTAGCCAGTAACCGGAAAGGGGCTGTAGAAACAGCGACTGCCAAAAGCAATCAGGCGGCACCAATTTATATGGCCTGGTTTGGTTGGGAGCCACCAATGTTTAATAACCGGATGCGGGCATTCCACTGCCTTGATATTTGTTTCTGGTTCTACAATACCGATCTGATGTTAACGCATACAGGTGGTGGCGCTCGTCCTCGTAAGTTGTCAGAAAAAATGTCGGATGCATTGCTTGCATTTATGAAAACCGGTAATCCAAATTGCGAAACTTTACCTGAATGGCCACAATTCTCTGTTGAGAATGGAGAGCTTATGATATTGAACGATGTTTGCGAGGTGAAGAATGATCCGGATAGAGAAGGTCGTGAAATGCTTTAAATAATCCCAAAAAGTAAAACAATATGAATTTGAAAAGAACAACAGCTTTTTATGGATTGTTGGCGGGTGTAATTCTATTTACGTCTTGTCAAAATACATCAACTCAAAATGTGAGTAGCGATCCTTACGTAACTCCTGGTTCACACCCAATGAATGCCGACAGTGAAACAGCACAGGTTTCAACAGAATCAGGCGATGTAATTGGTTATGTACACAAAGGCGTTTACAATTATAAGGGCATTCCGTATGCGAAAGCTGAGCGCTTTATGCCACCGGAAAAACCTGATGCGTGGGAAGGAGTAAGAAGTTCCAGATCGTATGGGCCTGTGTGTCCGATCAATGTCGCTTCCATGATCCTGAATGACGAAATGGAGTTTGCACAACAGCACAACTTCTGGTTCATGAAAGAAGATGCTTGTCAGAACTTAAACGTTTGGTCGCCGGGAGTAAACGACGGTAAAAAGCGACCCGTTATGGTTTGGTTGCATGGTGGCGGTTACACCGCCGGGTCATCATGTGAGTTGCCAAGTTACGATGGCGAGAATTTAAGCCGAACCGGCGATGTGGTGGTTGTTTCTATTAACCATCGTTTAAATGTTCTGGGTTTTCTGGATTTGTCAGCAGTTGACGAAAAATATGCACAGTCGGCCAATGTTGGAATGATGGATGTTGTGGCTGCTCTGGAATGGGTACACAACAACATAACAAACTTTGGCGGCGATCCAGGTAATGTTACCATTTTTGGCCAGTCGGGTGGTGGCGGTAAAGTGAC
This sequence comes from Draconibacterium sp. IB214405, assembly GCF_033963885.1. Taxonomy (NCBI): domain Bacteria; kingdom Pseudomonadati; phylum Bacteroidota; class Bacteroidia; order Marinilabiliales; family Prolixibacteraceae; genus Draconibacterium; species Draconibacterium sp. IB214405. The sequence continues at coordinate 168,078 of NZ_JAXBMA010000002.1, forward strand.
CACTATGTTGTACACTCCTTCGGCGAAAGGATTATTTCATAAAGCCATTATGCAAAGTGGTGGCGGTGGTCAGTTTGCCAATAAAGAGTTAACAAAAAAAGTTGGTCCGGCAATTCTCGAAGAGCTGGGTTTGGCGAAAAATGAAGTTGAAAAATTAAAGGATGTTCCTTACGACAAATTGCTGGCAGCCGGAAACGCAGCGCTGGCAAAAGTGGCTGCCGAAGGTGGTGGACGTGTTGGCTGGGGACCAGTTTGCGATGGCGATTTTATTCCGTTCCAACCAGGTACTCCGGGGGCTGAGGACTTAGCCAAAGATATCCCGGTTATTATGGGATCAAATAAAGTTGAATTTGGTGGTTTTGGTGCACCTGCAGGAATGCTGACGGCTGATGAAGCTACAGTGGTTGAGTATCTGAAAGAAAAGTATGGCGACAAAGCGGATTCTTATATTGCTGCTTTCAAAAAGGCATATCCTAATACAAAAATGCCTTCTGATATGACCGATGTAGATATGATGTTCCGACCAAGACTTCTGGATTTTGTGAAGTTGAAAGCATCGGTTCCTGGTGGCGCACCAATTTACAATTATGTATTTAAGTGGAGCGCACCGCATTTGGATGGCATGTTAAAATCCGGTCACTGCATGGAAATTGCTTTTGTTTTTAATAATATCTACCGGACTGAAGAGTACAACGGAGGAACACCCGAAGCCTATGCTTTGGCGGAGAAACTAAGTAAAACATGGTCTACCTTTGCTCATACCGGTAATCCGAACAGTGATGCTATGCCGGAATGGGAGCCTTTTACAACAGACAGCGGAGCTACTATGTTGTTCGACGATGAGTCGGAACTGGTTTATAACCACGATAAAGAATTAATTGAAGTGGCGACTTCGGTACCACAACAAAGCTTATTTTAATCGGAAAAAGGGGATCTTCCCCTTTTTCTTTTAAATAAAAATGAGATAATGAAAAAAACTTTACTGCTGATCAATTTATTGCTTGTTCTTTGTCTGGTAGGTAATTCGAAGTCAATTCAAAAAGGACCGTACACAGTTACTGAAATAGCTAAAAACGTTTATCATTTTGAAGATGGAAACGACAGTAATCCTCCCGGTCTTGTTTTGAATGACGATGGACAAATGGAGAGCATGAATAATTGCTCAGATATGTACTTGATCGTTGGGAAAGAAAAAGCACTGCTTATTGATCTTTCCAATAATGTGAAATGGGATAGCACCGCCACGGAATCACTACGATCGTTGGTTTACGAGCGAGTGGGCGATAAAAAATTTTATATAACCATTACGCATAACCACGGTGATCACTTAGGAATGTTACCGGCTTTTGTTGATGATGAGAAAGCCAGTTTCTGGATACCCAAAGAAGAGTTTAATGGTAAGGACATCTTTCCGGAAGGTAGAACCGCTTATTTCGCCGAAAATGCATCTTTTGACCTGGGAGGAGAATTTGTAATCAACACAACAGAAGTTCCCGGACACACAGCGCACTCTACACTATTTTTTCTGAAAGACAAAGACCTCGTTTTTTCAGGAGATGCTATTGGATCGGGAACCGGAGTGTGGCTATTCAACGAAGAAAGTTTTTATACTTATAAAGATGCCATTGACAAACTGATTTCATACATAGAAAATCCGGTTAATCATATCGATCTGGAAAAGCTACAAATTCACGGAGGCCATGCCTGGCAAAGTGCTGAACTGGGCAAACTCACTTCGCAGTACATTTACGATATGCAAACGCTGATGCAGGAAATGGCTAAAGGAAATGCTGAAACCGAAGAAATGACCGCTTCTTTTCTTAAATTTCTAGATACCAATTTTAAGTATGGAACAGCGACAATTACCTGGAATAAGGAGGCTGCCGACCGATACGTAGATGCTATGAAAAAGTAGTTTCAATTGTATTAGTTCTTTTCACTTTACTTCGTTGAATAAAGAGAAGCTTCATCTTCTAACCCGAGTATTAGACGAATTCATTGGATTAAATATAAAAAGACATAATTAAGATGCAGAAAGGAGTTTTTAGCTCCTTTTTGTTTTTGTTACAATAAGCCTGTTCTTTTGCTTGAAGTATTTGTATATTTGACTGCAATAAAATAAAAACCAAGTAATACGAGTCCTGCGTTTATTCGCAAAACGGACGATAAAAAATTTAAACCGATGAAAAAGTTAACACTACTTTTTGCGTTATTTCTATTCATTTCTGGCTTAGCAAATGCCCAAACCAGTTCAATAATTAAATCGCACAAACTGGATGAAATGCCACCCGAAAGTGCCGGTATTTCTGCAGAACGTTTGGCACGTATCGATAAAATGTGTAAAGAAGAAGTGGCCAACGGAAATCTTCCGGGAGTTGTTTCTTTGGTAGCACGCAACGGAAAGATCGTTCACTGGAAAGCATACGGAGTTGCAAACGAAGCCGGTGATAAAATGGAGCGCGATGCTATTTTCCGTATCGCATCACAAACAAAAGCGATTACCTCAACAGCGGTAATGATGCTTTGGGAAGAAGGTAAATTTCAACTGGATGATCCGATCTCAAAATACATTCCTGAGTTTAAAGGTCAGCAGGTGCTAACAAATTTCAGATACAGCGACACCACCTGGACAGGAGTGCCGGTAAAAAATGAAATTACCATTCGTCACTTGTTGTCGCATACTTCGGGAATTGGTTATGGCGCTATCGATAGCGACGAACGCTTCCAGATGTTGTACAAAAAAGCCGGTGTTACCGATTTGTTCACAACTGAAAATATAACGATTGGGGAGAGTGTAAAAAAGCTGGCTAAAATGCCTTTGCATCACGAGCCCGGAACAAACTTTTATTACAGTGAGGGACTTGATGTTTTAGGATATTTTATTGAGATTGTATCGGGAATGCCGTTTGATGAGTACCTGAAAAAACACATTTTCGATCCGCTGGGAATGGAAGACACCTGGTTTTACCAGCCTCAAAAAAATATCGATCGTGTTGTTGATGTTCAACATCCGGTGAATGGAGAATGGAAAAAGTACCCGGTAACTTTTTACGATACCGATTATCCGGTTAAGGGTGCCAAAACATTTTTCTCGGGTGGAGCAGGTTTGTCGAGCACAGCAAAAGACTATGCCATTTTTCTGCAAATGTATCTGAACGGCGGTGAATACAACGGTGTACGACTGTTAAGCCGCACTACGGTTGACCTTATTTTATCGAATCAGATCGGTGAAGTTTGGGGGGATTCGAACACCAAATTCGGTTTGGCTTTTGAGCTGTTAACTGCAAAAGGACAAAACAAAGGCGGAATGGGAACTATGGGGACTTTTAACTGGGGTGGTTATTTTAATACCCAGTATTTTGCCGATCCTGAGGAAAATGTGATCGGAATAATCATGAAACAAACACAAGGTCAGGTTACCGATGTAACCGGTTGGAAGTTTCGCCAGTTGGTATTTCAAACCATTGATGATTAGAAGTTAGTATACGACTGAAAATATATATTGAAAAAGCAGTAAGATGATCTTGATTTAGATCACTTTACTGCTTTTTTTTGTATTTGGTGGACGTATTACGCAAAATATCAAAATGTTATCTGTTAAATGGGTGTTAATAGTTCTCAACTTGTTTATACTGTTCAATTAAAATAGTATTTTTAAAAACAAAACAACCGAAATTAACTGTAATTCAATTCCTTATGAAACAAATGTTCAAAATCCTGAGGGCTATGTCTCCCTTATTCGTATTTCTATTTATTCTGTCGGCCTGTTCTACCAACGAGTGGCCACAGTTGTATGGTCCGAACTCAAACATGGTAATTCAAACTGCGAATTTACCAACAGAGTGGAACGATAGTTTAAACGTCAGGTGGAGTGTCGATATGGAAGGCGAAAGCTGGTCGTCGCCAATCGTTTTTGGCGATAAAATTTTTATGACATCATCAGTATTGATAAAAGAAGCTGATAAGCCGGAACCAAAAGAAGAGACTGAACCGCAGGAAGGTCAGCCTGCTCCGGAAGATAACAGTTACACCACAGCTGTTTATCGCTGGCAACTTACTTGTTTAGACGCTAAATCCGGAAAAGAACTTTGGAAACAGGTTTCTTTTGAAGGTAATCCGCGAATTAAAAAGCACGTTGGAAGTACGTATGCCTGCGAAACGCCGGTAACCGACGGAAAATATGTTTACGCGTACTACGGAATGGTGGGTGTATATTGTTACGATATGAGCGGAAACCTGATCTGGACGAAAGACCTTGGGGCTTATCCTACTTTAAACGGATGGGGAACAGGAGCTTCTCCGGTAGTTTACGGCGGAATGCTGTATGTTTTGGTTGATAACGAAGAAAGCTCATTTTTAGTGGCGTTAGATGCTGCAAGCGGTGAAGAAAAGTGGAAGGTAAACCGTGAAGAAACAACCAACTACTCATCACCTGTTATCTGGAAAAATGTAATCGGCACCGAGCTGGTTGTAATGGGAAAAACAGTACGTTCATACAATCCCGAAACCGGCGATCTGAATTGGCAGATAAACGCCGGTGGTAATTTTGCTATTCCTTCGCCTGTTTTTGATGATGAGTTTATCTATTTCGGAAATGCCGGAGGACCACAACAAACAACATCTTTAATGGCGGTTAAGGCCGGTGCAAAAGGCGATATTTCTTTGGCCGAAGGCGAAACCTCAAATGAATGGGTAGCCTGGTCGAATGCGAACACCGGTATCTCAAATCCATCGCCGGTTCTTTATAACGGGATGATCTACGTTTTATCGAGCAGAGGTGGTGACATTAGTTGTGTAAACGCATCAACCGGCGAAGTTTTATATCAGCAAAAAGTAGACAAAGTAGGTGCATGCTGGGCGTCGCCATGGATTAACAACGACAAGCTTTACTTCTACGATGAGCGCGGTATTACAAGAGTAATTAAAACCGGAAGCGAATTTGAAGTTTTAGGTGAAAACAAACTGGACGATAAATTCTGGGCATCGGTAGTTCCAACTTCTGACGCTTATGTTTTTAAAGGGGTAGAAAAGATTTATTGTGTAGGATTATAAATAATACCATGACATTTTATAACAAAAAAAGCCTCGCAATTCTGCGAGGCTTTTTGTTTATTTTATCTTGACGTATTATGCCAGGAATGATTCCAGCATCCAAATTTCTTTTTCAGTATGTCCGATCCAGTCACTCATCATTGAGGCAGTACCTTCGTCGTTGTTTTCTCCCGCAACTTCCAGAATCTCTGTAAAGCTGTTCAGGAAATATTTTTGGCTTTCCAATACGCTGTTAACAGCTGGTTTTGCTTCCGAAACGTTGGCTACTACACCCAGTTTCGCGGTTTTTGAATAGTCTTCGAAAGTGTGCAGTGGTTGACCACCAAGCATTAAAATACGTTCTGCAATTTCATCTACTACATCAGAAGCCTGGTTGTAATACTCTTCGAAACGGGCGTGTAATGCAAAGAACAATTGTCCTTTAATGTTCCAGTGTAATCCGCGCAGGTTTTGGTAATGAATTTGATAATCTGCCAATAACTGATTCAATTTCTCTACTGTAATTTGATTTTTTGCTTTCATAATATGTAAATTTTTAATCTTTGTTGTTTAAACTCTGTTCTTTTGTTTCTTTCAACACTTCAAAGATACTATTAGTAGTATTTATTATATTTATAGTGTTATTACAAATACTTATGCTATGAATGTTTCACAACTGGAGTATCTGAAAGAAATCTACGTCTGCGGTTCGTTTTCGGTAGCAGCCGACCGGCTGGGAGTTACGCAACCTGCATTAAGTCTGCAAATCCAGAAACTGGAAGAAGAGTTGGAATTTAAATTAATCGACCGAACAAAACGACCTTTTCAATTTACAGAAGAGGGAAAGGTTTTTTACGAGAAGTCGCTGGAAATTTTAAAGCAGATTGAAGCGTTGAAACAGATCTCTATCGAAATTAGCGAAGAAGTGAGTGGTAACCTGAAGGTTGGGATAATTCCAACACTGGCGCCATACCTGGTTCCGCTTTTTATTCATCAGTTGGGTAAAGATTATCCGGCTTTGCAGCTGGAAATATACGAGTTGAAAACGGAGGAGATTATTCACGAAATTAAAATGGGCGACATTGATTGCGGTATCATTTCCACACCGGTTTCGGCAACAAATATTTCCACAGAACCACTGTTTTACGAACGTTTTTATGCTTATCTCTCCGAAGAGCATCCTTTATTTGAACAGGATTTCATCGATATTAAATCAATTGACCAGAGTGATATCTGGTACCTCGAAGAAGGGAACTGTTTTCAGAATCAAGTGAATTCGATTTGTCAGTTAAATCCGCAAAAGAAAAATAAACAACGGCTGGTGTATCACAGTAATTCCATCGAATCGTTGAGGCGGATTGTGGAGTACAAAAGCGGCGTGACTTTTATTCCGGAGTTGGCAACCATTAACATTCCGGCTGAGCAGGAAGAACTGATCAAAGAAATCGTTCCAAATGAACCGGTTAGAGAAATAAGCCTGATAACGGCCAAACGATTTGCCAAAGAGCGGCAGGTTGATGCTTTACAAAAGGTTATAAAAAGCAGTATTCCGGGACGAATGCTTAAACAACCAAAAAGTGGTATTGTAGATACACTTCTATAAATTTCGGTCTTTTTCTCCCTGAAAATGAGGGGCACCGTACTCTTAAATCACAAGTAATTGGGATTGATTTTGAATACGCTTAGGGCTTACTTTGTGTTGTATCAAAAAAGCTCAGAAAATGGAAGTACTTATAGAAACACTAAACGGAAAGATTTTTAAATGTGCAACGTGTGATGCCATTCACGTTGAATACAAAAACCTGAACTTTAATTTTAAGGAAGAGGACTTTTGGAAGTTTGCACAATATATCCAAAACCTTGATGGCGAAGAGTGGACGCAGCGGAACAAAACCTCAAATTTTAAGCGCAAAATTATAATTCCGGTTGGAAGCCAGGTTTTTAATGCTTTGCTGAATACCGAGGAGTTGGAAGAGTTTAAACGCCTGATGAATTTTCAGAAAGGTTCAGTTCTATTTCAGCAAACGATAAAGGCCGGAGGACTGGAATTTACCTCGCATTTAAATTAGAAATGACATGGACACTCGCTATTTCTCTTTAGCGTAAGCATACCAGTATAAAGTACCTACAAAAAAGGCGCCTCCAACTATATTTCCAAGTGTTGCCGGAATCAGGTTTTTCACCACAAATGTTGTCCAGCTAATGTCAATACCTTCGAAAATGGCGAGTGGAATAAAAAACATATTGGCGATACTGTGCTCAAAACCCATGGTAACAAAAGCCATAACCGGCCACCAGATTCCTAAAATCTTTCCGCTGGTGTGTTGTGCCGACATACCCATCCACAAGGCCAAACAAACCAGCCAGTTTGCACCAATTCCTTTTAAAAAGGTGGTAAAAAACGGATTGGAAGTTTTCCCAACGGCAATCTTTTCTACCATGTTAATCCATGGCTCAGCGTTTACCAAATGGGTGAGGTGAACCAAAAAATAGGCAACAAACACTGACCCTATAAAATTACCCAGATAAACCAGCGACCAGTTTCGCAACGGAGCTGTCCAGCGTTGTTTACCACTAAGTACATTGGGCATAAAATAGGCATTGTTACCGGTAAAAAGTTCTGCTCCAGCCATAACTACGATCATGAGTCCAACAGGGAACATTGCTCCCATAAGAAACTTCGGGATACCGGGATTTTCGGCACCAATACCGGGCACTCCACCGCCAACCAAAATTGCCAGCAAACCACCAAAAGCAATGTATGCTCCGGCCAAAAATGCCAGTGTAAGTATTTTTTTTGCTGAGTAGCTATCTTTTGCAATGGCCAGTTTCCCGGCTTCTTTAATTATTTCTTTTGGTGTAAATAAACTCATGGAACTTTCTTTTTTTGATACTCGATATTGGATTCTGGATGCGTGATATTCTTAACCTATTGTATCTTTGCTTATCCGTCTACAATATTTTTGCCTTTTTACTTTAACCTTTTGCCTTCCTCTTATTTCACAATCATATCTTTAAAATGCGGTTTCAGCATTTCAAAAGCCCGGTCGATCTGTTCGGGGGTATTTTCCTGTACATCCTTAAACTGGTAATCCATTCCCAATGATTCCCATTTATAGGTGCCCAGTTTGTGGTAGGGGAGTATTTCAAATTTCTGCAGGTACTTGTTTGCCGAGAACGTATCGATTAACCAACGTAACGATTCTTCACTATCCGTATAACCCGGAACCAGTACGTAACGCAACCAGTAGGGCTTTTGACTTTGTTCGCGAAGCTGAATGTTTTCCAGTAAACGATCAAGTCCTTTTGCACCTGTAATCGATTTGAAACCCTCTTCGGTAGTGGATTTAACATCGAACATTAACAGGTCGGACAGATCGGAAATTAAATGTTTTGCTTCCGGTGTTCTTATCAATCCGTTGGTGTCAATATTTGTATGGATTCCCTCCGCTTTTAGTGCTTCAAAAAAGGGAATAAGTACCTTACTTTGTAACATGGGCTCTCCACCGGAAACCGTAACTCCGCCATCGTCGCCAAAGTACGTTTTCATATTTATCGCTCGTTTAACCAGACTGTCAATTTCGGTTGGTGTTCCGCCTTTTAACGCAATGGTATCCGCATTCTGACAGTATTTACATTGCAGGTTGCAGCCCTGAAGAAATACGACCAAACGTATTCCGGGACCATCGTGTGTACCAAACGATTCGATGGAATGGACGATTAATTTATTTTCGGATGGAGACATACTATTTAACACAAAAACATGCCAACCAGTTTAAACCGGCCGGCATGCAAAAGTAGTATTATAATGTATTATTACATTGTTTCGTGGAACGAACGCGTAAGTACTTCCTGTTGTTGTTCGCGTGTTAAACGAACGAAGTTTACTGCGTATCCCGATACACGAATTGTTAATTGCGGGTGATCTTCAGGATGCTCCATTGCATGAAGCAGCGTGTCGCGATCGAGCACATTTACATTTAAGTGCTGTGCGTTGCAACCAAAGTAACCATCAAGTGTACGAACGAGGTTGTCGATACGCATTTCAGGTGTTGCTCCCAACGATTTTGGAACTACAGAAAGTGTATTCGAAATACCGTCTTTCGAGTCTTTATAATCGATTTTAGCCACCGAGTTCAGCGATGCAATTACACCGTGTGTATCTCTTCCGTGCATTGGGTTTGCACCTGGCGCAAAGGCAACTCCTTTGGCACGTCCGTCGGGAGTAGCCCCGGTTTTCTTTCCGTAAACTACATTCGATGTAATGGTTAATACCGACATAGTTGGCGTGGCATTTTTGTACACCGGAAGTTTTTCCAGCTCCATGTTAAAATGCTCTACCACATCGCGTGCAATGTGGTCAACACGGTCGTCGTCGTTTCCATATTTAGGGAAATCGCCTTCGATCTGGAAATCAACAGTCAGACCATTTTCGTCGCGAATTGGTTTTACTTTGGCGTGTTTAATTGCCGAAAGCGAGTCGGCAACAATCGATAATCCCGCAATACCGTAGGCGATATTAATTTTTGGATTGGTATCGATAAGCGCCATCTGAGCTTTTTCGTAGTAATATTTGTCGTGCATAAAGTGGATGATGTTCATGGCATCATTGTATACACGCGCCACTTCTTTCATGGCTATTTTAAAGTTGGCAATCACTTTGTCGTAATCCAGGTATTCCTCTTCAATAAAAGGAATTCCATCCACCATCTCAGTTCCTGTATTTTCGCAACGGCCACTGTTAACGGCCAGCAAAAGTGTTTTGGCAAGGTTGGTACGTGCACCAAAAAACTGGATGTGTTTTCCAAGCTCCTGCATCGATACACAACATGCAATTCCGTAGTCGTCGCAATTAGAGCTGGTACGCATCAAATCATCGTTTTCGTACTGAATTGATGACGTTTCGATCGATACTTTAGCACAATAATCTTTAAAACCTTTAGGCAGGTTTTTCGACCAAAGAATGGTAATATTTGGCTCCGGCGATGGCCCCAGGTTGTACAGTGTATTCAGGAAGCGGAACGACGTTTTAGTTACTTTGCTACGTCCGTCGATAAGCAAACCACCGATACTTTCAGTTACCCAGGTTGGGTCCCCTGCAAAAATCTGATCGTAAGCTTCCATACGCAGGTGGCGAACCATACGCAGTTTCATTACAAATTGATCGATGTATTCCTGTGCATCAGTTTCGGTGATTTTACCATCTTGTAAATCTTTTTCAATAAAAACATCAAGGAATGAAGAAACACTTCCCAACGACATTGCTGCACCGTCTTGTTCTTTAACTGCTGCAAGGTAAGCCATGTATGTCCACTGAACAGCTTCGCTGGCATTCTGTGCAGGACGCGAAAGATCTAAACCGTAAATGTTACCCATCTCGATCATGTCGCTCAAAGCACGGAGTTGCTCCGAAACTTCTTCACGCAAACGAATGGTAGCATCACTCATCGGACCGGTGATTTTTTGCAGGTCTTCTTTTTTACCATCAATCAAACGGTTGATACCGTATAACGCTACACGACGGTAATCGCCAATAATTCGTCCGCGGGCATAGTTGTCAGGTAATCCGGTAAGGAATCCCAGTGAACGGAATTTTCTGATCTCATCGGTGTAAGCATCAAAAACTCCGTCGTTATGTGTTTTGGTGTATTTGCTAAAACTCTCGTCAACGATCGGGTTTGGTTTTAAACCGTGTTCCGATAAAGCTTTTTTCACCACGTTGTAACCACCATAAGGTTTCATGGCACGTTTTAGCAATTTGTCGGTTTGTAAACCAACAATCACTTCGTTGTCTTTGTCGATGAATCCGGCTTCAAAAGCTGTCATTCCGGAAACAATATTTACGTCAACATCGCGTAAACCGTTGTTCTCACGCTCTTCTTTAAGAGCTACTTTACAAACATCCCATAATTTGCTGGTGCGGGCTGTCGGGCCTTCCAGAAAAGTATGATCGCCGGAATATGGCGTGATATTTAATGAGACAAAATCTTTCACTTCAATGGCTTCACACCATCGTCCTTTTTTGAAAGTGTTTTCTAAATCCATAACTACTAAACCTTTTTCTAAATAAACTCTAACTAAACCAAAATTGTTTGCAAAAGTAGTAGTAAATCGCAATTCTTAAAATCCCCATAAATGGGGATTTTATTTAAACTATAATTCGGCATATTTGTAGTAATTGAAAATGAAATAATATGGCAGACCATCATCACGACCATGGGCATCACCACCACCATCATCACGAAATACGTGGGAAGAAATTATTATGGGTAACCGTACTAAATTTGTCCATTACCATCGTTCAGGTGATTGGTGGAATAATTTCGAACAGTTTATCGCTGTTGTCTGATGCGCTGCACAACCTGGGTGATTCGTCGGCGATTTTTATTGCATTTCTGGCAGGTAAAAGAAGCCGGAAACCATCGAACGAACAAAAGACTTTTGGATATAAACGTGTTGAAATTCTGGCCGCTCTTTTTAACGGGGTAGTGCTGATCGGGATTTGTTTGTACCTGTTTTTTGAGGCCTACGAACGTTTTGTAAATCCGCAGCCGATAAAAGGAAAGATCATGTTTATTGTGGCAACATTTGGTTTGCTGGCCAATCTTATTTCGGTTTTTGTGCTGAATAAAGACAAAGACCACAACCTGAATGTACGTGCGGCCTACCTGCATTTACTGGGCGATACTTTTTCGTCGGTGGCGGTAATAATCGGAGGAATTGCCATCTGGAAATTCGAGGTTTTTTGGATTGATCCGCTGATTACCGTTTTGGTTGGCGTTTATATCATTTATCACACCTGGGATGTGGTGAAAGAAACGGTAGATATTTTAATGCAGTCGACTCCCACAAATATCGATTTGGGAAGTATAAAAACCGAAGTGGAGAAGATAGAGGAGATCGATAATATTCATCACATTCATGTTTGGAAACTGGACGATACGCAGATTCACCTGGAAGCGCACATTAACATGAAAGACAATATCAGCATGCAGGAACTAATGGAAGTCCGGGCAAAAGCAGAGAAATTGCTACACGATAAATTTGGAGTTGAGCATATTACTTTGCAGGCCGGTTACGATTGTTGCGACAACAATGCAGAGCTGCTTGCACATTAAGACAAAAATGTCTTTAATCCCCTGTTTTAGTGAGTACTAGAAAAACAAAATAACCATTTTGCGTGATTGTCTGAAGGGTAAAAATAGAGCAACTTTACACTGGTAATTCTTAATCAACCAGCGTATGTTTTTAGCATTTATTTCGTCAATAAGTTTAAGCTCGTCACAAAACGAGATCGTGTCTTCGGTTTTTATCGACTTTTCATTTTACCTTATTCTTGCAGGATTGATAGGGTGGTTGTTGTTCCGAAAAGAAAAAGGAAAATACCTGAGTAAAACACTGGTGACATTAATGATTGTGGCACCCTTGCTGTTTCTTATTCTAAAATTTGGAAGATAAGGCTGATTATTCCGTAAAACCATCAACGTCTATCAAACCATTGGCCACTGCATAAATAACCAAAGCCGCAGTTGATTTTACGCCAAGTTTGCTACTGATGTTTTTACGATGCGAAATTACGGTGTGCACACTGATAAAAAGCTGCTCGGCAATTTCTTTGTTCGATTTTCCTGTTGCCAGCAGTTTCAATACATCAATTTCGCGTTCGCTCAGCGTGTTGTCAATCTCGTTTGACGCAGGAGGCGCTGCATTAAAATGTTTCGAGATTATTTGTGTTATGGTTTCGTGCTTGTCGGTTATAAAAATATTGTCGGTAAAATTATCGCTGAGGTTTCGGTCGTAATGATTGGAATTTAAACCAATAACGTTGGTTCTGTTGTACAGCGAAAGAAGGTTGTTAAGGTGCTTTTTCGAATTGTTAAGTGTTACCGGATTAACGATTACAATTTTAAAAAGATCGGTTTGCCCAAACTTTAGTGCCTCTTCAACCGTGTCGGCGAACGACAGTTGTGCACTGTCTTTCATACTTTCGATAATGGCAGAAATTCCTTCGCGAATTATCGCCGAAGGCTCAATGATCAATATTTTACAGCTATTATCCAAATTAGGCTTGTCCTTGTTTTTCGAGTTGTTCCACCTGGGGAATTAAAATTTCATTCTCAATTTTTGAGTGCGTTTGCAAATCGGTGTCTAAATCGAATAGTGCAAACAATATTTTCCGGCGGAGGTTATTGTCGGCCTTTTGCGGAAGATGCTCGATCAACAGTTTTTTTACATCGTCGAGTTTTTCCTGAATATCGTCGTGATGTTCGCGGTAGTCGATAACCGAATAATTCTCGGCCGCGTTGGCATCAATCAGATTTAAAATGTATGGGAAAACAGTATTGTTTTCGTAATCAAAATGTTGATCCACCTCATTTTTGTATTCATTGAAAAAACGCTCAACCAGTTGCATTTCAGGCTTCTGGCTGTATTCGCTCATCAAATGAATATTTTTTATGATTTCAGGAAACACTTCATCCGCAAAGTAGCTGTGCGACTTTGTAAGGTACTTTACAATCTGTTTAATGTCCTGTGCATCAAAATTCAATTCGTAATGGTACGATGTGTTTACATTCAGGTTAACCACCATTAGAAATACTTTGGTGCTAATTTCGTATTCCCGACAAATATCTTCAACCGTTTTTTCGCGAACACCCAGCTTAATTCCAAACCGCTCCAGCACAAGAATTAACTGCGGGTGGCTGAAAAGCAGTTTCGACATTTTTATTGTTTTCTGAATTTCTTCCTGCTTTGATCCCATGGATAAAAATTTGGCTACAAAATTATAATTTTTATTTAGATGTAATAAAAATAAGAAGATATTAGATTATAAAGCTTTTATAATCTTTCTAATAAAGGAATGTAATAGGGGAGTTTACGCAAATTATCGGGCTTTTTACAAACTGAATTTGTAGGAAAGGCCAATAATATTTCGGTTGTTTTTATCGCTGTTCAGGTAATGGTTTACACGATAACAGGCACCAATTTTATTGTGCTTGTTGAGTTTATACTCTAAACCTGCTTCGTAACGCGATTTGCTGAATTCGCCGGCATCAATATCGTGGTACCACTCTGTTAGTATGTAGGGCTCCAGGTCGAGTTTTTTGATTTTGTACTCCAGCTTAAATCGGTAACGCAGGTAATTGGTAATTTCGTTATCTTCCGAAAAATCGTCGGCATTGGTAAAACGCAACCTGAATTTTGGACTGAAATTTTTCCATTCAACACCGGTTTTTGCATCCAGATTAAAACGTCCGAACGATTCGTGCTCCTCCCCGTTGATGTTGTAACCAAAACGATAACCCGCACCCAGCCGCAAATATTTGCTGAATTTATATTCCAGCCCTGTCTGCAAAAAGTATTCGTTCAGTTCAAAATCTTCTTTAAAACGTACATTCGGCGACACTGAAAATTCGAGCCTTTTAACAATTTTGCCGCTAAGCTCCGCATCAAACCAGGTGCGCTGCGCGAAAGCCAGCTGAACTGTAAATACAATTCCAAGTAACAGAAGTAATTTTTTCATGGTTAAAAGGTGTTATTCTCGCCGTTATTGTCGTTTATGTCGTGGTAAACTTTAATTTTAGCCGCATCGCGCAGGTAGTTAATTTCTTCTATTTCAATACGTTTTACTTTTATTCCGGTGCGTTCCTGAATATCTGCATACAGTTCCGCTTTCCTCTTAATGTTTATGTTTTCAATGTTTTCGTAGTTGATAACCAGGCAGTTTTCTTGTTTTAAGTGCAATATTTTCTCCAAAATCCACATGGTAAGAATAATGGCAGCATTGGTAAACATCAATTCCACGTGGCTCACTTTTTTGTTCGAAAGTGCGTTGACAACCGAAATCCCAATGATGACAAACAAATAAGTCATTTCTTTAATCGGAATGGGGTCGGTGCGGTAGCGTATAATACCAAAAATGGCAAACAATCCAAGTGCGAATCCAAGCTCAAGTTTTACACTCTCGAGCAAAAAACAAAGTACAAATATTGTTATGCTTATGGAAAAGTAGCTGAAATAGAAATCTTTACGGTTGCTGTTTTTTGAGTAGATGTAATTTACTACAATAAAGATAACCAGCAGGTTGAGCAGAAATCGTACGATTAACTCTGTAAAATCTTGTGGATTTAGAACTTTAATTCCCAGCCACCTTAAAGGTTCTGTGATGATGCTATCTTGTAATTGATCCATATTTCTTATGTTTCTTAAATATTAACGTTAGATATCTATCGGAGAAATGGCAATTTTTCCATTAAACTGCTTTTTTAATCGCAGCATTCTTTCCTTAAATAGGTTTTGTTTTAGCCGGGGTTCTAAAAGTGCGCGCCCCATACAATATTTACTAAATCCACTCTGTTTAATTTCACTTCTTAGAAGTTGTTGTGCCAGAGCGGTTTTTTCGTTTACACTACTTTGTTTCAGTTCGATTATAGCCATCTTTTTCATAACCACTTTCTTGTGACGTGAGCACGAAACAAGTTGGAGGTCGATGGTGCAACGTTCCGAAAAGTCTTTGTTCACCAACGTGATGCGCTTAAATGAATTGGTGTTTTTCACAGGCAAAGTAAGTTTCGAAATATGGAAGTCGAAGTTGGTATTTACAGCCAGAAATTCGAGTTCTTTTCCCGTAAATGATGTACCGTTGTTCTCGGCAATCATGCGCAGTTTCTTTGTTTTACTTCGGTTGTTTTTCTTTTTTATTTCCAGAAAAGCAAGATCCGAATCGGCATAAATGCGCTTTCGTATTTTTATGCGGTTAAGTTTCCCGTTATGATGGTTTATGTACAAATCATTTTCTCGGGTATCGTAATAAATGGTGTTGTAGTTGTGTATTCTCGAGTTGTTAATTTCAAGAATATAATAGTCGTTTTTTATGGCATTTAAAACCTGAACCAGTTCGTCCTCGGTAAGCTGGTATTTTACATCAAACCGGTTCAAAAGCGCCACTTCATCCATTTGATTTAATGAAATAGAATCAAAACGTTCGATAACGGATGAAATTTGAGACATAAAAGCAGCAGTGTTTAAATACGTAATAAGTGCAGCAAAATAGAAATCTGAGCGGTGTAGTTATATAACGATTGTTTGCATTATTATAAATTATGTGTATGACTCTTCGTGTATGCCGGTTTTGTGTAATTCCTCTGGCCAGAAATTAAAATGGTGATTACCAGTGATTCCAAAACATACGAATACCAGTAATGTCAAAGTGGAAAGAAGGAATTAAAGAAGTTGACAGAAATTGTAAGGATTTAAATCCTACTAAAGGAAATTATTCTTCACAAAGTTGTTAAATGCCTCTTTGTATTGCTCGCTTACCGGAATATATACTTTGCCAAACACAATCCGGCTGCGTTCTATCGTGTCTATTTTTTCGAGGTTTACAATAAATGAACGATGAACACGCATAAATTTCTCCTCGGGAAGTTTGGCTTCAAGCGCCTTTAGCGAACTCAGCGACATGATCGGTTTTGTCTCGTTCTGAAGGTATACTTTTACGTAATCTTTTAATCCTTCGATGTAAATAATATCGTTAAAGTTGATTCGCCGGATTTTGTATTCCGATTTCAAAAACAGAAACTCGTGATTGGCTTCTACCTCGTCGTTGTTTTTATCAGCCCGTTCGTAACCGATTTGTTTTTTTGCTTTTTCGGCGGCTTTATAAAACTCTTCGTAACTGAATGGTTTTAACAGGTAGTCGACGGCATCGAGTTTAAATCCCTGCAATGCATATTTTTCGTAGGCCGTTGTAAAAATTATTTTGGGTTTGTTGGTAAGAATACGTGTAAACTCCAAACCATTTAAATCGGGCATTTCAATGTCCAGAAAAATAAGATCTACCTCGTTATTATCCAGGAATTCCATGGCATCGATCGGGTTGTCGAAAGCACCTGCCAATGTTAGCATTGGTGTTTTTTCTACATAAGAAGTTACCAGTTGAAGGGCAAGAGGTTCGTCGTCGATGGCAATGGTTCGTATCATTTAGCGGTATCAATTTCAAGATTTACACTGAATACTTCAGGCGAAGCGTCGATGTTTAAATCGTATTTTCCTGCAAAAAGCAAGTTAAGCCTTTTTTTCACATTCTCAAGTCCGATACCCGAATGGTTCTCATCGCGTTTTTCAGCTTTCTCTTTGGCAATGCTGTTTTCGCAAGTGAAATAGACTTTGTTTTCCACCGTTTTCATTTCTACTTTAATAAACGATTTATCGCGATAACTAATGCCGTGTTTAAAGGCATTTTCAATAAACGGGATAAACAACAGTGGCGGAATTTTAAGGTCGTTCTGGTTATTCGGAAGATCGATTTGGATATCGACTTTTTGTGAAACCCGCAACTGCATTAACGCAATATAATGACGCATAAATTCTACCTCTGCCGAAAGCAGTGTTTCTCCATGTTCTGACTCGTACAGCAGGTAGCGCATTAATTTCGACAGTTTTAAAATGGCCGCCTGCGCATCGTCGGTATTTATGGCTACCATCGAATAAATATTGTTCAGCGTATTAAAAAAGAAGTGCGGACTTACCTGGTTTTTCAGGAAAGCAAGTTCCGAATTTAACTTTTCCTTTTCCAGTTCTTTCTGACGTTTTTCGCTGGCCGAGAATTGCTCGATAGCACGTAAACCAATGGCAAAACCAACGATTATAATCGAAATCAGACTGTAACCATAAATTTGCATCAGTTTAAAAGGAGGACGTCGGAAGCGTGGCTCCCTTGCTTGATCCTGAATTTCCTCAGCTACCCGTTGGTTACGTTCCGGATTGTGGAAAATATGGTTAGAGTAATCGAGAACAAAATACAGGCAAACGATCAATACCACAGCAAGAATAAAGAACAGGGTTTTTCGGTTGTTCATATAAAAATTAGGAACCAGCCAAAAGTAACTGACATAAAATATTACACCGAAAATAAAGGCATTTACATAAATTCCCCAGTCAATAAAATTGCTGTTTCCTGCATAGCGGCTGATAATAATCTGTGGTAAAATTATTAAAACCACCCACACCAAAACGTGCATCAGTATTGCGAGTTTATGTCTGCCGGCCCTAAGTTTATTCATGCTATCTGGTTTTTAACAAAGTTAAAATTAAAACCAAAACTCACTAATCAATAATGAATTTTGGTTTTATATTTATTCGTGACGTACTGCATCAATTGGATCGAGGTTGGCTGCTTTTCGAGCCGGGTACCATCCGAAAAATATACCGATTACACTACAAACGAGGAATGATAATCCAACTGCCTGTGTGTCTACAACAAATGGCATATCTAATGCGAACGATGCCAGGTAGGAGAGTCCTGTTCCGAAAATTATTCCAATTATACCTCCCAGAATACTAAGCATTACTGCTTCAATCAGGAATTGCATCATAATGTCAAATCCACGTCCTCCAACCGACATCCGCAGTCCGATTTCTTTGGTTCGTTCAGTAACCGACACAAACATGATGTTCATAATTCCGATACCACCTACCAACAGCGAAATACCGGCAACTGCTCCTAAAAGCAGGGTTAGCATATCGGTAACCGACGATACCATTTCAACCATTTCTGCTTGTGAGCGTACTTCAAAATCATCGTCGGCTCCTTCTTTTAATTTGTGTTGTTGACGTAAAATGGTTTCAACTTCTTCGATGGCCGCTTCTGATTGTTCTTCACTCACTGCCGATGCGTAAATCGATTGAATGTGCGTGATTGCCAGCATACGGCGTTGCACCGAAGTATAAGGTGCAAGGATCATATCGTCCTGGTCCATTCCCATGCCGTTTTCGCCTTTTTCTTTTAAAACGCCGATTACTTTTAAGGGAATACCGTCAAAACGGATAGTCTGACCTACAGGATCAACACCATCTGCGAAAAGATTTTCTACTACTGTTTGACCCACCAGACATACTTTTGCCAGGGAGTTTATTTCTTTATCGGTAAAAATCCGACCATCCTCCAATGAGTATTTTCTAATATCAAGATAAGATGCATCGACACCATAGATAGAGGTGGGCCAGTTGTTGTTACCTTTAACAGCCTGTCCGCTGGTACTCACCTGTGGCGAAACTTCGGTAAGGTATTTGGCATCTTTTTTTAAGGCAGTAATATCTTTCAGAGTCAAAGATTTGGCGTTGGAGTTACCCATCATAACTCCGCCCCGACGTTGCTGGCCAGGCATTACCATAATCATATTGGTTCCCATATCCGACATTTCCTCGCGGATACTTTGTTTTGATGATTCGCCAATAGAAAGCATCGCGATCACCGAACCAACTCCGATAATAATACCAAGCATGGTAAGAATTGCCCTGAACTTATTTCTCTTCAGCGCAGTTGTTGCTATTTTCGTGAGATTTCTGTAATTCATTTTTCGCTGCTTTTAAGATTCATAATCTTCATCTACCGGAAGTGCTTTTATAAGCTCCGTTGCATTAAAACGATCGGTTACTGCTGTTTCTTTTTGTATTCTGCCGTCGCGGAAAACGATGTTGCGTTTCATAAAACGGGCAATGTCCGATTCGTGTGTAACGAATACAATGGTTTTGCCATTGTCGTTAAGTCGCTGAAACAGCTCCATAATTTCGTATGAAGTTCGGGTGTCGAGGTTACCGGTTGCTTCGTCGGCAAGAATAACCACCGGGTCGTTTACCAGCGAGCGCGCAATGGCCACACGTTGTTGCTGACCACCAGATAACTGGTTGGGCATGTGATCCATGCGGTCGGCCAGACCAACCTGCTCCAACGCGTGCATGGCACGTTCTTTTCTTTCTTTCGACTTTACTTTTGAGTTATAGAAAAGTGGCAGCTCAACATTCTCCAACGCAGTTGTGCGTGGCAGCAGGTTGTACGACTGAAATATAAATCCCAGTTTGTTGTTGCGCAGCCCTGCCAGCTGGTTCTTGTTCATGGTTCCCATGTTCACACCATCCAACTGGTATTCGCCGTACGTCGGTTTATCAAGACAGCCCAGGATGTTAAGCATAGTGGATTTTCCGGATCCGCTGGTCCCCATAATCGCTGCAAAGTCTCCTTCGTAAATTTCCATATCAACCCCGCGAAGTGCATGTACGGTCATTTCGCCTACATGATAGTCTTTTCGCAGTTCCGATACTTTTATAATTGCTTTACTCATTTTTCTCTTTTTTAGATACTGGATTCTAGATACCTGATACTCGTAACTCGTGTCTAGTGACTCGTAACTTGTTTCTATCTTCTTCCCGGAGGGCCTGGCATAAATGGGTTACCGGCTGCTCTTGCGGCAGTTTGGTTGCCTCCTTTTTGCTCCATGCTCAGCACTACCTCCTGACCGCTTTTTATACCTGAGATGATTTCAGCGTTAATATCATCGTTCAATCCAATTTTTACAGGAACAGGATGAATGCTGGTGCCTTCTTTTACCCAAACCATGGTTGCATCGTTGGCACCGCCCGGAGCTTGTTGTGGCATAGCACCCATTTCCGGTGGAGTTTGACCTTCCGGCATTTCAGGTTTGCCTTGTTGGCTCATGTAGCTCATCAGTAATTTCTGATCGGGAGTAAAACGAAGCGCTTTGCTAGGTACCACAAGAATATCGTTTTTCTCCAGTACGTATATCTGAATGGTGGCTGTCATTCCCGGCATTAACTTATAATCAGGGTTTGGCGCGTCAATAATAATGGTATAAGTTACCACATTGTTTGTAACTGTTGGCTCCCAACGCAATTGTGTAACCTCGCCTTGAAAAGTTGTTTCAGGGTAAGCGTCAACAGTAAACTCAACACGTTGTCCTTCTTTAATCTGGCCTATGTCGGCTTCATCAATGTCGGCTTCAACCTGCATTTGCGTAAGGTCGTTGGCAATGGTAAAAAGGGTAGGTGTGTTAAAACTGGCTGCAACAGTTTGTCCTTCTTCCACTTCTTTATTCAACACAACTCCGTCGATTGGAGAGTAGATCAAAGCATAATCCAGGTTGATCTGGTTTTTTTTGTGTTGGGCCAGTGCGTTGTTATAACTTGCTTTTGCTTTGTTTAAGTTATAAATATACTGGTCGTAATCAGTTTGTGAGATCAATTGTTTCTCATTCAGCGGAGCCATCCTGTCGTAGGTTGCCTGCTGATAGTCGAGCTCGGCCTTTGCATTGTCTAAGGTTGCCTGACTTTGTTCCAATTGAGCTGCAAGATTTGTGGTGTCGATTTTAGCCAGCAACTGGCCTTTCTTTACGTAAGAGTTGTAGTCAACAAAAAGGTGATCGACAATTCCCGAAACCTGAGTTCCAACTTCAACTGTTGTAATGGCTTCCAGCGTACCGGTTGATTCCACAATAGTGCTTATGCTACCCGATCCTGCTTTTCCTGTCTGAATATCGATTTGGCTAATATCAACCTTGTTCGGTTTTAAGATAAGAGCTGCCGACACCAAAACGACTAGCAGTAATGCGATAATAATGATTGTTTTCTTTTTCATGATATTTTGTTTTTAATAGTTACTGATTTAAAAAGCGATTGGAGTACCCTGATAATAATCGAGTATTTTATAACTGAATATGAGGTTGAATTTTGATTGTAACAAATCGCTTTCGGCAGCGATAAGGTTAGTTTTCTCGAAAAGGAAATCAACCGAGTTAATTAAACCGTTATTGAATTTTTCTTCAGCCAGCGCGTACGATTCCTCGTACGAATTATAACTTTCGAGACTGGCTTCGTATTGAATTTGTGCTGAACTTACATCTACACAAGCCTGCTCGATTTCTTTTCGTAGTTCGTTCCTTGTATTGATCTCGCTTAATTCTGCATTCTGATAATTTATTTTAGCATTGGCTACACTCGATTTTACCTGTTTGTTCTGGAAAATCGGAATGGAAACCGAAAGACCTACAGTAGGTGTTACCTGGTCGCCTAATTGTCCCATACTGCTTGAAAAACCTGAAGAAAGTCCGGCGTTGGCTGCTACCGAAGGGTAGTAATTTCCGCGTGCTATTTTTTCGTTTAAAGCAGCGCTTTCTTTCTGATATTCGGCACTTTTAATCTGGGGTTTAATTCCCAAAGCAATGGCGTACACTTCAGCTGCCTTTGGTGTTAAATTCTGATTCATATTGCCATCGAGAACAGGACGTTCAATGGCAAAATTTTCATCAACCGGAAGTTCCATCAATTGCATTAAACTGATTTTGGAAATAGCGTACTGGCTTTGTGCATTTGCAAGACTTAGCTTTTCTGTAGCCAGCTGCGATTTTACCTGCAAGTAATCCGATCTTGAAATAATTCCGGATTGTAACCGGGCATCAGATAGCACAAGCTGGTCGCTTGTTGCTTCCATCTGGCTTTGTGCATTCTTTACATTTTCTTCGTAGGCAACAACCTGCAGAAATGCATTAAGAATACTGATCGTAATTGATTCTTTAATTGTTTCCGAATCGTAGAGTCCGGCCTGAAGATCGAGTTCAGCTTGTTTAATGAGGTTTTTCAAGCGAAGACCATTGTAAATGGTAATGCTTGAATTTAACGACATACTTCTGCTGTTCGATCCTTCGAAGCTGCTTTCACCGGTGGTGTAATCCTCCACTTTCGACCATGAAAAATTCTGGCGGGCAGAAGCATTTAACGACGGCAAAAGTTGGGCTTCCGCCTGTTCTTTGTTCACTTCATTCGACAGGTTGCTTAAAATACTTTGGCGAACCTGTATGTTTTGCTCCAATGCATAATCGATACAATCAGTAAGGCTCCAGGTTTTGTTTGCTGTTTCGTTTTGAGCAAACAGCAAAGTGGGTAAACTTACTGCTAAAAAGAAGATGATTGTTTTAATTCTATTCATAGCTTTTTGTTATTAATTTCTGCGGTAAAGCTATGTCGGGCAGTACTTTTTAGCCA
The DNA here is from genome assembly GCF_033963885.1 of Draconibacterium sp. IB214405. Taxonomy (NCBI): domain Bacteria; kingdom Pseudomonadati; phylum Bacteroidota; class Bacteroidia; order Marinilabiliales; family Prolixibacteraceae; genus Draconibacterium; species Draconibacterium sp. IB214405. The sequence goes on from NZ_JAXBMA010000002.1 coordinate 190,944, forward strand.
ATGAAATAGAAGAACCGGGGATTTTTATCGACGGATTGGGAAAGTTTAAGTAAGTTGAATTTGAAAAGTAGAGACGTTTTTTGTTAATGTTTCTGACATTTAACGGATTTCGGCTGGTACGCTACCTAATTCTTCTTCTATTCTAACATCAATTTGGTGAATTTGTGACCCCTTTTGCAGAAAAACTATCATTCCAGCTTTTCAATAATTTGTATTTTCGTGGCTCACATACGATAAAACTTATGATTGGACCGACCTATTATTAGTCAACTTCGACGATCATAAAAAGGATTAAAAAATGAAACATATGAACTATAAAGCACTTATTTTTCTGCTGGTCGTTTGCAGCCAGACTTTATTTGCACAAAAGAATTTTAATGTACAGGTTGATAAACTGGGGGCAGAAGTGCAGCCGGATATGTACGGAGTATTTTTTGAAGATATAAACTTCGGTGCCGATGGCGGACTTTATGCCGAATTAATAAAAAACCGTTCGTTTGAGTTCGATCAACCACTTGTTGGCTGGTTGCCTTTCGGAAATGTGGAGGTAAAAAACGAAAGTGCTTGTTTCGACCGAAATCCAAATTACGTTCGCCTGAACGAAACCGGTTTGCGACGCGGCACCGGATTGGAAAATAATGGTTTCAGAGGAATTGGCTTAAAAAAGAATGATACCTATCGTTTTTCATTTTATGCCCGCTCGCTTGATGGAGGCGAAAAGAAATTTGTAATTGAACTGGTAAGCTCCAACGACGATATTATTGGTAGAGGAGAAATTCTTGTTTCGGGTAATAACTGGCAAAAATATCAGTGTATAATTAAGTCGAATGCCACCGATGCAAAAAGTAAAGTTCGTGTGGTTTTAAAATCGGCCGGAGAAGTTGATCTGGATCATATTTCGATGTTTCCCACCGAAACCTGGAAAAATCGCGAGAACGGTTTGCGAAAAGATTTGGCCGAAGCGCTTTACGAATTAAATCCCGGTGTATTTCGTTTCCCCGGAGGATGTATTATCGAAGGAAATACGCTGGAAACACGCTACCAGTGGAAAAACAGTGTTGGCCCGGTTGAAAATCGTCCGTTGAACGAAAACCGCTGGAATTATACATTTAAACACCGCTTTTTCCCCGATTACTATCAAACTTATGGTTTAGGATTTTACGAATACTTTTTACTGAGTGAAGACCTGGGAGCTGAGCCGCTGCCGGTAATCAGTTGTGGTTTGGCTTGCCAGTACGAAAGTGAAGAATGTGTGCCGGTTGGCGATCTGCAACCTTATATCGATGATGCGGTTGACCTGATTGAATTTGCCAACGGACCGGTTGACTCAAAATGGGGGAAAGTACGTGCAGAAATGGGGCATCCTGAGCCTTTTAACCTGAAATATTTGGCCGTTGGAAACGAGCAGTGGGGCGAAGGTTATGTGGAGCGATTGATTCCTTTTATGGAAGTGTTGCGCGAAAAACATCCTGAGATTAAAATTATCGGAACTTCCGGCCCAACTCCTGATGGAGAGAATTTTGATTACCTGTGGCCAAAAATGACAGAATTAAAAGTTGATTTGGTTGATGAGCACTACTATCGCAGTCCTGAATGGTTTTTGGAAAATGCTGACCGCTATGATAGTTACGACCGAAACGGACCAAAAGTATTTGCAGGCGAATTTGCTTCGCACCATAAAACCCGTGATAACAACATGCGCGCAGCCATTTCCGAAGCTGCTTTTATGACCGGTTTGGAACGCAATGCCGACATTGTTCATTTGGCAACTTATGCGCCGCTTTTTGCACATTACGATGCCTGGCAGTGGAAACCTGACATGATTTGGTTTGATAACCTGCAGGTGGTGCGTACTCCAAATTATTATGTGCAGCAAATGTATGCTCACAACACTGGAACAAATGTTTTGTCGATTACAGCCGACGGCGCAACCATATCCGGGCAGGACAGTCTGTACGCCAGTGCCGTATTCGATAAAAATACTTCGGAGGTGATTGTGAAAGTGGTAAATGCTTCGGACGAAATTCAGGACATTAACATCGACCTGAAAGGCTTAAAACGTTCGATTGAAAAAGTTGAAGTAAAAATTAGCTGTTTACACAGCAACCAACCTGATGCAATAAATACACGCGAAGCACCCAATACTTTGGTACCGACTCATTCATCGGTTAGGGCTGACGAAAGTGGATTTGAACTAAAAGTTCAAGGAAATGCATTTTATGTGTGCCGTGTAAAAATTGAAAAATAGAAGGTGAAGAAAGTACGAATTAGAGATTCGTACACGACATAAAAATACTATAAGTGTTTATATTTGCACTTAAACGAAGCTGACCCATAAAGTCAGCTTCTCTTTTTGTATAAGTTTTTAAGACATTTGTGATAGTGGTAATTACAGCCATCATTACTTTTGTAGGTTAGAGGGGAAGTTTATCAGGATGAGAAACCGGTTTAAAATATTTACGTTTTCAGTTTTTATATTGCTTTCATCGTTTGTGTTTGCAAATGGAGGGAAGCTGACTTTTACGCATTACACCAACGACGATGGCTTACCTTCGTCGTACATAAAAAGTATTTGCCAGGACCAGTTTGGATTTATCTGGGCAGCAACCCGTAGTTCGGTTTGTCGTTTCGATGGAAAATATTTTAAAACGTTTCAGGCTGTTGATGAACAAGGAAATTACTTTGATATCTGGAGTAAGTGGAATCATTTTCATCAGGTAGATTCTACTTTGCTGGTTCAAACCACCGATGATGTTTTTTATTCCTTTAATTTCAATAAAGAAATTTTCGAACCTTACCATCCAATAAATGATCTTGGCGATGTATATGAATTGCGTGAATCAAAAATTGGTTACTGGGTACTTAAATCTGATACAATTTGTTTGTTCGATACAAAAACGAATCAGCTTAAAGATTTTAATGATTATGTGAGTTTTGCTCCTGCGTTGGAGGGAGTTGAGATACTCAATATAAGGGAGAAGAATGATCGCTTAATGGCGGTTACCAACGATCGCAGGTTGCTTATTTACGATCTGAAACGTGAACAACAACGATATTTTGAGCTTCCTGAAGGAATTTACGTCGAGGGCTTATCGCATTTATATATCGACAACAGTAATTATGCGTGGATTGGAAATTATGCGGATGGTTTGTACCAGATTAATCTTACAAACGGCCAGTCGCGAAGGTTTACGGCGGAACAAAATGGAAACAGGCATTTACTGCATAATCTGGTTCATACTTTAAACGAAGACCAGCAAGGACGTGTTTGGATTGGAACCGAAGACGGGCTGTGTGTTTGGTCTCCTTACACCGAGTCGTTTGATTATTATCAGCACGATATCCGAAATCCTCAGGGATTAAACACAAATCCCATTTATAACATCTTTAACGACCGCGATGGAAACATGTGGTTGGCAACCTATTTCGGAGGAATAAACTTCTGGAATAATACGCCTGAATTTTTTCATGTGTGGCAAGCCGGTACCGGAATACAACATTTGGCCGGAAGTGCAGTGAGTTGTATTGCCGAAGATGAAAACGGGCACATCTGGGTGGGAATGGAGGATATGGGGATCAACCAGATTGATCTTGAAAAGGACGAAATCATCAGGGAAGTTAACGAGAGTAACGGTTTGTCGTTTAATAATGTACACGATTTGTTGTTCGAAACTCCCGATCGGTTATGGATTGCAACCTATACCGGAGGCGTAAATATTCTTAATCTTAAAAACAACAGGTTTGAATATCTAAATACATCAAATCATCCTGAACTTCCGTCGAATGATATATACAGTTTGTTGCATGTTGGCGATAGTGTTTTTATTTCAACATCGGCCGGAGTGGCCGTTTATAATTCGTTGGAAAAGAGGCTTTATCGTTACGAACCTGATATTTTTGACGGAATACAGGTAGAGTTTATGTACGACAGCGAAGATCGAATCTGGTTTTCTGCGTTTATCGGTACCTATTATTTCGATAAAAAGAAGCGAACATTTGGAACGCTTGATAAATTCAACTTTCTGAAAAATATAAATTTTGCAAAAACTGATTCGAAAAACCGTGTGTGGCTGGGCGACTGCCTGCAAGGTTTGTACGGATACGATCTGGACAACGATACGATTTACGAATACAACGAAACAAATGGTTTTCCGTTTTCGTGGATTTTTAGTTTGGAAGAGGGGCGCGATGGTTATTTGTGGGCGAGCGGCGATAAAGGTTTGGCGAAATTTAAACCTGAAACCGGAGAAATCGTTTGGTATAACCGCGAGTCGGGTTTGCCTTTCGAACAGTTTAACTACCGGGCATCGTACAAAAGCCGCGATGGCGAAATCTATTTTGGCGCTAACCGTGGAATGATTTCCTTTAATGAGCGAAACAAGCCGGAAATTAAAAAAGAACTGGATGTTGTTTTCAGGGGAATGCAATTGTTTAACCAGGAAATGGTGCCCGGCGAAGATCAGGCGCTTGAGCAATCTTTAAATCTGCATCCTGAAATTCGATTAAAATACAAACAAAATGTTTTTACCATCGAGTATGCCGGTTTAAATTTCCAGAACAAAGGAAACTGCCAGTATGCATACTACCTCGAAAATTTTGAAAACTCGTGGAACTATGTGGGAACACGTGATTTTGCCACGTATACCAACCTCGGGCCGGGAGAGTACTATTTTCATGTAAAAGCATCAACGGATAATGCCGAATGGGGAACAAAAGCAAATTCGCTGAAAATAATTATTGAGCCGCCGTTTTGGTTATCGAAATGGGGATTCTTTATGTATTTCCTTTTGCTTATTCTTTTACTGGTAAGTTTTTATGTGGTGGCTACGCGCATACAAAAGTCGAAGGCACTGGCCGAAATGGAACGCCGCGAAAAGGATTATCTCACCGAACTCAATAATTTTAAGCTGGAGTTTTTCACCAATGTTTCGCACGAGCTTCGTACACCGCTTACGCTAATTGTTGGGCCGCTAACCCGGATTCTTGAAGATGAAAAACTAACACCCGCGCTAAACAAAAAAATGAAGGGCATTAAAAACAATGCACACCGTTTGTTAACGCTGGTTAATCAATTACTTGAATTCAGGAAAATTGAGAATGGCAAAGAAAAACTCAAGGTAAGTCACCAGAATATTACCACGCTTTTAAAGGATGTTGAAGAGGCCTTTATGGAGTCGGCTGAATCGAAATCGATTGCTTTCGACTTTGAGATCATAAATCTGGAATCAAATATCTGGGTGGATTACCAGAAACTGGAGAATGTGCTGATTAACCTGATTTCCAATGCGCTGAAGTTTACCCGCGAAGGTGGTGAGGTTAAAGTGAGTGTGGAATTACTTTCGAAAGAACTGGCGTTTAAAACTTTAAGAATTACTGTAGCTGATAACGGAATTGGAATCGATTCTTCGAAATTGAAAAAGATTTTTGATCGTTTTTATCACGCCGACGGAGGAAGCGATCCGCAGGTTGCGGGATCGGGAATTGGTTTGGCGCTGGTAAATAGCCTGGTGAAATTACACAAAGGTACAATCGATGTAAAAAGTACTGTTGGAGAGGGTGCTGTTTTTACGGTTAAGTTACCCGTTTCGCGAAAAGCTTATCAGGATTCGGAAGTGTTGATCGGTGCAGAGCAGTATATTCCGCACATTACATTGGCCGACGACCTAAAACAGGCTCCGATGTTGCGCGATGAGGTGGAACGACTGAGTGCGCAGCCTACCATTTTAGTTATCGATGACAACCGTGAACTGCTCGAGTTTATTTCAGAAACGCTGGCCGACAATTACAAAGTTATAACTGCTATCGACGGAAGCCAGGGAATGGAAAAGGTAGAAGAAGCCCTTCCTGATCTGATTATCAGCGATGTGATGATGCCCGGGATTGATGGTTTCGAGCTGACCCGGAAGTTAAAATCTGATCTGCGAACATCGCATATTCCCGTTGTATTGCTAACGGCAAAAAGCGGTGAGGAGAACGAGTACGAAGGTTTACAAACCGGTGCCGATTATTACATTGAAAAACCCTTCCTGCCGCATATTTTAATAAAGTTAATCGAGAATGTACTGCATACCCGGAGAAGCCTGATCGAACGTTTTAAATCGGATGCAAAGATGTTGCCAACTGAAGTTGCCACTTCCGAATCGGATAAAGAGCTTATCGATAAGATTAGCAAGTTGATCAAAGAAAATATCGATCGGCCAAACCTTGACGTATCGTTCCTGGTAAACGAAATTGGTATCAGTCGCTCTTTACTTCATGTAAAACTCAAAAAATTAACTGACTGTTCGGCTACCGAATTTATTCGCTCAATCCGCTTACGCGAAGCCGTAAAATTAATCGCCGAAGGGAAGTGTAATATTTCGGAAGCGGCGTATAAGACAGGTTTCTCAAGTCCGGCATATTTCAGCAGGCGATTTAAGGAATATTTTGGCGTAACTCCAAAAGCCTATTTTGATAACTAGAAGGGGAAATTAAAGTTTTCCTCTTTTTAACTACATCAATTGCTCTTGATTAGCGGGGCTGTTAGGTATTCCATTTGTCTTGTTCGTTTGTAACAATTTTTAGCCTTGTACTGTATTCCTGCTGCTTATTCAACTATTAAAATCATACAATATGTTGTTGGTGATTTGTAAGTGTCACTGTGTCAGTGTTTTCGTATATGTGTTGACATTTGTGATACTTTCCTGAACATCTGTTATCGTGGACTTTTAGGCTTTTGTGTTACTTGTGAGAACTAAATTCGAGAGAAGTATACATACGGTATAAACAAGAGTTTAAACAAAACCAGAACTAAAATAACAGCTTATGAGAAAAACGTAATCAATGCCTGACTATGCTGAAGATCAAAAGAGATTTTCAGCTTTAATGAAACAAAAAACTCGAAATATAAACAACAAAAAATAGGGAGCTGTCGGTTGCTTTCTGAACCTTAACCGACAGCGATAATTACTAAATTAAAAACGATGTGAAATGAAATCTATTCAATCAAGAAAAACACGAATGTTCTGCTATGTCTTGTTTCTCCTGATCTTCCCATTTACAGTATTTGGTCAGACCTCAAGGGTTACCGGAACTGTTTATGATTCAGACGGAGTTACTTTACCCGGTGTAACAGTATTGGTTGTAGGTACAACAAATGGTACCACTACTGATATTGATGGTAAATACGCCATTAATGCAAATGCTGAAGACGTACTTCAATTCTCGTACATTGGATTTAAAACAATGGAAATCCAATTGGAAGGAAAAACAACACTTAACGTTACCATGGATGTTGAAACCATTGGTATCGACGAAGTTGTTGCGATTGGTTACGGTACCCAACGAAAAGGAGAAGTAACCAGTGCTATTGCCAGTGTAAAATCGGAAGATTTTACGGTGGGTAAAATTGGTGATGCTGCTGAATTGGTAAAAGGTAAAATTGCCGGTTTAAGTATTACCAATACATCGGGTGACCCGAATGCCACTTCGAGCATTATGCTGCGTGGTATTACAACAATTATGGGTAGTGTTGAACCGCTGGTACTTGTTGACGGTATCGAAGGTTCGTTAACTACAGTTGCACCTGAAAATATTGAGTCGATCGACGTATTGAAAGATGCTTCGGCGGCAGCTATTTATGGTACAAGGGGTGCCAATGGTGTAATCCTTATTTCTACCAAATCAGGAAATCGCGGATCGTATTCAAGTGCAACTTATTCAAGTTATGCATCAATTTCGGAGTGGTATAAAACTGCCGATTTTATGGATACCCACGATGTAATTTACGGATTGACCAACTTTGATTACGAAGGTTACGATACCGATTGGTTAGCTGCCATTACACGCAAAGGTGGTTATACACAAAACCACTCATTGAGCTTCGAAGGCGGTTCTGATAAATCATCTTACTCAGCCAACGTTACTTATTCCGATGAAGAGGGTATTATGCGTAAGAGTGATAGTGAGGACCTGAAAGCGCAACTTGATTTTAGTCAGTATGCACTAAACGACATCATTAAGTTAAACCTGAATGTATTGTATACTACACATAACAATACAAACAATAACAATACTTACGCTTATCGTCAGGCCTTGATACATAATCCATCGTCTCCTGTTTATCACGAAGATGGTGCGTACTACGAAGAATTTAACCGTTTTCAGTATTACAACCCGGTTGAAATTCAAAATGAACGAATCGGTGATTACCGTTCGAAATATGCACGCGTGGTAGGAAATATTACCGTTGAGCCGATTAAAAACTGGCAAACCAACCTGATGTTATCACGTGGTGAAAGAAGTACAACCGGAGAAGATTATTATACAAGTAAGTATTATTCGCAAAGTACTGTTGATCCGGAAGATCAGTATCGTACTATTTCAAAAGTTAGGGGTAGTGCAGGAAAATCATCAGGCAACGAAAAAAATGAGAATCTCGAGTTAACCTCAAAATATAATTTTACTATTGAGAAAAGCCGCGTAACCGCTTTGGTAGGTTACAGTTACCTGTACAATGTATACGATAGTTTCTATGCCGGAAACTCTGAATTCCCATCAGAATCATACTTGTACAACAACCTTGGTCAGGGTTTGTATTTAACAGACGAAGACCACGTTGCAAGTATGGGATCGTCAAAATCAGATAATAAATTGATCGGTTTCTTTGGTCGTGCAAGTTATGCTTACGACAATCGTTTTAACGCAATTGTAAGTGTACGTCGCGAAGGATCATCAAAATTTGGTGAGAACCATAAATGGGGTACTTTCCCATCGGCATCTCTGGGTTGGACGATCAGTAACGAATCGTTTATGCAGTCAGCAGCCTGGCTCGACAACTTAAAACTTCGTGCCGGTTATGGTGTAACAGGTGTTATCCCGAACAATAACTACATGTCGTTAACTACATATGACTATGATGCTTACGGTAAGCATTTAAGTCAGGATGGCGTTTGGACTCCTTCATTAAAAGTTGCCCAAAACCCAAATCCTGACCTTAAATGGGAAACTACCAGCGAGGTAAACATTGGTGTTGACTGGACAATGTTTAATTCAAGATTAACAGGTTCGGTTGATGTTTATAAGAAAATGACAAAAGACCTGTTGTATGAATACGCAGTACCGGTTCCACCCAATATGTATGGCAGCACAATTGCTAACGTTGGTGAAATGGAAAACAAAGGTATTGAAGTTATGGTTTCAGGAACACCTGTTAAAAAAGGTGATTTCGAATGGAACTCAACATTAACCTTATCGCACAACGCTAACAAACTGTTGAGCTTGTCGAACGACTTATACGAAACCGATAACTTTATGGAAGTTGGGGGTGTAAGCGATCCTATTTCGGTAGCTACCCACGCTATGGAGGTTGGACAACCTTTAGGTGATTTCTGGGGACTTCGTTCTGTTGGCGTTAGCAAAGACGGATTTGTTTTGGTTGAAGTTTACGACAGCGAAACTGATACATGGTCGGTTAAAGAATTTGATACCAGCTACAACCTGGAATCTAACCGTCAGCGTTTAGGAAACGGATTGCCAAGTGTATATGCCGGATGGAACAACACTTTCCGTTATAAAAACTTCGATTTGAGTATGATGTTTACAGGTCAGTTTGGATTCAAGATTTTAAATGTTCAGCGTAGTTTCTACGAAAACAACTCGATTGCATACAACCGCCTGAAAACTGCAGCTGATTTGCATCCTGCGATTACTCCTGATGGAGCTCCTGTAATTGATGAAGCAACAGGTGAACAATTGATGGTGAGATTATCAGGTTCAATGCCACAGGGTGTTTGGAGCGACCACATTGAAGATGGCGACTTTATCAAACTGAGTAACGTAACCTTAGGATATTCACTGCCAATCAAAGGTCAATTCTCACAGTACGTGAAAAATATGCGTTTTTATGTGAGTGGTCAGAACCTGTTCTGTATTACCGGTTACTCGGGTCTAGACCCTGAAGTATCAAACTACTTCCTGGCACCGGGTATCGACGACCGTGATAAGTATCCAACTGTTCGTTCATACACTTTTGGACTTTCTGTTAACTTTTAAAATCTGAGAATTATGAAATTCATAAAAAACTCTATACTTAGTTTTTCCGTAGCAATTTTATTGTTAATGGGATCATGTACCGACCTGGATGAAACAGTGTATTCCGGGTTGACCGACGAGACGATCGATGTAAACGACCCGGAGATTATCGGTTATATGATGGGTGAAGCTTACGCGCAATTCCGCTTCCTGTATTGGGGGTGGAACGGATACTTCGATGTAATGGAAGAGTGTAGCGACACTTATATGACACCAAAACGAATTGGTATTGGCTGGGGTGACCTTTACATACCAATGCACAAACACAGCTGGAACTCAACTCAGGGCCATATCGATGCATTGTGGTACTATGCTTATGTTGGAATTGGGTATACCAACAAAACGCTTGACGTATTACCTGAAACCGGTTCGGAGCAGGCGCAAATGCGTTTTATCCGTGCGTTGAACTACTACGTATTGCTAGATGCATTCCGTAACGTACCATTGGAAACAACTCAGGACACAGAACCTGGTTACCTTCCTGAACAAGCAACAGCACAGGAAATTTTTGATTTCTGTGTATCCGAACTTAATGCCATTAAAGATGAGTTGGGTACGGAAAAAGTATTTGGTTACCCGAACCGTTTTGCTGCCGATATGGTATTGGCAAAACTGTACCTTAACTACAATGCTTACTTCGGTACTGACGACGATTCATATTACTCGCTGGCTTTAGCCGAAGTGAATGATATTCTTGATAACGGAGGTTATTCACTGGCTGCCAACTATCTCGATAACTTTAAAGTAAGTATTTCTTCATCTCCTGAAGTAATTTTTGCTCTTCCATTGGATAAAACCAATGCTGCACACAACTATTTGGTAAATAAATGTTTGGTTGGTGCCGGAGCAGCCGCTTACGGTTACAACGGTTCGCCATGGAATGGTAGCTGTGCCATCCCTCAGTTTATCGAAAGTTACCATGAAAGTGATAACCGTTTAGGTTATACCTGGGCAGGTGGAGTACAGTATTTTGCTACTGAAGATGAGTCAGGAAACACTGTTCCTCAATCGGGAGAACCAATTCCATTTAGCACCGATGACTGGGCAGGTGAAGGTTACCTGAACTACTCGCAAAATGTACACTCTATTGATAATCCGGGTGCATACCAGCAGGAAGGTTTCCGTTTTGTAAAAAGCGAAATCGAAGCTGGTGACTATGGTACTTATGGTAACGATGTAGCTTTCTTCCGTTTGGCAGATGCTATGTTTATTAAAGCAGAATGTTTACTTCGTTTGGAACAAGACGAGCAAACTGCTGCCGACCTGATTACTGAAATTCGTAGTCGTTCTTTTGAATCGGCACAAGATGCTATTCGTACAGTTGCTGACCTGAAAGGTGGAAGTGTTTACGATTACGGACACCGCGAATACACCAGCGAAGGATTTGCTAACTACGATCCTGCATCATATATATACACGCAGGAAGGTGGCGATGATATTGAGTTTGGTGGTTTACTGGATGACCTGGGCTGGGAATTTGTTGGCGAGCATCACCGTCGTCAGGACCTTATTCGTTTTAAAATGACTGACGGACGTAATGTGTTTAACGGTAAATCGTGGTTCTGTAAAGATGCCACAGACGAAACACATTGGGATTACTACCCAATTCCAAAAGGTGCTTTGGATGCGAACATTTCATTGGTACAGAATGAAGGTTATTCGAACTAAGGTGCTATTTGTTGAAAAAATTAAAAAGATAGACAAATGAAAAAGATTAATATATTACTTCTGCTGGCGTTGGTTATCACAGCCGGATTATTTAGCTGCGGAGACAATGAAGGCTTTAGCAACCTGCATGATCTTACAGATGAAGAGATTGCAGAAATAGCCCGTCAGGACTCCATAGCCGAAGCTCAGAAAAACAGTATCAACGCCGACTTGATATTGGAGTACTCTATGGATATGACCATTAGTGCAAGTTTGTACGATGGTGGAGACCTGGAAATAGAATTGGATAAAATTGCTGCCGAGTTTGGTATTACCGAGGAAGAATTACTTGCCGGTATTGGTGGCGAAAGCGGTGCACCTGAAGTTAAAGGATTTGCGATTGCCGGTACTACACATGCCGATATTGCAAGTGCATCAAACACCAACGCTCCTTGGGGACACTGGTGGGATGCCAATGGCGACCTGACTGCATGGGGTGAAGATGCAATGGTATTTGCTGAATTCTATGTTGAGAACGGATATTTCTCAATCGGTCAATATCCGGGGCACCTTGTTGAAGGTCAAACTGTAAAGTTTATCGAGGCGTTAAAATACAACGAAACTCGTGTTGCAATTGTAATTACAGTAAATGCAGTTGCCGCCGGACAAATTACAGCTGACGTTGTTAGCGAACAAGATCTGACAATTGATGTAACTGCAAAAAGCGTTTACGATCCTGATCCGCTGGAATTTGATTTGCAGACCGTATTAAGCGATCTTGGAATTGATTCATTAACTGAAGCTACATTTATTGGTGTTAACGAAGATGGTTCTTATGCAACCGAAGCAGTTACCGGTTATGGTTTCTGGTACGATTTTAACGGTTTTGTTGGATCATGGGGCGATGATGCCAGCGTTTATACAAACTACGGCGATTTCGAAGCTAACCAGATCAGTATCGGTCAGTATCCTGATCACCTGGCAGAAGGTGAAACTTACCTGATTAAGTACGGTTTTATGGCTAATAACAAAATTGTAATGCTGAATATTACCATCAATGTTCTGGGTTATGTTGATCCTGAAACTGCACCTGATGGCGATCCTGAAGCTGTAACAATCGATGTTGAATTCAGCAAACCATACAGTAACGATTATGCAAGTGTAACATACGACCTGAAAGAAACATTACGTAACGCTTTTAAAATGACTACTTACCAAATTCACCAGGCAATCAATTCTGGCGATCTTAAATTGTATGTTGGTGAAGTAAGTGAAACAGATCCTGCATACACATCGGATGTTCCTGGCTATTGGCTGAAAGAAGACGGAACAATCGGTGAGTGGGGTGAAAGTGTTGTTTGGACAAGTATCGGACACAGCGAAACTGACTTGTATTTATACGGTGGTAACCATCCTGATAATGCAACTGAAGGAATGACAATCACCACTACTTACATCGCAACGTTAAACGGAGGTTCTGTAACTATCAACCTTACATTTAATATTACAGGTGATAACTACGAAGATCCGGAAACAGCTCCAACAGGCGATCCTGAAGCTGTTACACTTGATGTGGCCTTAACAAAAGCTTACAGCGACGACTATGCTTCAGTAAGTGCTGATGTAAAAGAAACATTGCGTAATGCATTTAAAATGACTACTTACCAGATTCATAAAGCCATTCAGGACGGAACACTGAAATTGTATCAGGGTGCTGTAACTGAAGAGGATCCTGCTTACACCGCAGATGTTCCTGGTTACTGGTTAAATGCTGATGGTACTGCTGTTGGTTGGGCCGATGGTCTTATCTATTGCAGTTTAGGACACACTGAAACAGAACTGTATCTCTACGCGGGTAACCACCCGGAAAATGCTGCTTCAGGAAGTGTTGTTACAACAACTTACATTGCAACATGTAATGGAGGTTCAGTAACCTTCAACCTTACTTTTACAGTGGAATAGATTAATTGTTATAATGATTAGTATATCACAATACAAATTGCATAAGTCGGAGAAATCCGGCTTATGCTCCTTTTTCTTTATTATTCTTTTTTTATTCGTTTTTGCAGCGTGCGGAAACGATAGTGTAACTCCTGAACCGGATCCTGAACCGGATCCAACTCCGGTAGATACAACAGGTACTACTCCTGTCGACACTGTCGTGGTGTTAAGCGAATCGGATGTGCCGGATTATGAAATGTTTTATAAACCGGGTGAGCACATTAATGTCGATTTTCTGAGAGCCGATAGTAAATGGAATTTTGTAAGAAGTAAACAATCTGAACATTTTTTTGTGTTCTGGGAAGCAGGTTTTGGCGACGATCCGAATGCCAGTAGTGTTCCGCAGGCTTTGCGTGTTGATGTTGATGATATGCTGCTAAAGGCAGAGCAATTCTACAATATAAACGTCAATACACTGGGTTTTGCAGAAACAGGTGCAGGCAAATCAAATCTTGATAATTACAAGATGCAGATTTACCTTTTTTACACCGAAGAATGGATGGCCTACGGATCGGGTTACGACGACTTTATTGGTGCGCTTTGGGTAAACCCAAGTACTTGTAAACCGGTTGGTTCAACCATCGCACACGAAATCGGCCATAGTTTCCAGTACCAGGTGTATGCCGACTTGCTGGCCTACGGTGGAATTGAAAATGATTTTAATTATGGTTTTCGCTATGGTTTTGGCGGCAACGGAGGAAATGGTTTCTGGGAGCAATGTGCCCAGTGGCAATCGTTCCAGTCATACCCGGTAGAAGCTTTCTCATCGTATAACTTTAGCGTTCACATGGCGAATTATCACCGTCATTTTAATCATGAATGGCAACGCTATGCTAGTTACTGGTTACAATATTACTGGACAGATAAACACGGCATCGATTTTATTGGAAAACTTTGGCGCGAATCTGTTGGACCGGAAGATCCAATTGAAGCATACATGCGCATAAACGAATTGACGGTAGAAGAAATGAACGCCGAACTTTATGATGCCGCAGCACATTTGGTAACCTGGGATTTAGACGCTATTCGTTCAACAGGAAGTGACTACATCGGTCAATATGAATACAAATTTTACGAGGGTGAAGACGGAGCCTACCAGGTAGCATACAGCAAATGTCCGGGTAGCACCGGATACAATGTTATTCCGTTAAATGTTCCGGAAGCCGGCACTGTGGTAACCACTTCTTTTAAAGCGCTTGTGCCGGGTTCTACCCTGGCGACAGCCGATCCGGGTAGTTATTCAGAGAACGGAACAACAATGACAACAAGAAACTATAATACCGGTACTTTAACACGGGCCGGCTGGCGTTATGGATATGTTGCTTTAATGGAGTCGGGCGAGCGTGTTTACGGAGAGATGAATCGTAAAACAGCTGCTGATGTTGAATTTACAGTTCCTGAAGGCTGCGAAAGACTTTGGTTTGTTGTACTTGGAGCTCCTTCAACTTACGAAGCGCATCCATGGGACGAACTCGAAAGTAACGACGATCAGTGGCCATATTCGGTTAGTTTCGCTAACACTGATTTGTTGGGTAATGTAGTTATCAATCCGGATGACGAGCCACAAGACCTGACATTAACATACGATATTTCGTTTGCTGCAGATGCAGAAGGTTATACAGGTACAACTGTAAACCTGAACAACAATGGCGATATTACTAAAGTTGTTGAGGCGCTGGTAATGCAACCTTCGGCAATAGCAAGTTCGTTGTTGGCTGCAAAAGAAACACCGCAGGAAGGTAAAATTGCTTTTGCGGCAGTAGAATCGGATGGTACCTTAAATTACAATACCACTGCAAACGGACACGGATTCTGGTTCGATAGCAATGGCGATGTAATTGGCTGGGGAAGTGATAACGACAGTAAAGTTTTCTCAGAGTTTGCAGTAAGCAACTTTGAATTCAATATTGGTCAATACCCCGGAAAATCAAGTGCCGGAGATACCTACACAATAAAAGAGGCCTTGGTTTACCAAAAAGATGGTACTCAATACCAGGTAACTTTTGTATTTAATATTACAATAAACTAGTACGTTGTTTAGCAGGTATAATCATATTAATCCGAAGTTTAAAACGCTTCCTGTTCTGGCGCTTATAGTGTGTATGAATTTGGTATTCACACGTTGTGCCGAAGTCGACGTCAATGGTGAAGAGGATGAAAAGACAGCAGAAGCGAATATTTACAAGGTTGCTACGATTGATATTACAACTGCAAATAACGCCGAAATAGAATCAAAAGAAATTTATACCGATTGTTCGGTAGAAGTTAGATCAGAACATGAGAAATGGAATTATTCGGGTACCGGACGAATCAGGGGAAGGGGAAACTCTACCTGGTTGTGGTACCCGAAAAAGCCATTTCGTATCAAACTGAATGAGAAAGCATCGGTGCTTGGGTTAGGAGAAAATAAGGACTGGGTACTTCTTGCTGATTACCGCGATCCGACTCACCTGATGAACACCTTTGTTTTTACGGTGGGGCAGCAACTGGAAATGCCTTACGTAAATAATATTCGCTATGTTGAAGTGACTTTAAATGGTGATTATATTGGCTTGTATTCCTTAACCGAACAGATTGAAGAGGGAAAAAGCCGCGTGGCAATTAACGAAGAAACAGGTTTACTGTTATCACTCGATGCTGATGACGGACCTGAACTGGCACCGGAAGAGACCGATAACTTTTGGTCGTCGGTGTACCACATGCCGGTTTGTGTAAAACACCCGGATATTGTTTCGGATGCGCAGTTGCAACAAATAAAAACTGAAATGGCGCAGCTGGAAACTGCCATAAAAAATGCGAGTTACAGCGAGGTTGAGCAACTATTCGATGTTCCTTCTTTTATCGATTTTATGTTGATTCAGGAATTGGTGTATAACGTTGAAGTGGCAGCACCAAGAAGCATGTACCTTTTTAAGGATGAAAACTCAAAATGGACAATGGGGCCGTTATGGGATTTTGACGCCGGTTTCGATTTTGACTGGGGAACCATGTATACCGGTCACAATTATTTCAGAAGTCACCGGGAATTGGTGTTGGGTACATCGCCGCTTCACCACACCGGAGGATATGTTGTTCCCGGATTCTTTACAGACCTTTTTAAAAGCAAACAGTTTGTAGCCGAATACAAAACACGGTGGCTCGCAATAGAAGATAAAATTATGGCAGACTATTGGCCGGCAACTTATGCTTACGCCGAAGAATTTGCCGAGGCTGCAACCCGCGATGCTGCACGTTGGCCAATTGGTAAAGACAATGAAACAGAAATACAACGTATGCAGCAGTGGTTAACAAATCGTGTTAATTATTTGAATACAGTGATTAACAATTACCCCGAAGGCACAAACTAACGCCGGTAAGGTTATTATTGGCAAAACAGCTGTTGAAATCATAATTTTGTAAGAATAAATAGATCAACTGAATTAGAATTAATAAAATAATCAATCAATCAATTTTTAAAATATAACTTCTTGAAGTTGAGTAATGAATAAATTAAATAGACATAAGATGAAACCAAAGAATATTCTTTTCTTTCTGCTGTGTTGGAGCCTTTCGATGAATGCGGGAGCATTTGCATCATCAAACGTTGCTTCCTCTGATTCGATCGACATTAACAAAGGCTCTTTCGAATTTACTACAAACGATTTCAACATCGAAATATTAAAGTCGACACATACCGTTGCCGGCTTGCATCCGGTGGCAGAACCTGAGTTTGATTTTACTCCGGGCGAATTACTGACCAAAAGAAATAAGCCGGGTTTTTATCACTTGGGTGATATCAATTTCCGTGTAAAATCGGTAGGTGCAAACGATTGGACATCGTTCTCATCAGCTGCATCACGCAAAAGTGTTACAACTGTAGAGCCAAAAACCGAAAGTCAGCTGGCCGTTTCAGATCTTAGCGGAATTCTGGAAAACAGTCCGGTACAAGTACTTCGTTACTGGGAAAAGGCAGACGGAAAACTGGTATTGCGTTTCGAAATTAAAAACACTTCATCTGAAGCCGTTGAAATTGGTGCCCTTGGAATTCCATTGATTTTCAACA
Organism: Draconibacterium sp. IB214405; assembly: GCF_033963885.1. NCBI lineage: Bacteria > Pseudomonadati > Bacteroidota > Bacteroidia > Marinilabiliales > Prolixibacteraceae > Draconibacterium > Draconibacterium sp. IB214405. The sequence goes on from NZ_JAXBMA010000002.1 coordinate 208,705, forward strand.
ATAACCACGACAGGAAAACATTGGACGAAGCACACGCTGAAAACGTTTTCTACGATCCGTATATTGGTATGGATGCAGGTTATTTGCAGGTAATCCGTTTAAAAGGAAGTGGCCCTGTATTGTTGGTGTTGCCATACGGAAATACACCTTTTGAAGCATGGAATCCACTGTTGGACGACCCAACTCGCAGAGGTATTACTTTTGAAGGTTTTCATGAGTGGATGCCATTAACAAAAGCTTACGCTGAAAACGAATGGAAAGAAGCCACTCCATGGAACACGCCTTCATCAAAAATATTAAAGCCGGGTAAATCGGTGAGCTACGGTGTACAATTTGTACTTACCGATGCCATTAAAAACATCGAGCCTGCACTGATCGAAAACGATCGTCCGGTTGCATTTGGAGTGCCGGGTTATGTTGTTCCGCAAGATGTAAACGCTGACTTATTTTTAAAGTACAGTCAGAAAGTAAAAAGTATTCAGGTAGAACCTGAAGGTGCGCTGGAACTAAAAAAACAGGAAACTACTGAAAATGGCTGGTTAAAATATGCTGTTACCGCCAAAGAGTGGGGCAGAGCACGTTTAACCATCACATACAAAGATGGTTTAACACAAACCATCAACTACAAAGTTATTAAGCCTGAAGAACAGGTGGTTGCCGACAACGGAAACTTCCTGATGACAAAACAGTGGTTTGATGACGAAGACGATCTTTTCGATCGCGGTCCTTCGGTAATTACTTACGACTACGAAGAGCAAAAGCAGGTTACACAAGACAGTCGTGCCTGGATTTGTGGTTTGAGCGACGAAGGTGGTGCCGGAGCATGGTTAAATGCAATTATGAAACAATTGATCCAACCCGACAAAAAAGAGGTTGCGATGTTGGAAGACTTCGTGCAGAAAACAATCTGGGGTGGAATTCAATACAACGAAGGACACGAAAAATACGGTGTTCGTAAAAGTATGTTCTACTACGAGCCCGATTCAATGCCAGCTGGTACTTACAGCAAAGATGTAAATTTTGGTACCTGGGCGGCCTGGGATAAAAAACATGCCGAAACCGTTGAGCGTTCGTACAATTATCCGCACGTTGCCGCAGCACATTGGGTAATGTATCGTTTGGCAAGAAACTATGAAGGTTTGGTATCGCAGCAAACCTGGGATTGGTACCTAATGAGTGCCTACCAAACTTCAATGGCAATGATGGAACTGGCACCATATTATGCACAGTTTGGCCAAATGGAAGGTAGTGTGTTTGTACTGATTTTGGAAGACCTGAAAGCTGAAGGATTGTGGGAATATGCCCGTAAGCTGGAAGGAATGATGAAACGCCGTGCCGATCACTGGGCGTCGTTAAATTATCCGTTTGGTAGCGAGATGCCTTGGGATTCTACAGGTCAGGAAGAAGTTTACATGTGGTCGAAGTATTTTGGCTACGGCGAAAAAGCTGAAACAACCTTAAAAGCGATTTTAGCTTACATGCCAACCATTCCTCATTGGGCATACAACGGTAATGCACGTCGTTACTGGGATTTCCTTTACGGAGGAAAACTTTCGCGTGTAGAGCGTCAGATTCACCACTACGGATCGGCACTGAATGCCATTCCTGTATTATACGAATACAAAGAGAATCCTGAAGATCTGTACCTGCTGCGTGTTGGTTACGGAGGTTTGATGGGATCTATTTCGAACATCACAACAGACGGATTTGCACCTGCAGCTTTCCACTCGTTCCCTTCTACTTTGAAAAACGATGGTATTTCGGGTGACTACGGAACAGGATACTACGGTTACGCAGTAAACACATCAACCTATTTAATGCATAACGATGAGTTTGGCTGGTTGGCTTTTGGTGGAAATGTTACTGAAAACAAGGATGTGGTGAAAGTTGATCTGACAACTGCTGCTAAATCGCGTGTTTATGTTGCTCCGCTAAAAATGTGGTTAACATTGGATGCTGGTAAATTTAAAGCCGTTTCGTATAACCTGGCAACAGGAAAAGTTGAAGTTGAGTTGAACGCAGCCAATGAGTTTACGCCAAATGCTTACCTGAGAGTTAAGTCATTCGACTCGGAAGCAGCAATCAGCAGTATCGCGGGATTGGAAATAAATGAACGCGGACAATATGTAATTCCACTTAAAAACGAAGTGGTAACAGTAGCATTGAATTAATCAATTAAAACAATCGGTTCCGTTAATCAGCGATAATTGCGGAATTGGTATCAAGAAACAATATATCCATTCGTTGAATACCGGCAGTAATCCTGCTGCCGGTATTCCGAGTTGGACATCTATTAATCGCACAAAAACTCACCTCTTTATAACAACCAAAATCGTTCACTATGAAAAAAAGTTACTTCTTTAGATTCCCGTTGATCTTGCTGTTAACGGTGGTTTTCCAACTTCATTCCTCTGCTTTTAATGTAAATGAAACGGAAACCGATAGCATTAACATCGCACTTATTGCAACACCAAGCACTTCTTTTGTTTCGGGATGGGAAAGTCTTGCGGCAGTTAATGATGGCGCAACACCTTCAAATTCGAACGATAAATCAAGTACTGCTTACGGAAACTGGGATACTCCGGATTCGTACCAGTGGGTACAGTACGATTGGGATAAAGAATACATTGCCACATCGGTTGAAATATACTGGTTCGACGATAACGGCGGCGTATTAACACCAAACGAAGCTTACATCGAAACGTACGACCAGGAAAGTTCGGAGTGGGTGAAAGTAGTGGATGTTCCGTGTGTAAAAGATCAGTTTAATGCTGCATCGTTAGGCGAAATAACCACTTCGAAACTTCGTGTAACAATGCGGAATTACAATCAGTCTACAGGTATTCTGGAGTTCAGAGTGTGGGGAAGAAGTTTGTCGGGAAGTACCGATATTGAAGCTCCAACAGCACCGGGAACACCTGAAATTCTGGGTATCTCAGAAACCAGTGTGTCGATAAGCTGGGAAGAGTCGACTGATGACGATAAAGTAGCAACTTATTACGTTTTGCTAAACGATTCGATTTATAAAGAAGCGCCTTATCACATGGCCACTTTAAAAGGTATGGAGCGAAACACCGTTTTTATGCTGGCTGTTCAGGCTGTTGATGCCGCCGGAAACTTGTCGCGACCAAGCGAAGGTATCTGGGTTTTCTTTGGCGATGATGAGCAGGCTGCCGAACCTTTTACATGGCCGGAATACTCACCAACCTTAGACTATAATTTCAGAGACGAATACCCAACGCTTGCCATGCCGACAAAAGATTTGGATGATTGTCCGAGTGTTGTGGGTACGCAGTCGTCAGGTTGGTGGACCTTTAAATGGGGACCAAACAAACGCTCTGAAATAACCGAAGCTGCCATCACTCCAATGTTGGAGCGATTAAATAAAGACTTTGCCTATTTCCGCGATACCATGGGATGGCCACCGGACAAACGTGCCAAAGAAGGATACAGAAGTGCTGTTTACCTTTATGGTTCGGGCTTGTGTACCGATGCAGCAGATACAACTGCGCTTGGTGGCTGGATGGGAGCCATAAGTTACCAGAACGAAAGCTGGCCAATGATTTTGGCTTCATACTACCCAATTTACAGTTTCGACCCATCATGCCCTTATGGCGACCGGGAAGCACAAATGGGTGCTATGGTTCACGAAGGAATTCATGCGGTGCTGGCAGATATGCCGGGTGCTAAACAGGCTGCCTGGTTTCAGGAAGGTGGAAATACCTGGTTGCAACAGGAAATGGAAGCCACAAAATCTCAGGATTATAGCGAGATGGGATTTTTGAATGCCGCAGCATACATTGCACCTTTTATGCCTATTGAATGTTATACCGGTTGGTTGCAAGACGGTAGTTTTGGCGGTCCAAGTGCCGAAGGTGTAAATATGTTCGATGGAAGTCAGCAAATTTGTACATGGAGAAGATTGCTGGGAGGAAACCAATATGGAAATACTTTCCCAACCTTCCTTGGTCAGGTACTTGGAAAAGGAAGTGTGCCATGGATTTGGCAAAACTGCCCTGAACGTGTGCTCGAAGGAATGGGCGACGGTTTAGGTGATATGCAAATCCGCCGGTTAATTATGGAGTACCGCGCAAAACAGGCACTTGTTGATATGGGCGAATGGACTGGCGCCATTAAGAAACTGCTTAACGCCAATATGGGCGGAAGCATCGGTGCCGAGTGGCAACCAAGCTGGATACAGTGTACTCCATGGAAAGCTACTCCATACGTAAAAACATGGATGCGCGATACTGAGAATAAAATTCTTACTCCTGAGCCAAGAACAACTCCGGGATGGTCGGGTGCCAACCAAATACCTTTATTGGTCTCGGGTACGCAGGTTGAAGTAAACTTTATGCCACTGGGAAGCAACATGACCTGCCAGTTGGTTTACCGTGCTACCGACGGAACACCTGTGTATAGTAAACCTGTGTCAAGCGGATCGTGTAAATTGAAGTTAGACAAAGTACCTGCCAACGGTGTTGTAATTGCTGTAATTTGTAATACCGATTATGTGTACGAAGGCGAAGAAACCCGCAAGGCGCATTTCGATTATCGTTTGCAACTGGTTGAGGGTATTGAAGGAACTGCAAGTGTGAATCAGAAATGGTACGAATACGCTACAACAATCACAAACGTTCCTGATCCGGTTGAGCCATTTCCAACTGAAGGAGCACTGTATGGCGAAAATATTAATACAGGTATTGACGCAATTCAGGTAGGGGAAAAGGCAAGTTCATCGGTAATATATCCAAATCCTATTGCAAGCAACGATGTGTTAAATATTGAGTTTCAGGATCAACAATCTGTTAAAAAGGAAGTTCGTATTATCGACGCAAGGGGAAATATTTTGTATGTTCAGCAGGATATTAAAACCGACAGGTTTGAAATTCCGTTGGAGTCGCATTTAAAACAAGGTATTTACTTTGTAAATGTTCGAACAGACGAAATGAATGATACGCATAAGTTTTTGGTACGGTAAGTCCCGAAAACAATAATGCGTATAAAAATATAAGCTTATTATGAAGCAATTTTTAATCGTAGTTATGGTTTTACTGCTTGCTTCTGCAGGCAGTAAAACTTTAGCGCAAATCACCAAAGAAGATTATGCACGCGCCGATTCGGTAATGAAGCTAAATGAATTGGTTTACAATCAGGTGTCAGAAATTACCTGGATCGATTCCTCTTCTGTTTTCTGGTACCGGATTAAAACACGCGACGGCATAAAGTATCAGTTGGTTGATGCGCAAAAAGGCTCGAAAAAGATTGCTTTCGATACCGAAAAACTGGTTGAAGCGCTTAATACGCAGTTAGATAAAAAAACTTCTGCAAGCGAGTTGATACTGGAAAATCTGAAGTTTACTACGGATAAAAAAACGATAGATTTTAGCTTTCAAAACGTTCGTTGGACCTGCGAATTAAAGAATTACACACTCATAAGAAACTCAGAAGAGAAACCACGGGAACCTCGTCCGTATTGGGGAAATTTTTTCGATGAAAAAGGAAATGATCCTGTTGTTTCGCCTGATAAATTGTGGACTGCTTTTATCCGGAATGATAATGTATACATTCGGAATAACGAAGATAATAAAGAGTACCAGTTAAGTTACGATGGTGCTCCGGGCGATTTCTATTCGTCGTATATTTCATGGTCGCCCGATTCGAAAAAATTGGCTGTAAACCGTGTTCGCGACAATGTAAAACGCCAGATTTACTATGTGGAATCATCCCCCGATTCGCAATTACAACCGATTTTACGAAAACGTGATTATCAAAAGCCGGGCGACGATTTAGCGATCAGACGTCCTTGTTTATTCGATGTAGAAAGTAAAAAGCAGATTCCTGTAAACACAGCTGCTTTCGATTTCCAATACAACCTTTCTCTCATAAAATGGAGAACAGACGCTTCAGAATTTACTTTCGAATTTAATCAGCGTGGTCATCAGGTTTACCAGGTGGTTGAAGTAGATGCCGAAACTGGCGAAGTTCGGATACTTGCCGATGAGCACAGTAAAACATTTATCGATTACAGCGGAAAACGTTACCGCTACGACCTGGAAGAAACAAACGAAATGCTTTGGGCATCGGAACGCGATGGCTGGAATCACCTTTATTTGATCGATACCAAAGACGGATCGATAAAAAATCAGGTAACAAAAGGCGAGTGGGTAGTTCGTAACGTATTACATGTTGATGAAGAAAACCGGACAATCTTCTTTTATGGCTCGGGAAAAAACAGCGACGAAGATCCATATTACCTGCATTGTTACAAAGTAAATTTTGATGGTAGCGGCTTAACCGATTTAACGCCCGAGAAAATGAATCACGAAGTTTCATTCTCTGGGGATTTAGATTATTTCGCCGATACCTATTCAACGGTTGAAACGCCTCCGGTAACAGTTGTACGCTCGTCGGTTGACGGCAAAGTTCAGGTAGAGCTTGAGAGAACAGATATTTCTGATTTATTGGCCGCCGGATGGAATGCTCCCGAACCGTTTGTTGCCAAAGCCCGCGACGGGAAAACCGATATTTGGGGAAACATTTACCGCCCAATCAATTTCGATGAAAATAAATCGTACCCAATTATAGAATACATTTATGCTGGACCGCACAGTTCGTTTACGCAAAAAAGTTTTCAGGCGGTTCACAGTGCCTTTTCAGCTTTTGCCCAACTTGGTTTTATCATCGTGAAAATGGATGGAATGGGCACTTCAAATCGCTCAAAAGCATTTCAGGATGTCTGTTATAAAAACCTGAAAGATGCAGGTTTCCCTGATCGTATTTTGTGGATTAAAGCCGCCGCCGAAAAATACAGTTACATGGACACGTCTCGTGTTGGGTTGTTCGGAAGATCGGCCGGTGGACAGAATACCTTGTCAGGCCTTTTGTTTCACCCGGAGTTTTATAAAGTGGGAGTTTCGTCGTGTGGATGCCATGATAACCGTATGGACAAAATCTGGTGGAACGAGCAATGGATGGGCTACCCGATCGGGCCAGAATACGCCGAATGTTCGAATGTAGATAATGCGCATAAACTGCAGGGAAAACTGATGTTGATTGTTGGAGAGTTGGATGAAAATGTTGATCCGGCATCAACCATGCAGGTAGCCGATGCGCTTATAAAAGCAAACAAAGACTTTGAGTTGGTATTAATTCCGGGGGCAAAACATGCCTTAAGCGGGCGCTATGATGAACGAAAAATGAGTGACTTTTTCGTTCGGCATTTTTTGAAACAGGAAACTCCGGATTGGAACGCGGTAACATCAAAATAGGAAAGTACAGATCACAGAAATGTGAAAATATATAAAGTCAAATGAAACAATTTTTATTCATCATTTTAATTCTTCTGAGTGCTTTTGCAGGCAATACACTTTCTGCGCAAGTCACAAAAGAAGACTATGCAAAAGCCGATTCAGTAATGCAACTCAGGGAGCTGGTTTACGATCAGGTAGCCCAAATTACGTGGATCGATTCAACGGATGTATTCTGGTATAGAATAAAAACGCGCGATGGTATGAAGTACCAGCTGGTTGATGCGCAGAAAGGATCAAAAAAAGTTGCTTTTGATACCGAAAAACTGGTTGAAGCACTGAATAAAGCACTCGATAAAAAAACTACCGCAAAAGAATTGGTTTTAAGAGATCTGAAATTTGAAAAGGATAAAAATACGATCCATTTTTCTTTTCAATCGACGGCCTGGATCTGCAATTTGAAAAAATACGAACTTCAAAAAGATACTTCTGTAAAAGATGAGCGATCAAACGATTACTGGGGAGGATTTTTTGATGAGAAAGGAAATGACCCGGTATCATCGCCCGACAGTGTTTGGACTGCTTTTATACGAGAAAACAACGTTTGCATAAAGGACAACAAAACCAACGAGGAGTTTCAGTTGAGTTACGACGGAGCACCCGGCGATTTCTATTCGTCGTACGTTTCGTGGTCGCCCGACTCAAAAAAACTGGCGGTAAACAAAGTTCGTGATGCTGAAAAGCGGGAGATCTACTTTGTGGAATCGTCGCCAAAAGATCAGTTGCAACCCATTTTACAAAAACGCGATTACCGCAAACCGGGCGATGCCGTGCCGATAAAACATCCGGCATTGTTCGATATCGAAAGCAAAAAACAAATACAGGTAAACTCTACACCTTTTGAGCATCAGTTTAGTCTTTCGTACCTGAAATGGAAGAAAGATGCTTCGGCTTTTACTTTCGAGTTTAACCAGCGTGGGCATCAGGCCTACCAGGTAGTTGAGGTGGATGGCGAAACCGGAGCTATTCGGGTGCTGATCGATGAGCAAAGCAATACTTTTATCGATTACAGCGGAAAACGTTACCGTTTTGATCTTGAAGAAACGAATGAAATTATCTGGGCATCGGAGCGTGACGGTTGGAATCATCTTTATCTGATCGATTCAAAAACCGGAGACGTGAAAAGCCAGATCACTAAAGGAGAGTGGGTAGTTCGTCGTGTGTTACATGTTGATGAAGAAAACCGTGTGATCTATTTCAATGGGTCGGGCAAAAACGCCGACGAAGATCCGTATTATTTGCATTGTTACAAAGTAAATTTCGATGGTAGCGGATTGATCGATCTTACACCGGAGAAAATGAATCACGATGTGTCGTTTTCAAAAGATCTGAACTATTTTACAGATACATATTCAACTGTTGAAACACCTCCATTTACAGTAGTTCGCAGTTCTGTAGACGGAAAAGTGTTGGTTGAATTGGAAAAAACCGATATTTCATCGCTGCTGGAAAAAGGCTGGATCGCTCCTGAGCCGTTTGTAGCAAAAGGCCGAGATGGAAAAACCGACATTTGGGGAAATATTTATCGTCCTACCAATTTCGATAAAAACAAGAATTACCCGATAATCGAATACATTTATGCAGGCCCGCACGATTCGTTTGTTCAAAAAAGTTTTAATCCGGTTAGTTATGCTTTTTCAAGTCTGGCCGAATTAGGATTTATCATTGTTCAGATGGATGGAATGGGAACTTCGAACCGTTCGAAAGCTTTTCAGGATGTATGTTGGAAAAACCTGAAAGATGCCGGTTTCCCCGATCGTATTTTGTGGATAAAAGCTGCTGCTGAACAGTACAGTTACATGGATACCACCAGAGTTGGTTTGTTTGGCGCATCGGCCGGCGGACAAAGTACTTTGGGAGGTTTGTTATTTCACCCTGAGTTTTATAAAGCCGGAGTTTCGGCCTGCGGATGTCACGATAACCGCATGGACAAAATCTGGTGGAACGAACAATGGATGGGGTACCCGGTAGGACCGGAATACGCCGAATGTTCGAATGTAGATAATGCTTACAGATTGCAAGGTAAATTAATGCTGATTGTTGGCGAGGTGGACGATAATGTTGATCCTGCATCAACCATGCAGGTTGCCGATGCATTGATAAAAGCAAACAAGGACTTTGAACTGGTGGTGCTGCCCGGTGTAAACCACACACTTGGCGGAACGTATGGCGAACAAAAGCGCCGCGATTTTTTTATTCGTAATTTTTTGAAACAGGAAACTCCGGATTGGAACGTTAAAACATCAAAATAGAAACAATTAAAAAGCTGTGAAATGAATAGTCCGATAACTTATAAAAAAGCGAAAATTCTGGTGATGCTAATTGCCGGAATTTTGTCCTTTGGGAAACTGGTTGCAAACGAACCGGTAAAGGAGTACGAAATAGTAAAACCACCGAAGACATTAAAACTCGATCCGTTTTATAAAAAGTATGTCAATGTAAATGGCATTCACATTATGAGTTCGCATCGGGTGCCTGATTCGGCATTTGTTAAAGCCTGCGAGATCATTGATTTTATGACCGGCGGCTTACCGGAAGAAGTACTCAATCAAATGGTAAAACTGAATACCCGTGTTGGAATTATGGCGCGTTACGAGGGAACAACCGATATTCCTGAACATGCCTTTTTAGCCAACGATACAACGCTAAACTGGGATGTTCGTGCACGTGGATTGGGCGGAACAGTGGAAGATCCGCTAACAACCTGCGCCGAAGAAAACCTGCTGTGTTACCAGATTGATAAATACCATGCTGAAGATATTCTGATTCACGAATTTGCACACACTATTCACGGCGTTGGAATTATGCCGCTTGATGATAAGTTCAACGATTTACTCCAGGAGAAACTCGATGCTGCAATGGCTGCCGGAAAATACGAAAACACTTATGCGGCTACAAACATCTGGGAATATTGGGCCGAAGGTGTGCAAAACTGGTTTAATGTAAATGCCGAAGTTGAAACAACAGATGGTAAACACAATTGGGTGAATACCCGCTCGGATATGAAAAAATACGACCCTGATTTATACGAGATCGTTAGCCGTTATTTCCCTGAGTTTGAGGTGAGCCCATCCTGTCATGCTGCCGTGAATTTATATGTTCAGTAAAAGAAAAAAATCAACGCTATGAATACAATTGTTCAACCAAGAAGAAGAGTTCAACCTATTGTGAATATTGATCTCGGTTTACGTGAACTTCCGATTTTTAAAAAATTGTCGGAGGAAGAGATGTTGAATGTGGAATTAAATTCTGTTGTAAAAAACTTTAGTAAACGCAGTGTTATCTACCGGGAGGGAAGCCGCCATTCGGGATTATATTGTGTCCTCAAGGGAATTGTAAAAGTGTATAAGATTGGTGGGAACGGGAAACAGCAGATCCTGAAGTTTGCACAAAAAGGCGATTTGATCGGTTACCGTTCGTTGCTTACAAATGAACTGGCCTGTACTTCGGCAAAGGCTTATGAAGACACCGTACTTTATCATATCCCACAACACATTATTATGGAACTGTTTCAGCAAAACTGGAACTTTACACACGAAACAATGAAGTTTATGTGTAAAGAGCTGAAAGAATCGAACATGTTTATTACTGATATTGCACAAAAATCAGTACGCGAGCGGGCTGCAGAAATGTTGCTGATTTTAAAAGATGAATTTGGTGTAGACAAGTATAATACGCTGCAAATTACGATTACACGCGAAGATTTGGCCAATATGGTCGGTACAGTAACCGAATCGCTAATCCGTGTTATGTCCGAGTTCCGAAATGAGAACTTACTGGAACTTCCCGGAAGGAAAATTGTATTTCGCGATATTGCTAAATTAAAGGCAATCGCCAATATTTAAGTTCAGTCTCACCAACATTTGTATAAGTTTCAAAAACATTTGTTGGGTAGCGATTAAGTAATTTCGACCATATTTGAACTGACAATAACTGAGGTAAAAACAAAATGACTAGAATTCTTATTTGGATGATTGCAGGAGTGTTAATCCTGTCGTCGTGCCAAAATATTACAAGTAAAAGGCAAACAACACACATTTCTAACCCGGTTTTGCCCGGGTGGTTTGCCGATCCTACAATTAAAAAGTTTGGCGATATTTATTATATCTACGCCACAACCGATAATGAAATGCTGGCATCCGGAGCACCAACTGTTTGGTACAGCCGCGACCTGCAAAACTGGTACAACTACATTATGGACGTGCCTACTTTAAATTCGGTGGCGCTGCGCAATTTCTGGGCACCCGATATTCTCGAAGGTGAAGATGGACGTTATTACCTGTATTTTGGAAACTGCCAGGCGGGTTGTAACATCTACGGCTATGTATCGGATACGCCGGTTGGTCCGTGGGAAAAATTACATGATGATGATACGCCTGTAATCGCGCATAATTATCCGGTTCAAGGATTCCCATCGTTGGATGCTCAGTTTTTTCAGGACGATGATGGACGTATTTATGGCTACTGGGGGACTTGGGTGCACTACAACCACGGTTATGCGGTTGGCGAGTTAAATGCCGAAACCATGGATGTAATGTCGAATTCCACCAATATTCCGTTGGAGCAAACGCCAAATCCTTTCGAGGCTGCTTACATGATGAAAAAAGGCGATAAATACATTTTAATGTATTCTGCCGAATCATGTCACAACGAAACCTACAAAGTATTGTATTCATATGCTAACGATCCGTACGGACCATTTACACCGGGAGAAAATAATCCGGTTTTACAGACCAACGAAGATGGAACTACGCACGGACCGGGACACCATTCGGTGCTGGAAAATGGCGACGATCATTATATCGTTTACCACAAACACGATGTTCCGTTTACTGCAGGAGGAATGGCGCGTCAGGTGTGTATCGACAGTATGATCTTTGAAAACGACTCAACGATTAAAGCTGTGGTGCCAACGCAAATAGGAATTGAAGCTTTTATTCCGTCCGAAGTACCTGAAGATATTGCGTACAAGGCTCCAGCATCGGCTTCATCATTTTATCATTTGCAATCGCCTGATTACGATTATGAATATAAGCCGGCTTACGCGTTTGATAACGATAACGCCACCATGTGGAAAGCTGCCGGTAATTCTTTCCCGCAAAGTCTTTCGGTTGATTTGGGCGAAGAAAAAGACATTAAACGAATTGCCACACAGTTCGAATTCTCTCCTTACTATTATCAGTACAAAATTGAATATTCTGCCGATAATACAAACTGGGAAGTTTATGCTGACCGCTCGGAAAACCGCATACCGGGAAGTCCAATGATCGATGATAATAACGTTAGTGCACGTTACCTAAAACTAACCATCCTGGGAACAGAACAAACCGGAACTTTTGCCGCGGTGTGGAATATGAAAGTTTACGGGGAAACATTCGACATCCCATTAAATCTGGTGAACAAACCATCGGAAAATGAGCCGGGCGCAGTAAGCTCGCAAAGTATGATTGTTGGTTTTGATGCCAATTCACTTTCCGGTAAATCATTCGAGAAACTGGCAAACACAGGTTCGTTGGGTGGCGATTTGGTCCGAAAAGGAAATGTGAAGATCGTAACTGACAAAGAAAGCGGTACAAAGGCAATTGAGTTCTCAAAAGGAGCTTTGGAATTGGACGGAATTGCAGTACCAAGAAGTTTGGAATGGAACGGTGCTTTTACAATTTCTACGTGGGTGAAAAATCCGGAAGTAAGCGACAGAGACGAGTGTCTGGCTTCGTGGTGCGACAGAAGCGCGCATTATCTGGCCAATTCTTACAATGCGGTTCATTACAATAAAAGTAATTACGGAGCGGTTGCTCACCTCGATGGTCATTTTGATTTGCCCTACAACAATGTTCCTGAAGCCAATAAATGGCACCACATTGTGGTAACATTCGATGGGGTAGTGGAAAAGGTTTATGTTGATGGCGTGTTGGACACTGCACAAAATATGTTGCTGTCGTCGGCAGTTGATAATGCAAAGATCAGAATTGGAGCTTCGGATGCAGGTGAATACTACACCGGTTTGATGGCGGCTTTCGAAATGTATGATTATGCCTTGCCACAATCAGAAATTGAGCGTGCTTACAACGAATCAAATTTGAAATAGAAAATCGTTAATTATCATCGTACTCAATTAAAAAAATATAGAATAACAGTACATCGTACTCGTAAAAAAGGAGCTGCTCAGCTCCTTTTTTTATTAGAATGAATTTAAATACAGCAGTTATGCAAAAATTGCAATTTCAGTAACAGAACCGTCATCTAATATTTTCCTGGTAAATATAAAGTGCAGAAAATAAACTTGTTGTACATGTTTTTTCCTTATGTGAAACAGGCAAATCAATATATGTTTTTCAGCATAATTATACGTTTTGCAAGCTTGTGAATAATAAAAGTTAAAAATACTTTTATAGATTTGCTGGTGATATTTTATGATGAAGCATTATACTAAACATCCGAAGCATTTTGTAGCAGTCGACTGCGTGATATTGGGTTACGACGAAGGAGAACTCTGTTTGTTGCTTTACCCGCGTGGTTTTGAACCGTCAAAGGGAGCGTGGTCGCTGATGGGAGGATTTGTTCAGGATGACGAATCATCTGATGCAGCTGCAAAACGCGTATTAAAACAAACCATTGGACTGGAAGATATCTTTATGGAGCAGGTGGCTGCTTTCTCTAACCCTAATCGTGATCCGGAAGAACGCGTAATAAGTTTGGCTTATTATGCTTTGGTACGTATGGATGAGCACGATAAAGCCTGTGTGAGAGAGAACGGCGCACACTGGTGGCCTATTTCAGAACTGCCGGAAATGATTTTCGATCATGGGCAAATGGTAGAGCAGGCCCTTGTAAAATTGCAGCAGGAAGCCGGATATCGCCTGATTGGAAAAGAGTTACTTGCCGATAAATTTACCTTGCTTCAGTTACGCAAATTGTACGAAGCCATTTTCAGACGTGAATTTGATCCGGGAAATTTCAGAAAAAAAATATTGTCGCTAAATGTGCTTGAGCGCCTGAACGAGAAAGATTCTTCGGAATCAAAAAAGGGTGCATTTTATTACAGTTGTAAGAACGAAGTAACCGAACGAGGACTTGACCGTATCGTAAAAGTATAGAATAAGAAGGGTAATAAGAGTAATATATACATTTAAAATAAAATCTAATAATATGAGCAGTACATTAAAAGAAATGGAAGTTTGGTTTGTAACCGGTAGTCAACACCTATACGGACCTAAAACATTGGAGCAAGTAGCAGAGCATTCAAAAGAAATTGCTGCTGCTTTTGACGCGTCTACAGAAATTCCTGTAAAAGTTGTTGTTAAACCAACAGGAACAGGGTCAAAAGAAATCCATAGGATTTGTAAAGATGCAAACAGCGATGATAACTGTATTGGTATCATCACCTGGATGCACACTTTCTCTCCTGCCAAAATGTGGATTCACGGACTGAAAGAATTAAACAAGCCTTTATTGCACCTGCATACTCAGTACAACAAAGAAATTCCATGGGACGAAATCGATATGGATTTTATGAACCTGAACCAGAGTGCACACGGCGACAGAGAATTCGGTCACATTACTGCACGTATGCGTTACAACCTTAAAGTGGTTGTTGGTCACTGGCAAGATCCTAAAACCGTTTCACAGGTTTCTTCATGGGCACGCGTTGCTGCTGCGTGGGCTGACTCACAAGATATGTTAATTGTTCGTTTTGGCGACCAGATGAACAACGTTGCTGTAACTGATGGTGACAAAGTTGATGCTGAAAGAGTTTTCGGATATCACGTTGATTACTGTCCGATTGCAGAATTGGTTGCAGTACAAAATGAGGTAACTGATGAAGAAGTTGCTGAATTGGTAAAAGTTTACGAAGCAGATTACAACTTTGTTGATAGCTGTAAAGAAGGTGGAAAAGACCGCGAGCAAGTTGCTCACGCTGCTAAAATTGAAATTGCATTACGTCGCCTGTTAGAAGCAAAAGGTGCAAAAGCATTCACTACCAACTTCGACGATTTAGAAGGTATCGATCAGTTACCAGGTTTAGCTTCACAGCGTTTAATGGCTGACGGTTATGGATTTGGTGCTGAAGGTGACTGGAAAACAGCTGCTTTATACCGCACAATGTGGTTCATGAGCCAGGAAATGAAAGACTATAAAGGATGTTCTTTCCTTGAAGATTATACATTGAACTTCGACGGCGAAAACAGTGCAATTCTTCAGGCACACATGTTGGAAGTTTGTCCGTTAATTGCTGATGGCAAGCCAACCCTTGATGTACTTCCTCTAGGAATTGGTGGTAAAAATGATCCTGCACGTGTTATTTTCAAAAGTAAAACCGGACCTGGTGTTGCCGCTACAGTAGTAGATATGGGTAGCCGTTTCCGTATGATCATTAACGCAGTTGATTGTATCGAATCAAAAGATCTTCCAAAACTTCCTGTTGCAAGTGCACTTTGGATTCCTCAACCTAATTTCGAAGTTGGAGCTGCTGCATGGATTTTGGCAGGTGGTACTCACCACACAAGTTTCTCTTACGATTTGAGCGTTGAAGACTTATTGGACTTTGCTGAAATTGCTGGAATCGAAGCTGTAGTTATCGATAAAGACACTACTATTCCTAAGTTCAAAAAAGAACTGCGCTGGAACGATCTTTACTATCATTTGGCCAAAGGATTATAATAGAAACTAAATCAAAAAATAAATCAACTTTTATGGAATTACTAGATTGGATTGTAATTGGTCTGTTTGGTGTTGCTCTTATCGGAGTAATCGTTTGGGTTTTAAGTCAAAAAGAAGAAACTTCAGGCGACTATTTCCTGGCAGGACGTGATGCTTCGTGGATTGCAATTGGAGCATCGATTTTTGCTTCGAATATTGGATCAGAACATCTTATTGGATTGGCCGGTGCCGGTGCCTCAAGCGGTATGGCAATGGCACACTGGGAAATTCAGGGATGGATGATCCTGATTCTTGGTTGGGTATTCGTACCGTTCTATTCGCGAAGTATGGTTCTTACCATGCCCGAGTTTTTGGAACGTCGTTATAACCCGGAATCGAGAACAGTGCTATCACTTATCTCATTGGTGAGTTATGTTTTAACTAAAGTTGCGGTAACTGTTTATGCCGGTGGTTTGGTTTTCCAACAGGTTTTCGGTATCGAAACCATGTGGGGAATCGATTTCTTCTGGATCTCGGCCATTGGTCTGGTGCTGTTAACTGCGGTTTATACCATTTTCGGAGGAATGAAATCGGTGTTATACACCTCGGTACTTCAAACGCCTATTCTGCTAGGTGGATCGCTTGTAATTGTGGTGCTTGGTTTAAAAGCCGTTGGTGGCTGGGATCAGGTATTGGAAATTGCCGGTGCTACTCAGGTTAACGAATATGGCGACAGTATGATTAACCTGATAAGGGACAACCGCGATGCCGATTTCCCATGGCTGGGTGCTTTAATCGGCTCCAGTATCATTGGTTTCTGGTATTGGTGTACCGACCAGTTTATTGTACAACGTGTACTGTCGGGTAAAAACGAAACACATGCCCGTAGAGGTACAATCTTTGGTGCTTACCTGAAATTGTTACCGGTATTTCTTTTCCTTATTCCTGGTATGATTGCTTATGCAATGAGTGCTAAAGGAGGAGTTATGCTTAACGGACAAGAGTATACTTTACCAAGTGCCGATGCTGCTTTCCCATCGTTGGTAGCTCAGTTGCTTCCTGCCGGTATTAAAGGTCTGGTAGTTTGTGGTATTTTGGCTGCTTTGATGAGTTCGCTGGCTTCGCTGTTTAACTCTTCGGCAATGTTGTTTACTATCGACTTCTACAAACGATTCAAACCGGAAACTCCGGAGAAAAAACTCGTAAAAATTGGTCAGGTTGCAACAGTTGTTATTGTGATTCTGGGTATTCTTTGGATTCCGATTATGAGAAGTATTGGTGACGTACTCTACGAATATTTACAAGACGTACAATCCGTTCTGGCTCCTGGTATCGCCGCAGCATTCTTGCTGGGTATTACATGGAAACGTGCTTCTGCCAAAGGTGGATTCTGGGGATTGATGTCAGGATTTATAATTGGTATTACCCGTTTGGGTGCGAAGGTATATTACGAGAACGTTCAGGGTGCAGCCGACAACTTGTTTAAAAGCGTATTCTTCGATATGAACTGGTTGTTCTTCTGCGGTTGGATGTTGCTTGTATGTTTGGTAGTTGTTATTGTGGTGAGTTTGCTTACCGAAGCTCCTGACGAGAAAAAGATTCAGGGCTTGGTATTCGGTACTTCAACACCCGAACAAAAAGCTGCTACCCGTGCCAGCTGGAATGGCTGGGATGTATTCCATACTGCTGTAATCCTTGGATTAACAGTAGCATTTTACATCTACTTCTGGTAGAATAAAAACAGATTAAATTATGCTTGAACAATTAAAAGAAGAAGTTTTTAAAGCGAACCTGGAACTGGTTGATCTCGACCTGGTAATTTTTACCTGGGGAAATGTGAGTGCTATCGATCGCGAAAAAGGTTTGGTGGTTATTAAGCCAAGCGGAGTATCATACGACGATATGAAAGCCAGCGACATGGTGGTGGTTGACATGGAAGGAAATGTGGTTGAAGGTAACCTGAAACCATCAAGCGACACCGCAACTCACCTGGTGCTTTACAAAGCTTTTGAGGGGATTTCGGGAGTTGTACACACGCACTCGTCATGGGCAACCAGTTGGGCGCAGGCCGGAAGAAGTATTCCTGCTTTGGGTACAACACACGCCGATTATTTTTACGGAGCAATTCCTTGTACCCGTAAATTAACAGAGGAGGAAGTAACCACTGCATACGAAGTGGAGACAGGAAACGTAATTGTTGAAACTTTCGAAGGACTCGATCCGGTTGCAATTCCGGGAGTTTTGGTAAATAACCACGGTCCGTTTTCATGGGGAACAAGTGCTCACAATGCCGTTCATAACGCAAAAGTTATGGAGGAAGTGGCAAAAATGGCACACACTGCATTGCAGTTGACTCCGGGAGCTGAGATCGATCAATTTTTATTAGATAAGCACTACCTGCGCAAGCACGGTAAAAATGCATACTACGGACAGTAATTGTCCATCAGTTTTAAAAAAATCAAGAACGAAAAGTTGGTGGAGAAAAGAATTTCCACCGGCTTTCGTTCCACTTTAAATCAAAGAAAATGGCAAAATATACTATTGGACTGGATTATGGTTCTGATTCGGTTCGTTCATTAATCGTAGACGTAGAGACCGGCGAGGAGCTGGCAAGCGTGGTGTTTGAATACCCACGTTGGAAGAGAGGAGAATATTGCGATGCGCCAAACAACCAGTTTCGTCAGCATCCGAAAGACTATTTAGAAGGGCTGGAATATACCATCGTTGAGGCGCTTAAACAAGCTCCTGAAGGTGTAGCCGAAAATGTTGTGGGTATTTCTGTTGACACCACCGGATCGACTCCGGTAGCGGTTGACGAAAAAGGTACTCCACTGGCATTAACTCCGGGTTTTGAAGAAAATCCAAATGCGATGTTCGTACTTTGGAAAGACCATACTGCGGTAAAAGAAGCTGCAGAAATTAACGAATTGGCTAAAAAATCGGATATCGATTTCACGAAATACGAAGGTGGTATTTATTCATCAGAGTGGTTTTGGGCCAAGTTGTTGCATGTAACGCGCGAAGATGCCGGTGTTTACCGTGCAGCTTATTCGTGGGTTGAACATTGCGACTGGATTCCGGCAGTTCTTACCGGAGATACAAATCCAAAAACATTAAAGAGAAGCCGTTGCGCAGCTGGTCATAAAGCAATGTGGCACGAAGCTTTTGGTGGTCTTCCATCAGAAGAATTCCTGACTCAGCTTGATCCAATGTTGGCCGGTTTAAAAGATCGTTTATTCAAAGAAACATTTACTTGCGATGTATCGGCAGGAACTTTGAGTGAAGAGTGGGCTGCAAAATTAGGTCTGTCTACCAACGTAGTAATTGGTGTAGGAGCTTTTGATGCTCACCTTGGTGCTGTTGGTGCTCAAATCGAGCCTTATCACTTGTCGAAAGTTATGGGTACATCAACTTGCGATATGTTGATTGCTCCGCTTGAAGAAGTAGGCGACAAACTGGTTAGTGGTATTTGTGGTCAGGTTGACGGATCTATTGTTCCGGGAATGTTAGGTTTGGAAGCTGGTCAGTCGGCATTTGGCGATATTTACGCGTGGTTCCGTCGTTTGATTGAGTGGCCAATGCAAAATATTTTGGCTGAATCTGATTTGATCGACGAGGAAACAAAGAAAAAACTGATCGATGAAACTTCAGGTAAGGTTATCGCCAAATTAAGTCAGGAAGCTGAAAAAATTCCTATTGCAGAAAGCGGAATCGTAGCATTGGACTGGATGAACGGTCGTCGTACTCCGGATGCCAACCAGGCATTAAAAGGAGCGATTATTGGATTGAACCTTGGATCGGATGCACCACGTATTTTCCGTGCCTTGGTTGAAGCTACTGCTTTTGGTTCGAAAGCCATTAACGATCGTTTTATTTCTGAAGGAATCCGCATCGACGGTGTTATCGCACTGGGTGGTGTAGCTAAAAAATCGCGACTGGTAATGCAAATTGTTGCCGACGTACTGGATATGCCAATTAAAGTGGCTCGCTCGGAGCAGGCTTGTGCATTGGGTACAGCAATGGCAGCAGCAGTTGCAGCCGGTGTTTACGAAAACCTTGGCGAAGCGCAGGCAAAAATGGGTGGCGGTTTCGAAATGGAATATCATCCAATTCCTGAAAATGTTGAGAAATACAAAGACCTTTACGAGAAGTACAATAGACTGGGTAAGTTTATTGAGTTCGATTTGAATAAATAACTTATAAAAATAAACCAATGAAATATTTAGGAATTATTGCTTTAATATTTATGGTATTTGGTTGTGCAAACGAGGAAGTGAAAGTGGGGATATCTAGCGAAGAATTTGCGTTTGATTACGAGGGGAAAAGCATTGAACTATACACCTTAAAGAATGATAACGGCGTTGTTTGTCAGTTGACAAATATTGGCGCAAGAATTGTGAGTTTGTATGCTCCCGATAAAAACGGCGAATTGGCTGATGTGATCGTAGGTTACGCCAGCGGAAAAGACTACGTTGAGTTAAAAGAGAACTTTTACGGAGCAGTGATCGGTCGTTACGGAAACCGTATTGGCGACGCAAAATTCTCGATTGATGGTGTAGAATACCAGCTGGAGAAAAATGATGGTGCTAATCATCTTCATGGTGGAAGTAACGGTTTTCAGCGCCAGGTTTGGAATGTAGAAAGTGCAAGCGATTCGGAGGTAGTTTTTAGTTTGGTTTCGCCTGATATGGAAAGCGGTTATCCGGGAACGGTAGACGTAAAAGTGAAATACCAGTTAACAGCTGCAAACGAGCTGAAAATTGAATATTTTGCAACTACTGATAAGAAAACGGTACTGAATCTTACCAATCACGCATATTTCAACTTAAAAGATGGTGGAAGAACTTCGATCAACGATCATTTGATGTATCTGAATGCTGATTATTTTACGCCGGTTGACGGTGGTTTAATCCCAACAGGTGAGTTGGCAGCAGTTGCCGGAACACCATTCGATTTTAATACTCCAACTGCCATTGGCGACCGTGTGGAAGCCGATGACGAGCAGTTAAAAGTAGGAACCGGATACGACCACAACTGGGTATTAAACACCAAAAACGATGTAGCTGTTTTAGCTGCAAAAGTAGTTGAACCGGAGTCGGGGAGAGTGCTTGAAGTATACACCAACGAACCGGGTATTCAGTTCTACGGCGGTAACTTTATCGACGGGAAAATTGCAGGTAAAGAAGGTATTAAATACGGTTTCAGAAGTGCATTTTGTTTAGAAACACAACACTTCCCAGATAGCCCGAATAAACCTGAATTTCCAAGTGTAATTGTAAATCCGGGTGATGAGTACTACTCAGTTTGTATCTACAAATTTGATGTTCAAAAATAAAATCATAACGATTTTTCGTTTTGAGTTAGTTGATAGTTAGTTAGTATATAGGTTCTGATTTGTTTTCGCAGGCAGGAAGAGCCTAAAAAAAGGAGGTTGATTGCAACCTCCTTTTTATATTTATTTCACCCGTGTTAATGTCATTTCACCCGGGCCGCCAGGTCCACCCGGACCACCGCCGCCTTCAGGTCGGTTACCACCGCCACCACCAGGAGGAGGACCTTGAGGACCGCCTTCCGGCATTTCCATTTTAAGTTTGATTACTTCGCCGTCTAAAGTTCCGGTGTGTTTAATGGCGTTGTCCCTCATTTTTATCTCAAACGAAAAGCTGTTACCATCAACTTTTCCATTCGTAATCTCCTGATCACCCATTGGTGATGTTACAGTTCCGGTTAACAGGTCGCCAGTAACTTTAAAGTTAAAAGTCATAACCATGTCTCCGTTTGGTCCCATCTTAGCTTGCCATTTTCCGGTAATTCCTTCGCTGGCCGATGCGCTAACGGCAAACAAAAAAGCAACTACCAAAACGCTTGAAAATAAAATCTTTTTCATTGCTACAAATTTGAAGTTAATAATTGTTTTATGTGATACCGCTTAAATAGGCAATACCCCACATTTTACTTATCATTTTCAAATTAGGTATTATACCTTGTATTGTAGGAACGCAATAGAAGGATTGGAGGTTTTTATCGACGGATAAGAAGTTTTTCAGATTTATGTGCGCTAAAAATCAATGCTTTATTAAATTGAAAACATCACATCTGTAAGCGAATCTTCGGGTTCAAGCCTGAGCTTTTTCCGTAGTTTATAACGATGGTTTTCAACACCGCGAATCGAAATCCCCAGCAAAGGTGCAATTTCCTTCGACGATAAATTCATTCTTAAATAAGCACAAAGCTGCAGGTCGCTCGACGTAAGGTCCGGGTATTTGTTTTTCATTTTCTGGAAAAACTGTTCGTGCGCCCGCTCAAAATTACTTTCAAAAATCTGGCGGTCGTCGCGGCTCGATATATTTTCGTCTATTTTATTGTTCAGGTAGTTGTAATATTTGTCCGGGTAACGCGATCCGAGTTCCTCTTTTTGTTTTCGGACTATGTTTTTCAGGTCGATCAGAAACTCATTTTTCCGAATGATGGCCATCGTAGAGTTTGCCAGCTCTTTACTTTTAAATCGCACTTCCCCGCGCAGTTTATCGTTTCGCAGGCGAATAAGTTCGCGTTCGCGTTTTTCGTGTTGCAGTTGCTCTTTCTTTTGGGTTTGTTTTACTCCCCATCTTCGGAACAGCAAAAGCGCCCCAATTAGGATAAACATGTACAGAAATATGGCCACTTTGGTAGCAAGCAGCGGTGGTAAAATCTTAAAATCGAAGGTGTAAACCTGACTTTCGTTGCCCCAAATATCGATTGCTTTTACCTGTAATTGATAGTCGCCGCGAGGTAAGCGTTCAAATTGAAATTCCGGGTCGGCAATATTTCCCGACCACTGCTGATTTAACCCGGCAAGAAAATATTTGTACGAGACCGGAAACTCGTTCAGCAAAGGAAATGAGAATCGGAATTTTAAGTTGTTTAGTGTGTTCTTAATTTCTGTTTTACTTGTTGAAAGTGGTAAAAATACCGATCGGCCGTTGTTGGTTTGAAGCTCGATACTTCGTGCAGACGGAGAATACCTGCTCATTAAATTGGTAGTGGAATCGCTTACCGCAGCATCAAGAAATGCCAGGCCGTTTTGTAAACACAATATTCCCGTATATTCGTTTATTGGAAGTATGTTTTCAAATCCGTCAACAAGCAGCGGATCGTTAAACAGCGAAGTAGGAAACTCCTTAACCAGCTTTACTTCGCTTTGTACAATGTAGAATAATCCGATTGACGATGTCCCGATAAACCAGTAATAATTATTAGGTGCCTTAATAATGCGGTTGGCTGCTGCGTATTCCCCTAAATTTGCGTTTAACGTATCATAAGGAATTATAGAATTGGTAAGATCATCGAAGGTGTATAATTTTTCACCGGTAGTGAATACGATTCGTTTTTCGATCTTAAAAACATGAATTGAATGGTCTTTACCAAAAGTATCTTCTCCGTAATACTCGGTGTCTTCTATTTTTTCTGTACGTTCATCATTCACATGAATTTTAAAAATTCCACGGTGCATGTGGCTCGCCCAGATATTTCCGAGGTGATCGAATTCAATATATCGTATCAGGTTACTAAAATCGGCTATGTAATTCCTGAACTGTATGCCTTCGCTAGTTTTGTTGTAAACAAGAATACGATTGTAGGTTGATTGTAAGAGCAATTCGGGATGAAAAGGATCCTGTACAAAATTAAATGCGCCACCTTCGGCCGATATTACTCTTTTCTCCCCGTTCTTTAGTGCAAAACTCCCCGAGTTATGGCCGATTAATAGTTCGTCATCGATTACTTTTAAGTCCCATATTTGATCCTGTGTGCCCGGAACAAGTTTTATTTCGTTATTGTTTAAATCAAGCGACGACTCGAATAATCCCTGGTTAGTTCCCAGGTACAGTTTATTCTCGAAAACGGCGGTGGAGTATATTGCACCCGCACCGGGTAGCTTTTTAACCACAAAACTTTTATTGAGGCGACCGGAAACAAAACCAAGTCCAATGTCGAGTGCCAGCCAGGTATTTTGTCGTTCGTCGGAAGCAATACCCAGTACGGTGTTGTTCGGAAGTCCGTTTCGCGAATTTACTTTGCTTATTAATTGCCCAAAACGGTCGAATATAACAATCCCGTCAACCAGCGACCCGATTATATATTGCCCGTTTTTATTGCGGCATGCCCGGTTAACTTCGTTGTCAATAAAATAGGAGGTATAGTCGTCGTTCCATTGTTTCAGCTCACTGCCATCCCAAATAAAGATTCCTCTGTCGGCAGTGCCAATAAGCAGGTTGTTATAGTCGGCAGGAATAATAAATTTCACTGTTGTTCCAATCAGTACATCATCGAAAATAATTCGTTTTACATCATCGTTTTCAACTTCCCAAATTCCGTTATTTCGTACCGAAACCAAAATCCGGTCGCCGATCTGGTTCATTACCGAAATACCACCATCCAGATGCAAACGATAGATGCTGTCGTTGTGGTAGGTAAGAATATTGCTAAACGATTGAAAATAGACATAATCATCCTTTACCGCGATGTTCCAAAACTCCATATTGGGATCTGCTTCAAGAAAAGCTTCTGCTTTTTGGTTAAGCGATGTGTAAACCAGTTCTCCGGTTGGTGTTGGTTTCCAAAAACCCAGCTCCCGGTATCCACCGGCGTAAACTACCGAGTCGGCAACAGCATTTACCGAACGTACAATGGTATTGTTCGGCATTTTATTCATCGTCCAGTTGGTCCCGTCGAAAGAAAGTAATCCTTTATGATTGGCAAAATAAACGACACCATTTCCGGCAATACTAACACTCCAGTTTTGCCGGGCACCTTTATATATGTTTTGGTCGAATTTTAGCACCCCGGTTTCTTCTTCCAAAGCAAAAGAAGTGATGGCTAAAACGACCAAAAAGATGCTGCCAATTATAGTTTTTGTTACGTTCATACGCATCGGATGTTAATGTTTTAACAGATGATAAATGGATAAAATTCCTCTGTTTTCTACTCTAAACCCCATTTTTTGCGAAATAAATAAAATTAAATGTATAAAAAAATAAAAAGAATTCATAAATAAAAAGTGCTTCATTGAGCTGTAAAACAGATAATTACAATAATTGTCTTTTCTACAGGATGAGGTAATGATGAGGTAATTGAAGTGCTTCACTTTGGCCGAAAGTATCAATAGTGTGTCTATTTGATTGCTTTCCGCCCTACGGTCAACATAACTTTGACCCAAACTAATTCAAATATTAAAGTTATGCGAAAAACATTCTTTATTCTATTTCTCCTTTTTTCGTTTTCAACTCTTTATGCGCAGGATAGAATTTCTATCTCTGGGTCGGTAGTTGATGCAAGCGGAATAACCCTGCCGGGGGTTTCTGTTTTGGAAAAAGGAACAACCAATGGAGTTGTGACGGACATAGACGGCAATTATACATTGTCGGTAAAACAGGGCGCCACGGTAATATTTAGTTACATTGGTTTTCTATCGCAGGAAATTAATCCGCGACAGGGCGGAACAATCAACATTCAATTACAGGAAGATGTTGTGGGGCTGGAAGAAGTGGTTGTGGTTGGTTACGGATCGATGAAAAAGGCCGATCTTACCTCCTCTATTTCCACATTAAAATCGGATGAACTGGTAAAAACACCTGCCGGACAGGCAATGGAGTCGTTACAGGGAAAGGTTGCCGGAGTACAAATTGTAAACTCTGGTTCGCCGGGTAGTTCTCCAACCGTTCGTATTCGTGGTATCGGATCATTTCCAAGCAGTAGTAACTCATCTCCACTTTATGTTGTCGACGGGATGTATTTCGACAACATCGATTTTCTAAATCCGTCGGACATCGAAACACTGTCGATTTTAAAAGATGCTTCGGCATCGGCAATTTATGGGGTTCGGGCGGCAAACGGTGTGGTGCTGATTACCACTAAAAAAGGTTCGTTAAACACCGAAACCAGCATTACTTACGAAGGATATTACGGTATTCAGGTTCCGCAAAATGTAATGCAAATGGCAAACGCTGAACAGTTTGTTGATTACATTTATCAAACCGGGTCGGAGGCTGACATCAGTTTTATTGAAAACGCGATGCAGCGTTATGGTCGCAGCCGCGTGAATCCTAATGTACCGGATGTGAATACCGACTGGTATGCCGAGATTATGAAATCGCATGCCCGTCAGCAAAACCATTCAGTATCAGTTTTGGGTGGTAACGATAAAACTTCCTACTCGATGGGCGTAAGTTATTACGATCAGGAAGGTTTGCTGGAAGCTGAAGACAGGTACAAAAGAATGAATATTAGAACCTCTATCGACCATCAGGCAAACAGCTGGTTAAAAGCAGGGGTGAATTTTAATGTAAGTAACGGAACCCGCGACATTGCAGATGATGGCGCCTGGTTTAGTGCTTATCATGCAGTGCCGATTTTGCCGGTTTACGACCAGGAAAATTATGAAGATCTGCTGGCACAGGGAATTGATAATCCAAGTAACTACTCCAGTGGACAATTACTAGACTACCGTGGTTCTCAAAACCCGTTCCTGAACCTGGCTTATAATCAAAAAAGACAAAACATTCGGAAAGTACTTGCGGGTGTTTATGCCGAAGTTGATTTGTTGCCAAACATGCTGAAATTTAAAACTACTTACAATTCGTCGATGATGTTTTTGAAGCAGCGTAATGTTGGAATACCTTATTACATAACTACTTCAACCCGACGAATTTTGTCTACAGTTGAATCGATAAGAACAACAGATGTTAATCATTTCTTCGATAACACTTTAACGTACACAAACAGTTTTGGCGATCATAACGTTTCTGCAATGGGTGGTATGTCGTACCGCGATGAGTGGTATGATTACCTGCGTGGTTATGCCGAAGATATTCCGCTGAACGAAAGTGCGTGGTACATCAGTCAGTCGCAGTCGGAGTCGTCGAAACAAGTAAGCGACGATGGCGAGCGTTTGCACGGTATTTCGTATTTCGGACGTGTTTCGTACAACTACGATAATAAATACATTGCCTACTTCACCATCCGCCAGGAAGGAACACAAAAGTACCAGGAAAAATGGGGTACTTTCCCTGCCTTTGGTTTAGGTTGGGTAGTAACCGAAGAAGGTTTTATGGAAAATGTTGGTTTTCTTGATTACCTGAAACTAAGAGGTGGTTGGGGAAAACTCGGAAACGATAAAATTGCCCGTCAGGATGGAGCAAATACTACCAATCCGGTTTACCTGGCAATCGACGATATGCAGATTGACGGTACAACAACAACCAGTACCTTTGGTTATTTAGGTTGGGAAACCGTTACCGGAACAAACGTTGGTTTTAATGCCGAATTGTTCGATAACCGTTTAACCATCGATGCCGACTACTTTGTTCGCGATACTGAAGATGCTGCAATTCCGGTAAGTTTGAAATTACAATCGGGAAGCGTTTTGCGTAACGTAGGAACAATCCGCAACTCGGGTCTTGAGTTGGCTGTAAACTGGAGAAACGAAATTACCAGAGACTTTAGCTACACCGTTGGAGCAAACATATCAACTCTTAAAAACGAAGTACGCGACCTTTACGGACAGTCGTACATTAATGGTGGTTCTGCTGAATTCAGACAACGTTCGCAAGTTGGCGAACCGCTGCTTTCGTTCTATGGTTACGAAGTGGCCGGAGTTTACCAAAACCAGGCAGAAATTGATGCCGATCCGGTTGCAGTTGACAACTCGCTGGTTCCCGGCGATTTCAAATATGTTGATCAGAACAACGACGATGTGATCAACGACGACGACAAAGTATTCCTTGGTTCATATATTCCAACTTTCTCATACGGTGGATTTATCGGTTTGAACTATAAAGACTTCGAGTTCTCGATGAACATTATGGGGCAAACCGGAAACAAAATTCTGAACCGTAAACGTGGTGAGATCATCTGGACAAACGATACCAATATCGATGCTGACTTGGCAAACGGGTTATGGAACGGTGAAGGAACATCGAACAAATATCCATCGGCATCGGGACTACGTCGTGGATGGAACCAGAACTTTAGTGATTACCTGGTGGAAGACGGAAACTTCTTCCGTATTCAGAATATTCAGGTGGCATACAACCTTGATGGCGAAAAGCTGTTTGGTGCGGGAATGCCCGATGCGAGAATTTTTGTGACAGCAGAAAAACCGCTTACCGTATTTAAATACAACGGATTTAATCCTGAAGTAAATAACGGTATTGATCGTCAGTTTTACCCGGTTCCTGCCGTTTATACAATTGGTGTAAATCTCAAATTCTAAACACTTAAAGAGATGAAAATGAAACTTTTAATATCATATTTTAAACCCGTGTTTTTAAGCGGGATGCTGTTGGTCGCGATAATCGGATGTACCGACAAATTAGACCAACCTTTTGAGAACGAATCGTTTACCAGCGATGTGGATTACACCATTGCCGAAGATATGGATCTTCCATTGTTGGGAGCTTATTACGGATTTTATACCCGTGCATGGGAAGAACCGCTGACACTTGGACTTCGTGGCGATGATGTAAACGCTGCAGGCGACCAGGTTCCTATGCAGGAACAAGATAATTTTACGTACATGGCAAGTCACTGGAATACCAATTCAGTGTGGCAAAACCATTACAACGACATTGTAAATATTTTCACAGCAATCGACGAGATCAACAAGTACCGTGAGGCAACAGGCAACGACGCACTGGCTGATCAGTACATTGCCGAATGTCGTGTTATGCGTGGCTACCTGTACCTGAATATTGCCCGCACTTTTGGTGGTTGTATCGTAATCGATGCACTCGATAATATTCAGAATACGCCGCTTAGTAAAAAGGCCGAGGTGATGCAATACATCGTTGATGAAATGACCGATGCCATTCCAAATCTTCCGGATATGCATCCGAATAAACGTTCGGATATTCGGGGTGGGATGACAACTTACACGGCATATGCAATTCAGGCTTTAGCTTACCAGGAAATGAAAGATTACCAGGGAGTGGTAAATGCAACTTCGCAAATTATCAACTCGGGCGAATTTCAGTTGGCCGGCGATTACTACCACTTGTTTAAAACAGCGGGTAAACTGGATGATGAAAATATTATGGAATTCCAGTACTCTGATTTTAACCAGGGAGAAGGCGACCGTTTTGCGTTCTTGTGGGCACCGTTTGGAATTGGTGGATGGACACCGGTTGTTACAGGTGCCGGAGCTGGCTGGGGATTTTACGAGCCTACGCTGAAGTACATCGAATTTATGCTCGACAGAGGTGAGGTTGTTCGTTTGGAAACCAGTGTGATTTTCACACCTGATGGAATTACAGAACTTCGTAATGACTACGGCGAACTTCCTGAATGGATTACCAATACCAACCGCGAAGGCGATATTTTTAATAACAATGCGCGTTTAAATTTTGCCAGCGGAAAACACATTCAGCCGTCTACCGAACTGATTCCGGGAAGAACCTCGCTGGGTAGCAACAAAAACTTTATCGTTATCCGTTATTCGGAAATGTTGCTGATGTATGCCGAAGCGATTACCCGCGGAGCATCAAGCAGTATTTCGATGAGTGCCGACGACGCAGTTAACATGGTGCGTTCTCGTGCCGGATTAGGAAGCCTGTCGGGCGTTACTACACAAAATGTACTGGACGAAAAATTTGCCGAGCTGGCAATGGAGTGGGGAACGCGCTATTACGATATGATTCGTACCGAAAATACGAGTGAGCTCTCGCATGAAGGTAAAACTTTCACTATGGACAAAGCCTATCTGCCATTTCCGGCCGATCAGGTAGCTGAATTACCACAATTGGAAGTAGGAATTGACTAAAACGATAAAACATGAAGACTTATAATAAATTATTTATACTTGCATTGATACTGTTTGCGTTCAATGCTTGCGACCAAAACTACATCGACGGAATATCGAAAGTAGATCCGGGAGCAGATGCATCTGCTCCACAGGTTACGATTAACTTTCCGCCCGAAGGTTACGAAATTCAGACCAATGCAGCTATAGCATCTGTTGACATTGATTTTGAAGTACGCGACGATATTGAAATCGGATCAATTTCGGTGAATATCGACGGTGCTGAAATTACCAGCTACTCGGAGTTTATGGATTACCGCGTGGCAATGGAAACATATACTTACGACAATGTTACAACTGGCTCGCACGTATTAAGCGTAACAGCCACCGACCTCGACGGAAAAACAACAACCGTAAGTGTGAATTTTGCCAAATCGCCACCATACGTATCGCAATACGATGGCGAAGTTTTCTATATGCCGTTTAACAACGAATTCCGCGAAATGAATAGCCTGAGTTTGGCAACCGTGGTAGGATCTCCGGCTTTTGCCGATGGTATTCAGGGAGGAACAGCATACAGTGGAGCTGCTGATGCCTACCTGACATTCCCAACAACTATTCTGCAGGGATCTACTGAAGTGAGTGCCAGTTTCTGGTTGAAAGTTGATAACACCATGGATAGAGCCGGAATTTTGGTGGTATCTCCACCGGCTTCTGATAATAACGACCGTACAAAAGGTTTCCGTTTCTTCCGCGAGGATGCCAGTGGCATGCAGCGTTTTAAACTGAACGCAGGTAACGGTAGTGCTGATAGCTGGTTTGATGGTGGTTCCGCTGCCGATGTTGAGCCAAATACCGGCGAGTGGACACACTTTGCATTTAGTATTTCAGAAACAAGTGCCGAAGTTTATATCAATGGTGAATTGGTAAAAGAAGGTGATTTTGGTGGAATCGACTGGACCGATTGTGATGTGATCTCGATAATGTCTGGAGCTCCAAACTGGACCGGATGGAGTCACTTCTCCGATGGAAGTTTAATGGATGAGTTGCGTATTTTCAACACAGCACTTACCCAGGGCGAAATTCAAACGATTATGTTGAAAGAACAGGCTTCTTTCTACATGGATTTTAATGGCGATTATAAAGAAGCAATTAGCAGTACAGAGGCAACTGTTGTTGGCAGTCCGTCGTTGGATTATGGCGGTGGTGTTGATGGAGATGCGTACCAGGGAGCAACTGATGCTTACCTGACTTTCTCAACTGCCGATGTTGATATTCAGGGAGAAGAGTTTAGCGCCAGTTTCTGGGTAAATATAAATGCAACTCCGGATCGTGCAGGTATTTTGGTTATGGGACCTGAAGATACTGCCAATCCTGATGCACAAAACGTTAGAACAAGCGGTTTCCGTTTCTTCCGCGAAAATGCAAGCGGCATGCAGCGTTTTAAATTAAACGCCGGTAACGGAACTGCAGACTCGTGGTTTGATGGAGGTTCGGCTGCCGATGTTGATCCTACAACAGGTAATTGGGTGCACATGGCCTTTGCCATTTCTGGAACCGAAGCACGCGTTTATATCGATGGTGTAGAGGTAAAACAAGGTGACTTCACCGGAATCGATTGGACAGGTTGCGACTTGCTTTCGATTATGTCGGGTTCACCACGTTTTAACGGCTGGAGTCACTTCTCCGACGCAAGTTTAATGGACGAATTGTACTTGTTCAAAAAGGCACTTTCTGCTGAAGAGGTAGCTTTAATGATGCAAGACGGTTTATAGAGTAATACTAGGTAGTTTATCGAATTGGCCCGCCGTTTATTCGGTGGGTCAATTCAAACTTTTTTCTGTATTTTCATCACACTTATCTGCGTATTTTGATGCGAATTTTTCACAAATCATTGTGCTTTTTATTCCTCGCAGGAATGATTGTTTCCTGCGGTAAAGATGATTCTGAGGTGGAAAAACCTACCGAAGATCTGTCGATTACCTATGCTTATATTGGCGAAACTGCACTTACAGCAAGCGGTGAAAATACAAATGTTGCCATCAACGAAACCATCGAAATCCGCTTTAATACAGCTGTGAATACCGTTTCCGCCGAGTCAAGCATTAATTTATTCGACGCAGATAATAATCCCTTAGTTTTAACTTTTTCCTATTTCAATAATAATCAGTTGGTAAAAGTAGATCATCAGGATTTGGATGAAAATGCAAGTTATACCTTGTCTATTTCATCGGATTTGAAAGGTGCCAACGAAGAAACTTTTAAGGGGCAATCGTATACCTTTTCAACGCTCACAACACCATTGATTTTGGAAAGTGTGCAGATTGATGAAGTAGATTATAATCCGCTAACACGAATTTTAGATATCAACCGCAAGCCGGTTATCCGACTGCAATTTAATTCAGCTGTTTCAAAAGACGATATTTCGCTTTATTCATCGTATTCCAGCAATGGAGCTTCGGTTGCTTCAACATTTGCTCAGGTTGATGAGCAAACAATTTCTGTTGAGATTTTGCAGGAACTCGAAGGTTTTAGTAAGACCGTTTTTGCCATTTCATCAGAAATTGAAAATCGTATTGACCGGCCGTTCGAAGGGCTGGAACTCAATTTTTACACACAAGCCGATACAACTCCAAAATTCCCTGAAATTTCAGATGAAGAATTATTGACGCTGGTTCAGCAGCAGACATTTAAGTATTTCTGGGATTTTGCACATCCGGTTAGTGGAATGGCACGCGAACGAAATACTTCTGCAAATACAGTAACTATCGGCGGATCTGGTTTTGGCGTGATGTCGTTACTGGTGGGGATCGAACGCGGATTTATTACCCGTCAGCAAGGAATCGACCGACTGGAAACGATTGTCGACTTTTTAACTGAAGCAGACCGTTTTCACGGCGTATGGCCGCATTGGATGAACGGCGAAACCGGAAAAACTATTCCGTTTAGCACAAACGACGATGGTGGCGATCTGGTTGAAACTGCCTTTATGATGCAGGGATTATTGACAGTGAGACAGTACCTGAATTCTGGTAATTCGCAGGAATCATCTTTGAAAGATAAGATTAACACGCTTTGGGAAACCATTGAATGGGACTGGTACACGCAAGGTGGACAAGATGTGTTGTACTGGCACTGGTCGGCAAATAACGACTGGGCAATGAATATGAAAATAAGAGGTTGGAATGAAGCGCTTATCATTTACGTTCTGGCTGCTTCGTCGCCAACACATACTATTGGCAAAGATGTTTATTCCAAAGGCTGGGCACAGGATGGCGACATGATGAATACGGGTAACAATTCGTATTACGGTTACACTTTGCCGTTGCGCAGCGACATGGGCGGTCCGTTGTTCTTTTCGCATTATTCGTTCCTTGGACTCGACCCGCGAAATCTTTCCGATCAGTATGCGAACTATTGGGAACAGAATGTTACTCACTCAAAAATAAATCAGGCCTACTGCGCTGATAATCCGCAAAATTATGTGGCCTATTCAGATGAATGTTGGGGACTAACGGCCAGCGATGGTTATTCCGGTTATTCGGCGCACTCGCCAAATAACGACCGGGGC
Organism: Draconibacterium sp. IB214405; assembly: GCF_033963885.1. Lineage (NCBI taxonomy): Bacteria > Pseudomonadati > Bacteroidota > Bacteroidia > Marinilabiliales > Prolixibacteraceae > Draconibacterium > Draconibacterium sp. IB214405. Next base: position 242,000 of record NZ_JAXBMA010000002.1, read on the forward strand.
GTTCTTACACCTACCGCAGCGCTGTCGTCAATGCCGTACACACCTGAGGAATCGATGGAAGCTTTACGCTATTTCTACTACACACTTGGAGATAAATTGTGGGGAGAGTATGGATTCTACGACGCTTTTGATTTTACCAACGGCTGGGTGGCTGATTCGTACCTGGCAATCGATCAGGGGCCGATTGTAGTGATGATTGAAAATTACCGGACGAACCTGCTTTGGGACCTGTTTATGTCGTGTCCTGAGGTACAAACCGGATTAACAAAACTTGAATTTACATATTAGAAAATGAAGAAAATTATATTTCCAATACTATTAATTGCACTGATTGGCAGCACGATTTTTTCAGGTTGTAAATCCAACAGCAAAAAGTCGGTTGAAGCGGTGCAGAAAGCAGAAACTTCGCTTGAAGATTCTTTGCTGAATTTGATTCAATACCAAACTTTTCAGTATTTCTGGGACGGTGCAGAACCGGTTTCAGGAATGGCACGCGAACGCATTCACATGGATAATGTGTATCCGCAAAATGATCAGGATGTGGTAACACTTGGTGGATCCGGATTTGGCGTGATGGCCATTTTAGTGGGTATTGAACGCGGTTTTATCACACGCGAGCAGGCACTTGAACGTTTTCAGCAAATTGTTGCTTACCTCGGAAAAGCCGATCGTTTTCATGGTGCATGGCCACATTGGCTTGTTGGACCAACCGGTAAAGTAAAACCTTTCAGCAAAAAAGATGATGGCGGTGACTTGGTGGAAACTGCTTTTATGATCCAGGGATTATTGGCTGTTGCCGAATATTATAAAGGCGGAAACGAAGCAGAGCAGCAGTTGGTAGCCGATATTCAACAATTGTGGGAAGAAGTGGAATGGGACTGGTACACGCAAGGCGAAGATGTGTTGTACTGGCACTGGTCGCCCAATTTCGGTTGGGACATGAACTTTCCGGTGGGTGGTTACAATGAATGCCTGATCATGTATGTTCTGGCTGCTTCATCGCCAACGCATCCGATTTCTGCCGCTGCTTACGATAAAGGCTGGGCCCTTAACGGGGACATTGCAAAAGACACCGTATATTACGGACTGAGTACCGTTCTTAATTTCTACGAACACAATGACGATCCGATCGGTCCACTTTTTTGGGCACATTATTCCTATCTTGGATTGAATCCAAAAGGGCTAAAAGATAAATATGCCGACTACTGGAAACTGAATGTAAATCATGCCACAATACATTATCGTTATGCGCTGGATAATCCAAAAAATTATAAAGGTTATGGCGAAAATCAGTGGGGATTTACTTCAAGCTATTCCATGCGTGGTTATGCAGGTCATCGTCCTGGCGACGGCGATTTGGGAGTGATCTCGCCAACAGCCGCACTTTCATCGTTTCCTTATACACCAAAAGAGTCGATGCAATTTCTGAAATACCTTTATTTGGATGCTGATTCGCTGGTAGGAGAATATGGACCTTACGATGCATACAACCAGACTGAAAACTGGTATTTGCCACGTTATCTGGCCATTGATCAGGGACCGATTCCGGTGATGATTGAAAATTACCGAACTGGACTTTTATGGAACTTATTTATGAAAAACAAAGATGTGCAGGCCGGGCTTGCTAAACTTGGATTTGAAACACCGTAACTGATAGAATAAGAAGCAATGCAAACCTTAAGAAAACTTTTAGGAACTACTTTAATCGCCCTGTTTATATTTAACAGTGGCCGGGCGCAGACTATTGTTCCAAAAACCTATTGCAATCCGATAGACATTGATTACACCTACATGGTTTATAATTCAAGCCGGAATATTTCCTATCGTTCCGGGGCTGATCCGGCGGTAATTGAGTTTCGTGGCGAATACTACATGTTCGTTACCCGCTCGTTTGGTTACTGGCATTCAACCGATTTGGTGAACTGGAATTTTATCAAGCCGCAGCAATGGTTTTTCGAGGGATGTAACGCACCAACTGCTTTCAATTACAAGGATTCGTTGGTCTATTTTGCCGGCGATCCGGCAGGTTACGGAAGTATTCTTTATACCGATGATCCGAAAAGTGGGATGTGGACACCAACGCCGTCCATTTCGAATAACATTCAGGACTCGGAACTTTTTATCGACGACGATGGAAAAACCTATTTGTACTGGGGATCATCAAACGTTTATCCGATTCGTGTTAAAGAATTAAATAAAGATGATCGTTTCCTGGAAACTGGTGTAAAACAAGAGTTGATAAATCTGGTAGAAGAAGAGCACGGCTGGGAACGTTTTGGTGAAAACAACTTCCATCCAACTTTAAAAGAAGGTTACATGGAAGGTGCCTCGATGACCAAACACGACGGCAAATATTACCTGCAATATGCAGCGCCGGGAACACAATTTAATGTTTATGCCGATGGCGTTTACATTGGTGAATCTCCGCTGGGGCCTTTCACGTACATGAAAAACAACCCGATGAGTTTTAAACCGGGCGGTTTTACCAATGGTGCCGGCCACGGAATTACGGTGAAACAAACAAACGGGCAATACTGGCATTTTGGAACCATGGCACTGGCGTCGAATGCTCAGTGGGAACGCCGTCTGTGTATGTTTCCAACCTATTTTGACGACGAGGGATTAATGCATTCGAACACAGCCTATGGCGATTATCCGCGTTTTGGCCCCGATCATCCAACAAAAGCAGGCGAGCACTGTGGCTGGATGTTGTTGTCGTACAAAGGAGAAGTAACTGTGTCGTCGTCCTTACAACAGATAATGAAATTTACCTCAAATACCGATGAGGTTGAGGTACACAAATTACCACTTGAAAAAAACGATAAAGGAGAAATTACGGCCAATGTGCTGACGGATGAAAATCCGAAAACATTTTGGGTGGCCGAAGCCAACAACGATAAACAATGGATAACTATTGAGATGCAGAATCCCGGAAATATTTATGCTTTTCAGCTGAATTTCCATGATTATGAATCGGGAATTTATACACGCACCGAAGGATTACGTCATCGTTTTATCATCGAAGTTTCAAAGGATGGAAATAACTGGCAAACCGTGGTTGACCGAAGAAACAGCTACAAAGATTCTCCTAACGCATACATCACATTGAGCCAGCCGGTTGAAGCAAAATTTGTTCGCTATAAAAACATAGAAGTTCCCGGAAACAACTTTGCCATGAGCGAGATTCGGGTATTTGGTTTGGGACTGGGGAAAAAGCCGGCCGAAGTAAAAGATTTTGAGATAAAACGCGAAGATGACCGTCGCGATATTTCCTTCTCGTGGAAACCGGTGAAAGGTGCACAAGGTTACAATATCCGCTGGGGAATTGCACCCGATAAACTCTACCAGTCGTGGCAACTTTACGATACCAACGAGCATTTTATGCGCTGTCTCGACCGCGACACGCCTTATTATTTTTCAATAGAGGCATTTAACGAAAACGGAATTTCAGTACAAACGGAGCCCGTAAAAATTGATTAGTAACTATAAAACACTTTAGATATGTCACGCTTTTTAACTTTTGTTGCAGTACTATTTTTATTTGCCGCTTGTGGAACACCATCGAGCAACTCGGGTGATTCCGAAATGGATGTTTTTGTTTCAGATCTGATGGCAAAAATGACCATCCAGGAAAAAATCGGACAGTTGAACCTGATTACGCCCGGAGGTGGAATTCCCACCGGATCGGTTGTAAGTACAGGTGTTGAAGAGAAAATAAAAACCGGAAAAGTCGGTGGTATTTTTGGTGTTTACGGACCGGAGAAAACACGTCAGGCGCAGCAATTGGCTGTTGAAGAAAGCCGCCTAGGAATTCCGATGATCTTTGGTTCGGATGTAATCCATGGTTACAAAACCACCTTCCCGCTGCCATTGGGATTGGCCAGTACCTGGGACATGGAACTGATTGAAAAAACAGCTCAGATTGCTGCCAAAGAAGCAACTGCTGATGGTATTTTCTGGAACTTTTCGCCAATGGTTGACGTTTCGCGCGATCCGCGTTGGGGACGTATTTCCGAAGGAGCCGGCGAAGATCCGTATTTAGGGTCTGAAATTGCAAAAGCAATGGTAAACGGTTACCAACAGGATGACCTTACAGCGACAACAACTATGATGGCAACCGTAAAACATTTTGCGTTATACGGAGCAGCTGAAGCCGGTCGCGATTATAACTCTGTAGACATGAGTCACCTGAGAATGTTCAACGAATATTTCCCCCCTTACAAAGCAGCTATCGATGCCGGAGTTGGTTGTGTAATGTCGTCGTTTAACGATGTTGACGGCATCCCGGCAACCGGAAACAAGTGGTTGCTTACTACTGTTTTGCGCGACATGTGGGGATTTGATGGTTTTGTAGTATCCGATTACACTTCGGTAAACGAAATGATCGCACACGGTTTGGGCGATTTGCAAGCGGTTTCAGCACTGTCATTAAAAGCCGGATTGGATATGGATATGGTGGGAGAAGGATTTCTGACCACCCTTGAAAAATCGCTGGAAGAAGGCAAAGTGACAGAGGAAGACATTAATATCGCTTGTCGCCGGATTCTGGAAGCCAAATACAAACTGGGTCTTTTTGAGGATCCGTATCGCTATTTCGATAATGCTCGTCCGGAAAATGATATTTTAACCGCAGAACACCGTAAGGTAGCCAGAGAAGCAGCAGCAAGATCGATGGTACTATTGAAAAACGAAAATCAATTATTGCCATTGAAAAAATCCGGAACTGTGGCTTTGGTAGGTCCGCTGGTTGACAGCCGGAGCAATATGCTCGGAACATGGGCACCAACAGGAGACTTTAATTATGCGGTTACCGTTTTGGAAGGATTCGAAAATGTAGTTGGCAACGATGTAAATATCCTTCACGCCAAAGGCGCTAACATTTGCGATGATCCTGAATTTGCAGCAAAGGTAAATGTGTTTGGTCCGAAGATTTTTATCGACGAACGTTCGCCTGAGACAATGATTCGCGAAGCTGTGTCTGTGTCGCGAAAAGCTGATGTGATTGTAGCGGTTGTTGGAGAAGCTACAGAAATGACAGGCGAATCATCCAGCCGCACAGATATAACAATGCCGCCAAGTCAAAAGAAATTATTGCGCGAACTGGCAAAAACCGGAAAACCGCTGGTTGTGGTAAACATGAGTGGTCGTCCAATGGTAATTGGCGAAGAAGTGGAACTTGCTGATGCTTTCGTGCAAATGTGGCACGCCGGTGTTGAAGGCGGAAATGCACTGCCCGACGTACTGTTTGGCGACTACAATCCATCAGGTAAACTAACGGCAACTTTCCCTGTAAATGTTGGTCAGGTACCTATTTATTACAGCGTTCGGAATACAGGTCGCCCGCAGGATGGCGATACCTTTCAAAAATTTAAGTCGAACTATCTGGATGCGCCAAACTCACCGCTTTTTCCGTTCGGTTATGGGTTGAGTTATACCACTTTTGAATACAAAGATTTGGTACTGGATAAGTCAACATTTAGCAGTATGGAAGAAATAAAAGTATCGGTTTCAGTAACAAATACAGGCGATTTTGATGGGGAAGAAGTGGTGCAGTTGTATGTACATGATAAGGTTGCGTCAATCACTCCACCATTGCGATTGCTTAAAGGATTCCGAAAGGTATTTATTCCAAAGGGCGACACGAAAGAGGTCGTATTTACCCTTCAAGCGGCTGATCTTGCATTTTATCATGCCGACCTTTCGTATTATGCTGAAGCCGGAGAATTTGAAGTTTATGTAGGAGGTGATTCAAACGCCTCGATGGCAACAAAATTTACACTGCAATAAAATACCTAAACCAACTAAAATGAAAAGTTTTTTTGTCATTATTCTTTTTGCATCTGCTTTACTTTTGGGAGCATGCTCGCAAAAGGAGAGTACACCTCAGCGTCCGAATATTATTTTTATCATGAGCGACGATCATGCCTACCAGGCAATTAGCGCCTACGACGATAAATTGATTCAGACGCCAAATATCGACCGGATTGCCGACGATGGAATGTTGTTCACCAACGCCTGTGTTTCCAACTCGATCTGTGCTCCGTCGCGGGCAACAATTCTTACCGGAAAACACACGCACATTCACGGAAAGATCGACAATAACTTTCCTTTCGATACAACGAATGTTACGTTTCCGCAGTTGTTGCACAATGCCGGTTATCAAACGGCCATGTTTGGCAAGTTGCATTTCGGGAACAATCCAAAAGGTTTTGATGAGTTTAAAATCCTTCCAGATCAGGGCGATTATTACAATCCCGATTTTATTACCAACACCGGCGATACAACCATTCATGGGTATGTTACCGATGTGATTACCGATCTTACTCTCGACTGGATGGATAACCGCCGGGATGATGACAAGCCTTTTTTACTGATGTATCTGCACAAGGCACCTCACCGTGAGTGGTTTCCGGCCGAACGTCATTATAAGGAGTTTACCCAAAAGACTTTCCCGGAGCCGGAAACTTTGTTTGATGATTACAAAGGCAGAGGATCGGCAGCGAAAGAAGCCGAAATGAACCTGTTAAAACACATGACGGTTTCGGCCGATAACAAAATTTATCCCGATGTGGCAAAAGAGCTGGGTGTTGAGGAAATGTCGGAATGGGGGTTTAACGTTTTTAAAAGTAAATATGCCCGTTTTACCGATGAGCAAAAAGCCAGCTGGGATGCAGTATACGGTCCGATAAACGAGGAGTTTGCGAAGCTATACCCAACAATGAACGACTCGGCCTTTATGCGCTGGAAATACCAGCGTTATATGCAGGATTACCTCGGTTGTATTGCATCTGTCGACGAGAACGTTGGTCGTTTGCTCGATCATTTAAAAGAACAAGGTCTGGATGAGAATACAATTGTGGTTTATACCTCCGATCAGGGTTTTTACCTGGGCGAACACGGCTGGTTTGATAAACGTTTTATTTACAACGAATCATTCAAAACACCGCTTTTGGTAAAGTGGCCGCATAAGATTGCTCCGGGATCAGTTTCGGATGAAATGGTGCAGAACCTTGATTTTGCCCAAACTTTTCTGGAAGCTGCCGGTATTGAAGCTCCGTCGGATATGCAGGGTGAAAGCCTGATACCACTTTTGGTTGGCGATACTGCTTCCTGGACCCGCGATGCGGTTTATTATCATTACTACGAATATCCGGGTTTCCACATGGTGAAACGCCACTATGGAATTGTAACCACCGATTTTAAACTGGCACATTTCTACTACGATATTGACGAGTGGGAATTGTACGATCGCAAAAATGATCCACTGGAGTTGAATAATGTTTATGATGATCCTGCATACGCTGATGTAGTTGCCACATTGAAAAAACAATTACAGGATATACGTGCACAGTATAAAGATTCTGACGAGTTAGATGAGGCTTTTATTCAAAAGTACAAAGATCGGGGATTGATTAAATAGTAGTCCCATGCAATAGCGCATAAAAAATATACAAAACCAATTTTTGGTTGTGAATATTTTTATTGTGCCATCAATCTTCTTTAGCACTGTTAAGTAGCTTTTGATTTTAGAATGTACGTGAGAGGACTGGCTGTATTTCAATTTAACCAAACAGGCTCATAATATTGATTTTGCTGAAACATTTTAGATTATGCTGGAGGAATGAAATACGTCAAAGATATAAGCTGATTCATTTCTATGATAATATAGATGTTTGGGAGATTTACGATTTAGAAATCGCCCTCCAAGAAAAACATGACAGGTATTGTGATCCGGGTCATACTGAAACAATTGCTAAGTTACAAAAGCGATTAAGAGAGCATAAAAAAAGTATGAGGTTACACAAAAGGAGTTTAAAAGAGCTCTAGAGAATGGAGTTGAACAAAACTAGGAAAACTTTAAACGGATGCGAAAAATAGGTGGAGAGCCTTTGTAATAATAAATATATATAATAAAGTGATGAAAAAATTTTTGATCTCAATTTTGGTTTGTTGCTCGTTTGTTTCGATGGCACAACAGCGAACATATTGTAACCCTATTAATATAGATTATGGTTACACACCTATTCCTAATCTATACGCTCATGGAAAACACAGGGCAACAGCAGATCCTGTAATCGTAAATTTTAAAGGTAAGTACTTTTTATTTTCAACGAATCAATGGGGGTATTGGTGGAGTGAGGATATGTATAACTGGAATTTCGTTCCTCGCAAATTTTTAAAGCCAGACGCCAATGTTTATGATGAATTATGTGCTCCGGCAGCCTTTGTAATGAAAGATGAGATGTATCTTATTGGTTCCACACACGGACCTCATTTTTCATTATTTAAAACCAAGGATGGAACTACAGATGATTGGGAAGTGGCAGTAGAGGATTTTAAGGTTGGAGCCTGGGATCCAGGCTTTTTGTATGACGAAGAAAGGGATAAGTTATATCTATATTGGGGGTCAAGTAATGAATTTCCTCTTTTGGGAACAGAAATTAATATTGAAACGATGCAGTCAGAAGGATTTGTCAAACCTATGATATCCTTGCACCCCGAAGACCATGGTTGGGAACGTTTTGGTGAATATAATGATAATACTTTCTTGCAACCTTTTATGGAAGGTGCTTGGATGACTAAATACAATGGGAAGTATTATTTACAGTATGGAGCTCCAGCTACAGAGTTTAGCGGTTATGCCGATGGCGTTTATGTTAGTGAAGATCCGTTGGATTTAATGAAATATCAAAAACATAATCCATTTGCATATAAACCAGGTGGATTTGCTCGTGGTGCAGGTCATGGTGCTACCTACCAAGATCATTTCGGTAATTGGTGGCATGTATCTACAGTCGTTTTGGGCCAAAAGGATAACTTTGAGCGTCGCATCGGTATTTGGCCTTCAGGTTTTGATAAGGATGATGTCATGTATTGTAATACGGCATATGGTGATTATCCAACTTATTTGCCACAGAATGATGCCGATCACCTTAAAGGACTCTTTACGGGGTGGATGTTGTTGAATTATAACAAACCTGTACAAGTATCATCTACATTAGGGGGTTATACCCCGAACAACGTTGTTGATGAGGATTTAAAAACCTATTGGAGTGCCCAAACAGGAAACAAAGGGGAGTGGTTTCAAACCGATTTGGGTGAGGTGTCATCGATTCATGCCATTCAAATTAATTATGCCGATCAAGATGCTGAATTTGAGGGGAAATCTGTAGGTGTCTCTCATCAGTACAAGATTTATAGTTCAAATGATGGCAAAAAATGGTCTGTTTTAATAGATAAAAGTAAAAACAAAACTGATGTGCCTCATGATTATATTGAATTGGACAAAGCTGCAAAAGCACGTTATTTAAAGATCGAAAATATTCATATGCCAACAGGTAAATTTGCTTTAAGTGGATTTAGGGTTTTTGGAAAAGGTTCAAGTGAAAAACCAAATAAAGTAGAAGATTTCATGGTACTTCGTGCTGATCCCAATAAATATGGAGAACGAAGAAGTTCATGGATTCGTTGGAAACAAAATAATTTGGCTGATGGGTATGTTATTTATTTTGGGAAGGATCCAGATAAACTCTATGGCAGTATAATGGTTTATAACCAAAACGATTATTTTTTTACCGGAATGGATCGGACAGACGCTTATTATTTTCAGATTGAAGCATTCAATAATAACGGAATCAGCAGTAGAACTGAAATTATTAAAGTGGATTAGCCATATAGCCTTGTGATCACATAGTTGCAAAAAAAATAGCCCAATATGCAGTAGCTGTTGTAATAATATTGTGTATGGTTTTTGTAAGAGATGTTAAATAAAGTCGGTTGATAATTCATCCGGCTTTTCTATTTCAAGTGAGCAATTACAAAAATGATCCGCTGGAGTTGAATAATATTTATGATGATCCGGCATACGATGATGTTGTTACGACTTTGACTAAACAATTTTAGGATTTACGCAAACAATACAAAGATTCGGATGAATTGGATGGGCTTTTATTCAAAAGTACAAAGATCGTGGCCTTATAAAATAGAAGGTTGAATAATCTCTGAAAAAGATAATAGGACTTGATTTATTATTTGTCCGGCCAAATACAAAAGGAGTTAAATGAAAGTTTAGCTCCTTTTGTATTGGTTAGCTTACCGGGTTTAGTTTTGCTGATTACTTACTTCTGTTTGTTCGTGTATTGACTCCTCCTGGATTTTATTTTTAGATCGATATTGGTAAGTATTTTATTTGTTGAATTTTCTTCTTCTTAGCCATTTAATTGGCAGGTGGATTCTCTTATTAACACTTTGGTTTGAGTATTGAAGCTGGGCTATTCTGTTTTTTTGATTATCATTGCAATTGAATTTTCATTAACAGATGAAATCACTAACTAACGACATACTACAACTTTTGAATAACCATCAAGAAGCTGCTTTTGAAGTGGTTTTTAAATTGTACTATCCTCGGTTGGTGTATTTTGCAAAAGAATTTGTTCCCGATAGTGAATCGAAAAATCTGGTTCAGGATGCTTTTATTTCCATGTGGGACAAAAAGCCTGAATTCATCAACGAATCGCAGCTGCAAAGCTATTTGTACACCAACGTAAAAAACAACTGTCTAATGTTTTTGCGTCACGAAAAGGTGAAGAAAAAGTACAAATCAGAGGCAGCTTTTCAGAAACAAAATAGTATTTACACCGAAGCTTTATCTGGGCTCGATACTTCTACTGTTACTTTTCAGGAAATAGAATCGATTATTGATAAAACGCTTTCGGAGCTGCCGGATCGTTGTCGCGAGATTTTTGTTTTAAGCCGCATGGAAGGCAAGAAAAACAAAGAGGTGGCCGAAGCTTTGAATATTTCAGTAAAAACTGTTGAGGCACAAATCACCAAAGCCCTGAAAACACTTCGGGTTTCGCTCAAAGATTATCTCCCTTTAGTCGCCTGGCTGCTTTTTAATATAAATCAGTAAAAAAATACCTGCGTAATGTTCAGGTAATTAGTTGTTTGTGTTGGTTGTGGTCAGGAGAATTCAAAAAAATCAAATTTTATTATAGGGTATTTACCTTGTTTGTCATTATAAGGATAACAATAGCAAAATGGATTCGGAAAAACTAATACACAAAATCACAGAGAGTAAGTCGTTAAAAGATTCAGAAGAGCTTTTAGATTACATAAATGAATCGGGGGAGAATACCAAAGAGTATATCCGCTACAAATCGCTTTGGGCGATGCTGCAAACCGGAAGTGAAATGGACGAAGAGACCATTAACAAAGGATATAATGCAGTAAAACGTGGGGTTAAAGGTCGAAGAAATTCAATTCTCCTGAATATTGCAAAATATGCGGCAATCATAATTCTTGCTGTTTCAGCAGGTTATTTGGTTCAGTATGCCGATTTCAATAATAAAATTGCCATGAATGAGATTTTTGTTCCAAAAGGAAACCGTACTTCGGTTGTGTTACCCGATGGTACAAAAGTGTGGCTGAGCAATGGCACAAAGCTGGTTTATCCCGAAAGTTTTGTTGGCGATTTTAGAGATGTGCAACTGGAAGGTGAAGGATTTTTTGAAGTAACACACGATAAAGATCACCCCTTTATTGTAAATGTGGGACAACACCGCATTAAAGTTTTAGGGACAAAATTTGCCGTGGTGGCATACCCCGAAGACGAAGAGGTAAAAGCTGAACTGGTTTCAGGAAAAATTCAATTTGATATTCATTCTGGTGCTACCGAAGAGAGTTACAAGTCTTTTATGGTAAAACCTATGCATAGTTTAGTTTATGACAAAACCTCCGGGAAGGTTTACGAATCAATCATCCCGGATGGTTTTCATGATTACTGGCAAAAAGGAACTTATCGTTTCCGGAATGAAACTTTTGATTCGCTGGCAACAAAGATTGCACGTATCTACAACGTGGAAATCATCTTTAATGACGAAGAACTTAAAACGCGAACTTTTACCGGAACCTTAAGTGTTGACGACAATATTTACACGCTGATGGAGGTATTTAAAAGTGCTTCGGGTAAACCCTTTGAATACTATTTTGACAATGGAAAAATATATATAGACAAATAACTAAAACCAAAGCGTATGTAGTGAACCAAATTTATGAACTAAAAACGGGAAATGCCTGGCCGCACTTCCCGTCTGTCAGGAAACACGCCTAATGTTTCCTTCTGAGAATCAATAAATAAGCCAATCGGCTCTATTATCGAACTTTAACACGTTAAATGTATGAAAAAAACTAACATTTGCAATGGGGGAAGTTGTGTCTCTCATTTCAAAAAACTATTAAGAATTATGAAAATCACATGTTTGCTTGTAGTGATTGCATTTGTGCAAGTTTCGGCCTCCACCTATGCACAATCAACTAAGTTAACATTGGACATGAAAAATGCCAGACTAGCTGAACTATTTGAAGAAATCGAAAAAACCAGTGAATTCCGCTTTTTTTATGACAGTGATGAAATTGATCTGTCGAAAAGAGTATCAATCACTCAAACGAATTCCAATATCGTAGATATTCTGTCGGAAGTTTTTGCTGAAACAGAATATACCTACGAATTAATGGACCGACATATAATTGTCAAACATTCAGAATTATATAATCCTGCCTCCGGAATAGCAATTGCATCACAGCAGAATGAAGTTACGGGTACAGTTACTAGCCGAAGTGGTGAGCCATTGCCGGGTGTAACCGTTGTGGTTAAAGGAACTACAAAAGGTACGGTTACACAGATTGATGGCACATACTCGTTGTCGAATGTAAAACCCGGTGCTATTCTTGTTTTTTCTTTCATCGGTATGGAGACTCAGGAAATCGAGTTAGGCAACCAAACTACTGTTGATGTTGCATTGAGCGAATCAACTATTGGTTTGCAGGAAGTAATTGCTATTGGTTACGGTACACAAAAGAAAGAGTCGTTAACAGGTGCAATTTCTGGTGTTTCGGCAAGCGATATCGAGCAGGTTCCTGCAGCAACAGTTGGATCTGCACTGGCCGGTAAAATCGCCGGTGTTTCTTTCCGTATGCCCGACGGACGTCCCGGTGCACATGCTACCATTCAAATCCGTAACATGGGTGATCCGTTATATGTTATCGATGGAATTCAGAAAGATGCAGGGCACTTTAACAACCTTTCGCCAAACGATATTGAAAGTATTAGCGTACTGAAAGATGCATCGGCTGCAATTTATGGTGTACGTGCAGCAAACGGTGTAGTTGTGGTAACTACCAAACGTGGTAAAAAAGGAACAAAAAATACAATTAATGTAAACGCTTATACCGGATGGCAAAATTGGTCGCGTTTCCCCGAAACTGTTGGTGCTTACGAGTGGATGCTTGGAAAAGCATATTCAGAAATGAACCTTGACGGACATACTAACATTACTCGTGAAGAATTAGACAAATGGCAGGCCGGTACAGAAACCGGTTACCAAAGTTTCGACTGGTACGATTTCATCATTCAGCCAAATGCTCCACAATCATCAGTAAATGTTAGTACTTCAGGTGGATCGGATAAGATTAATTACTATTTGTCGTTAACTCGTCTAGATCAATCTTCTGTTTTAGGTCGCGAGTTTACATTCGGACGTACCAATTTCCAATCGAACCTTGATGCTCAAATCACCGATCGTTTTAAAGTTGGTGTTTCAATAAACGGAAATATCGAGACACGCGATAATCCTGGTGTTCCTGGAGGCGATGATTACTGGGCACCACGTTTTGCTTTGTTCCGCAACCGTCCTACCGAAAGACCTTATGCCAACGACAATCCGGAATATATAAACAACATCGGTCACATGGCCGAAAACTGGGGATTGTTAACTAAAGAAAATTCTGGTTACTGGACCGAAGACTGGCGTGCGCTTCAAATGAACTTTGTGGCAGAGTACGACATTCCAATCGACGGATTGACTTTTAAAGGAACATATTCATATTTCATCAAAGACCGCATTATGAACGGTCACGAATACACTTACGAGGCTTATTCGTATTTCCCTGAAACCGATGAGTACAAAGTAACTTTCTCGATGATGAATCCATGGCGCGAGCGTGGTACACACAAACAATTTGAGAATGTACTGATCGGTCAGTTGGATTACGTGAAATCATTTGGCGATCATAACATTGCAGCTACTGTTGCAAACGAGCGTATCGAGCGTCGCGATCTGGATGTTTGGGTACATGCCGTTCCTAAAACCAACGCACTTCCGCTGATCCAGTTTCCTGACATGGATACTTACGATGACAGAGATTATGAAAGTGCACGTATTGGTTACATTGGCCGTTTTAATTACAACTATGCTAATAAATACTATTTCGAATTCGCAAGTAGGTATGATGCCTCATGGAAATTTGTATCAAGCAATCGTTGGGGATTCTTCCCATCGGTTTCGGGAGGTTGGAGAATTACAGAAGAAAATTTTGCTAAAGCGCTATTAGGCGAAAGCTCATTTAACCTGAAAATACGTGGATCGTATGGTGAGTTGGGTGATGATAATGTAGGCATTGGCGATTTCGATTATCTGACCGGTTACAATTATGCATCTCAGGCAGTTGTAATGGATGGCGAAATTATTACCGGAGCCCGCGACCGTGGTGTGCCAATTACATCAATTTCGTGGTATACCAGTAGAATATTGGATATTGGTGCCGACTGGTCGTTATACAACGGAAAGCTGAGTGGTACGGTTGATTATTTCCACCGTAAACGCGATGGTTTGCGTGGTAGAAAATATGATATCCTGGTGCCAAACGAGTTGGGATACAGCCTTCCAGATGAGAACGTAAACAGCGATGCTACAATGGGGGGTGAAATGTCGATCGCTTACGATGGTAATGTTGGCGATTTCCATTACTCAGTAGGAGGTAATGTGTCGTACGCAAGAAATAAATTCCTTGAGTCGTATAAACCCCGTTTTGGTAACTCGTGGGACCACTACCGTAATTCACAGGAAGATCGCTGGACAGGAACTTTCTGGGGTTATGAAGTTATTGGCCAGTTCGAGTCGTTCGAACAAATTAACAGCTGGCCGGTAAACAACGACGGAGTTGGAAATCGCGATATGCTTCCTGGTGATTTGATTTACAAAGACGTTAATGAAGACGGCGTTATCAACGGGCTGGACGAACGTCCAATCGGTTTCCCAAGAGATCGTAACCCGATTGTAAACTTTGGTATTAATCTGGCAGCTCAGTACAAAGGATTTGATATGCGGGCTGATTTTTCAGGTGGTTCGGTTTATTCGTACAACCAAAACTGGGAAATGCGCTGGCCATACCAAAATACCGGTAACTTGTTAAAACAATTTTACGACGACCGCTGGCATCGCGAAGATCCTTACGATCTTAACAGTGCCTGGGTACCCGGACGTTATCCTGCTCTACGTTTTAATACAGGATGGCATAATAACTACAATAAACAATCAACTTTCTGGCTTACTAATGCAAGGTACATAAGACTACGTACGTTTGAAATTGGTTATACATTACCTGAAAAACTGATTGCAAAAGTTGGAATGCAACGTTGCCGACTATATGTGAATACATACAACCTGTTTTCGCTTGACAACGTGAAAAGCTTAGGTGTTGAACCGGAGATTATGGATCAGAACGGATTACAGTATCCGCAAAACAGTATGGTAAATGTGGGTGTAAATCTTTCATTCTAAACTTTAAAACTGAATTGACATGAAAAATAAGATATTATATATACTGATAATTCTACTGGCCTTCAATTGGGGCTGTAATGATGAAAACTTCCTTGACAGGGAGCCAACTGACATTCTTTTGGATGATCAGGTGTGGGGAGATCAAGCACTGATTTTATCGGTAGTAAGTGACCTTTATTTTAGAATTCCGGAGTATCAATCTGCTCAGGGATGGTGGAATTTTGCCGATTTCGACGAAGCTTTTGCTTCAAACTTTGGCGATTACTGGCGTCATAAAAACAACGACTGGGGATATGGCGAATGGAGCCTTTGGAATTACGATTATATCCGCGAGATCAACCTGTTTATTCAAAAGGCCGAATCAGATTTAACTGATGAACTTGATCCTGCAGTAAAAGCACGTTTTATTGCTGAAGGTCGTTTCCTTAGAGCCAATGCTTATTTCGAATTAGTAAAACGTATGGGTGGTGTTCCGCTAATTCTGGAACCAATGGAATACGATTTTAGCGGCGATGCTTCTTATCTGCAACATCCACGTGCAAAAGAGGCTGAAGTTTATGATTTTGTGCTTAGCGAACTGGATGCTATTAAAGGCGATCTTCCAAACGATGTAAATATAAAAAGTCGCGCTACCCAAGGTCTTGCATTGGCAATGAAAGCACGTGTGGCAATTTATGCTGCATCAATTGCAAAATATGGTGCAACTACACCAAACGTTAGTTTGCCTGGTGGAGAAGTGGGTATCGATGCAGGCCTTGCCAATGGTTATTACAATCAGGCTTTAACTGCTGCCAAAGAGTTGATCAATAGCGGAACCTATTCGCTTTACAACAAAAAAGAAGACTTGTCGGAAAACTTCGCCAATATTTTTATTGATAAAGCAAATAATCCGGAAGTAATTTTTGTTCGCGACTATGTACAGAGCGAGCGTAACGATGGTAGAGCAAATAACTGGACACTTTGGAATCAACCATGGTCGGGTGCCGAAGATTTGGAAGGTGGACGTACCAATCCTTCATTAAACCTGGTTCAATCATTCGAAATGTTGGATAATAGTTTTGCTACTTTCCAAACAACTACTGAAGAAGGTGATTATATTTTCTTCGACGATCCGATTGATATGTTTGCAGGCCGCGATGCTCGTTTAGCAGGAACGGTAATTCTTCCCGGATCGAAATTCAAAGGTAAAGACCTTGATATCTGGGCTGGTTATCAATTGGCTGACGGAAGTATTGTTACAGGCGATGAGTTTGGTCAGCGCAAAGTATTGCCGGGTTCTGAAACACCGGTGCAGGTAGTTGGTTTCGACGGACCAATCGACGGACGCGAATTCAGCGCACAAAGTGGTTTTTATGTACGCAAGCACATGGATGTGAATACAGGTTCTGGTCAGCGTGGATTAAAATCCGACAGATGGTGGGTGCGTTACCGTTTGGCTGAAACTTACCTGATTGCTGCCGAGGCTGCATTTGAGTTGGGTAACGCAGGCGACGCTGCCGGTTACATGAACACCGTTCGAAGTCGCGCAGGTTTTACAACTGATTTAACTGCCGACGATATTACTTTCGACCGTATTGTACACGAGCGCAGAGTGGAGCTGGCTTTTGAAGGTCACCAACTTTGGGATATGAAACGCTGGCGTTTGGCACACATCGTTTTCAATGGCGAGCAAGCTGATTTAACTGATCAGCCGTGGAAAGCCGATGAGGTTAGCACACGCGTATTTGGTTTGTGGCCATACAAATACCACGAACCGGGAAGTGCGAACGATGGTAAATGGATTTATAAACAAGTGTTGCCGGGACAGGTAACCGGAGCCGATCGTTTCCGCTTAGGTAACTACTATTCGTTTATTAACGACGATATCAGAAATAACAATCCGCAAATTGTTAAGAACCCTAATCAATAACCTTTAAAGGAGAATACAATGAAGAAGTTAAAATTTATATTCACACTGCTTGTTGCTACTGCGATTTTCGCATCGTGCGACTGGGATAACTACGACGAACCGGAATCATTCCTGAAAGGAACTATTGTATACAACGGCGAGCCGATTAATGTAAGTTACAACGATGTAAACTTCCAGCTTTGGGAGCCGGGATGGGAATTGTCGTATCCTATAAATGTTGTTATTGATCAGGACGGAACTTACTCAGCGCTGTTGTTCAACGGCAGCTACAAACTGGTTTTCCCTGACGGACAAGGCCCGTTTCGTACTGTTGGAGCAGATACGCTTGATGTTAATTTGAACGGAGATCAGAATATGGACATCGAAGTGGAGCCATATTACATGATTCGTAATGCACAGTTTTCGACTTCAGGCGGAAATGTAACAGCTACTTTCCAGGCCGAAAAAATCATTACTGATGCTGATGCCCGAGATATTGAGCGCGTAAATCTATACATAAATAAAAGTCAGTTTGTTGATTTCAGAACAAATATTGCCAGCACCGAAATTGGTGGTGGCGACATTGCCGATGCAAACTCTATCAGCATGTCGGTTGCAGTTCCTGAAATTACACCAACACAAAATTATGTGTATGCCCGTGTGGGATTAAAAGTTGCCGGACGTGAAGATATGATCTTCTCGTCGGTACAAAGAATAGATCTATAACCAACTATTTGTTGAGGTTGTCCCGGTGATTGTGCCGGGATAACTTCATTGACAGCCTTTTTTATTTAAACCAACTATTTTTCATTTTAATCTGAAATCAATGTTTAGAATACAATTTTGCGGTATTGTTTCAATACTAGCCTTACTATTTATTGCCTGTTCGCCAACCGAAAAAGTGAACGAAAAAGTTAACAAAGAATCGTTCAGGGCACCGTCTTATCCCCTAATTACAATCGATCCATACACCAGTGCTTGGTCAAATGCCGATCAGCTTTTCGATGCTCCGGTAACTCACTGGACCGGAAAAACTCACTCATTAATCGGGGCATTAAAAGTAGATGGCGAAGTTTATCGTTTCCTTGGAAAAGAAGTTATTCCACCAAAAGTTGTTTTGCCCATGGCAAATTACGAACAATGGGAAGGCAGTTATACGGAAAAACAACCAGCGGAAGGCTGGGAATTGGCGGGTTTTAACGATTCAACATGGAAAATTGGAAAAGGTGCTTTTGGTACTTCAGGAATGCCGGCTCTGGCAACACAGTGGGAAAGTAAGGACATTTGGGTGCGACGCTCGTTTCAATTGCCTGATGAATTGGGTGTTGAAGATATCTACCTGATTTACTCGCACGATGATATTTTTGAATTGTACCTGAATGGAGAGCAGCTGGTAAAAACCGAATATGAATGGCATAATAATGTGCTTCTAAAATTAGATCGGGCGAAATTAAAGCTCGGAGAAGAAAACGTAATAGCAGCACATTGTCATAACCGCACCGGTGGAGGTTATGTCGATTTTGGAATTATTCAGGAACGGAAAGAAAAAGAAATTTTTGCAACAGCTGCAATTCAAACTAGTGTTGACATTACGGCAACAGCTACAAAATATAATTTCACTTGCGGACCGATCGATCTTCAACTTTCATTCGTATCGCCTTTATTACCCAATGATCTTGATTTGTTATCGCGTCCGGTAAATTACATTAATTACGAAATTGAGGCCAACGACAACAAAAAACACGATGTTCAGATTTATATCGAGACTACTCCCGAATGGGCGGTAAACGATTTAAGCCAGGAAGTAATTTTAACCACTGGAGCTCAGCAAAATATTAGCTGGGTAAAAGCCGGAACTGTAGAGCAGCCGGTTTTAGAAAAGAAGGGTGACAATGTGAGAATCGACTGGGGTTATCATTATCTGGCAACTGCCGATAAACCTGAAACTGCGGTTCGTATTGGCGACTATTTACTTTCGAAAAAACAATTTACAAACAACGAATTACCGGAAGGTGGCGTTGATGAATTTACCACAAAAATGAGCCAGTCGATGCCGGCCCTTATTTATACTGAAAACCTGCAGGAGGTAAGCGACCAGTCAAAAAGTGGTTATGTAATGCTGGCATACGACGATATTGAATCCATCCAGTATTTTGGCGACAACTTAAAAGCCTGGTGGACAAAAAACGGAGCAGTAAGTATTGAGGATGCTTTAAAAGCTGCTGTTGTTGAACGCGACAATGTTCTTTCGCGCTGTGCTAAGCTCGATCAGGAAATCTATTCTGAAGCATTTAAAGCTGGCGGCGAAAATTACGCGAAACTTTGCGAGCTGGCATTCCGTCAATCGATCGCTGCACATAAACTGGTAAAAGATACAAAAGGAAACATCCTTTTCCTTTCTAAAGAAAATTTCAGCAACGGTTCTATCGGAACGGTTGATGTTACCTATCCTTCAGCACCGTTATTCCTGAAATATAATCCTGATTTGCTAAAAGGAATGTTGAATCCGATCTTCTACTATTCTGAAAGCGGCAAGTGGAAAAAGCCTTTTGCCGCTCACGATGTAGGTACTTATCCGTTGGCAAACGGACAAACCTATGGTGGCGATATGCCCGTTGAGGAATGTGGTAACATGATCATTTTAGCCACTGCGATTGCTGATGCAGAAGGAAATGCCGACTATGCGGCCGAATATTGGGATGTTTTAACAGTTTGGGCAAATTACCTGCTCGAAAATGGTCTCGATCCTGAGAATCAATTGTGTACCGACGACTTTGCCGGTCACTTTGCACACAACGTAAACTTGTCGGCAAAAGCAATAATGGGAATTGCCGGATACGGAAAATTGGCAGCCAAGTTAGGGAAAAACGATATTGCAGAGAAATATACTTCTGAAGCAAAAAGTATGGCGCAGGAATGGATAAAAATGGCCGACGATGGCGACCATTATCGTTTGACATTCGACAAGCCCGGAACCTGGAGCCAGAAATATAATTTGGTTTGGGATAAACTGCTGAATTTGGGGATCTTCCCGGAAGAAGTGGCTCAAACAGAAATTGCTTATTACCTTACCAAACAAAACAAATACGGCTTGCCGCTTGATAATCGCAGAACTTATACAAAATCAGACTGGATTATTTGGACAGCTACGTTGGCTGATGACAAGGCAACTTTCGAAAAGTTTATCGATCCGTTGTATGGGTTAGTAACCGAAACACCTGATCGTGTTCCAATGTCCGACTGGTATGAAACACCCGATGCTAAACAGGTTGGTTTTCAGGCACGCTCGGTAGTTGGCGGATATTTTATAAAAATGTTGGAAAAATAGGCGAATGAAGAATACGCTTTTCATATTTATACTCGTGATTTGGGCATTGCAATCCAATGCCCAATCACAGGTTCCGCTTGGCGATCCATTCATTTTATATCACGAAGGTGCTTACTATGCATACGGAACGCATTCGCCTTATGGAATTACAGTTTACGTTTCTGATGATTTGAAAAACTGGAAAATACCTGCAGAGGCAAAAAATGGTCTGGCGTTACATAAAGATGATGTGTACGCCGAACAGCGTTTTTGGGCTCCTGAAGTATATTTTGTAAACGATCAGTTCTACATGTACTTTTCGGCTGATGAACACATTTGTGTGGCAACGGCTGACAGTCCGCTTGGCCCGTTTAAACAGGATGTGAAAAAGTCGATGATTGAAGATGAGAAGTGTATCGATAACTCACTTTTTATCGACGACGACGGAAAAGCATATCTTTCTTTCGTAAGGTTTACTGATGGAAATGCCATCTGGATTGCAGAACTGGAAGAGGATTTAAAGACATTGAAAATGGAAACCATAACGCCATGTTTACATGTTTCGCAGGATTGGGAAAAGGAGATGGCACGTGTTAACGAAGGTTCATTCATTGTAAAGCACAATGGAATTTATTACATGAGTTACTCTGCGAATCATTTCGAGAGTCCAAATTACGGTGTTGGATTTGCCACTGTGAAGAATATTATGGGGCCGTGGGAAAAGTATGATCAAAATCCAATCTTACAAAAACCTGACGGATTGATAGGAGTGGGGCACAGTGCCATGTTCAGAGACAAGGACGGGGAGTTGCGAATTGTTTTTCATTCGCATCACGACGATCATAAAATTCATCCACGCCTGATGCACATCGGCAGCGTCTACTTTGAGAATGTAAATGGAGAAGAAGTAATGAAAATTGGCGATGATATTCTTACACCAACCCTGGAAACAAAATAAAATGAATTTGAAGATTTACATAACACTTTTTTTACTGGTAATTTTTACCGCTTGTGCGAAAAGCGAGAACCCGCCCGCTGAAACGGATTCGGTAGAGACAACCTTCGCCAACCCGGTTTGGGATGGTGCCGATCCGTGGATGGTAAAACAGGGAGACGATTACATTTATTGTTTTTCCATTAACAACGGTATTGCGGTTTCGAGTTCCAAATTCATGACCAAAAGAAATAAGGCGGAATACATTTGGAAAGCACCTGCATCGGGTTGGAACAGCAACTGTGTTTGGGCGCCCGAGATTCATTTTATCGATGGACACTGGTATGTTTATTATGCTGCCGGCGTTTCTGGACCACCTTTTATTCATCAGCGAACAGGGGTTTTGCGCTCGGTAAACGATAATGTTTATAGCGAGTATGAAGATATGGGGATGTTAAATACAGGCGACGATCCGGATGATATTTCGAAAAACATCTGGGCTATTGACATGACAGTGCTTGAACATAAAGGGAAACTGTATGCGATATGGTCGGGTTGGCTGGAGCAAATGGAAACTGATGCTACATCTCAGCACCTTTATATTCAGGAAATGGAAAATCCGTACACCTTGAAAGGTAAACGCGTTTTATTATCATCGCCACAAGAAACTTGGGAAACCGGTGGTCCACTCGATTTAAATGAAGGTCCTCAGGTTTTGAAACATGATGAAAAGGTATTTATCGTTTACAGCTGTCGCGAGTCGTGGCTGAAAGAATATCGACAGGGAATGTTGCAGCTAATAAATCCGGATGCCGATCCGCTCGATCCTGAAAGTTGGATTAAAACAGGTCCCGTTTTCGAAGGAAATAATTCGGTATACGGTGTTGGGCATGTTTCATTTGTAAAATCACCCGACGAAACAGAGGACTGGATTATTTATCACTCGAAAAAAACGACGGAACCCGGTTGGGATCGCGATGTGCGAATGCAACCTTTTAACTGGAATGCCGATGGAACTCCTGATTTTGGAGAAGTGGTAAGAGCCGGCGAAGCGATACAACGTCCATCGGGAGAAGTAGAAATAGAACAAAATCAAATAAACGAATAAAATGAAACGAACAGGAATTTATCTTTTGGCAATAATGCTGGTTTTGGGCGTTGCCTGCCAGTCGAAAAAAGAAACACAGGAAGCTACCGAAGCAAAAACAGCTGAAACGGTTTCGAAAAAATGGACACAGGAACAAGCTGATGCCTGGGCCGAAGAAAATGGTTGGTTACGGGGAAGTAACTTTAATCCGAGTACTTCAATTAACCAGTTGGAAGTTTGGCAGGCTGAAACTTTTGATCCTGAAACCATTGATCGCGAACTGGGGTGGGCCGAAGAAATTGGCTTGAATTGCATGCGCGTTTACTTGCACCACGTAGCCTGGGAAGTTGATAAAGACGGATTTAAAGATCGCATGGATCAGTACCTCGACATTGCGGATAGCCACGGTATAAAAACCATTTTTGTGTTTTTCGACGATTGCTGGAATGCCACTTATCAGGCCGGCAAACAACCCGATCCTAAACCGGGCGTTCATAACTCTGGTTGGGTGCGCGATCCGGGAGATTTGATTTACGAAGATGAGACTCTGGTAAATGTTTTGGAAGCGTACGTAAAAGATGTTCTAACTACGTTTAAAGATGATAAGCGAATTGCCATTTGGGATTTATACAACGAACCCGGAAACTCAGGATACGGAAATCGTTCAATGCCTCTGTTGAAAAACGTATTCAACTGGGCCTGGGAAATTCGTCCGTCGCAACCGGTTTCGGCAGGTGTTTGGAATGCTTCGTTAACTGACTTGAATAAATTTCAGCTGGAAAATTCCGATATCATCACGTATCACAATTACGAAGGTCCGGAGCAACATCAGGCAGCTATCGACACCTTAAAAACCAGAGGCCTGCCAATGGTTTGTACTGAGTATATGGCACGAAGAAACAATAGCTATTTCCAGAATATTATGCCAATTCTACACAAAGAAAATATTGGCGCAATTAACTGGGGATTGGTTGCCGGAAAATCAAATACAAAATATGCATGGGACGAACCAATTCCAGATGGATCGGAGCCGCCACTTTGGTTTCACGAGATTTTCCATCCCGATGGAACTCCTTACAGCCAGGAAGAGGTTGATGTAATAAAAAGTTTAACCGGCGTAAATTAGTTTTACTAATATTTAAACCAGCAGTAATGACCAGACGATTTTATTTGTTCCTCATCGTAATTGTTTCTTTTCTTCAAGGATGTCAGCCTCAAACTTCAGCATTGAAAATTGAGAATCCGCTACCTGTAGAGTTTGGCGATCCATATATTCTGAAGGCATCGGATGGAACGTATTACATGATTGGAACCGGCGGTGTAAAAGACGGCTTTAAAATGTATTCGTCTACCGATTTACAAAACTGGAAAGACGAAGGGCGCATTTACCAGGGGAACACGAACGACTCGTGGAATATTGCCAATTTTTGGGCTCCGGAGTTGTACGAAAAAGATGGTAAGTTTTACCTGCTGTTTAGTGCCGATTGGCGTGAGAATCCAACCAATGAACTCGAAAATTTCCGAATTGGAGTCGCCGTCGCCGATAATCCTACAGGGCCATATACCGATTTAATGGGTCGCCCGATTTTTGACCCGGGATACCCGGTAATCGATGGAAACCTATTGTTTGAAGATGGAAAGACTTACCTGTATTATTCACGTTGTTGCTACAAAAATCCTGTTGAAAGTGAAGTGGCCGATTGGGCTCGCGAACAAGGACTTTTCGACGAAATTGAAGAGAGCTGGGTATATGGCGTAGAAATTGAAAACGATTTTTCGGGAATAATCGGCGAGCCGAAATTATTGCTGCGTCCTCCGGTAAAAATGGATGATCAGCAAGCAGAATGGGAGAGCCGATCGGTAACTTCGGGCGAGGTAAACCGCCGCTGGACGGAAGGTTCGTACATTATTAAAAATGAAGATACCTATTACATGATGTACTCTGCTAACTATTTTGGCGGAAAGAATTACGCTGTTGGTTATGCAACCTCACAATCTCCACTAGGGCCTTTTAAAAAGGCCGATAATAATCCTGTTTTACAGAAAAATGTAGAACAGGGTGGGGTGGTAACCGGTACCGGTCATAATTCAATAACGATGGCTCCTGATGGGAAAACCATGCTTTGTGTTTATCACGGAAGAACTTCAGAAACAGGTGATGAACGTGTAGTTTTTATCGATCCGATGGAAATAACCGCAGATGGGAAGCTTGTAGTTCACGGACCTACTACCAAATACGATTAATCATCTGAATAGAACTAAATCAAAACATACAAAATGAACCAATTAAAACTATTTATAACTGTGCTGCTGTTGGGCTGTTTCTTTATGGCTTGCACTACGAAAAAAAATACAGAACACTTAATATGTGGAGTGTTAAAAGAAGCCGATTTTAAAACAACCATTAACGGAAAAGAAACCGGTTTGTACGAGTTGAAAAACGGAGATCTTACAATGGCCGTAACCAATTATGGAGGCCGCATCGTAAGTCTGTTGATACCCGGAAAAAATGGAGAGACAGCTGATGTTGTGCTGGGGTTTCCATCAATAGATGCTTACTTAAATGCAAACGAAGTGTTCCACGGAGCATTGATCGGTCGTGTCGGGAACCGAATTGCAAAAGGCAGGTTCACCTTAAATAATATTGAATATTCGTTGCCTATTAATAACGATCCTAATCATTTACACGGCGGCCCCGGAGGATTTCATAATGTGGTTTGGGATGTAAAATCGGTAAACGAGACTTCCATTGTTCTTACCTATTTGTCGAAAGACGGAGAAATGGGCTACCCCGGAAATTTAAGTGTGGAAGTTACCTACATGCTTACACCCGAAAATGAAGTGCAGATCGATTACAAAGCAACTACTGATCAGAGTACTCCTGTGAATCTTACTAATCATGCTTTCTTTAACTTAAAAGGAGAAGCTAACGGAACGATAAATGATCACCTGCTAACGATTAATGCCGATAAGTTTACAGCTGTTGATTCAACCTTGATTCCTTTGGGAGAAAATGTATCGGTTGAAGGAACACCATTTGATTTCAGAAAAGCTAAAGCCATTGGAGCAGATCTGCCGTTGCAAAGCGAAAACGAGCAGTTGCAAAATGGTTTGGGTTACGATCATAATTTTGCTCTCAATAAAGAAGAGGTTGGCAAAATGTCGCTGGCTGCAACGGTTGTAGAACCGGCAAGCGGAAGGAAAATGGAGGTCCTCACAAAAGAGCCGGGGATACAGTTTTATGGCGGAAACTTTATGGATGGCGCAGATACCGGTAAATATGGGAAATCGTTTGATTTTCGTGAATCATTTGCATTGGAAACACAACATTTTCCGGATTCGCCAAATCAGTCTGCTTTTCCTTCAATTATTTTAAATCCGGGAGAGACTTATTCAACAACGAGTATTTATAAGTTTAGTGTAATAACGGATTAACTAAAAATTATAGATGCGCAGTTATTTATTGTAAATTGCGTATAAATCATTAACCGATTTTAGCATGCTTAAACCAACTGAAATATGCCGCTTTTTAATGGCTGTATTTTTTATTGCAGTACTTGTAAAAACCGGCGAAGCACAAAACTACCAGGTAAAACCTGTTCCTTTTAATCAGGTAACAATTAACGATAGTTTTTGGGCTCCGCGATTAGGTTCTCATGCAAATACTACCCTCGAAACCTGTATTGCCCAAATGCAGGACTCAACCGAGCGCATTAACAACTTTGCCCGCGCTGCCGGAGTTATGGAAGGACATCATGAGGGGATTTATTTCGACGATTCGGATGTTTACAAAGCGATGGAAGGTATTGCCTATTCGTTGATTAATAATCCAAATCCGGAAAGAGAAGCTTTACTGGATAAGTGGATTAAACTGATTGCCGGTGCGCAGCAAGAAGATGGTTACCTGAATACTTTCTATACCCTGAATCATCCTGATGATCGGTGGACAGATATGGAAAAGCACGAAATGTATTGCGGCGGACACATGATTGAAGCAGCCGTTGCTCATCATAAAGCAACAGGAAAAGAGACATTTTTGAATGTTGCCATAAATTTTGCTGATTATCTGGACGAAAATTTTGGCCCCGGCAAAAAACATTGGGTGGCCGGGCATCAGGAGATCGAACTGGCACTGGTAAAACTGTATCACGAAACAAACGATAAAAAATACCTGGATCTGGCCTACTGGTTATTGGAAGAAAGAGGCCATGGGCACGGGCACGGCGAAATTTGGGATAAGGAACACTGGGGGGCAGCGTACTGCCAGGATGATGTGCCGGTTTCAGAGATTAGCGAAATAAAAGGACACGCCGTTCGCGCTATGTATTTATTTACCGGAATGGCCGATGTTGCTGCAGAAAAAGAACTGCCGGAATATGTTGCTGCATTGGAGCGGATTTGGCACGATGTGGTTGACCGAAATATGTACATTACCGGTGGTATTGGCAGCTCCGGATCTAACGAGGGCTTTTCGAAAGATTATGATCTGCCCAACAAAACGGCCTATTGCGAAACCTGCGCTTCCATAGGAATGGTATTGTGGAATAACCGCATGAACCTGTTCTCGAAAGATGCCGGATACATTGATGTGATGGAACGGTCGATGTATAACGGAGTCCTTTCAGGAGTGTCGCTTGACGGAGATTTGTTTTACTACGTTAATCCGTTGGAATCGGATGGCGATCATCACCGTCAACGTTGGTTTGGATGTGCCTGCTGCCCGAGCAATATTTCGCGTTTTATTCCTTCGGTGGGAAGTTATATCTACCTGACATCTGAAGAAGAGGTATTTGTAAATCTGTATATTGGAAGTCAGGCCCAATTTGAAGTGGGAGGACAGAAGCTTACCCTTGTTCAAGCTACAAATTACCCATGGGAGGGTGAAGTGGAATTTACGGTAAACCCGGAGTCTTCGGCTTCATTCGCTATAAATTTGAGGATTCCCGGATGGTGTAAACAATACGAACTTTGGGTTAACAATAAGCCAATAATTGGTCAACAGGAAAAAAACGGGTATGCGCAACTGGTTCGTACCTGGAATAAAGGCGATAAAATTAAACTGAAAATGGCGATGCCGGTTGAATTGGTAGCTTCCCATCCTAAAGTAGAAGAAAATATTGGGAAAAGAGCCATTCAGCGTGGACCGCTGGTATACTGTTTGGAGCAAACCGATAATAAACAGTTTAACCTCGACGAAGTTTCAATTGCTGAAACTACAGCCTTTTCAATAACTGATGCAGAAGGAAAACTAAAAAGAATGAAGGAAGTAAAAGCAGTAACGAATGGTCAAACATTAACTTTTGTGCCTTATTTCTCGTGGAATAATCGCGAACCGGGGAAAATGAAGGTGTGGATTGATTATAACGAATAAATGTTAAGCCGATGAAGAACACGATACTCGTAATAACAGTAATGTTCCTTTTTACTTTTTGTGCTCAGCCTGAAAAGAAGAAGGAAACAGCTTACTATCAAAATCCTGTTATCGGCGGCGATTTTCCCGATCCATCTGTTATTCGGGTAGGAGACACATATTATGCCGCGGGTACCAGTTGCGATTTTGCACCAAACTACCCCATTTTTGAATCAAAAGATCTGATAAACTGGAAACGAATTGGTTCGGTTTTTAATGAACCACCCGCCTGGACTGCCGACGATTTTTGGGCGCCGGAGTTGTTTTATCACAACGGAACTTTCTTTGTTTATTACACCACAAAACGAAAAGACAACCGGATCGCTTGTATTGGAGTAGCTACCACAAAAGATATCAGCAAGGGATTTACCGATCATGGAATTCTAATTGAGTGGGGTGAAGAAGCCATTGATGCATTTGTTTTTCAGGATGATGATGAAAAGCTTTACATTACCTGGAAAGCTTACGGGCTAACTCCGGGGCGCGATATTGAAATACTTTGTTCGGAGTTAAGCGATGACGGGATGCAGCTTGTGGGCGATCACTTCACGCTCACCGATTTCTCGAAAGGTTGGCAGGGAGCCGGCGATGAAGGACAATGTATTGTAAAACGTAACGGTTGGTATTACATGTTTTATTCGGTAGGAGGCTGTTGTGATAACCGTTGCGATTACCGGGTGCGGGTGGCTCGCTCGAAAAATCTTAAGGATGGATGGGAACAATTTCCTGAGCCAATTTTGCAGGGTGGCGATGAGTGGCGCTGTACCGGCCACGGAACCTTGGTAACCACTCCCGATAACCGGTATTTTTATATGTACCATTCGTACAATGCTACCGATTTTGAATACATTGGTAGGCAAGGCATGCTGGGCGAAGTGCTTTGGAATGATGAAACCGGATGGCCATATTTCAAAAACAGTACCCCGGCACTGAAAGCTGAAGTGCCTTTTGAAAATACCCACCAGGTAATCGATAGTGTTTTTATTGATGATTTTTCCGACGAAAAGAATCTCAAATTATGGTCATGGGAAGTTAATCATAAAAAGCCCGGAATAGAAGTTAAAGATGGACAGCTAAAGCTGACGGCTTCCGAAGCAGGTGTTAGTTTTGTAGGATTACGTCCTAAATCAGGTAACTACCAATTGAGTTCAGAAGTTATTCAAAACGAACAGAAAAGTGGTATTGGAATTTACAGTAATCGCCAAAACATGATTGCGCTGGTTGTGAACCGTGAACAGCTGGAATTATATCAGATTAATAATGGAGAGAAAGAAGTAATGGCAACAACAGATCTTGAAAATTCG
Organism: Draconibacterium sp. IB214405; assembly: GCF_033963885.1. NCBI lineage: Bacteria > Pseudomonadati > Bacteroidota > Bacteroidia > Marinilabiliales > Prolixibacteraceae > Draconibacterium > Draconibacterium sp. IB214405. The sequence continues at coordinate 271,550 of NZ_JAXBMA010000002.1, forward strand.
GGGTCGGTGTACCTAAAGTATGAAGCTACGAATGCCAGATATTTTCAGTTTTTTTGGTCGTTTGATGGTAAGGAATGGATACCGGTTGAAACAGCATCGGGTCTTCAGGTTGATGGAACGTTTATTGCCCAGTGGGGTTATGCTCCGCGCGCTGGTTTTATATTTGGAGAGAATTCAGGAAGTTCTTTTGCTTACAACGAAATAAGGGTGAAATACAACTAATTTGATATAAAATGAAGTTAATAGGTTTTGCATTTTTCATGTTGGTTATTGGCCTAAGCATTTCTACGGTGGATGCGTTTGCCCAAACAGCTGCGAGGCGGATGTTTTTCTCCCATTTCACCAATGGCACGGTCCATTTTAAAGATGGCACAAAAACAGCAGCCTTGCTCAATTACGATACTTTCGAGGAGCAAATGATCTTTAAAAACGGAAATGAAATTATGGCTCTCGCATCACCTGAATTAATTTCCTCGATTGAAATAAATGATCACACTTTCCAGTGGCTTGAAGGCGATGTTTTCCTTGAAAAAATAGATACTGCAACAGTATTAATCTACAAAAGAAACCGTAATCAGCTAATGTCGAAAGGAAAAGGCACTGCCTTTGGCGGAGTTTCAAACACTTCCTCGGTACAGCCGGTTAATAATTTGCCACGCGGATACGATAAGCAGGGAACAGAATTGAGTGTAAATGAGGATTTCGATCTGATGCCGGATAAGCTGTTTTACACCAAAGAAAAGACAGGCTTCAGAAGTTTAGCTTCTCCAAAGCAATTCTGTAAAACTTTTGGCGGCGACAAAAAGGAATTGACAAAATTTATTCAGACCGAAAAATTGAATATGCAGAACGTGAACGATGTTATAAAAGTTATTGAATATTGTAAGAGTAATCAGTAATTGAAATAGGAATAAATTAAAGAAAACAAAATAGCATGAATACAAGACTAAGATTTTCGCTCGTGTTTTTGGGGCTCACACTTTTATGCCTGACAACATTTGCTCAAAAAAGAACCGGCAACAATCACAATCCCGTTTTTGAAGGCTGGTATGCCGATCCGGAAGGAATTGTGTTTGGTGATGAATACTGGATTTTTCCAACGTATTCGGCGCCTTACGATGAGCAGGTATTTTTAGATGCTTTCTCATCGAAGGATTTGGTGACCTGGGAAAAGCACGAACGCATCATTGATACCGATGAGGTAAAGTGGGCAAAGAGAGCAATGTGGGCACCGGCAATCGTAGAAAATGACGGAAAGTACTTCCTGTTTTTTGCTGCCAACGATATCCAAAGCGATGAGGAAGCTGGCGGAATTGGAGTGGGAATTGCAGATACTCCCGGAGGTCCGTATAAAGATTACCTCGGAAAACCGCTAATTGACAAATTTTACAACGGAGCGCAGCCCATCGACCAGTTTGTATTTCACGATAAAGATGGTCAGTATTACATGTTTTATGGTGGCTGGCGTCATTGTAATATTGCTAAGCTAAAGGACGATTTTACCGGTTTTGTACCTTTTGAAGATGGTGTAACTTTCAAAGAAGTTACGCCTGAAGGTTATGTAGAAGGTCCGTTTATGTTTATCCGCAACGGAAAGTATTATTTTATGTGGAGCGAAGGTGGCTGGACAGGCCCCGATTACAGTGTGGCTTATGCCATTGCCGACTCTCCGTTTGGACCTTTCAAACGTATTGGAAAAATCCTAAAACAGGATCCTAATGTGGCTACTGGTGCAGGTCACCACTCGGTAATTCACGTTCCCGGAACCGACGAATATTACATTGTTTATCATCGCAGGCCGCTGGGGGAAACCGATGGAAACCACCGCGAAACTTGTATCGACCGAATGTATTTTGATGAAAACGGTCTGATAAAACCAGTAAAAATAACTTTCGAAGGCGTGCAAGCCCGGCCTTTAAATTAAACCTAAAACAATCAGAACTTAAACCAATGAGACAAATTGTATTACTATGCCTTGGCATCATTTTAATTTCTTTTTCATCTGTTGGAAAAGACAAAAGAAACAGCCATTATATTACCAATCAGGCACCTCTGGTGAATCAACCTTATGCCGCACTTCCTTTGGGAGCTGTAAAAGCAGAAGGTTTTTTACACGAAATGTTAAAACTTCAGCGTGACGGATTAACAGGTCATCTCGACAGTATTTACGAAGTAGTCTGTGGCGATAACAATGGTTGGCTGGGTGGAACCGGTGATGGCTGGGAGCGCGGGCCGTACTGGATTGATGGACTTGTGCCACTGGCTTATATTTTGGATGACGAAGAACTAAAAGCAAAAGCTCAGAAATGGATTGATTGGAGTATCGATAATCAACGGGAAGATGGTTATTTCGGACCACGACCACTACCCGAAGGCTATGGACATATTCCCGGCACGCAGCAAGATATGCGTAACGATTGGTGGCCAAAGATGGTGATGCTGAAAGTATTGCAGCAATATTATACGGCAACCGGAGATGAGCGTGTAATTACTTTAATGACCAACTACTTTAAGTACCAGTTAAAAATGCTTCCCGAAAATGAGTTGGGGTATGTAACTTATTGGGCCAATCGAAGAGGAGGCGACAATCTTGCGGTGGTTTACTGGCTGTATAATATCACAGGCGATAAATTTCTGCTCGATTTGGCAGAAGTTATTCATGAACAAACTTTTGATTGGACGAATGTGTTTGCCGGTGACGTAATTAGAAAATTGAATCCGTTGCCCGATTTACACTGTGTAAATGTGGCACAGGGATTAAAGGAACCTATCATTTATTATCAGCAGCATCCTGAAAAGAAATATCTTGAGTCTGTTAAAAAGGGATTGGCGTCGTTAAAGGATGTGCATGGTTTTGTAAACGGCATGTATGGTGGCGATGAACGTCTGCATGGAAACGATCCTACACAAGGTTCGGAGCTCTGTTCGGCAGTTGAAATGATGTTTTGTTTCGAAAATATTATTCCAATAACCGGTGATGTATATTATGCCGATTACCTCGAGAAAATTGCATACAACGTGCTGCCAACCCAAAGTACCGATGATTACATGCGCAAACAATATTTCCAGCAGGCGAACCAGATTAAGGTTTCTGATGATGAACGAAATTTTTTTAACGACCGCGAAGGACGAAATGTATTTGGAACCACAACCGGTTACCCGTGTTGTTTAACGAATATGCATCAGGGATGGCCAAAATTTGTGCAAAGTACCTGGTTTGCAACTGCCGATAATGGCTTGGCCGCACTGGTTTATGGCCCAACATCAGTAACAGCAAAGGTTGGTAATGGCGAAGAAGTGACCATTACAGAAGAAACCGGTTATCCGTTTAAAGAGCAAATTCAGTTTACTATCGAGTGCGAAAATGCAGTGCAGTTTCCATTTCATCTGCGAATTCCGGAGTGGTGCAAATCATTCACATTAAAAGTAAACAACACGATTCAGCAGGTTGAAGCACAAAATGGAATCGTAATTCTTGATCGTGAGTGGAACACAGGCGACAAAGTTGAGTTGAACCTGGGAATGGATTTCAGATACAGTTACTGGCACGAAATGTCGATGGGAGTTGAACGCGGCCCACTTGTTTATGCGTTGAAAATCGATGAAGAGTGGCGCGAAGTAACAAACGATAAATACGATGATACTTTTTGGGAAGTGTTGCCAAAATCGCCGTGGAATTATGCTTTGCTTAAAAGTGAGATCGATGCAAATAAGTTAAATGTTGAAGTGAGTGACGAAATAGCTAAAAATCCATGGAATCTTGAAAATGCTCCGATCATCGTGAAAACAAAAGGCAAGCGTATGCCAATCTGGACTGAAGACCGGAACATGGCTGGCAAAACACCTTCGCCATCATGGCCATACAGGATTGTTGAGGAAAATGAAGAAGAAATTACCTTAATTCCTTATGGCTGCACAACATTGAGAATTTCGGAATTCCCTGTGAGTGAGTAAAGCGAAAATTTCCCAATCACTTGAAGTGAGGCATTGATATGAATTTAAACAGGTGGAATCTCGCTAAGAAGTAGTTATGACAATAGATAAATCAAGAATGGTAAATCAAATTCTGTTTTCAGTAATATTTCTGATGACGACGTTCGTCGTTGCAGCCCAGCCTGAAATGTATTACGGAGACACTTCACGTATAGGAAGACCTTTTTCGAAGGATCCCCATGTTATTCGATTTGATGGAAGATACTTAATGTACACGAGTGCTCCACCTGCTGAAACCGGAGACAATGATATGCAAGGGTGGGGAATAGGTGTAGCCGAAAGCACCGATCTTATCAATTGGCAAAAAATTGCCGATGTGCCGCCTGAAGGAGAACTGGAAGCAAAAGGAATATGTGCTCCATGTGCGCTGGTGGTTAACGACACCGTTCATCTCTTCTACCAAACCTACGGTAACTGGAGAAACGATGCAATTTGCCACGCGTGGTCTACTGACGGTATTCATTTTACACGGAACACAACTAATCCAATTTTTCATCCCAATGGAGAATGGACCAGTGGCCGTGCAATCGATGCTGAAGTTTATTTATTCAATAACCAATATTATCTCTATTTCGCTACGCGCGATCCCGATATGCGAACACAGATGATGGGCGTTGCAGTTTCTCCGCTTGATGGGGATTTTAAACGTGAAAGTTGGACGCAGAAGTGCGACAAGCCAATACTTGCCCCGCAATTTCCGTGGGAAGGACTGTGTACCGAAGGAGCTTCAATTATCCAAAAAGATGACTGGCTATATCTGTTTTATGCCGGAGCATACAACAACAAACCTCAGCAGGTTGGAGTTGCCAGAAGCCGTGACGGACTGACGTGGGAAAAATTATCGAATAAACCTTTTCTAACGAATGGCGATCCCGGGACATGGAATTCAAGCGAGTCGGGGCATCCGCATATTTTTGAAGACCAGGATGGAAAGACTTATTTGTTTTTTCAGGGAAATAATGATAACGGAAATACCTGGTATATCTCAAAAGTAGAAATAGGCTGGAATAACAGCGGACCATATTTAAAATAAATTTTTAAACCAACTAATATTTTTAAAATGAAACAAAGTTTTATTGTTCTGATTTTAGCGCTGAGCACATTAACGAGTGTTGCGCAGTGGAAGCCGGCGGGCGAAAAAATTAAAACCGCATGGGCTGAAAAAATTGATGTAAATAATGTATTGCCGGAATATCCGCGCCCGATTATGGAGCGCGCTGACTGGCAAAATTTGAATGGTTTGTGGAATTACGCCATTACCGATGCCGGACAAACACAGCCTGCAGAATTTGATGGTGAAATCCTTGTTCCGTTTGCGATAGAATCTAGTTTGTCGGGTGTTCAGAAAACAGTGGGCGAAACAAAAGAATTGTGGTACCAACGCACGTTTACTGTGCCTTCGTCGTGGAAAGGGAAGAAGGTATTGCTGCATTTTGGTGCCGTTGATTGGAAAGCTGACGTTTGGATTAACGACATCAAAATCGGATCGCACAAAGGTGGCTACGATGCCTTTTCGTTTGATGTAACTCCATTTATAACCAAGTCGGGCGAGCAAAACATGGTGGTAAAAGTTTGGGATCCATCAGACAGAGGATATCAGCCTCGTGGAAAACAGGTGAGTCGCCCTGAAGGAATCTGGTACACTCCGGTTACCGGGATCTGGCAAACGGTTTGGCTCGAGCCGGTTAACGAAAAACATATTACCGATGTTGTTGCTATTCCAAATATCGATAATGCAAGTTTAAAAGTTGATGCCTCGGTTTGCGGTGCAACTTTTGGCGATGTTTACGAAGTAGTTCTGAAAGACGGAAATAGTGTCGTTTCAAGTGGAAAAGCTGTTGCCGGACAATCAGTGGAACTGGCTGTTCCAAATGCAAAATTGTGGAGTACGGAATCACCATTTCTGTATGATCTGGAAGTAAAACTTATCAGCGGAGGAAAAACTGTTGATGCAGTTGACAGCTACACTGCCATGCGTAAAGTTTCAAGCAAACGCGATGAAAACGGAATTGTAAGATTACAACTGAATAACGAAGATTATTTCCAGTTTGGCCCGCTCGACCAGGGCTGGTGGCCCGATGGTTTGTACACTGCACCAACGGATGAAGCTTTAAAATATGACATTCAAAAAACCAAGGATTTTGGTTTTAATATGATCCGTAAACACGTAAAAGTAGAACCTGCACGTTGGTACACACACTGCGATGAGTTGGGGATTTTAGTGTGGCAGGACATGCCAAATGGAGACCGTTCGCCACGCTGGCAAAACCACCAGTATTTCGATGGAACAGAGAACAAACGATCTCCTGAGTCGGAAGCCAATTATCGTACTGAGTGGAAAGAGATCATGAACGAGCATATGTCGTATCCGTCGGTGGTTTGCTGGGTGCCGTTTAACGAGGCCTGGGGGCAATTTAAAACCGAGGAGATTGTGGAGTGGACAAAAGAGCACGATCCAAGTCGTTTGGTTAATCCGGCAAGTGGTGGAAATCATTACCGTGTTGGCGATATGTTAGACCTGCACAATTATCCCGGTCCGGAAATGTATTTGTACGACGGAAGCCGGGCTACTGTTTTGGGTGAATATGGCGGAATCGGTTTAGCGCTTGAAGATCATCTGTGGATGACCGACAGAAACTGGGGCTACGTTCAATTTAAAAATTCAAAAGAAACTACAGACAAATACATTGAATATGCCGAGGAACTTTACAAAATGGCAAAAACCGGTTTCTCTGCTGCAGTTTACACACAAACCACTGATGTGGAGGGTGAAGTAAACGGATTAATGACCTACGACCGAAAGGTGATTAAACTGGATGAAAAACGGATTCATGAGATGAATCAAAAGATTTGTAAAGTATTAAAAGAAAAATAGTTTTTTATAGGTTCAGATTTCGAATTGAATGGAATAGTCGATTCGTTTTTGTTAGAAATCAATTTGATTTGATTAGAATCTTCGGGATTTATTTCCGAAGATTCTTTTGGTATTATTTATCTCTAAAATTACACTTATGAAATGGTATTTTTTGTTTTTGATAATCGGATTATTTGGATGTGCAGGTAACAATACTTCTGACAATTTAGTGCGTGCAGAAAAAAGTCTGACTCAAATCCTTGATCACTACCCGGCAGGACGAAATAATCTATTCAACGAGTATTATCCCTACAAACACGAAGATCAGGCTACTTATCTGGCTGACACCGATAGCGTAAAAGAAAATCGTGTGGCATATTTATGGCCAACCTCAGGTGTGTTATCTGCGGTAAACGCTTTGTTACACGCAACAGAAAAAGAGGAGTGTCTTAGCTTGTTGGAACAGAAAATTCTTCCCGGCCTCAAAAATTATTTTGATACTACCCGTTCACCGGCTTGTTATCAATCGTATATCAGCAGCGATGGTCACAGCGATCGGTTTTACGATGATAATATCTGGCTGGCCATTGATTTTTGCGATTTGTATCGAATGACTGGTGATGAGGATTATTTGAAAAGTTCCGAACAACTCTGGGATTTCGTAATGAGTGGCTGGGATGAGAAGTTGGGTGGTGGCATTTATTGGTGCGAACAAAAAAAACAATCAAAAAATTCTTGCTCCAATGCACCAGCTTCGGTATTGGCGCTAAAACTTTTCGAAGTAACAAATGATAGCAGCTATTTAAAGCAGGGAGTTGAAATGTACGAATGGACGCAAAATAATTTGCAGGACAAAAATGATTTGCTGTATTTCGATAATATTGGGCTCGATGGAAAGGTAGACCATAGGAAATTCACCTACAACAGTGGTCAGATGTTGCAGGCCTCGGCTTTGCTTTATAAGCACACAAATGACAAAAAATATTTAATTGAAGCCCAAAATATTGCAGCTTCGGCAATCAGTTATTTTACAAAGGATTTTACCACAGAAAGTGGCCAAATAATTCGATTGTTTAAAAACACAGATAACTGGTTTAATGCCGTGTTGTTTCGTGGCTACATCGAACTTTATTTACTGGATAAAAATCCGAAATATCTTAACATTTTTCAACAAAATATGAATCAGATCTGGACTGCGGCAAGAGATGAGAACGGATTATTCAGTAAAGACTGGAGTGGTAAAAATGAAGATGAATACAAATGGTTGCTCGATCAGGCCAGCTTAGTAGAAATTTGGGCTAATTTAGCGGCTACATTATAATTTAAATCAACATGAACAATAGAAGAGAATTTATTAAAACAGGAGTTCTTGCAACCGGAGGTTTAGCATTGGTTGGAGGAAAAACTGCCTGGGCGATGTCAGGATCGGCAGCTTATGTAACCAATCGCCCGGCAGCAGGCGAACGTAATTTTGTATCGAAGGCGGTGGAAGAAACGATTGCGGCAGCAAAGACGAAAATCAAAGATCCGAAACTGGCCTGGATGTTCGAAAACTGTTTTCCGAACACTTTGGATACAACTGTTGAACACGGAACGCTGAACGGCAAACCCGATACCTTTGTAATTACCGGCGATATTCATGCCATGTGGTTACGCGATTCTACGGCACAGGTTTGGCCGTACATGCCACTTGCCAATCAGGATGAGAAATTAAAAACTTTGCTTGCGGGAGTTGTGCACCGTCAAACGCAATGTGTATTGCTCGATTCTTATGCCAACGCATTCAACAAAACCAAGGAAGAAGAAGTGCACTGGATGAGCGATTTAACGGATATGAAACCCGGTTTGCACGAACGCAAATGGGAAATTGACTCGTTGTGTTATACCGTTCGTTTGGCCTACAATTACTGGAAAACTACAGGCGATGCATCAGTTTTTGATGCCGACTGGCAGAAAGCGGCAGCTTTAATTGTAAAAACATTTAAAGAACAACAGCGCAAAGACGACCTGGGACCTTATAAATTTCAGCGCGAAACACCTCAGCAATTAGATACAGTTGCCAATCACGGTTATGGTCGCCCATTAAAACCTGTAGGATTAATCAACTCGACATTCCGTCCGTCGGATGATGCCACAACTTATGGCTTTTTAATTCCATCGAATATTTTTGCCGTGGTTTCGTTGTCGCAACTTGCCGAGATAAGCAATGAAGTTACAGGTGATAAGGCGTTTGCAAAAGAATGTTTGGCCTTATCAAAAGAAGTGGATGCGGCAATTAAAGAATATGCAATTGTGGAGCATAAAAAATACGGAAAAGTCTATGCATTTGAGGCTGATGGTTTTGGCAACCATACTTTTATGGACGATGCTAATGTTCCAAGTTTACTGGCTTTGCCCTATCTTGGATTGCTTGACAAGGAAGATAAAATTTACCAAAATACACGCAAGCTGGTTTGGAGCGAAGACAATCCGTATTTCTTTAAAGGAAAAGCTGCTGAAGGAATTGGCGGCCCGCACGTAGGATACGATATGGTTTGGCCAATGAGTATTATTATGCGTGCTATGACCAGTTCGGATGACAAAGAAATTAGCTGGTGTATTAAAACGCTGCGCGATACCGATGCCGACACCGGTTTTATGCACGAAACTTTCCATAAAGATGATCCTGCAAATTTCACCCGATCGTGGTTTGCATGGGCAAATACCTTGTTTGGAGAGTTGGTTTTAAAATTGATTAACGAAGGAAAAGAGAACATGTTAGAAGTTTAATTATCCTAACAAAATAGAGCAGTTAGAGGATGAATATTCTCTAACTGCTGAAATAAAACCATGAATAAAATTATCTGTCTTTTCTTGCTGGCTTTGGCATTATTCTCCGGATGTCAATCTGACGACAAGCCGGGCAAGCCAAATATCGTAATCATAATGGCCGATGATCTGGGCTACTCCGATATTGGTTGTTACGGTGGCGAAATTCAAACACCCAATTTGGATGGTTTGGCCGCAAACGGTGTGCGATTTACGCAGTTTCATAATGCGGCACGTTGTTGTCCAACACGCGCTTCGTTGCTAACCGGAAAATATCCACACCAGGTGGGGCTTAATCTTAACGGGCAAACACTTTCGAGAAATGCGGCAACCATTGCCGAGGTGCTGAAAGAAAATGGCTATCACACCGGAATGGCCGGGAAGTGGCACCTTTCTGAAACCAAAGGATTACCCAATCACGAAGAGCAACTGTTGTGGCTTTCTCACCGCTTAGATAGTAGTGTTTTCGCACCATTGGAATCATATCCGAGCAACCGTGGATTCGAGCAGCACTGGGGTGTAATTTGGGGTGTAGTCGATTATTTCGATCCATTCAGTTTGGTGCACAACGAGGAAGCCATTAATGAAGTGCCGGATGATTTTTATATGACTGACTTTGTTACCGACAAGTCGATCGACATGGTTGATGAATTCAGCAACGACGATAAACCGTTCTTTTTATATGTTGCACACACTGCACCGCACTGGCCATTGCACGCTTTGCCCGAAGACATTGCCAAATACAAAGGAGTTTACGATGAAGGCTGGGATGTTTTGCGCGAAAAACGCTACCAGGGGCTGATCGAAAAAGGCATTGTAGATCCGGCAAATGCTCCATTGGCTAGAAACGAATCGGGAAAATTATGGGCCGATTGCGAGCGAAAAGAATGGGAAGCCAAACACATGGAAGCGCATGCAGCGATGGTGGATCGTTTGGATCAGGGGGTTGGTCGCTTAATTCAGAAACTAAAGGAGACTGGCGAGTACGACAATACCGTTATTCTTTTTCTTGCCGATAATGGTGCATCTCCCGAACGTGGTTATCCACCCGGTTTCGATCGTCCCGGACATAATCGTGAAGGTGAAGAAATTGTCTATGGAGATTTTGAGCGTCCCGGAGCTGAACTAACCTGGGGATATCTGGGAAATGCCTGGGCGGGCGCTATCAACGCACCTTTTCGTTACTGGAAAAAGGAATCGTATGAGGGCGGAAACTGTACGCCATTTATTGTCCACTGGCCGGCTGGTTTAAAAGGTAAAGAAAATACAATTAACCAGGGAGTGGGACATGTAATCGATATTTTACCTACCTGTCTTGAGTTTGCAGAAGCTGATTACCCCTTAATTGTGAATGGTTTGGAAACAACGCCAATTGAAGGTAATTCCATTTTGCCGATGCTATCGGGAGAAATAACAACAACACACGATACCCTTTTCTGGGAACACGAAGGTGGTAAAGCATTGCGGATTGGCGATTGGAAAATTTCGTCGTTGAGTAATGGCGATTGGGAATTATTTAACATGGCGACCGGTCGCACCGAAACCAATAATCTTGCTGGCGAAATGCCCGAAAAAGTTGAAGAAATGGTTGATGTTTGGCAGCAGGAATATAAATGGATATTTCCGTCGGAAGAATAATGTTCACTATGCTTTTTATACATGAATAGTTAAAGGCCTTAAGAAATTGTTCTTAAGTTTGTGATCAACTTAAAATTAACTAATCCATTATGAAATCGTATCGAACTATTCTGTCATTTCTGATTCTTTCGGTTTTATTCACTTCATGTAATTCTAAAGAAGAGAAGTCATCTGTCGATTCTGCACGACCAAATATTGTAATCATTTATCTCGATGATTTGGGTTATGGCGATGTTAGTGCCTACGGAGCAACTGAAATTAATACACCAAATATCGATCGATTAGCAAACGAAGGTGTAATGTTTACCGATGGGCACGCATCGTCGGCAACTTGTACGCCGAGTCGTTATGCACTGTTAACAGGTGTTTATCCGTGGCGAAATAAGGATGCAAAAATTTTACCCGGTACCGCACCACTGATAATTGACACGGCTCAGATAACCATGCCCAAAATGTTGAAAGAACAAGGGTATTACACCGGTGTTGTTGGAAAGTGGCACCTCGGTTTGGGCAGCGGTCATGTTAATTGGAACGAACATGTTTCTCCGGGACCTAATGAAATTGGTTTCGATTATTCGTACATCATGGCAGCCACGCAAGATCGCGTTCCTACAGTTTATCTTGAAAATGGTTTGGTTGAAGGGCTCGATCCAAATGATCCGATTGAGATCGATTACCAAAAGAACTTTGAAGGGGAACCAACAGGTCTTGATAATCCCGAGTTGACGACTATGAAATGGGAGCACGGGCACAATAATTCAATAGTTAATGGTATTCCGCGAATTGGTTTTATGAAAGGTGGCGAAAAAGCAAAATGGAGTGATGTGGATATGGCAGACCACTTTCTTGCAAAAGCGCAGAGTTACGTTAAGCAGCACAAAAAGGAACCATTCTTTTTGTACTACGCTTTGCAACAACCACATGTTCCGCGTACTCCAAATCCCCGGTTTGTTGGAAAAACAGATTTGGGCCCGCGTGGCGATGTAATTGTGGAAGCCGACTGGTGTATTGGTGAATTTATAAAAACACTGGAGGAAGAGGGAATTCTCGAAAATACCATGATTATCCTCTCCAGCGACAATGGCCCGGTTCTGAATGATGGTTATTATGATGCTGCTGTTGAGCGAATTGGGAATCACGATCAGAATGGAGGATTGCGAGGTGGCAAATACAGTTTGTTTGAAGCGGGGACACGCGTTCCTTTCATTTCTTATTGGAAAGGAAAGATCGAACCTAAAAAATCGGATGCGTTGGTTTGTCAGCTGGATATTCTTACATCAGTTGCGAAGCTTACAGGTGCAGCAGCCGGTACTTCGGATAGTGAAGAGCTGTTAGATGTTTTGATGGGAAAATCGGATTCCGGACGTGACGAATTGGTTTTAGAGGCTTCATCGCGCACCGCATACCGAAAAGGAAGCTGGTTGATGATTCCACCTTATCAAGGTCCGGCAATTATTGCTTCGGTAAATATCGAAATTGGAAATGCTTCTGAATATCAGCTTTACAATTTGAATGATGATATCGGTCAACAGAAGAACCTGGCCAGCAGCAATACTGACAAACTTGACGAAATGATCACTGATTATAAGGAAATTATAGGAAGTCAAAGTTCGAAAGTGGAGGCGTTGGAGTTGAAATAGGAGGGTAATTCGAGGTACTGCTGAGTTTTCTGTACAGACACGATGTGCGGTTGTCGGAAGTATTTGAGAAGATATGGTAAATCTATTTGCATAAGCAGATTACCAAAATATAATCCGATTTGTATGCAAACCTTTTGCAAACAAAAAAGAGTTACAAGAAAAATCTTGTAACTCTTTGATTTTTATTTGGGATACCAGGGGCCGAACCTGAGATCCCCTGCTCCCCAATTATAATATTTGTAATTAATTTTTCAATCCTTCTTTTCAATTAATTTGGCTTATTGATATCCAGAGATCATGGCAATGTGAATATTATACAACAAAAGCTAAATCTGATCTTACCCTGAAATGAAATTACTTGAGTTATAGGATTCTCTCATATCAAAAATCTCTTTCATCAAAAGGTCCCCCGGTTCAACATTACCCATTGCAATAATTATGACTAAAGTTAGATGTGCTATAGTGAATATCTGACTTTTATCTGACCAAAGTGGATTGATTTATAGGGTCTTATGTCTGTAATTTTACTCCTGAAATTTTCGATGAAACAAAATTTGCTATGAAACACATCGGTTTTGATTTGCCAGTTGAATATACAATCTCGATTCAAGGCTTGATTGATTCCGGCCTTAAAGAGGTGATTGGAAGAGCCAATATTCTGAGAGTTGAGGAAGATGGTGGAAACAGAACTGAATTACAAATTTTAGTCAAAGACCAGTCGCATTTGAATGGCATTCTGAATACTTTTTTCGATGCCCGATATGTGATTCTAAATATGAAAGTAAAGCAAGAATAGATGAGAAATTATATGAACAGATTAAAAAAAACGGAGAAATGCATGAACGGATATATTGGCTTTTTAAAAGTACAGACTATCCTCATTTGCTTATTATTTATAGGATTCTTATCAACCAGTAATAAGGTAAATGCTCAACAGTTCTATACCGACAGCTATGTTACAATGCCTAAAGGAACCGGAACTTTTATTTTAACGAGTGGTGAGCATAATGCCAATATATATTCTGTTTTTGCCTTGTTCAAGGGGTTTGAATTAAACTTTCAGGCAACACTTTTTTATGAAGATAAACCCACAAATGCGACCAACTATTTTACAACTAACATTTACGCGAAATATACTTTCTGGGTAAGCAATGACCGTAGTGCCGGAGCAGCCGTTTTTCTCGGTATTGGAAAGGCTCCCGGCTACTTTACAAATTCAGGATATTCAGCAATGCATAAGAACTACTGGACTGCTGTTCCGGTTACAATACCACTTTTCGGAAATACTATCTCATGGGATATTATGCCGGGAGGATTAGTCGATTTTGATTATGGTGATAATGATAAAACTGCCTGGGGCTTTACCTACAGTAGCAGGATCGCCATATATAAGGTTATCCCCAAAACTGCAATTGTTGGTGAAATTTTCGGAACTGAGGGACAAGTGCATTCGAAACCTGAATTTAAGGCAGGTTTGCGTTGGGAACCCAATCCATGGATTGTAGTTGCAGGCACTTACGGAGCAATGTTGGATGGAGGCCAGGGATCTGGTTTTGAGTTGGGAGTAATGATATTCACCCCAAAATTTCTGAGTAAGGATTTTATGAGAAACAACGAAATACAATATTAAGCGACTTGATTGCAATGCTGTGAGGTGCTTCAGGAAAACGAATTCGAATAATAGATCTTTTCAAATTAAAAACTTAAAAAAATAAAATTATGTGTTCAAGAAGTTTTACATAACGGAAGCCGGTACTCGCATTACCGGGGGGAGTATGAAGTAATGATCAATCAGATGTTAAAGCTTAGATTATTTATGTTAAATCAATAAAATCAATACAAAATGACGGATTATAACAAAATTGAAAAAGAAGTAGATGCTGTATCGGATATGATATGGGATGTGGCATCGAATGTATGGGAGTATGCAGAACTGGGATACAAAGAATTTGAAAGTTCATCTCACGTTTCGGAGACCCTGGAAAAAAATGGTTTTGCAATTAGTGATCGTGGAATTGGAGGGTTGGATACCTCATGGATTGCAAGCTGGGGCAGTGGTTCACCTGTTCTGGGAATTTTGGTGGAGTTTGACGCATTACCCGGACTTGGAAACGATACAGTTCCGACGCACAAACCGGCAAAAAGCGGGAATACCAATGGCCACGGTTGCGGACATAATCTTATAGGTTCCAGTTCAGTGGGAGCTGCAGTTGCACTTAAAAACCACATGGAAAAGGAGAAAATTGCCGGAACAATAAAGGTAGTAGGTTGCCCTGCCGAAGAGTTGCTGAATGGCAAAAACTACATGGCAGCTAATGGTGCCTTTAAAGGGCTTGATGTTTGTCTGCATAATCACCCCGGTCCGGTGAACACCGTATGGAACTTTCATTCAACAGCTTCGCTTGATTTATGGGTTGAGTGGCAGGGAAGAACAGCTCACGCGGGAGCAGCTCCATGGGAAGGACGCAGTGCTTTACACGCCGCAGAGATTTTCCTGGTGGCAGCTAATATGATGCGGGAACAAATGTTACCAACTGCTCGTCTGCACTACCAGATACTGGAAGGTGGAATGGCTGTGAATGTTGTTCCGGATTATGCTAAGGTTCTGATTCGTTACCGCGGTCCAAGCGCCGAAAATGTTCTGCAGTATAAAGCTTGGTTGGAAGATATGGCTAAAGGTGCGGGACTGGCAACACAAACCACCGCAAAAGTAACTAACCTTGGAGGTATCTATGATTGCCTGCCAAACGATGTACTGGCTAAACGTATGACAGAGCATATGAACCAGTTCTTCCCAATTCCGTGGACGGATGAGGAGCAAGCCTATGCCAAGTCTATTCAAAAGGAAATGGGAAAACCGGAGGATGGTTTGTCAACAAATGTATTACCTGTTCCTACAGGAGTTGAAGTAGGAGGATCTTCGGATGTAGGAGATGTTAGCTGGCAAATACCTACGATGGGGGCAGTCTATGCTTCCTGGCCACAACATATTCCTCCTCATCAATGGGGGTGCACAGCCTGTCATGGTATGAGTATTGGGCAAAAAGCTACAGTTCATGCAGCAAAAGTTCTTGCATCTACCGGCCTCGATCTGGTTACGCAGCCTGAATTCCTGAAAGAAGTAAAGGATGATTTTACGAAACAGCTCAATGGAAGAAAGTACAAAACGTTGAATGATTTTGAAAAAAATCCGTGGGGTAAACTAGGTACCGAAGATGTTAAACATTACGAATGTTGCATTCACTCGGCCATGGAGCACTTTGGAATTAAAGAACATCAATAATCAAATAATTACTATGTGTGGATGGATTTTCTCCCCGGTCTAAATCAGGAACTTCCTGACGGCCGGGGGTAAGATTAAGTTCATCGAGTGAAGCACTTATAAGAGCCTTCTTACTGATTCTCATCAGAAATCCATTACATAATATCAAACTGATAAAATAAAATAACGAAATGAATTCAGCTGATTTATCATATGCTTTGGCTATAGCCGGTACAGTAGCCTTTGCCGTAACCGCTGTTTTGGCTGTGATTCCAAAAGGAATCGATCTTTTTGGGGCCTGTGTAATGGGAATTATTACAGCCATTGGAGGTGGTACAATAAGGGATATTGTACTTGATGTGCCTGTATTTTGGGCAACCGATTTGAATTATATCTGGGTGGCCCTGGCTTCAAGTATTGCAGCGTTTTACGGTAATCGCTTTATGGAACGGAAAAACGTTTATAACCTAATGCTTTATTTAGATGGAGCAGGAGCTTCTATGTTTGCCGTACAAGGGGCTGAAAAGGTAATAGGTTTGGATTTTGCCATGCCTTTAGGCCCAGTAATACTTGGAGTCATTACTGCAATTGGGGGGGGACTCACCCGTGATGTATTGGCAGGCCGTACCACCTTATTGATGAAAAAAGAATTATACGCTCTTCCAATGACAGTTGGTGCATCAGGATATTTGATTTTTATGCATTGGTTTCCCGAAAGTGGATTTCTGATCGGTACTACTTGTGCTCTTGTTGCATTTGCTATAAGGGCAGCAGCTATATATTGGGGATTAACTACACCAAAATGGATGATATTAGGAGACAAAGGGATCGCTTCAAAGAAATAACAGTAAATGCAATAATTAAAAAATAGACGATATGAAGAATTTAAAACATTACAAAATAGCATTTTATGCCCTGGTAGGAATTTTATTCTTGGGTTTTTGCGCATCAGCTCAATCGGAAACTCATCCTGATTCCATTCCTCAGGGACACCAGGGTTCAGTAAATCCACTTAATGAGAATACTGTAGTTCTTAGCGGTGAAGAATTACTGGATCAATCATTCCCGGGATCATGGGCCCTTTTTGGTACAGGTGTTCGAATGACGATAGGGGGTTATGTGAAAGCCGATTATATTCAAGATTTCGATTATGTTGGCGACCGCTACGAATTTGAACTGGGTTCCATCGCAGTTGATGGTACTCCCGAAAGAGCAGTAGGTGGAGGAAGTAGTTTTCACAGTAAAGAATCGAGATTTAATTTAGATTTTCGCTCAAAGGCAAAATGGAAAAACGGTAAAGAATTTCCGATGCGGGTTTTTGTGGAGGTTGATTGGTTTTTTGATTCCCCATCAATGGCCTTAAATACCCGTCTGCGTCAGGCTTATGGTGTTATTGGCAGATTCGTGTTCGGAAGAACCTGGACAACCTCCGGCGATTTAACTGCAATCCCGGGATGTATCGATTTTTCTGGAGGAGATGCACTTTACGGGGGAAGAGTAACCCAGATAAAATGGATGGATAATCTAAGTAAAAATTTCAAATACGCGCTGGCACTTGAAGAACTTTCTCCTCAGGTTGCCAATCCAAACGGATACAGTGGTGCAAGCAGACTGATGTGGCCAAATGTGGCAGGAATGATTAAATACCATGGAGACAAGGGCTCAACTGTACAACTTGGTGTTGATGTTTTTCCGGTTAGCTGGAAAGGCTCAACGGAGGTTAAAAACTCACAGGAAGTGGGTTATGCTTTAACCTTAATGAGCAGGATTGTGTTCCCACAGGCACACTATTACGATGCCATAACATGGGGTGGAGGATACGGTCAGGGACAGGCTAATAAGATTATCGCCTTATCATGGGATGGTAAAGGTTCAGGTGTAGTTGGCCCGGATGGAGTTGATCTTGCTCCTTCTTGGTTCGCCTATATCGGGTATAATCATTATTGGACTAAAACATTGAATTCAACTTTTGCCACGCACTGGGCTGGTACCGATCTGTCACCACTTCAAACCGATAACACAATTAAAGGTGCAGGTTCTGCTCATGTTAACCTGATTTATTTCCCATACGAAAGAATCTCAGTTGGTGTTGAATACATGTGGGGGCAACGTGAAAACTTCGATGGAGTGAAAGGAACAGCATCAAGACTACAATTCATGGCTAAATTTAAGTTCCATTAATCTGAAACAATCGCAATTGAATGAAATTTGGCATTCAAGGGAAATTAGTTCAGCTTAATTTCTTGCTTGTCAAATTTCTTTATTCAGCCATTGGGCAATAAGATTTCGATGAAACTGATTTGGTCGATGTTGTTTGGAGCGTTTTAATCCTTGATGATGAA
This sequence comes from Draconibacterium sp. IB214405, assembly GCF_033963885.1. Classification (NCBI taxonomy): domain Bacteria; kingdom Pseudomonadati; phylum Bacteroidota; class Bacteroidia; order Marinilabiliales; family Prolixibacteraceae; genus Draconibacterium; species Draconibacterium sp. IB214405. The sequence goes on from NZ_JAXBMA010000002.1 coordinate 290,087, forward strand.
ATGATGTATAGGATTACATAATTTATTGATCCTTGTAAACCATAACGGATGAAAAGTTTTTTGTTCTGCATATTGCTAATCTTCTGTAGTATCTTGATAGTTGCACAAGATGCTCATTTTTGGACCGAACAATATGGAACAGAATCTATGCTTTTAAGTAATTCGGTAATTGGAAGTGTTGATGATTTAGGTGCAGTTTATTACAACCCGGGAAGATTGGGCTTGATCGAAAATCCCGCATTTGTTATTACCGGCAAAATTTACCAGCTGAGTAAAACTTCATTTCAGAAACTTACAGGCGATACTCCAGATGCAACCATAAGGAGATCGCGATTCGGGGGAGCTCCCAGCTTAATGGCAGGAAGCTACAAAATTGATAAATGGAAAAAACATCATTTTGCGTATGCATTCTTAACTCGTAGGAATATCGATCTTTCGGTGAAGAGTTCAGTCGATTCCTTTGGCGATGAAATTGATGAATTGCCCGGCAATGAGTATTTAAGCGGAGGGATCGAATTAAATAAGCGATTAAAAGAAGAATGGTTTGGCGGAACGTGGTCTTATGTTCCAGTTCCTGATATTGGCTTGGGAGTTACCGGTTTTGCTACCGTGCACGACCAGGAAGCTTTTCAGCGTATGCAGCTTCAAACCTATACCGCTGAGGGAAATACAGAAATGTATTACAATTTTAAACGGTATGATTTCTCGCAGCTTGGATTACTCTTGAAATTTGGATTTGCCTGGGAGACGGATAAACTGTCGGTGGGATTAACCTTAACCACGCCAACCATGCATATTTTAGGAAAAGGGGCATTGGAGTATGAAAGATTTGGAACTTATTCTTCGAGTGGCGATCAAATTTATGAAAAGAACCAAAAAGAAAAACTAAAAGTCAGGTATCGTACGCCCCTGGCAATAGGAGGAGGACTTGGATATGATATTTTAGGCGGGAAATTGCATATCTCAGGCGAATATTACCATAAAATTAACCATTATACGATTATGGAAGGTGAGACCTTTTGGGGGCAAAGCAGTAATCGGGAAATTACACCTCTATTAAGCGATCATCTAAAAAGTATTTTTAATTATGGTTTTGGTTATAGTAGGGAGATAAACAAAACAATTAACTTTTATCTTAGCTACTCTTCAGATTACTCATCTGCTATTCAAAAATCCGATAATACTTATGATACAAATAATGGTTTAATGCTTTCTACACACACTTCAAAGGTAAATCATTGGGCCGGAGGAATTGTACTGGAACTTAACCGGTCGGATGTTACCTTTGGAGTAGCACATGCCATGTCGAAATTTCCAATAAGCAGACCTGTTGATTTTCCCGAGAACGTGGACCACGGACTGACGATAAATCCTGATGAGACCGCATTTATAAAATGGGAGCGGTGGCGTTTTATAGTTGGAATTTCAGTCTCTTTACTCGAAGATGTTGCAACAAGGCTGGAGAAGAAAGTTTTATCACCCGGAAAGGACAAATAGTTGAGTCTATTAGTTATTTTGAAAAAAAGATACTGACTTCTTCAGAAGTATTTATTTCCAATTGTTTTAACTCTCGAATAACTCACTTTCTCTATTGAATATTCTTTCAAAATTTCCTATTTTTAGTACTTATGTTTTCTTTTATTAGGCTAAATTATGTTGCGCACTAAACTACATCGTCCAAGCTTTGACTCCGATCTTATAACCAGGGAGGATTTGATTCAACAATTAAATCAAAACCGGCATAAACCACTTTTACCTGATATGTTAAATGAATTATAGGATGCCTTTGAGTTGCAGGAAACTAAAATATCGACTTGATTTATATCTGGATATCATAAGACTTTCTCTTGTGCAGGTCATTTTATTTTGGGGATTATCGGCATCGGTTTATGCACAGGATACCATTCCGTTTTCAGTGGCTCCTTCTGTCACGGCAATAGAACGTTTCACCTTGAATGATGGCCTTGCTTCCAATAACCTAAACGAAACATTCATCGATAGCAAGGGAAGAATGTGGGTAAATCCTGATGTTAATGTTGCAATACGATTCGGGTTACCCTTTTTTCAATTTGACGGCAGACAAAGCATTTTCTATGATCTTAAACCGGAACTGGATTCGGTGGGTAACAAAACCCCGGCCTGGTACATACTGGGTGAGACTAATGATGGATTTCTATTTGGCTCAGATCGTCGAAGCAAGGTCATGTTTTATTGGAATCCTGATACCCGGGAGCAGTACTTTTTTACTCTTGAAGGCAACAATGAAGTACTTCTTAACATGGTATCAGATCCGAATGGTGGTGTGTTGGTCCTAACGAAACAGTTCACAAATGAGCAGGATCTTTCAACGGGAACTTACCACGTTTACCGATTATTTGAAGGTCAAAAAAAACAGCTTGGTTTTATTCAACTCGATTTTAAGGATGACTTCATCCCGGGCAGGCCCTGGCGATTTACATACCCATTTGAGGTAGCTGGCGACCACGCATGGTTTTTTCATCAGCGCAAAGGATTGGTGAAGGTTGACCTAAAAGGTAATTCGTTAGAATACATGCCCTGGAGTGACTTTGAAGGTATTTCTGCCATTAAAAAACATCGCAACGACAAATCTGATATTAGTACTGAATGGAAGATGATTGGTATTGAAAAGGATAAATTATTGCTTTTTCTTGGACACCAAAATGGATTTTACACATTATTTAGCCAAAATAACAGCATTGAACCTAGTCTCAAACTGAACAATTTATTGTTACGTGAAAACGATGCAGAAGATATGTTAAAGGTATTCTTTGCAAAGGATAAGAAAAAGAACCTCTTCATCACATCAGGATATTTAAACCCTGGTGTTTTTCCTTTCACGGTTAAACACTATCAAGCGATTTTGAGGGATTTTGCCGGCAATTGGTATGATTATACAGAACTGATGCTTGAAATGAAAAATGGTGCAGGATTGGATTTTCATGCCATGGGAAGTTACTTCAGTTCCGACTTCCGCTACGAATTGGGATCAACAGTTTTAGATGAAGGCATGGCCATAATGGATTTGCAACCAGATCTGAAAATCGGCACCTTCTATCCTGCTCTGGGTTATGAATTGCGGTCCATTACAATTTTGGATTCTTCGACGCTCCTGGTAAATGAGGAAGGTTTGTTCAGGACGCTCAATCTTATTGATGGATCCTGGAAACGTCTGGAAGGAAGTAATACTAATACAAGGGCTTTGAATGGATTTGTACGGCATGAGGGCAAGGTATGGGCAGCCAAATATGTGTCATCTGATTCTCTCGGGTTACTTTCCATCAATCCCATCAACAATCAAATTGAATTTCTTCCCGTTGATGTGAAGACCAACAGGTTTTTTTTCCTTAATCACGAGGAAATAGCGTTGTTTTTTTATGAAGGTGTAGTAAATGAGGAAACAGCGTATTTTTTTGATGAAGGTCAATTAGTTACCTCCGGACAACTCTATCTATACAATATTGAAACGAAGACGAAAAGATTCTTCATGTACAACAATAAGCCATTCAGTGTTGGAGATAAGGTACGTGATATCTTTTTTGCAAGTGATAGCACCCTATGGTTGGGTGCTGCTAATGGTCTGTGGCAGATTGAAATCTCTGAGGACAAAATCAAGAATGTTAAGCATTTTGAAGAGTTAATCGATGTCAATATTATTTGTATTCATCAGGTAGAGGATGGGAAACTTTGGTTAGGAACCGTTAAATCCGGAGTCATCATTTTTAATCCTGAAACCAAAGACATTAAGCAGATTTCAGAAGCATCCGGGTTAGCAAATAATCGGGTAGTGAGCATTTTGAATGATGATGAAATGAATAGGTGGGTGGCTACCCAAAATGGTATTAGCGTTATTGATTGTGAGGGAAATGTATTGTTTTCTTTGAAAGAGTCTGATGGGCTGGCTAATGATCATTTCCGTCACTCATCTTTTCACAAACTTTCAGATGGCCGGTTAGTCTTTGGGGGAATTTCAGGTATTAGCATTTTAGATCCTAAATTCATACTGAGCAGACTGGAACAAAGTAGAGAATATTCTATATATATCACGGAAATTAAACATTTTAGTTCTGATGAAAATAAGGATGTTGTTTATCCATGTTCCGATGTTCAAAAATGCCCCGTTCCTATTCCGGCGGAAAAACGGTATTTATATTTGGATTTTGCTATTTCAAAATATACCGATCTACAAGATTGCTCCTACAACTACCGTATTTTGCCTTCAGAATACACCAGTAAGCAAGACTCTTTAATTCCCTGGATAAATTTGGGGGCAGAATCTCAGGTAACCATCACTAACCTGCCGGCGGGCGACCATATTGTTCAAATTCGTGGTGGTCATCGACATTTAAGTCAACTGGCAGCTCCTTTGGAAATACCAATTCATGTTCATGAATTTTTCTATCGCACCTGGTGGTTCTACTTGCTGGTAGCTCTTGCTGTTATCTCAATTATGTTGATTTGGATACGGCGAATACAGACAGAAAAATTACGGCTGGAAATTGAAGTGGATCACAGAACAGATCAAATTCAAAAAGATAAAGCGACCATTGAGCAACAGGCCTTGCAATTAAAAGAACTGGATCAGGCCAAGACTCGTTTCTTCACCAACATCTCGCATGAGTTTCGAACACCGCTCACCGTGATTCTCGGATTAATAGAGCAAAATGTTGATCAGGCACGTATGAGAAAACTGATCAAGAGAAATGCCGGACTTTTGATGAATTTGGTCAATCAGATACTTGATCTAAGAAAGTTGGAATCCGGCAGTATGAATACCCGGTTTATCCAGGGTAATGTGACGGGCCATCTTCAGTATATTCTGGAATCATTTCATTCGTTGGCTGAAGATAAAGGGGTATTGCTGAGTTTTGAAGGACCACAACAACAAGTTGTGCTCGACTATGATCCGGAGAAATTGCTACATATCTTCTCCAATTTGCTGGTGAATGCCATAAAATTCACTCCCGAAGGTGGGGCTGTAAGAATGGTATTGGAAGTACATAAGGATTCCAACATCCCATTTTACCAGGTTACTGTCGCTGATACCGGATCTGGAATTCCGGAGGAAAAACTTTCCCACATCTTTGATCGTTTCTACCAGGTGGATGATGAAGTAAGCAGAACGGGAAGTGGAACTGGGATTGGCTTGACTTTGGTGAAGGAGCTTGTAAAACTGTTGAATGGAGAAATTGATGTTGAAAGCCGGCCCGGAAAAGGGACCACCTTTAACGTGAAACTGCCAATCACGAACCAGGCAGATTTTGAAAAGGAAGAACACCAATTCCCTGTAAATGAGGTTCAGCTTCCTGAAACATGGTCTTCCGACTCGTATCATATAAGCAGATCTGAAGATTCAACACTTCCACACTTGCTGGTAGTGGAGGACAATGCTGACGTCGCAGAGTATCTTGCCACATGTCTTAAGGATGCATACCAATTATCATTTGCTGCCGATGGGCAGGCGGGTATTGATATTGCGCTTCAGAACGTACCGGATATTATCATTAGCGATGTTATGATGCCCAAAGTTGATGGTTTTGAATTATGCAATACCCTTAAAACTGATGTTATCACCAGTCACATACCTATTGTGATGTTGACGGCAAAGGCTGACATAGAATCACGGATAACAGGGTTAGAGCACGGGGCAGATGCATACCTGGCTAAACCGTTTGATAAAAGAGAATTGGAGGTACAGCTTAAAAACCTGCTCATTATTCGTCAAAAGATGCGGCAGCGATATGCCAGCCTGCAGGATCTGGAACCAACAGAAGATGCAGCCCTATTAAAGGAAGACGAATTTATCATTCGTGTTCGGCAGAAGATTCTGGCCAATATGACTGAGGAAAGTTTTGGCATACCGGAATTGTGTAAACAGGTGGGTTTGAGTCGCTCGCAATTACACAACAAGATCAAATCACTTACCGGCCGGTCTACCTCCCATTTCATTCGCCTTGTACGGGTAGAAAAAGCATGTCAGCTCTTGCTTGAATCAGAATTAAATGTAAGCCTGATTGCCTATGAAGTAGGCATTGAAAGCGTTTCCTATTTTTCGAGAATTTTTAAGGAAGAAACCGGATCTTCTCCAAGTGAATACCAGGCAAAATATCAATCATAAGAGAGAACGATATACCTCCAAAAGAAATAAAATCCATTAGTCTACTTTTTGCATCCCTCTTAATTCAAATTAAGACAATAGGTACAACATTCGGACAATAGGATAACCCCTATTTGAGCTCTCATTCGGATCTTTGCATTACCGATAAAAGTATGAGATCGGATAGGTTCAATGTAGTTGAGTAAATATATTGAACATATCAAGATAAACCATCTCACAATTCGGTTGCAAAAAATAACATCATTTAAAACAGGACCATGGATTTTCTAAGAGCACGATTGACCAGACCTATTTTAAACTCAAATTTTCTTAAAAGAGAAAGAATTACGTCTGTTCTGAACCGGAACAAATCAAAAGCACTCAGCCTTATCATTGCAGCAGCAGGGTATGGTAAAAGTATTACGGTAAGCCAATGGTTAGACCAACTTGATGAGAAATATTGCTGGATAGATTTGGGTGAAAACTGTAATGAATTCAAAGTATTTGTGGAATATATTATTGAAGCAGTAAAAACAGTGTTTCCTGACTTACTTGTGGAGAGCTTGAAAATGATAAATTCTCAGGAGGTTGATTCTCACAAAATAATAACAGAGAGTGTAATTTCTGAATTACTCGATGTAAAAGAAGATTTTTATATCGTGCTTGATGATTATCATTTAGTTCACAACTCAAACATCCATTATTTAGTTGAGATGATCCTGAAGTATCTCTCACCAAAAATCCATATGGTTATAATCAGCCGAAATGATCCGTCGCTTAAAGTTAGTCACCTTTTTGCTTACGATAATGCCTGCGAAATTCGAGGGAAAGACCTTCGTTTCACTGAAGAAGAGATTGCTGAGTTATCGGAACAGGTTTATAACAATAAATTGAATGCAGAACAGATAAGTTCGGTGTTGTTTACCACCGAAGGGTGGATTATTGCTGTGCGGCTACATTTAAAAATTCTTTCAGAAGGTTTAGATTTATCGGCAAGTCTTGCAGAACTACAGAACAAGCAGGAAAGCTTAATGGAACACATGCTTCATGAGGTGATAACTACCGAGCAAGATGATATTTTTAAAGGTTTATTGCTGGCATCTGTGTCAGAGAGATTTACTGTAGATCTTATTGTTCGCTTAATGGAGAGCGATACGACAAATAATACTTTTGATGCTAATTTGTTCCGAAATAGATTTAAAGAGACATTGAAAAATTCAATGTTTATTTATGCAATTGACCATGAGAAAAAATGGTATCGTTTTCATCGTCTGGTGCACGATTTGATGTGCAAGAAGATAAAACAAAGGTATTGCGGAAGCCAAATTAAAAAGTTTTATATCGAGGCAAGCAGATATTTTGAAGCGATACATTCGTATGAAGAAGGATTGCAGACTGCGTTGTTCGGAGAAGATGTGGACTTTGCTATATCGATTATCATCTCGAATTACAATATTTTATTAGATTCTGAACAGTTTCAGCGACTAGGATCATGGTTAAATATGTTGCCTGTGGGTACGGTAGAAACACACCCCGAGTTGCTTGTGATAAGGGCTGCATTACGAGAGGCTAAATATGATCTTCATGGGCTGGCCAGCGACCTTGAAATCTTAGGAAAGATCATAAACCCACTTGATAAAGATACTGAGGAAGGAAGGCGTATATTAGGCGGCTATTACGCATTTTCTGCCGGTAGTTTCTTTTTTTCAAGAGACTATGAACGAGCTCTTGAAATGGCAGATGAAGCACTCCCTTTATTGAAAGAAAACTATACCTATCTGCTTAGTTATACTATCATTATGAGGTCTATGACACTGCAGATTTTAGGCAGTGGCGATGAAGCGAATAAACTTACTGATAGTTACCTTGAAGCGTTGCCCGAAGGAAACCGTATTGCCATTTTACGAGCACATCTGTGTAATACCTTCGTCAAATCCATGCAAGGCAAAATTGATAAAATATCGGTTTCTGCCAACCTTATCATAGAACTTAGCCGGGAGAATAAGAAATGGGTGACCTATGCCATGGCAAACTATTATCTGGCTGCATCGAATTACTACAGAAACAAGAAGGAAGGAGTGCTTTCAATTTACCAGGATTCGCGAAAGAACGGATTTGCCGGTCGTCCGAATTTTATACTTCAAACCGGTTTTTTTGCTGCACTTCAAATGCATTCTGAAAATGATAGTGACGGCTTTAAACAGATCATAGCTGAGTTGTATAGTTATATCCGAAAGTTTAATAAGAGTGATTTCCGGAATATAATTACTGCCTTTGAGCTGGAACATGAATTGATGCATGGTGATTTGGAGAAGGCACGCGAACTTGCAACACATGTCGATTTTAGCGATTATCCCTCTATATTTTACTTTTATGTACCGTCGCTTACAAAAATAAAGTTAATGCTTGCTGATCCCGACAACTGGGATGTTGAAGAAACCAGGGTTGAACTCGAGGAACTGATTCAGCGAAAAGAAAAACTGCATTTGAATCATTTACTGGTGCAGGCTTATCCTTTATTGGCAATATGGCATAACCGGTATGGAGATAAGGAAGAGGCATTGTTTAACCTTCGAAAAACTATAAGCCTTGCAGAAGAAGGCGGTTTTGTACGAATCTTCCTTGATTTGGGAGAGGAGATGCATAGTCTCTTTGATGCACTCGAATCAAGAGAAAAGAGAACACCTTTTATTGATAAAATACTTAACGGTTTCCACTACAATTATGGACGAGATGTTCAGCCGGCAATTGTTAAACCAAATAAAAAGCAAAAAGAAGTTAGTAAGAACTCAATAGTAACACCGAGGGAGACAGAAATTTTACAACTAATTGTAAAGGGACACTCCAATAAAGAAATTGCAGATTTATTATTTCTGTCTTTAGGAACGATCAAAACATATGCCTACAGTATTTATCAGAAAATAGAAGTGAAGAATAGGGTTGAAGCTATTAATAAAGCTTATGAGATGGGTATTGTCACAAGTATGGTATAAGTTTCATCTTGAATATTAGATAATTAGCCTAGTAAGTCATTTGTTATACAAAGTTTGGAGACTACATGGGGAGGGACAGTTTCCTTTGTTTTATATCCCTGCACCACAATAGATGTGTGCAGGGATTTTTCTTTATTCTGCCACTCAACTCAATCTTTGATTATTACCTGATAGATATGCATTGATTGTTATTTGCTGGTATAAGTTTTCTGTGCCCTTAATTGCGATAATATTTTTGACTAAAGTCAGATGTTTTCAAGTGATTCGTACTTCAAAATCTGACTTTTATCTGACCAAAGTGGATTGATTCATAGGGGATTATGGTTGTACTTTTACTCTTGGTAATTCAATTAGATATTTTGGGATGGACAAGTTCAATTTCGATATTCAGATTATTGATTCAGTTTTTATTCAGGGACTGATTGATGATCATGTGTATTTGCAGATTGTCATATCTATTTTCAGAATCACTAATGAACCTCAAGATTAATATAAAGAGTTGAAAAAGTTAAAGATTAAATCTTGCTAAAAATGTATATGAAACAAAGTGTGTTAAAGCTAAAATCAATCCAATATTTAGTCGTTGGATTATTGCTATTGGTAACAACGATTGCAACAGCACAACAGCCGGCAAATAGTTCTTTACCAGAAACATTAGTAAGCGAAGTTGAGTCGCTGGTTGATAAGGATAAAGACAGACTAATAGAAACCTTCAAAGACATTCATCAAAATCCTGAACTGGGCTTTATGGAAGTACGCACAGCCGGAATCGTTGCAAAAGAACTTCAGAAACTTGGTTATGAAGTGAAAACCGGAATCGCAAAAACCGGGGTGGTAGGCATTTTAAAGAATGGCAACGGTCCTGTTGTTATGTTTCGTGCCGATATGGATGCCATTGCAGCAGAAGAACATACCGGATTGCCTTATGCCAGTACTACAAGAGTAACCAATAATGAAGGAGAAGAAGTGCCGGTTGCTCATTTGTGCGGACATGATGCGCATACCACCTGGATGCTGGGGCTGGCTAAAGTCATGGCAGAACTAAAAGACAAGTGGAGTGGAACATTGGTTGTAGTTGGTCAGCCCGCAGAAGAATTGATAGAAGGTGCTTCCGCGATGGTAAGTGATGGCCTTTATACCACACATGGTGTACCTGAACCGGATTATCTTATTGGAACGCATACCCTTCCTGTTCCAACGGGTTTGGTTGTTTGTTCTGGTGGTGTTTTAATGGCCGGTACAGAGCAGCTCGATGTTACGTTTTACGGACAAAGTTCCCATGGTTCTTCACCACAATTCTCTAAAGACGCAGGGTTAATGGCTGCTTATGCTATCGTACAATACCAGGCTATTATCGCGCGGGTGTTGGATCCAAGAGACCCGGGAGTAATAACCGTGGGTGCTATTCATGCTGGAGTAGAAAATAATACCATACCCGGGTTGGCAGAATTGAAACTCAATTTCAGGTTCTTTAAGGAAGAGGTTCGCGATCAGCTTTTCAGGGGGGTGGATGCCATTAATAAAGGGATTGCACGCACCTACGGGATGCCTGAAGATAAACTGCCAACGATAGTACGAAAAGGGTATTCTGCTCCTTTGGTGAATGACAAAGATTTTGTAGATGAGTTATCAACCAGTTTAAAGGGATCGAGCCTTGTTGAGACTCAAAATGTGATCACTGATTTTCCTGCAGTTACGGGTTCTGAAGACTGTCATATGCTCGTGCATGGAATAGAAGGCGTTAAAGTGGCCTATGTTCCAATAGGTACTGCACCTCCTGATGTTTACGCCAAAGCTAAAGAAGAAGGAAAAGCAATTCCTTTTGCCCAGCATCAGGCAGAATATATGGTGGATTTAAATGCCATCCCATTTGGCACTAAAGTAGCCGCATTGATGGCTCTGACTCCATTGATTAAATAACCATAACAATAAAAATAGTATCATGAAAAATTTAAGAATTAATCGTAGAACATTTGTAAGCATTGTTGCGCTTTTGTTGACTTTGACAATACAAGCGCAGGATTCTGAATTGAACTTATTAAAAGAATCCGGAGCCGGTAAATTATATGAAACGAACGGCTTTCTGGTGCCGGTATTAACCGGTTCCTCAAAAGAAATGGGCGAGCAATATGGCACCCTGATGGGTGACTATCTGCAAAAAGCATGGGATATTGTTGTTCAACCAGGTGTTAAGGCTGGCGCCATAACGGATGAAGTAATGGAACAAGTGACTCAAAGGGCTTACTCTACAGCATCGACTCGGAACAAGCTGTTTTATGAGGGGGTGGCTGAAGGCAGCGGATGGTCCCTCAATAAAGTTTGTATGCTGGATCAGGTGATGGAATTTGGAATTTACCAATCAAAGATTCATTCATTCGCCGGATGCACTTCCATTATGTCATGGGGTGGGCATTCAACTGATGGTGGTATGTACACAGGCCGTAATATGGATTGGAGTGAAGAGTTTTGTAAATTCCCAACAGTGCTGACTGTTCGCTGCCCTAACGACGGGTCCTACAAATTTGCCACTACCGGTTGGCCCGGAATGTACTGTGCTTTTACCGCTATAAACGAGCATGGCGTATATCTTGATGTGCATGACGGAACTAGCATGGGAGGTTCACTGGTTTATTTCAATAGACCGTCCATACTGAACAGCCTTACTGATCTGATGAGCGAATCTGCTTCATTTTCTGCCCTTGTATCCAAATTGAACGGTATGCAAAACAGTACTTCAATGATTCTTTCAGTAGCTGATGAAAACGGGGCTGGTTCAATGGAATGCTCTTCTTTGGGAGGGAATCGTCTTCGTTCTCCTGAAGGAGAATCAATGGCAGTTGTAAATACTTTCCTGGGAGATAATTGGGGTTTGGGAAAACGCGAGACCGTAAGTAACTCATTGCGACGTTATGCAAACATGACAGATCGCCTGGCTGAAAACAAAGGCAAAGTGGATGCACAAGTTGTTCGTGACATAATGGACCTTCGAATATTTAATCCCGATGGATCTTTTGCAGAAAATGGTGGTGCAACAAAACCTGCTAAACAGGATGCTGATTTAACCAATTACCAAATGGTTTGTGATGTGAAAAATCGTCAGGTTTGGCTAAAAATACCGGTACCAGATTATTTCGCTGATTGGACTAAGATTGATTTGAATAAGCTTTGGGGAGATAATGAATAAAAAATCCATTCAAAGGAGTGGCAACATTAACAATAATTAAATTTTAAAAAAATGGAAAAAATTGATAAGAATCTTATCGTAAAAGATGTAAAACATGTAAAAGATTCAAATGGTGGCAGCTTATACAAAATTGGGCCACTTGATCTTATAGTATTGAATGGGACCTATAAAGAAATGGGCCGTCAGTATGGCGAACTGGCAAAAGAAAAAATGGTTGCAACACGCGACTACTGGAAAAAGGTATTCATGGATTCCGGTAAACTTACTTTTGAGAGTATAATGGAGGTGATTGGAACCCCCTTTTATACATCTGCACCAAAAACTCTGAAAGATCTCTATTCCGGCGTCGCCGAAACATCCGGGCTCAGCCTTAATGAAGTGGTAATTATGGACAATTGGATTATGCTGATTCTTCTCGGCAGACGAGCAGGCTGTTCTTCACTCGTTGCTTGGGGTAGTAAAACTGTTGATGGTACTGCTTATATGGGACGTAATCTCGACTTCCCGAATTTTGCACGGGAATTAATTGTTAAAACAGGTATTATTACTGTGCTTAATCCTGTGGGTGGTGATTTTGGTGTTGCCGGAATGGGCATCGCCGGAACACTCGCTGGATACAATGATCAGATGAACAGTGAAGGATTGTACACTGAATTCAATAACGGAATTGGATCAATTGAACCAGTAACTTATTCCAACCGTTTTGATCTGCCTATTTACGTAAACCAAACTCTTCAGAAGTTTAGTAAAATTGAAGAATTGAAGGTGGTATTCAATACCGTAAAAGCTAATTACCCCTGTATTTTAGGTGTATGTCAGCCTGACCAGGGTGCGCACTTTGAATTATCACCGGAAACTTATGCAGTACATGTTTCTGATGAGTATTCTTTACGCGCTAATCAATTTATGTCTCCATCATGGGGCATCCCTAATCTTCCAGGTGCCACGGGATGGTATACGAAACCACGTATAGAAGCATGGCACGAGGCATTTAAGGCAACTGGGAAGTCAAAATTTGATGAAACCGTATTTATGGAAGTGATGAACGCTCCCATGTGGAACGATGATGGTTCATTGACAGGAACTGGATTTTCCGTGTTTGAAGCTGGACAAGAACGTTCAGCAGGAGGTGGCGAAAGTGGTGATGTAACGATGTATCAGATTATCACACATTCTGCTGAGCTGAAATGGTGGGTTAGAATTCCAACATTTACAGGTTGGCTGGAGATAGACTTTAAAAAGTATTTCAAATAGTGATAATCATGACACAATTTAAATCATTTGTATTTGACGGAAAAAATTCGGCTCGTAAAGCGCTGGATAAATTAGAAGAAACTGACAATTCTTTTCTTTGGTTGGAAGAAGGAGATGTGGCAGAAATCTCAGTAAATAAAAAAGGCAATTACCGTGTGCACAGCACCTGGGCTCAGGATAGTACAAATGTCCCGGGAGGGATCGGTTTTGGTGCGCTTCTGGGAGGCATGCTGGGAGTCCTTTTTGGACCGGTAGGATTAATTGCCGGAGCTGCATATGGAGGCACAATTGGTGGATTGATCGGAGCAGCAGATAACATCGATTTCGATGATCCGGTGTTGGATGATTTTGCTGCCTCTTTACTACCCGATACATCAGCACTGATTATTTTGGGTGAAGATGTAACTATCGCCGAATTTACAGGAGAACTGGAGGAATATGAAGCAAAAGTATTCGAAACGGAACTCGACAAGGAAGTAATAGCGGCATTAAAAAATGAGCTTAAAAAAGCCAATAAATAAGTATCAGAAAGTGTTGCTTATCAGGCATCATTTCGGATATCAAAATCATCTTAAAAATAAGGAAATGAGTACAAAAAAACAGATTGAAAAGTCGGAATGGCAAGAACGACTGGATGCATTCTCATCTGGTAATAAAGAGCGTTTATGTACGATTGAGGCAAGTGGTTCAACATTAGGAGAAAGCATACCTATTGAAAGCGTTAATTATGATCCAGTCGGTAAAGGTGATGATCTGATTATTACTCTCCAAGGTTCAACACACACCGTATTTTCTCCGTCAAAACTTTTTATTACAAAACAAGAAAACGGAGTGGTGTCTGAGTTAGAAATTGTGGATAAGCATCGGAAATCGACGATTGTTAGGTTCGTATAAGTTTAACTAAACAAAATAAAATATCATGGAAAAATTGAAGACATACAGATGGTTGATCTTGTTAAAAGGGATAATATTCATTTTACTTTCATTTTTCATATTTCGTTACCCGGTTGAGAGCCTGGTTGGCCTGGCGTTTTATATCGGAATCAGCCTATTGGTTACAGGGGTATTCCTGATAATTGCCGCTCTCGCAATTCGTAAAGTAGACGATAGCTGGGGATGGAAGCTGGCAGAAGGTATTATTGATTTATTACTGGCACTGATGTTTCTGTCAAATCCGGCTGTTACGGCTGCAGTACTGCCATTTGTTTTAGGTTTCTGGATGATGGTTTATGGTGTAATTATTTTCATAGGAGCTTTTAAAATAAAGAAGAGTGGTGATTCGTATTGGTGGGTATCGTTACTGTCAGGAATGCTCACGGTCGTTATAGGATATTTTATCACAGCTAACTTGTTGGTTGGAGCAATTGCAATTACAGTTTGGATTGGCTTAGGCATATTGTTATGTGGAATTTTTAATGTTACCCTCTTTTTTATATCCCGCAAATAGCGACCAATCGAATTTTCAATAATTGATTAAACTATAAAACTATGAAAGTAAAAATTATGACTTTAAAAAGCGCCTGTATCCTATTTGCTGCGTTAATATTTGTTGGACTTGGGGCATGTAAAACAAAAACATCAAATGATAAAGAGCAACTGTCAGTTGAAGAAGATATTTGGGTAGTTGAGGAGTACGAAATAAGTGATCTCCCATTAACAAGTGAGTCACCTATTGCAATGAACACTTCTTTTGAAGGTAATGTGGATCCGGTTGATGAAGAGGATGCACTGTTAGAGGAAGAAGAAATTGATGAGGCAATTGCAGAAGAAGCGGTTGAACTGGAAGAAGAAGCAGAACTTGAAGAAATGTATGAAATCGCAACCCTTGAGTACTTGATAGATATGATTGAAGAACAAGAGTATGAGGCTGAAGAAATAGTAGATGTAAGTGAACTGGTTGTGCCATTGGAAGAAACTCAAACAGTGGTAGGCTTTAATAAAAAAGGGGAAGAAAAAAATGCTTTTCAGGTTATAAGTGACCAAGAGACCGGGGAAATTGAGCAAGTCATTTTTACTGATAAAAAACATCACGACGAATATGATGTAAGTGTTGGGATGACAGTAAAGGAAGTCAAAAAGCTGAGAAGAGAACTAAAGCATATGGTGCATAAGGATAAAGCCTTTTTGTATGATGAAAATTCAAATGTCATGTACCTTCTCGATTCACAAAACCTGGAAGGTGATGAAATAACTGAAGCGGATATAGAGAATATGGAAGTTTCTGCCTTAATCTGGAAGGATAAAAAGCATCATAAAAGATAAAAGTAGAATTATCTCGAGAGTATCAAAACTCATAGGCAACTCAAAAATATAGATAGATCCCAGCTGAATCTTTAATAAACTTTTGGGAGAGTCGCTAGCAATTTGAACTTGGATAGTACGATAGAACTTGACTGGAAAGAATTCAAATGAGAAGTTATAAAACTCTATTTTTCATGGCATTGTTGATTACCTCACAGCTTCATTCCATGGCTCAGAATAGCACAGACAAATGGGATAATGAGCTGTGGACTGGTGCCCGGCTGGTTATGGGACAATCAAAATGGATTTATTCTGTTGAATATCAGACCCGGTTTTCCCAGGATATGAGACAGTTGGACAGATGGTATCTTGAAGGTGCCGCAAGATACCTGGCCGGGAACCACTTTGAAATAGTCCCGGATTTTAGGTATTCGATTCGTACATCTGCAAATGAGTGCCGATTCGGAACAGGAGTAATCTATAAAACAATGTTCAAAAGGTTACGATTCATCAATCAGTTTAAAGCACAAATTGACATACCGGTTGGGAAATCTACATCTTATGGAATAAGAAATATTATATACTTCAATTATCTTCTCAATGAAAAATGGACCCCCTACATTGGGGGAGGGCCTTTATACAGGATCGGAGAAAGATACACCGGTTTTGAAGTAATTAGGTTCGGAGGCGGATTTCACTACAAGATAGATCCCAAGCATCTTGTGAGTTTGAATTATTATGTCGGTTCGAGGGATACAGGAGAAGAAATCTTATGGAATGGAGTTCTATTTATTCAATTTACATTCACCTTAAATAAAGAATTTAGATATGTGCCTGCCAAAACAATAGATTTCTGATCATTAAATAATAGCCTTCTTAAGTAATAATCTCTTATCATGAAAAAACAGAACAAATACTAACTTAATATATCTGCTAAAATGATAAATCAAATCTTAATCGGTTCTGTTATAATAGTCATCGTTAGCTTAATACATCTTTGGGCGACAAAAATCTCAATTCATATAATTAGAAGATCAAAATCAGGTCCGGCCATAATAGGAAGAATCCGAAACTTTATTTGGCTCGATAGTATTGTACTTCTGCTGATTCTTACCTCATTACTTGAGTCAATAATTTGGGCCGTATGCTACGTGAAGTTAGCGGCTTTTGAGCATTTTGAAGAAGCGGTCTATTTTTCTATAGTTACATTCACAACTCTTGGATATGGCGACATCACTTTAGATGTTAATTGGAGAATACTGGCTTCATTAGAGGCAGCGTCAGGAATTATAGTATTTGGTTGGTCAACTGCAATTGTAATGGGAGCTATCCAAAATATTATTTTGAATAAGAAGAATTAGTTGGATAATAGTTAGAACTTAAAACAACAATTTATGACAACTTTAACTGAGAATGTACAAGATATAAAACACGATACCGAGTCGTTGATTGGCGATTATCTGAAGTTGTTTTCGATAAAACAGTCAGAAAAAGTAGCTTTACTTTTAGGTGTTTTCGTTTCGATTTTTGTTATAGCCATTCTGTTTTTTATGGTTATTATATTTTGTTCGCTAGCCTTGGCAACTATTTTTAATAATTTATTGGTAGGCGAAGTTGCAGGCTATTGGATTATTGGAGGATCTTTTTTTGTAACTATTTTGATTATAGGGATCAGAATCATAGCTTTCAAAAAACCAATTTTCGCCAACTTGTTTCTTAAGTTTATTGTAGCTGTTTTTGATATCGACCTTCAACACAAAACACTAAAAGGAGCAAAAGCAGAAATATTGAATGTGCATGGAATAATTGAAATGAAAAAGGATAAGTTGAAAGTGGATTCACAAATGTTTCGGTATATTTTAATGGAGTCTTTTTTCAGAGAGTTTTTTGGATTATTCAAATCGAAGAAGAAAAATGAAAGCATTGATGATAATCTTTGAAATGGTTTTGAAAACAAAAGACCAGCAAACAGAAAAATAAGATTGTTACTCTTGTGTCGTCGATCAGGCTAAGACTCGATTTCTTATGAATAATTGATAATAATTGACCTGATTCTTGTGCAAAATTTGTGCAAACAAAAAAGAGTCACAAGAAATAAATCTTGTAACTCTTTGATTTTTAAGTCGGGATACCAGGATTCGAACCTGGGACCCCCTGCTCCCAAAGCAGGTATTTTTTAATTTGTATTTATTCATTACTATTAGTATTTGTCGTATATTTGTCCCTAAATATAGGGGTTTTGTGTGAATTAATAAAACTCGTATTTATATCGTTATTGATAGAATGCTGCGACAAAACTGCGACAAAATATGAAGCCATTACATGGGAAGTACAAATTTAAGATGCGATCAAGTTCTCCGAACTCTGAAGATGAATACGCAGTAATGCTCGAAATTTCCAAGTCAGGGAAACGGGGATATATTAGTTTAAGGATCTGGGGAAAAAAAGATGACTGGGATGATGAACAAGAAAGGTTCATTATCAAAAAGAGGTTGCGAACAGCAGAAGAAAAAAAAGCGAATGAGGATAGGAAACTAAAAAATGATTTTATCGAGAAGAAAAATTTAAGGGTAAAAGAAATTTTAAGTCAGTTTGAGAGAGAAAGAAAGGATTGGACAATTAACCAGTTCAAGACTGAGTTCGTTGGTAAAAAAGAACATCGTAATGTTGCAGAGTACTTTAAGAAACATATTGATATCTTAAATCAGACAGGTAACGCAGGCAATTCCAGAACATATTCTGAAACGATGCATATGATCGATCTATTCGATAAAAAATTCTCTAATCGCGTATTTTCTGAAATAGACCTTAGCTACGTAAAGTCCTTTGACATTTTTCTACAGAAACGTAACCTAAAAGGAAATTCAAGAAGTCATTATCTAAGGACTTTACGAGCACTTTTAAACAAAGCAATTCAAGATAAGGAATCAAGCCGTGATACATATCCGTTTGGAAGAGGAGCATTCCAGATTGGAGCGATTGAAACTCGTACAGCAAAAAGATATTTGCCTACTGAACAATTAAATATATTGAAAAATAGTCAATCAATTATCCCCAATAGGGAATATGCCCGGTTGGTTTTTTTGTTCTCTTACCACTGTTACGGAATTAATGTTGTTGATATGGCACGGCTTAAAATGGAGAATATAGTGAAATTGGAAAAAGGTGATTATATCATATATAAACGGGAAAAAACGAAAACTAAAAAAAGTTCAAAATTATTGTCCATTTACATTAAACCAGAGATACAGGATTTAATTAATCAACTTCGGGCATTTAAGAAGCCGCTTGGAGATTATTTACTTCCAATTGTAACCGTTTTACATGACAATGATAATCTACTTTATAATCACATCGTAAACAGGCGTAAAAGAATCGTTAAAGACCTTCGGGAACTGGGAAAAGATTTAGGATTTGAATTGAATCTGACTTCCTATGTGTCGCGACACACAATGTCAATGCAACTCAGGAATAATGGTATCACAGTTGACAAAATAAGCCAAATTCTCGGTCATCAGGATGTCCAAACGACGCAAATCTATTTAGATGATTTGGATATGTCAGTCATTGATGAAGCAGGACAAGTGTTGTAAAAATGGTATGATTGTAGATTTCGGAACAGGTTATTTAAATATTTCGCATGAATAGAACGACTTCGGTGACTTTACACGGTATTGGAAAAACACGCTACGGGTATTATATATTAATTGCTCTTGATAGATATCCAGATCTTTATCAAAAATTTAAGGATAAAATGAGAGGTTTGGGGAACTTTACGAACCCATTACCGATGGTCAAGTATTTGATTCGTAATGACTATGTGATTGACAAAGAGCGAAATCTGACACTCCCAGCTTTAACAGGAGGATCTGATAAATACGAAATCGTAAAGAATATTAAGTTCTCTGGGCAATTTAGTTATGATAGCCATCATGGTGGTTTTGTACCAATGTATACGGAAGTTGAGATGACGAAATGGTTAAAATCTATTCATGAAAAATATGAGAAGAAATTAATAACTAAT
The DNA here is from genome assembly GCF_033963885.1 of Draconibacterium sp. IB214405. NCBI lineage: Bacteria > Pseudomonadati > Bacteroidota > Bacteroidia > Marinilabiliales > Prolixibacteraceae > Draconibacterium > Draconibacterium sp. IB214405. Next base: position 309,898 of record NZ_JAXBMA010000002.1, read on the forward strand.
GCTTGGGAAAAAGCAAAAACTTACTTGACCTTGTCGGATGGTTCTGATCCTGTTTTAAAATATGATATCAACTAAATATGCCGAGCTGTTGTATACTCCTTAAAGAAACGAAGTAATTAAGGTAGTCATTGAGTTTTTACAACTTTTTTATAATTAGAATATCATTTGTTCACTTTGTTGAGAAATGTGCGATAAAATACTGCAAAGGAGTATTATTCGTTTTCAATTATTGTTTCTCATAATAGTGCTTTTTAGTCTAAATTTCTTTTATTTAACTTTGAAACGACTAACAGCTATTTTCAAAGTTAATGAGACTGATCGTAAAAGTACTTGCCCTTTTTATTTTTACTCTGATAAGCAATTATTCTGTTGCCTCAAAATATTCGTTTATACGACTAACAGTTGAGAAAGGATTATCGAATAATGAGGTAAATGCAATATATAAAGACTCACATGGGTTTATATGGTTTGGTACACTGCGCGGATTAGACCGTTTCGATGGAGCAGAGATCAAACCGTATACCGATAAATTCTCGGAACCGGTGGAAAATATTCTTTCTATTGAGGAAGAAAGGTATTCGTCATTACTTGTCAGCAAACTACTCGCCAAGCCTTTGTACGAGTTTTATACCAGGCTTGCTTTAATGGAATAAAACTCACACAAAGCCCTTCGGGTGCATACAGCAGCTTGTCATGTTTTTTGCGCTCCTCAATCTTCCTCATGGCAGCTTCCTCTGTATTTTAAGCACTTATAGTCGTTCCTTTATACAAGAGCTTAAAATCCAACCGCTGCCCGTGTTGGGCTCGCCTGCGGATCGCTCAGGCTTCAACCGGGATTTTTATTAAGTGATAGCCTGGCGGTTTCGTCTATTCCATTCCTGCGTCACTACACAGATATCACACAAACCGGTTTCATACTTCAACCTGCTTTTTGTGAGACCCTCGTTCAACTCGCAGACGGCTCGCGATGCTTGAACAATAACTGCAACCCACTACGCTCATTGCATTTATTATTCAGCCGTTTGGCTCATCGTTTTCTACAGTCGTTAACTGTGGATAGATGATTTTAAAACAGGATGTCGATTTGAAAGCAATATAGATGCATCACTCTTACAGGAGTATTCAGTAGAAGATAACTCAGAATTTCAATCTCAACATTTCACTATTCCATGAAACTTTAGTTTTAAAAATGAAATGACACAGACGCTATAGGACCAGCAAGGTGAGTTTTAATAAGCAAGTCTTCTTTACGAAAAATATCTCGATAATTTATATACCAACTGTTCCAGCCTATTTTTAATGACACGAGGTTGCTTGCCCGGTAATAGGCATGTAAATTAAACTGATATGAGAATTTATCATTTATCCAGAAACTTCCTATATCTCCTTGTAATATAAACTTCCAGTTCTTATAGAGTATTTCGTTGCGGCCACCCAGAATAGGTTCGATCCATAGTGGAGATATTGCCAAATACTCCTGGATATCACTATTCCCTGCTTTTATATAAAAGTTATGTAAACGTGTTCCGGCTATTCCATACAACTGGTATTTCCCTTTGTTTGATTGTATTGTTCGCTCATACAAATTATATCCAAGTCTGATATGGACCAAATCTGCATGAACACTTGCTCGAACAAGTTTATAGTTAATCGTCCTGAAAATAATCGAAGATCCAAGAGTGCCGGTGAATGCATCCATTTCACCGTATAAACGCTCGTCATCATATGAAACTCCTAATACCAGGAAGTAGTTCAGGTCGAAACGTGTTCGGAAGAGCCTTTTGAAAACATCTCCAAATCCTGGATTATCAATTGGGTGATCAGGAATTGGGGTGGTTCCATCTTCTCCTTCTATACCTGCCTCGCCATATGCAAACTCGCCTCGAAAACCTGGTATCCAGATAGGCAATTCAACACTCCACTTTCGTTCTTCTTCCAAAAAGCCAACCTTTGTTTTGGATTTTTCTGTTTCGTTTGACCCCTGCGCATACAGTTGCCCATTTAGTAAGGTTAATATGATTATGAATATGGCAATTTTCATTTCAATAAACTTCTCGGTCTCAGCAAAAAATGAATTGAAAATACTACAAAAATATAATGTTAGATTATCGAAAAAAATATTTATCACATGCTCTTTATCAAAACTGAGACTCTCAGGATTTCTGTCAAAACGTGATTTTAGTAAATATCCTGAGCTCTTTTGATTTGTTGTATTTTAATGTAGGGCCGTTATATAAATAGTAATGACGCAAACCAAGTGCAAGATGTTCAGTAATCGAATATGCAAATTCGGTTTCAAGTTCATATCCTACATCATCAATATCATAGAAAAGAATACTGGTCCAGTTTTTTAAGTTTACTTTTTTAGAGAGCTGGTAATCATTGTCAAGATAAATGGAGGGAGCCCTGGTATGTGCTTCCATGTTTCCTTTAAAAACAAATAGCTGAATATAATTGTACAGAATTGAAATGCGACTGTTTCCTGTATCTTCAAATTCGAGATTGTAGCCCGGGCCAATCCCCGCCAGCCAAATCAGATAATCGTATTGGGTATTTTCGATTGTTCGTTGATTGCGTTCAACTCGACCCTGCCCGGCCAGGTGCCATTTTTTGTGAAGGGTATGGTACCAATTTACCCTCAAATCCTGTTCATTATCCTTCTGTTTCCCGTTTTTTATACCAAAATCTGATTCTAGTTTGACATCTATCTCATCCTTTTTTCCGATAAAGTTTGCTCCAAACTGGAGATCAAATTCAAACTCTCTGTCATCGTCCTCATTTGTCCATTCCAGAGAACCACTAACGTAAGAATCGCTGGTAGTCCATTTTCGGATAGAGTCGCTGGTAGTTGTATCGACTTCAATTTTTGTCGTGTCAGAAATGAATTGTGAATTTTTGCCCGGATCGAAGGCAAAGAGCGCAAAAGTCTTAACGCAAAAAAGAAAAACCAAGATTGATATTTTGATCTTCATCATCGGCTCAGTGATATTCGTTTATGACATGAATTTGACTTAATTATTTCAAAGATAAATGAAGAAATTTTATCGAACTTCTTTTATGTAACTTTTTTCGGGGTTAGCAATTAATGGTTAGTTATGAATCTATGGGGACAAGATGCAGTAACTGATTTTTGCCTAAAACATAAAAAAGGCAATCAAAACGACTGCCTTTTCATAAAATTACCGGGATTAAATGAATGAAAGGGGGCATCACAAGTGAGTTATTAAAAACTGATTATTGTTTAAAATTCAGACAAACCAGAAATATGGTTTGTGATCCCTCTTCTCATCTGCCAATATATTCTCCCTATTGACAGGCACTTTCCCGTCTTCCGGATTTTGTTCGATTAATGAATCGTGATCTGTGATTTCGGCCCAATGCAAGGAGATAATCGGCGTTTCTTTGTTCTGGATGGGCTCCCGGTTTGCACTATCCGTACGATCAACAACCGTAGCATCGAAAATGAATCGTGGATCACTTTTCGTTTCGCTCACAAAACCGGCATTTTCAGCATCAAGATCGTACGTTGTGTAAAAATCCGTGTCATCCTTTTGTGTTGAAATACAGTGTACGAAATTCACGCCTTCAATTGAACGGTTTAGGTTTGAGAAGGCTGCCATCAGTGACGATTTTCTTTTGTTAGAAAGACGGTTCATTACTGGATTCCCATTTGATTTAAATGGCATAAAAATGTTTTGATTACTTCTTTTCATTATGTGTTGTTTTAAATGTTATTACTACTGCAAATGTATGTCTGGAAACGATGTTGTTACTGCCGAATCGGCTCGTCCACTGCTCCTATTAGGTCATTTCAAATAGCTTTGTGAATGTCGTGTAATTGACGATTTAAACAAAAAAAGGGGCCGACCCAATGTGCCGACCCCTTGTCTGTGAATTTGCATCAAAAACAAACTTCTCATTATTTATTACCGAATTGACTGAATATAGATCATGAGTGTCCGTCAATAAGCAAATCCTTTTTTTGTCGATTAACTCTTAAATTTTCCATGTTTGTTCGTCTATCATCCAATCTTCCAGTTGCAACACCTCTTCCTCTTCAGCAGAATGAAATGTTTCCGCCTTACTACTTGTAAGGGTCGTAACCAATATTAATGCAAACAACGATACGGTTACAATTATTCCAATTTTCTTCTTTTTCATGATTCTCTATTTTATTTGTTAATATTTTTATACCACAAATGTAACGTCCAGTCTTTCTGTCTTTTACTCTTTTAGGTTCGCCAATTATCCCTAAAGGCTCAAATTAAAATGCTACTTTTTTTCAATCAAAAAGGGGCAGACCCAATTGCCTGCCCCCACTTTTGAACTTACAGTAATAACAAACGACACTATTTGTTATTTCATAGTTTTTAGAATTTCCTTTTATGTTTGCTTGTCTATTACTGTACTATATCTCATTGCAAACAGCTTATGATTCTATCTCCTCATTTGGGCCGGAGCCGGACCAGGTGCCGGACGTGCTGCCGGTTGCATTGGTCGCGTACTTGGCTGCGACGGTCGCATTATCGGCTGACTGGGCCTTGCTGCCGGAGGTGTTGGTCGCACACTCGGCTGACTGGGCCTTGCACTTGGTTGCGTTGGTCGCACATTCGGCTGGCTTGGTCGTGTTGTTGGTCGATCGGGCCTTGCTACCGGTTGCTCAGGTCGTGTTGCCGGACGTCCTGGACGCTCGATTGGATGTTCGGGCTTTGGCCTGTGGTGTGGCGGACGATAATAAGGTGGTCGGTATCCGTGCCAGTGCCAATTCCAGCCCCATCCCCAGCTCATGTGCCAGTTCCAGTAAAACGACGAACGAAACCACGGTGAATAAACAGGCACCCATCCGTAAAATGGGTCGTAGAAAAATCCATAACCATAAGTCATTGGGTGATGGTAGTAAAAACGACCATGCCACCCGTGGTAATGAAATCCGGTACCGAATACTACCGTAGGACCATGAACATACGATCCGGTGTAACCCGAAGTATAGCCGGAATAAACCACATTGTCGGTATTCTTATAAATGTAAACATACTTTATATTGTACAGTGGATTGTCGGCAGGAATATCTTCAACACCATCCGGGCGTTGCGTGGCTATTTGCCAGGGACCATAAGGATTTGAAGAATGATACCAAACTGCATCCTCAACCAGATAATATCTGCTTCTCCACAAAAGCACCGGGCTCGACGTATTCACTGCATACGATAATCCCGTTCCGTGGATTTTTGCAAACTCAGGATCTCCGTTATACGCCACTTTGGTATTAAGCGCTTTAGAAATGTCATTTTTTGTAATGTTAGGAACCTGCGCATCTCTTACCGCATTTTTAGCCGCTTTTGTGCCGGGCACACTTACCAGTACATTCGCTTTTTCGTGATCTTCCGGAATTTGGGCAAAATCGGCCGGTAAGTCTCCCGGAGCTACATGTTGCCAACTTCCTTCCAAACGTTCGGCTACAAACCATCGTCCTGAAAACAGGGAATAATACTTATGTGTATTTACATCTCTGAATAGTTCAGCATCCGAATTTTCCACGTATGCCAATTTTGTTTTCTGAATAAGCACATATTTCGGACTGCCATCAGTCGAAATAAGCTCTGCCGGCTCGGTTGATACAATAATATCCGGTACTATCCGTATCTGAAACTGCTGCTCCTGCTTATTATCGTATAAATCGCGTGCATGTTTTTTCATTACACGGTTGATGCGGTTGGGCGCCTTGTCGTTATACTCCCATCCCTGCAAAGCATTACCAGAAGAAAACCAAAGACCACCACCGTACATATAATGCATGTCTTTTTTATTGTCTTTAACAATGAAAGCCCCTGTATTCGCAACCTTCGAGTAACGCTTATCCAGCTCTTCGTAGTAAGGCTCTCCGTCGATAACGATCAATGCCGAAGGTTGATTAGAGTAGAGAACCGACGGTACCTCTGTATTAAATCCCTCTTCATCGTATATGTTTGTAGAGGTGTGTAGCCCTAAAATAGCGCTCTTTGGTATTTCACTAAAACGTGCTGTCAGCTCACTATAAAAAGCAGTTTCTATTTGTGCTTTTTCTTCTTCCGGGAGATCTTCAGCCAACCGAATATCGTTTACTTTCCAGTTCTTTATTTCGTACATGCCCGAAGTACTTCCTTCATTTATCTCAAATTCGGCCCATACAGAGCCAAAGTATTCTTCCGACGAGCTATTCTGTTTCGCCAAAAAGGCGCTGCTCATCTCAAAGGTTCCTTTTTCGCCTGCGTTAAACTCAGGAGAAACACTCAGTAACTCAACTGAGAAATTGTTTTCCGGGCTTTTTATGTCCTTATCCCCGAAAATTATGGGTGATGCAAATCCACCAAGAGAAAGCACCACAACCAGGACTGTTCCTAATATTGCTTTCATAACTTAACTGTTTTAATTGTTATTACTTCTGCAAATATGCTGGAATGCCGGCCTTCTTTTTAGTCAGAAAAGTTCAAGGATTGTCCCAAAAGGATCAAGGATGTATTTTATGAGTCCAAAAGAATTTCGATGCCAATTCCAACTAAATAACCATATTAAAACGAATGAAAAAGCCCGGCATAAAATACCGGGCTTTTCATCAATCAATTGTTCAATCTAAATGCGTTAACTCCTCTTTAGTAGTTGTAAGCTTCTGGACCAGGTTTGGTCGGATAATCTGTTCCTGGATTCATAGGATTTTCCGCTGAGGGCGGAAGCGGTTGTACCGGCTCATCGTAATAATAGTCTTCCGAACATGATGTCATTGCTACTCCAATACCTGCTAATAATACAAATGCTACTGCTAATCTTTTTAATTTTTTCATCGTTTTAAATTTTAATTGTTATTACTGTTTGTTTTAATGTTCGATACAAAGATGCGGGCTTTTGGTCCGGTATTTTACTCCATGCCGGCCAGTTGAAAGCCCAAAAAGATCAACAGGAGAGTGGTGATTTGTCAGTTTTTAAATGCCGTTATTACTCGTGAGTATTTTTATACTTGAATGTGAAATGAGAAACAAAAAACCCGGAACCGAAAACACTGTTTTCAAAGTACCGGGCTTTTGCAAATCAATTGTTCAATCTAAATGCGTTAACTCCTCTTTAGTAGTTGTAAGCTTCTGGACCAGGTTTGGTCGGATAATCTGTTCCTGGATTCATAGGATTTTCCGCTGAGGGCGGAAGCGGTTGTACCGGCTCATCGTAATAATAGTCTTCCGAACATGATGTCATTGCTACTCCAATACCTGCTAATAATACAAATGCTACTGCTAATCTTTTTAATTTTTTCATCGTTTTAAATTTTAATTGTTATTACTGTTTGTTTTAATGTTCGATACAAAGATGCGGGCTTTTGGTCCGGTATTTTACTCCATGTCGGTCAGGTGAAATCCCAAAAGGGCCAATACGTAAAAAAGTCTCTGTGCGTTGCTAACCAACCTATCACGAGGAAGCACCGAAACTTCGGGGGCGCGATTGCAGAGATATTGATATACTAAATTGTAAATGCAAAAGGCCCGACCAAAGGCCGGGCTCACTACGATCTGTTTTGTGATTTCTTACTTCTGCAGAATGTCAAGCGCTATTAAAGCTGCTGTTTTTGTTCCAAAGGTTATTCCCTCCATCGACACGTGGTAATAAGGTTCGTGTACAAAAAACGGAAATTCCTTTCCCTCTTTTTGAGCCTGTGCAAACTCTTCAGCGGTAACGCCTCCTAAAAACAGGTAAGCACCTTTAACATCATCCAATCCGTTTATCAGGGCGAAGGCATCTTCAGAACCAGAGGATACAAAGTCATCAATCCGGTTGTTTACAAAATCAACTTTTTCGGTTACGCTTCTGATCCGGCTGATAAAATCCTTATCGTTATACACTGCCGGGCCAAATCCGCTTTGCGTAATGGTAGGCATCATTTCTTCCGACACATCGTTCGCCAGTGCGATGCTATTAACAATGTCGTGAATGCCTTTAATCATTTTATTCATTGTCTCCTCGTTCGAGAAATGCAGTTTTAGTTTCAGGTGTGCCTCGGTTGGAATTACATTGTAGTCTTTTCCTGCCTGAACGCTACCGATGGTTAACACCGCCACCTCGTTCGGGTCGGTATAACGCGACACTACGGTTTGCAACTGTACGATTGCCATTCCGGCCATAACCACCGGGTCTTTTGCATGATGTGGCGAAGAACCGTGCCCACCAATTCCGTGAAAAGTTACATCCATGTGTGTGGTTCCGGTCATAATACGACCTGCCGATGCTGTCATCGATCCAACAGGAAGTGGGCCGGTGTGTTGTGCAAGAAAATAATCGGGCTTAGGTACATTGTGTTTGGTGTACAATCCGTTGTCGATCATAGCCTGTGCACCCTGCACAAGTTCTTCGGCAGGCTGTGCTACCAAAACCAAGGTACCCGACCAGTCGTTTTTCATTTCTGCCATGGTATGGGCCAAACCGATTAAAAAGGTGGTGTTGGCATCGTGTCCGCACATGTGCGACACTGGTACTTCTTCTCCTTCGCGGTTGGTTACTACCTGCTTGCTGGCGTAAGGCAATCCGGTTTCTTCTTTAATCGAAAGGGCATCCATATCGCCGCGGTACATTAAAACAGGTCCGTCGCCGTTCCGGAGGATTCCTACAACGCCGGTAATTCCGATTTCGGTGTATACCTCAAATCCCAGGCTTTTCAGCTCTCGTTCAACCACACCGGCTGTACGAAACTCCATAAACGGCAACTCTGCAAACTCGTGGATGTCTTTGTAAATATCCTGAACATATTCTGCATTTGCGTCAACTACCTTTTCCATTTTATCTATTACCGATTTCGGTAATGTGCTTTCTTGTGCCATACCTGTAAAGGCGGAAAAAATCATCAAAATGATCATCATTCCTATGAGCCAATTTCTTTTAATCGTTGTTTTCATCGTTTTAAATTTTTATTGTTATTACTGTTTGTTCGATACAAAGATGTCGGCTTTTGGTCCCGTATTTTACCCGGAAAGGTTCAGGCAGAATCCCAAAAAGGCCAACAACATTACGTTGTGGCCTTCTTTTATATACAAATATCAATTATTGTTTTTACTGATCAAATAAACCTGATGTCACCAAAGGACGAAGATATTTCTGAAGCTGCTGGGTTGGTTCAAGAGAGAAATAGGCAATGACAAGATCACGATCTGGTGATACATAAATACCTTGTGTATTCAGTCCGCTCTTGAAGAAATCGCCATCTTCCCACACGGCATCCCATTGCCGTCCGGCAGAGCGAACATCAAAGTCGCCAAGTCTTTCCATGAATTTCTCTCCCGATGGGCCTGCCCGATAAAATTCGCGAGTGCGGTAAGGAACTCTGGCTCTTTCCAATATATCAGGATTAACAATCGGCTCCACGGCAATCTTGTACCAGCTTGGCGTATAAAGCATACCGAAACGAGCCAAATCGCGTAAACGAAGAGACAATACACCATGCCCCAGCGCGTATCCGTCGGGAGATAGGTGAACCATAAGAGGTCCATCGACACCCATTTTCGACCAGATGCGTTGATCAAATGCATCGGCCCAGGTCTGTTTGGTTACGGCCTCAGTTAAAACCACCAGTGCCTGTGTGGCTGTGGACGAGTAGGTGAAATGTTCACCCGGCTTGCTTATCGTTTTTGCGTGTTTCATAACATCAAGCATCGATTCTACATTTCCTTTATATGTTTCGCCAAGTTCGGCCATTACCATGCGGGTAATTACAGCATCAGGGTTCACAAAATGCTCCGGCCCGTCTATCGGATCCAACCCGGTTGTCATATCCATAACATCGATGACCTTTATCGGCTCCCAGACAGATTCTTTGAACTCCGGCACGTAGTCGCCAAGTGTTTTTTGTTCGTCAATCAATCCTTCCTCAATAAGACATTCAATCAAAAGACCTACGAAAACCTTCGCTGTAGATGCAGTCAGATGTGAATTTTCCTTACGCATGCCAGGGTATTGTTCAAAAACAATTTTACCCTTGTGCATAACCACAAATCCCTGGGCGAAACTCTCGGGGTTGTTCAGGAACGCATTGAGATCCATCTCACCTAGCGAAGTTGTTGCTATTACCTTGCCAATCGCCGGTATAATCTCCGATTGCAGATTCATGGTTGGTTGACGACGAGGCACAACGGCTGTAGGCAGTGCACGCGATGTAAAGTCATGAAACCAGGCAGCTGTTGGATTGGCACTCAGCGAAGAAGCAACGCCAAATTCTTCTTTGAAACGGCGATTGTCTTCAGCTGAAGTGTCATTAAAAACAGGATTAATAAATTTAGTCATCTCTGATTTTTTTTGGCTGGATTGTACATCCACTACTTGCTCTGTACCTGTTTCTGCAGGCTGATGCGTGCAGGCAAATGCAAAAAACATTGCTGCTAATAAAATACTTAATGTCCGTTTCATGATATTCCTTTTTATTGTTATTACTGTTTATTTATTTGTTCGGCACAAAGATGTGAGCATTCGGTGCGTGATTTTACCCCCAAAAGCTCATGCAAAATCCCGATCCGGTCAATTGGCTAAGTCACTTGTCTGCTTATTATTTTAGCCCTCAACAGATTTATCTCTCCTGAGCTGTTTGGGACTTGATATGGACCAAATTGAGCACAAACAAGGAATTGACTACGATACTTTTGCAGAGGTTATTCAAGTAAATCATTAACTATAAATTTTATAATTATGAAAGTATTAAGCAAAGTATTGTGGGCGATTGATTTTAACAGTGATCATGAAATTTCAATCGAAAAATTAAACAGAGTCAGAAATCAGTTTGGAAACGACCTGGTAATTCTGCATGTGCTTCCTTCACACATAAAAGGGGCTGCTTCGCAAAAAAAGATCACCAAATCGGTAGAGTATGAAATCCGGAATAAAATTTCAGCACGTTTGAACCCGGAGAACGACCAAACCATATCAGTGCGTGTTGAAGTTGGTGATATAGCTAACCAGATTAACAAGGTTGCCAAAGAGGAAAAAGTTAATCTTATCGTTCTGAATAAAGGAAGAACAACCAAGCTGGGAGCTAATGGTTTTAAGATTCTGAGAAAACTGCAAAAACCGGTCGCAGTTTTGCCTCAATCACCATCAGGCAATAAAAAACATATTGTTTGTGCGGTCGATAATTCGAGGGCTTCGACCCTGGCATTAAAATCGGCGATTCTTCATACCCGAAAAATTGACGCCAAATTATCAATCATTACTGTTTACAGGCCTTTTAATCTTGCATCACCACGATTATTGCGTGCAGGAATTAGTGAAGAGAATGAGCGAAAACGCGATTACAAAATCTTTAAGAAGGAGTTTAGAGCATTTTTAAAAGGTTTTGATTTTTCCCATGTCGATGGAGAAGCATTCATCCTTGAAGGAAATCCTGAAACGGAAGTTGTAAAGTTTTCACAAGAGGCAACAATTCTTTATGTTGGAAGCACTGGAAAAAGTGCATTGCAGAGAGCTATTTTGGGATCGGTAAGTGAAAAGGTGATTCGGGAAGTTGGGTGTATTGTAGTTAATGTTAAAACAGAGGACCTTTTTAAATTGCGCTTTTTAATCGGTTCGGAAAATGTGGAGACTCATTACAACAGGGGAAATGAATTAGTAAAACTTGGGTTCCTGAAGGAAGCGATCGTCCAATATAAGCATGCACTAACGATTAAAAATTTTCATTTGCCTAGTATAGAGGCATTGGTTAAAGTTTATTTTCAACTTGGTAAAAAAGAAGAAGCACGATTTTACGAGAATTTAAAAGAAACGATTGCTACCAATATCATGAATAGAAAGATTGAACATGAAATACGCAAGATTTACATTACCGCTACCTAAGTTCTTTGTTTAACACAACAGTAATTTAAAACGAGTATTTACAAAAACCGGGGATATAATTCCCGGTTTTTTTTCTTGTTCGTATCAAGCTTTCAGCCTTTTGGAATTTGAGTTTCTAATACCAGGAATAAAAGTGCTTTATAATTTCACAATAATGATCATTTCATTTATTTTTAGTACATAAATTTTTGAAATGGATCAATCAGAAAAAATAACATTGTGGGTAAAAGAAGGCGCTTCAATTAACTATTTCAAATCGCTAAAGGAAGTATTTGGAGGTGAGTATACCGAGAATAGATACGAGTTGAAGCGGGGAAGAACGGACATTCTTTTTTATAACTTCCCTATTTGTCCGGGCTTTGATATTATGGTTAATTCTGCAATTCACTATCAGGCAGTTGAAATGATCAGGGAAGCGGATAATGACCCGGATTATTTTCATTTCAATCTTATTAGAGAAGGAAGGGCCGAGCAAAATATCAGTAATGAGGAGAAATTAGCTGAAGCGGGAACTTCAACCGGTGTCTTCATCAACAACGGTCTGTTTCCCATGAGATCAAATTTTCCTGCAAATGTATTGTTAAAATCTGTGGCAATTAAAATCACTCGTGAAGCTCTCCAAAAACTAATGCCCGAAGCCCAAAAGACCTTGGAAACCTTATTTGAAAATAATGATCCTATATTCTACCATACCCATTTGCCCGCCGAACTGGCCTCTTTAATGGACGATATGTTTCATTTCAAAAAGAGTGAATTTGGAAGAATCCCTCTGATAATGGCAAGAGGACTTGAACTGTTTACCTTGTTAATGCGATCGGTAAGTAAACTGGTTGATAAGGATGAATTACACGGCTTGCATATTGATGATTATAATCGTTTGTTAAAGTTAAAAGACCAACTATTATCATGTTTTGACCAGCGAATAAGTTTGGAAGAACTGGCAAGTGAATTCGGAATCAGTGTTTCAAAGTTAAAACGTGATTTTAAAACACTTTTCAATACATCGGTGTACAACTTTTATACGCATGCAAAAATGGATGAAGCATACCGCCGACTCAAAACCGGAAACTTTTCAGTAATGGAAGTAGGTTACGATCTGGGCTACCAAAACCTATCGAAATTCTCGTCAATGTTTAAAAAGATAAAAGGGATAAACCCAAAGGAAGTTCTGCCTTTGTAAATTTTAGTATTGTGATTTACAAGTTATCTTATTAGGGATTTAATAGATATTGTTTGTTTCTAAAAATATTTGTGTTACACGAACGAGCGGGTACCCCATACACTCATAAATCACATCTCCGAGGGGAAAGAATCTGCGGATGTTTTCTTTAAATATAATACAACTTCAGTTGCACTTAAATTCCGGGAGAAATTTCAGACCGGTTTTCGGTGGTTTTTTGCACAAAACAACGCTAATTTGACGTAATCTGAATCAAAATAGCCATTTTGTTACACAGGTATAATCACTAAAATTATATCTCAGCATCAACAGTTACTTCCGGATTGATGGATTGCATTATAAACTCTTCTACCTTATCCGGGGATATTTTGTATGGTTTTAGTATTTTATTGATCTTTTTAATGTCCTTTTCCAATTTATCCTGAGCCCATGATAATTCTGCTTTTAGTTTATTAAAAGTAATCTCTTCAACTGTGTAACGATCTGCTAAGCGGAGTATGTCTGTAACGTCATAGTTAACGGGTAAGTTGATGCTTCTCAATATCTTATCGTTTTTGAAGAAACAGGTTTCTACCATCGTGGTTATATCATTTACAATCATGTATTCATTGCCTACCTCAACCTTTGTTATTTTCAACGGGCGGTCATTTACCAGGTGTTTGAAATATTTGTAGGAGATGTTTATCCGAGCCGGACCTTTTGCTTCACACTCGATACATTCTTTAATTCCGGCAACAACAAACTCAACTTTCTTCGTCTTTATGGTTATTTCACAGTAGGGATATTGGTTCTTTCGTTTTGCATCAAAGGCATTATTCAGGATTCTGAAAACTCGTCTTAAATCTTTTGTTGGTGCTTTAAACCTTGCTTTTACAGGCCCTTGTTTTGTGAAATCTGACATCGAATGCAGTTTTATGGGTTAGTGATGTTTAAAGTTATGAGTTTGCTGAAAAATTGAATGGCGGTTATAACAAAAGTTATTAAGAAAAAATTTGTGTCAGGCGAACGTACATATACCCTATGCAAATAATCGTTTGCTCTCCATGGGAAACCTACCCCCCGGTCTTTAGCTCCCTATAATACAACTTCGGTTTTCTTTTTTTCTATAACGAGAACATCGTAAACCGTTAAAACTCCCAACCATAAATAATTTATCATGAATACTTATAAAAAGAATTACATCGGAAAAGGAACACAGGTTCCGAACATGTCCATCGTTAAAGCAACGGTAAAAATGACTGAACTGCTGAAATATGTACATGAGTACGAAGGAGAACAATATTGCACCTTTGAAGTGGCTAGGTTGCAGGAACCGGATAAGTTCGGCAGGGACCACACCGTGTATTGTACTACCATGGAGGATGTCCCGGAGGAGGGTACTAAGAAGACTACAAAGTAAGCTACGAAGAAGTAGGAAGAGTTAAATTTCACAGAAGACGATCTCTGCTGTACGGGGATCGTTTTTTGCATTTTCTGTAGGCACACACATGCTGATTAATCATCGGCAAATGTATTGATCGCCATTTGGAACACACAAGGCTTTCACAAGCTCCTTAAAGGCTTTCTGAGGGGATTTCGGCCTTGTGTTTATCCAATGGCTCAATGGGGCGGTGCCTACGATTAATAAGCACGCCAATGCTATAATCAGTCCCTTGGCAAGGGCAAAAACAATGACATTATTTCAACAAAACATTGCTGAGGTTACTATAACCTATTCACATCGCGTCATGCCCTCTAAACAGATGCGCGTTACCGGCTCGAAGTCTGTTTATGATTACGTTTACCCTGTTTGGCCCGATCTGGATTATCGCGAGAGGTTCGCTGTTCTGCTGCTTTCTCGCAGCTTGAAGATACTGGGACTCTCCTGGATCTCGACCGGTGGAGTTTCCGGGACCGTGGTTGACGCTAAGTTGATATTTCAGTTAGCATTAAAAGCCAACGCCTCCTCAATCATCTTGCTCCACAACCATCCTTCCGGAGAACTTCGTACCAGTGAAGCGGACCTAAGGATCACAAAGAAGATAAAGGAAGGTGGACATTTCTTAGACATTGATGTACCGGACCATATCATACTTACATCTGAGTCATATTATTCTATGGCGGATGAAGGAATGATATAGTTCCGGTTCATCCGGTATTCCTAAACCGTTAAAACAGCCTGAAATATTAAATCTATCATTATGAAATCTTACAGGAATAACCACAGCAAAGAGGACTGGCAGCTTACTAACATCTGGGATGCGTTTGTTGATCATGTTGACTCAATTTACTTTGCAGGAGCTTCTGAATTGCTGGATAAGCGGACTTTGGCTTTTGAGTTAGATTCTTTTACAACGTACTACAGGAAAGACGACTAATCTTTCCTGTTGACTTTTAAATGTAGATTTGCTACTTTTCCAAGATTTCGACAAATCTTTCGCCTTTCACCATCTTGTGTTCAACCTTAGTGAATAGTTCATCAAAATGATGGTGTTGCGCTTTCTTGTTGATTCCAAGGCGAGCATATACTTCTTGAAGCCTTTCTTTAGCAACCTTTCTTGTATAACTTCCGGTTTCAAAGGAATTGTAGATTATTTCCTTCATCTGTTTATCACCATAGTCAATCTTCTTAATCATAGATTTGGCGTGAGAAATATCTTTCCAGACCTTTCCATGGATTTTATATGATCTTTCAATAATGGAAATCCAAGCGGTTTTATAAGAATATATCCCCCAATCTATTAATCCATTTTGGTGGTTTGCCCTGAAATAGTCAACCAAATCTTTATAAGTTGCTACTTCAATAACATTAGGTTCTATTGTTTCAGCACAATTAAACTGAGCTTTTATATCAAATCCCTTGCGGTACCGTTTTCTTGTTTCAAGGATGAAATATCTATCTGCTAAAAATGCTTGTTCATTTATAACATACCTACCATCTTTAAACAAGGTATAGGCTTCAAAGTCAGGATATGTTTCAAATCCATCTTGTAGACCTTTTTCTACTGCGTGGTCATATAACTGAATTGATTTGGTGATTTTTGACCTTATGTGATCTATTTCCGCAATAAGTTCCTCTTCCGTTTTTTTGAATAACGTTTGATTAAAAATATAAATGAACGTTCCATAGTTCGGATTGTCTTTATTCCTCTGTCTTGAAATTGCCTGTTGAAGATCTGTTAGCATATCGATCATTTGCCAGTGCCTCGATGTATTGCTTACTACTAATGTCATCGCTTCACTGTCATAAATATCAATGCCACCAAAGCCAGCTGATGTAATGAAAAGGAATTTAGGCATTTCTCCATCAATATATCTCTTAATCCCGGCTATTTTGAGATCATTTGTCAAGCTGTCACCACAAATGATTCCGCAATCTTCTTTATTCAGACCTGTTTTTTTTATAGTATCCGTTATCCTATTTATGGAGTTAACGAAGATTATCAATTTCCTAAAATTCCGGCCCTTTAAGGTCATTGTTCCATATTGACTAAGTGGAGCAATAAACTCTTCTTGAAGGCTTTTATAAGGGTACTGTCGTTCGGCGATAATGGGTATTGCCTTTGAAGTATTGGTCCACTGAATTGTAACCTGGTCTAATGTGGATACCCAATCGGGCAAGTATTCCAGTGGAGTGGGGGTTGCGGAAATAAAACTCACTCGGTCTTTATGTTCTTCTGCTATTTTAAATACCTCGTCAACTACTTCCGGTTTTAATTTTGTATTTGACAAAAGTGTATGTGCTTCATCAACAATCAACTTACATTTAAAACCGTTCAGTATATTCTTAACCTTTGGAAGTGAATCATAAGTCACTATTATTTTGAAAGGTTTGTTGAAACAATGATACAAATCGATATCTATTTCATCCGTCTCTCCCCAGACAGCTAACACTTCCCCAGAAAATCTTTTATTAGGGTATTGTCGGGCTTTGTTTAATGCCAGGTAGATTGTCGGAACTGTAATAACCATTGGTTCGTCATTTTCAAGTGCAACTGAAGTCAAGCCACACCCACATACTGTTTTATCCACATTTCCTAACGGAACCACACTCATCACGTCACTGGCGTATTCAGCAGAGTATTGCTTTATAATATTCATTTCTACAGTTATTTTACGGAAAAGAGGGAGCAGTTTTTCCTCCGTTTATATAGACTATTTCAGATTTTCTGCTCCCTCTCATAATTTCTACACTTCTTTTGCAGGAAAGGGATCAAATTCTATTTGCTCAACATGCCTACGTTTCTCATTTTGCCTCAAGCTGTGGTTCTTGATGATCGGTGTAAAACCAAAAATAAATCTTTCTTGATCCTTGACATTCGGTGGGGAAGAAGTAGAGGATTGTTTTTGTAAATCTATCTAGGCAGCTTTCGGTAAATTTGTCACCTTTAATTACAATCAAGAAATCAGTAAGGTCACTAAAAAAAATCCCACGAACACCCCAACAACTATATAATAATTTATTGATTGTAAGATGTGTCCATTCAGCGCATTGATCTATATTCTTTTTACATACTTGAATTATCGCATCTTCCTCTCTTTCAGTATAATAAAATTGACTTCTATTTCCCATTAGTTAAGCCCTCCTTTGTAATAGTTAATTAATTCCGTTTCTTTTCTCTCGCAAAATTCTTCCGAAGTCTCCGGTTTGTTACCTCGTAACCAGTTTTCTATTTCCGATCGGTAGAACACAAGTTTCCTCCCTCCATGTAAAGGTCTGTGAGTAGGAATAATTCCTTTGTTCGCATACTGGTAAATTGTGTTCTTGGTGTACCCGGTTAACCGGACCACATCTTCAACGCTGATTACTTCGGCCTGGTCGTTGGGAGAATTGATTAATACTTCGATGAGTTTTTGCAAGACTTCTACATCTTGTCTTAGTAATGCTACCTCTTGAGGTAGGCTTTCAAATAACTTAAACATTTTATATTTATTAATGCATCAGGTTTTTTCCTGGATACATTACAAAATTAGTATATGAACTATTGGGAATTATGGGGGGGATTTTAGGTATTTTTTTACACTAAGGAGTAGTCGATTAGAAGTCAATTGATAGTATACATTTTCAACTGGTCATAGACTTGTAAATATGCAAATTAGTATGCTCTTTAAAAACACTAAGAACCCTGACAACATTAAAAAACTCGTTGTTTGAGCGTAATTTATTCATACCACAATCAGAATAAATCTCTTTTAAGCTATGTGCAATCTTTCCTTTAACTCCACCTTGTATTTCAATGACCTGAGAAGGAATTACTGGTTTCTTATTTTCAAAAAAGTCATTGAGCAAGGTGCAAAAAGCGATAAAACCCTTTTCGCTCTTAAAACCATGATTTTCACTTTTATCCGTTGTTACTGTTATTAGTTTATCAATAATGGTTTTAATGTATTTCCCATTGGGAGGCGATGGTGGAGTGAAACCAGTTCCAGTTCTAATTTTACTAATGTTAGTATATAGGTAATCCAAGTGTCTGAAAAATACAACGAGTTCAACATACATTTTAATTTTTGGAACTGTCAAAAGGTCGCGCATTAGTATCATGATGCTGAGATCAATTGAATCTCTTGGATGGTCTGAAAGTGAAATTTCAATTTCCTGCGCTTTATCAATGTATGGTCGTAGTTCATTTAATTCACTATTGGTGAATTCATGATTACAAACAAAATCAATGAGCATCTCTTCCAAGGAAGCATCATTATTACTTAATTTACCCAAATCTATAAGTTTGTTTAATAATACGTTGTTTCTACTTTTTAATAAGGAAATGATTTTATTCGTTCTTCTGATCAAAATAGAAATTAGTTCCTTTTCATCTCTTTGCAAGCTGATTTCATATTTGATTTGGTTCCACAATATAGGAGGTGTGCTTGTATCGAGAGCATATAAAGCTCTGATAAAACTTCTGGATATTTTTGGCATGCTTTTATACTTTATATTGTGTTTTTTGCGACAAAATTGCGACAGTGTAAAACAAAAAAGGAGCTAAACTTTCGTTTAACTCCTTGATTTTCAGTGGTCGGGATACCAGGATTCGAACCTGGGACCCCCTGCTCCCAAAGCAGGTGCGCTAACCGGACTGCGCTACATCCCGAATTTATTTGTGCGGAGAGAGGGGGATTCGAACCCCCGGTACAGTGTTACCCGTACGCCGGTTTAGCAAACCGGTGGTTTCAGCCACTCACCCATCTCTCCAAAAGATGATTAAAGTTGCTAAATCTCCCTCGCTTCTCAGCGTTGGTATTTAAAACTTAATCAGTTTTTAAAAAGAACGTCGTTGCTTTGTTAAAGCGTGTGCAAAAGTAGAAATTGTTTTTACACTGGCAAAGAAAAATGAAAAAAAATGGCAAAAAAAATGCATTTCTTTTTTTTCGGCGTAAACGTACGTGAATAGGGGCTTGGGGCCGTTTAAACATAAAATGATTTTGTTTTAAATCAGAGCTATTTTAACTCCTTTTTATGTGATTAAAAACCAGAAGGTTTCGTTTTTCGATTCATTCGGATTGAAATCTAAATCATAAATATCGAATCAAATTGTTTAATAAATTGTTTTTAAAAATTAAACAAAATAGTTTTTGGTCTGTTATTTAACTCATAGAATTTAGAAACAGAAATTAGAGAAGTTATGAGTTACAGGGAGGAAATAATATTTACCAACGCTGATAAGCTAAACGGTAAAACCAATGGGAAAGAGAAGTATGATATTATAGGCGATAATCATATTGCAACATCAATCGATACACCAATGCGTGCTGATGCTTTTGAGTTGAGCGACGAACGAAAAATGGAAATCATTGAAGACAAGTTTCGCGATATCATGGAAACAATGGGGCTCGATTTGAATGATGATAGTTTAAGTGGAACGCCGCATCGTGTTGCTAAAATGTTTGTTCAGGAAATATTCAGTGGATTAAATCCTGCCAATAAACCAAAAGTCTCTGTCTTCGAAAATAAATTCAAATACGGCGAAATGCTGGTAGAAAAGAACATCAACATGAATTCTACTTGCGAACATCATTTTCTGCCGATTGTAGGAAAAGCACACGTTGCTTACATTTCGTCAGGCGAAGTGATTGGTTTGAGCAAAATAAACCGAATTGTCGACTATTTTGCGCGCCGTCCGCAAGTGCAGGAACGTTTAACGGTGCAAATTGCCAACGAGCTTAAAACAATACTTAAAACCGATGATGTGGCCGTTGTAATCGATGCCAAACACATGTGTGTATCATCGCGTGGAATTCAGGACGAAAGCAGCAGTACTGTTACTGCCGAGTATTCCGGTAAATTCAAAGACAGAAGTGTTCGCGAAGAGTTTCTGAAATATGTAGAACTTTAACCCTTTGCTTTTATGTCGAATGCCATCAACACCTGACCGTGTCGTTGGTATAAAACTCCGTCTTTAATAACAGGGTGGGAGAAATGCTCTTTTGCTCCTTTTGTGATTTTAAAATCGCTGACTTGATTCATTTTTCCGGCTGCATCAAAAGCGACCAATGATAAGGTACCATTTTGACCATAGTAATAAAGCATGTCGTCGGCTGCAATAACAGCGCCCCAACCTAATTTTAGTGAATCGCTTAATTCGCCGCTTGTAGCATCAATACTTCTGAAGAACTTTTTTGAGGTGGCACTGCCGTATAAATGATCTTCAATTTTTACAATACCACCCATGTAGCTGTCGAAACCTTTATTACGCCAAACTTCCTTAATCTCAGTTCCATCTTCCGAAAGCTGAAGTTTTACACCACAGTTGCCGTCGCCGGCAGCGTAGTAAATGTATCCTGAGTCGTAGATAACACAGTTGCTGTGTGTATCGCCCATTCCCGGTTGACGTTTGTCGAGCGGAACATTATCCTGTGCATGTGTCCATAATAATTCGCCTGTTTCTGTATCAAAGCCCATCATATTATAAGCCGAATAGGTAACAAAAATGTGTCGTGTTGGAAGTTCTATCAACGTGCCGGGATTGTAACCCGATCGTTCGCTGTGTCCTGCATTGCTCCACAATAAATCGCCGGTAAAACGATTTAAGCCAACCACATTGTATTCTTTTCCGCCGGGTGCCCAAAATACTTTGTCGCCATCAATAACAGGTGCTTCCGAATGACCGAAACGTGGGTAAATACCATCAAAATCTTCTACGAATCGTTTTTCCCAAACCAGTTCTCCATTCGAGCGATTCAGACAAAACAGATTTCCCATTCCCGAACCAATATAAATTAAATCGTCGACAATAGTTGGTTGCGAGCGCGAACCCGGATAGCTGGTTACCCATTCCTTTCCAAAGGGTACTTCCCACTTTTTCTGCCCGTCTAAATCGAAACAAAATAAAGTGGCAGTGCTGTCGATAGCTCCGCTTATAAAAATCTCATTGTCGGTTACTGTTGGCGATCCAAATCCATCTCCAATACCTTCAACAGACCAAAGTTCGGCTGGTCCGTCTTTTGGCCATTCTTTTAGAAGGTTTTCTTCGATAAAAATCCCTTTGCGGTCTTCGCCGCGCCACTGGTAAATTTTGGTCTTGTTTGAACTACACGAAAAGGCAATAAGGCAGATGAAAAGCAGGTACAAATTCTTCATAACAATTGATTCGGTTTTTTGAAATAAAAGTAAAAGTAACTGCCAAATAATTACAGTTTTGTGCCGAAATTTTAGGCTTTGCCGGCAAAATACTTTTCCTGCATAGCAACAACTGACTCATGAAAATCAGGAAACCGTGTCCAAAGATCTTTATCACAGTCTTTTAGTTGTTTGCACTGAATGCACGAGTCGAACTCTTTAGTAATGGCGCAAGCACGGACCGTACAATTGGTAAGAACGACCCCGGCCGGCTTTTCCGAATTTTTGCATCCGAAACAAAAGATGTTTTCGGCCACGAATGGAATTCCGTAATGCTCTTCTATTTGCCATTCCTGGTAAGCTTTTTTCTTTAGCTCCACATCATTTTTTTCTGAAGCTTCCAAAAATTTACAATCTGACGGGCAGGTATAGCCACAATAATTCAGTTTTTTCGGGTCGGGAAGTTCATCCAGAGGAAAGGTGAATGCAGAAAGTTTTCCTGAAAGAAGGATTGCGCAGCCCGTTACAGAGCTGTTTCGGATAAACTGTCGACGGTTTGATTGAATGGTCATAACTTTTGAATTTTGGTTTAATAATAGAATGACAATTCAAAAGTATAACACCCTTAATCAAGCGATTGTAAAATGCTGAAATTGTTAGGATTGGAAGTCGCGGTAGTTATTCAAAATAAGAATAAACCTCGTCGTAACCTTTCATTTCCATAACATCGGCACGCATTTTTGCAGCGCCCGGAAATGAGTTGAGGTAGATTTTGTAGAAACGTTTCAGAATATTAAAATTTTTGTCGGGACTCCAGGTTTGTTCAAAAAGACGGGTATGATCCAGTAATTTGGCAATGCGGTCTTCCATCGAAATTTCTTCTTTTTCGGGATCGAAAAACCAGGGATTATGGAAAATCCCACGACCGATCATTACACCGTTTACGCCTGTTTGTTTTACTCGTTCCAGTCCTTGTTCAAACGACATTACATCGCCGTTGCCATGAACTGGAATATGTGGTTTTAATCTGTTTTTCAATTGAACGGCTTTTGCAATTTCCTCCCAGCTTGCATCGCCATCCGATTGCATCCGTTGCGTGCGGCCGTGTAAAATAATAGCTGCAGGATCAACTTCCAGTAGGTTGGCAATCCAGTTCTCTGTAATGTGCTCCTTTATTCCGGTGCGGGTTTTTACACTTACGGGTAGGTGCGTACCTTCTTTTGTGGCCAGGATTATTTCTTTCGCACGTTCCGGTTCTCCAATCAAAGCGCTGCAGGCTCCAATTTTAAATACCTTTTTTACCGGGCAGCCCATGTTGATGTCGATTCCATCGAAATCGTAATTTTCGGTTATATATTTGGCAATGTTCTTGTAAATCTCCGGGTTGCGTCCCCAGATTTGTGCTATTATTTTGATGTTGAGTTTTTTAAGCAAAGCTCGTTCCGATTCATTTACGATCAATCGTTCCGAAACACGTTCACGGCCAACCGGATGATTCATTCCTTCAACAGACGTGAACTCGGTAAAAACCATGTGCAATTTTCCCGGTGCTGTCATTCCCATTACGATTTCGCGAAAAACCGTATCGGTAACATCCTCCATGGGGGCCAGCGAAAAAGCCGGACCATCAAACTCTTGCCAAAAATTGTTCATGCCGCAAAAATAGGAAATGTATATAAATGCCTCAACGTCATTCCGAATTTAGTTCGGAATCTGACTTCCGTTGTATGAAGATCCTGAAACAAGTTCAGGATGACGTTTAAGATGCTTTTTATTGCACGTTTAATTTGTTTTCTTCTACTCGCATTAAAGAAAGGCTTTTTCTGAATTTGCGGCTGTTGCCAAAACCGATACGTAAATCGGATGGACGACCAATTCCCTGCATTTTTTCGTCGGAACATTCGGGTGTGCAGCAACCATGGTATTTCTCGGCACACTCGGGGCACTGAATAAACAAAATATGACAGCCTTGATTATCGCAATTGGTATGTGAATCGCAAGCTTTGCCACATTGATGACATTTTGAAATGATTTCGCCATTTACACTTTCGCCTAAACGTTCGTCGAATACAAAGTTTTTACCAATAAATTTTGAATCGAGCTTGGCCGTTTTAATCTGGCGAGCATATTCGAGAATCCCTCCGTGTAACTGGTTTACATCCCTAAATCCCTGGTGTTTCAGGTATGCACTTGCTTTCTCGCAGCGAATTCCGCCGGTACAGTACAGCAGCACTTTTTTATCTTTTTTATCTTCAAGCAGGTCGGTAACAATTTCCAGTTCTTCACGAAAAGTATCCGCTTCCGGGCAAATTGCACCTTCAAAATGACCGATCTCGCTTTCGTAATAGTTACGCATGTCGACAACAACGGTATCTTCCTGTCCAATGTATTTGTGGAACTCAACACCCGACAAGTGTTTCCCAACGTTGGTTACGTCGTAGACATCGTCGTCTAAACCATCGGCAACCAGTTTTGGACGCACTTTTATGGTTAGTTTGTAGAACGATTTTCCATCGTCTTCGATGGCATATTTAATCGGAATGTTTTGCAGAATCTCATGTTTTTTTAAAGTCTCCACAAAAGCATCCCAGTGGTGTTCGGGCACACTCATTTGTGCGTTAATTCCTTCGCGGGCTACATAAATACGGCCAAAACATTCCAACGGAAACCAATCGCGGAAAAGTTCATCCCTAAATTCGTTTGGATTTTCCAGAATGTAATATTTGTAAAACGAAATCGTTTTGCGCTGAAAAGTTTCTTCATCCAGCCTTTTTTTTAGTTCTTCCTTATTTACCCGGTTGTATAAAAACATGTTACCTACGTTTAAAATGCGCGGCAAAAATACACAAATTGACAAAAAGAGCAAAAAAGATGATTTATTCTTTAATGCGTAGCATTTTCGGAATACTGTTTTTCTTATAACTTTATACGACTTCTTAGTACGATATCAATAATCTAAATAAAACCAAAATGAAAAACCTGTACTATCTGCTAATCCTTGTATTACTCTCGGGAGTTTCCTGCACAAAAGAAGATCCAAAAATAAAAGCGGCAGAAGACTACATCGAACAATTACGTGTTGAAAGTGAATCGGTAGGTTGGACAGCAACTGTTTCGATTGATAATAATATTGTTTTTTCGAAAGGTTTTGGTTTGGGTAACTACGAGCAACAGGTAGCGGTATATCCGGAAAAAACAAAGTTCAGAATAGGAAGTATTTCAAAAGCACTGACTGCCGCAGGATTGGGCATTTTAATTGACGAAGGAAAGATTGATCTTGATGCTCCGGTTCAGAAATATGTACCCGATTTCCCGGAAAAGAAATACCAAATAACTACGCGTCAGGTGGCCGGACATTTGGCTGGAATAAGACATTATAATGGGGACGAATTCCTCTCATCAAAGTTTTATCCTACGGTGAAAGAAGGTTTGGAGATTTTTATGAATGACACCTTGTTGTTTGAGCCTGGAACACAATACAGTTATTCCAGTTACGGATTTAACCTTTTAAGCGCAGTAATGGAAGGGGCGTCGGGCGAGGAGTTTCTGCAATTTATGCAAACGCGTGTTTTTAATCCTATTGGAATGACCGAGACAACAGCCGAACGTATGGATTCGCTTATTTTGTTTCGTTCAGGTTATTATGATATGGATAAGGGTAAAATTATAAATGCTCCTTACGTTGACAATAGCTATAAATGGGCCGGCGGTGGTTTTATTTCTACCTCGGTAGATTTGGTGAAATTTGGGAATGCAATGCTGAATAATACACTTTTTCCGGAAGAGGTAAAACAACAATTGATTACACCACAAACCTTGAAAAATGGAGAAAAAAC
Source organism: Draconibacterium sp. IB214405 (assembly GCF_033963885.1). Lineage (NCBI taxonomy): Bacteria > Pseudomonadati > Bacteroidota > Bacteroidia > Marinilabiliales > Prolixibacteraceae > Draconibacterium > Draconibacterium sp. IB214405. Next base: position 335,282 of record NZ_JAXBMA010000002.1, read on the forward strand.
AACTTATGGAATGGGATTCTCTTCAGGAACAGATGAATTTGGACGCGAATATTTCGGTCATGGTGGAGGTTCGGTTGGAGGCTGTTCGAATCTTATTATTTACCCAAAAGAGAAAATGGTGGTAGCTGTAATTACCAACGATACCCGGGCTAAAGTGGGGAATGAACTGCATAAAATTGTAGAAATTCTGTTGGGCGAGGAGCAATAAAAAACCCGGAGTATTCGTCCGGGCTTCAATATCTTTTCTGTTCTAATTAGCGATGAATGATCGGATCGGCATTTCCGTCGGGATCGCCATTGACAGTTCCATCTGTATTGGTTGATCCCATTAATAGTACACCTGCTGCGTGTGGCGCAGCCATTGATGTTCCGCTAATGGTATTGTATCCTCCGTCTTTCCAGGTTGACTTAATACTCACACCCGGGGCACAATAATCAACCGGAGGATTACCAAAATTCGAGAAGCTTGCCCAATTATCACCCTGACTCATTGCCGAAATAGTAAAAATGTTAGTCCCGTTGGCACTTGCCGGAGATTTTGAGCTTGCCCAGGTACTTTCGTTTCCGGCAGCCAAAACAAACTTTACCTTACTAGAAGCAGCAACTACCGCATCGTTTAACGATTGAGAAAATCCTCCACCAAGACTCATATTTGCCACATCTCCTAACGCTCCTTTTTCAGCCACGTAATTTACTCCTGCTATTACGCCAGAGTAACTTCCGCTTCCACGGCGATCGAGAACACGAACTGCAACAACCGTTGCTCCGGCAGCAACACCAACAACACCTTCGGAATTATCTACTGCTGCAATTGTTCCGGCAACATGCGTTCCATGTCCGTTTTCATCTTCTGCTCCTTTACGAGAATTTGTGAAATCAGTACTCAGATCAGGATCAACATTTAAATCGGGGTGATCCAGATCAATTCCCGAATCAATAATCCAGGCCACTTTGCCGACCCCGTTGCCAGCTCCGCCAACACGGGTAATTCCCCATGGAGTTTCCTGTGTTGAAGTTCCGCCGCCAGTGTCGCCACCGTCGCCTTTGTTCGGGCCTTTTCCGGGAGGAGGAGCCAATGCAATAACTTTATCGGCCTCTATGTAGGCCACCGAAACATCGTTTTCGAGTTTCTTCAACTGTCCGGGAGCAATTTTTACCGAGAATCCTTTTAAGGCCGTGCCGTAAACGTGGCCAATTTCACCATCCGTAATTCCGGCTCGTTCTAATATTTTTGCCGATTTGGCTTTTACAGCATTTTGTTTCTTTTCGTAACCTTTTAACTGTGCTAATTCTGCTGTTAAGTCGGCATCGTTCAGTACAACTATGTAGCTGTTTTTTGCCGATGTTGCAGATTTAAGTTCAATGGAATCTTCACCAGCGTCGACGGTGATAAGTGAATCGCTACACGAATAAATTAGTGCTCCGGCACAAAACAGAGCAAGAATTTTTAACTGCAATTTTTTCATAAAGGTATGTTTTTAGTGAGTAAATTAATTTTCAGCGTTTTGTGTTCAATTCCAAGCATAAAAAAAGCTGCTTGTAAAATACAAACAGCTCTTTTATTGATTTTGTTTAAAACCTATTTTATCAGTTCATTCACTTTCTTTATAATCTTATTAAATTCTTCTTCTTCAAAACCAATAGAAGCGACTGCAATTTTTCCGTCTTTATCGATTATGAAGTTACGTGGAATGTTTTGTTTGGCGTATTTCGAAAAAATAGCACGATCCGGATCGGGATAGAAGGGCAGCGAATAATTGTTGTCGGCTTTAAATTTGTTTACCGTTTCCCAATCGTGTTCGCGACCAATAACCAAAACTTCAAAATTTGTGTTCTTCTTCAGCTTTTCATACACCTCTTTTTCAAGGTGCGGTAATTCTTTTCTGCATGGTGGACACCACGTGGCAAAAAAGTTAACCCAAACAACTTTCCCTTTCAGGTCAGAAAGTTTTTTTACCGAACCGTCTTCCATGGTTATCGTGAAGTCGGGTGCAGTGTCACCTTCTTTAACCAGGGTAAATTCGTCCTGGGCAAAAGTACTCATGGCAAAAATTGCCAATAAGGTCAGCATCATCAGTTTTTTCATGTTACAGTTTTTGTTTTTTTACAATTTGGCACTAATGAAATCATATGTCCTGAAAACAAAAACACCCGCTTAAATTTAAGCAGGTGTCTTTATTTTCTTTTAAAACCTTGTTGCCGAAATTCGGTTTTTGCAATTAATTTAGTTTCTAACGTCTTGAATGTCGAATGATGATTAACGAATTCTGATTGCAGATGTATAATGTATTACAATGTAGCAACTCTCTTAACGATCATAAATCTAAAATCGTTAATCGAAATTCATCATTCATTCTATACTATCAATATTTGTTCTATGTTCAGAAACCGTGAGTTTTACTGCTTTAAGGTTCTATCTTTGTCTTTTTAAGCTTGCTTCAAAAAATCATTAACGGCAGTTTCAATGCGGTCTTCAATTTTCGAAGTGTCCGATTTTACAAATTTATCGCCGGTGATATTTTCGTACAATTCAATGTATCTTTCTGAAACCTCGTTAACAAACGATTCAGGAATGTCAGGAAGTACATCGCCATCGCGGCCCTGGAAATTGTTTTCCATCAACCACTCGCGAACAAATTCTTTCGAAAGCTGCTTTTGGTTTTCGCCTTTGTCAAAACGCTCCTGGTAACCATCAGCGTAGAAATAACGCGATGAATCAGGTGTATGAATTTCGTCGATCAGGTAAATCTGACCATCTTTTTTACCGAACTCGTATTTGGTGTCTACCAGAATCAAGCCCATTTCATTGGCAATTTCGCTACCACGTTTAAACAGTGCCAGCGAGATACGCTCCAGTTCTTTGTAATCTTCTTCCGAAACCAATCCTTGTTTGATGATCTCTTCGCGCGAAATATTTTCGTCGTGAGCGCCTTGCTCAGCTTTTGTAGTTGGCGTTAATAGTGGCTCAGGAAAAGCCTGGTGTTCTTTCAAACCTTCAGGAAGTGGAACGCCGCAAATGTCGCGACCACCATTTTTGTACAATCTCCACGAACTTCCGGTTAAATAACCACGCACGATCATTTCTACCGGGAAAGTTTCGCAAAAATGACCCACTGTTACGTTTGGATCGGGTGTTGCTATTTTCCAGTTTGGAACAATGTCAGCAGTGGCATCCAAAAATTTCTCTGCAATCTGGTTGAGTACCTGGCCTTTAAAAGGAATTCCTTTTGGCAGTACCACGTCGAATGCTGAAATACGGTCGGAAACAACCATCACCAAAAAGTCGTCGTTGATGTTGTAAACGTCGCGAACTTTACCTTTGTAGTGGCTTTTTTGTCCCGGAAAATTGAAACTTGTTTTTGTAAGTGCGTTACCCATTTTGTTGAATATTTATTGTTGTATTTATACTTCTTGTCTGTGTTAAAAATCTTTGTCGTCTGTATTACAAATTTAGCTGGTTTTTGTTTAAATCAGAAAATTGTAAAACTGATAAATTGTGAAATTGCATCTTCTTTCAACGGTTAACAAAGTCAGGCCAGTTCTACTGGTCTCTACTTTCTTTCGGATCAGTTTTTATCTCGAGTTTCTCTTCAGCGTGTTTATCATACGCTTCAACAATGTCGCGAACCAGCTTATGGCGAACAATGTCTTTTTTATCAAAATATATAGTTGAAATATTTTTGATGCCTTTTAAAATCCGTAAAGCCTGAATCAGTCCCGAATTACTTTTCCGTGGAAGGTCGATCTGCGTAACGTCGCCGGTAATAATAAATTTGGCGTTCAGTCCCATTCGCGTCAAGAACATTTTTAGCTGATTAACCGTGGTGTTTTGTGCTTCGTCGAGAATTACATAGGCATTACTTAATGTTCGTCCACGCATAAAAGCCAGCGGCGCAATTTGTATGGTGCCGTCTTTCATAAATTCTTCCAGCTTTTTCGGCGGAATCATATCCTGCAGCGCATCGTAAAGCGGTTGCAAATACGGATCGATTTTATCCTTTAAATCGCCGGGAAGAAAACCTAAATTTTCACCTGCTTCCACTGCCGGTCGACTCAGAATGATCTTTCGAATCTCTTTGTTTTTTAATGCGCGAACCGCCAGTGCAATTGCGGTGTAAGTTTTACCGGTTCCGGCCGGGCCAATGGCAAAAATCAAATCGTTTTTACCGTTGCTTTCTACCAGCCGGCGTTGGTTTGGTGTTCGCGCCCGAACAGGTTTTCCACTGTTCCCAAATACAATAATATCCGGCTCGTTGTTGCCGTTTTCTTCAAACGATGAAATTCCTGAGTTCAATAACTCGTGAATGATTTCTTCGGTAAGCGAGTTGTATTGATAGTAATGGTCGAGGATGAGGGCGAACTTCTTCTCAAACGCTTTTATCTCTTTAGGTTCTCCCTGCACGAACAACGCATGACCACGTGCAGTGATCTTAATTTTTGGGAAAAGCCTTTTAATCAGTTCAATTTTTGAATTGTTTACTCCGAAAAACTCAAGGAGATCAATTCCTTCCAGTAAAATTTGTTTATCCAATGTTTGTACTTAAATAATTGAGCAGGGCAAATTTACGAAAATAAATCGCCACTTTCGAATGATAAGGTACATCGATTGTCAAATTCTGACAGAGATCACAAGAATTAGTTCGTGTGGTGAATTCTAATTTCTAATTCACCTATTTCGAGAACATTTTTACGATCCATAGAATCAGGTATAATCCCAGTCCTACGCCAAAAAATAAAACGCCAATCACAAATGCAATTCTTATTGTTTTTACGCTCCAGCCGAGTTTTCCGCTGAGCCATTCCGATACGCCTAAAATCATAATGTGTTTTCTTTAGTATTTTGATATGCAATATATTAAATTCTTGTTGAGATGCGGGCATAAAATGATGTGAGAATTTTAAAAATGAACTTTTAATTAAATGCGTGTATTAACACCAAAAAATATGCGCACAAAGTCGGTTGTACAAATTACAGGTCTGTTGGTTTTTCTAATTTCTTTAACTCTTTATGTCTTATCGCTGGAACCCACAACCAGTTTCTGGGATTGTAGCGAGTTTATACTTTCGGCATCCAAATTGGAGGTGAATCACCCGGCAGGGGCACCGCTTTTTATGTTGATGGGGCGTTTGTTTTCATTATTGTCATTTGGAAATCCTCAAAAAATAGCCTGGACCATCAATTTAATGTCGGGCTTATTCAGTGCATTAACCATCTTTTTACTTTATCACGTTATTGTAAAGTTGGTCTCCAAAATGTCGGAATCACAGCTTGTGATTATCGGAAGTGCGGTTATTGGCGCTCTAAGTTTTGCTGTTAGCGATTCGTTTTGGTTTTCGGCTGTAGAAGGCGAGGCGTATGCGCTTTCCATGTTTTTTCTCATCCTGTCGTTTTGGGCTGCATTAAAATGGGACGAACATTTCGGACAACCGGGAAACGAAAAATGGATTCTGTTCTTAGCCCTGATCACCGGTCTCGGAATTGGAGTGCATTTATTGAATTTGCTGGTACTGCCATCGGTGGTAATGATAATGGGAATTCGAAAATACGGGTACTCAGTAAAGAATCTGATTGTGTTCTTCGGGCTCGGGCTGATTGTTTTGTTGGGAGTATTATATGTTTTAACGCCGCTGGTTTTATTTCTGCTTTCACGTTTCGATTTGTTCTTTGTTAACCGGCTAAGTTTACCACTTCATTCGGGAACACTCTTCGGAATCTTGTTTATTCTTGCTTTACTGGCTGCACTGATATTTTATTTTAAAAAGAAACAGAAATCGTTTTATGAACTGTCTACATTGTCATTGTTGTTTGTATTGCTTGGGTTCTCCGTTTATGCTGTAAATATTATTCGCTCATCGGCAAATCCACCTGTAAACTTTGGTGAGCCAAATAACATTTTTTCGTTGATCAACTACCTGAACAGGGAACAATATCCGAAACGGCCGTTGCTTTACGGACAAAACTACAATTCGCCTTTATTAGATGTGAATGAACGTACTTCGTATGATTTTATTAATGGTAAATACCAACCGATAGATCTTGCTCCTGATTACGAATATGACGAACGGACTTGCACCTGGTTTCCGCGCATGTCGAGCAGCGATGAAAACCATATAAAAGCCTACAATAGTTGGATAAATATTTCGGGGAAGCGCGTTGTGGCGAAACAACGAAATGGGGAACAAAAATCTATTATTGTTCCACGCTTTTCTGACCAGCTAAAGTTTTTTGCCCGCTATCAGTTTGGATTTATGTTTGGGCGCTATTTTATGTGGAATTTTGTGGGCCGCCAAAACGACCGGCAAGGAAAGGGGAGCATTTTAAATGGCAACTGGCTTTCAGGAATCGATTTTGTCGATAATGTTCGGCTTGGGTCACAGGATAAGGTACCAGGCTGGCTAAAAAGCAATAAGGGGCGAAATACCTACTTTTTTCTTCCGCTGTTGATGGGATTGTTTGGGGCTTTCTATCAATACAAAACCAATCGCGAAGCCTTTTTTATTGTGCTGGCACTGTTTGTTATGGGCGGACTTGGGCTTACGGTTTATATCAACGAAATTCCCATCACACCACGCGAGCGCGATTATGTTTTTGTCGGAGCATTTATGGCCTTTTCTATTTGGGGAGGTTTAAGTTTGGTGGCAGCAGTGAATCTGATTCAGCAGAAAATAAAAAATACAAAAGTTGCCGTGCCCGTTTTGTTGGTGTTGCTCTTGGTGGGGCCGGTATTAATGGCTTCTCAGAATTTTGATGATCACAATCGTTCGGGCAGGTACGTTGCCCGCGACCTGGCTGAGAATATCTTAAAATCATGTCCTCCAAATGCCATTCTTTTTACCAGTGGCGATAACGATACTTATCCGCTGCTGTATTGCCAGGAAGTGGAAGAACTGCGCACCGATGTGCGAATTGTAATCATGCCATTTTTAGCAGCCAACTGGTTTATCAATGGTTTGCGAAATCCGAAATATAACGATGCCGGTTTAAAAATGATACTGGCTCAGGATAAATACGATCATGGTGAACTGGCTTATGTTCCTGTGCTAAAACGATCGAACCGAGATACTTCGTGGCAAGAGGCGCTCAATTTTTTGAGCCTTGAAAGCAACAATGCAAAAGTAACATTGAACTCCGGTGAGCGTGTAAACTTTCTTCCTATAACCAAACTAAATATGCAGGTGGAAGCCGATGGGATGAGTGGTAAGATCCCGGTGTCAATCGAAGGAAAGAATGTGCTGTACAAACACGAGCTGGCATTTTGGGATATTATTAGTTCGAACGCTGCTGAACGTCCAATATGTTTTGTGTCGAAAAATGAGGCGGTGAACCATGGTTTGGGGGCCTATTTACAGTGCGAAGGTTTTGTTTATCGCCTCATTCCTGAAAAGGGCAATTCAAGCAGTGCTTACTCCATCGGGAAATGTGATCCGGAAGTTATTGCAGATAAATTGATCAATAATTTTAAATGGGGAAATATTTCTGATCCTTCGGTGTATGCCGACTGGAATACAAACGTAAACCTGAATGTTTTTCAGGCCCGTAATACTTTTAATGAAGTAGCGGCAATGCTTCTTCAAAAAGGGGAGAAGGAAAAAGCTTTTCAGATGCTTCAGAAGTGTGCCGAGGAAATACAACTATCAAAAATTCCACATGATATTTTTACTATTAAACAGGTCGAATTAATGTTCGCAACGGGACATGCAAACGAATCGCAAGACTTATTTGAAACATTAGAGAAGGATGTAACCGAAACACTCGAATTTTATGAAAGTCTGAATGATGAGCAACAACTTAGGCTAAAAGAGGAGATTCAGCGGGAATTGTATTACCTGAATCAATTGATCGTTGTTTCCTCAAAATTTCAAGATCAGACAATACGAAATGAGCTGGAGCAGAAAATGGAACATTTTTATCAGCGATTAATGAAAGTTGCATCGTAACAAAACCTGGGTGAATAGAAATTTCTTCTTCCGAATGTTTAGTCTCTTTATTACCGTTGCTTTTAATCAGTTTGGAAATCGAGCAGGTATCCGCAAAAAATGGTGATGTTTGTGATGAATCGATATGATAAGGCATTGTATTCAAAGTAGTATCCTGCATTTGCTGAAGGATCGGTGTTTCTACATTTTTAATGTTAACCAATGAAAAAAGTAATACAACCGAAACCATTGCTGCTTTTAACGGAAGGTTCGACCATGAAAAAAGCCAGGCAAACAATCCAAGGAAGGAATTTTGGGTGGTTTTATAGCGGCTGCTTTTTATCATAAAGGCATATTCCAGACGTTCACGAATCGCTTCGTCAGGGAAATGGTTGGCAGCATCCTGGTTGAAGATGGAGCTTAATTCTTTGTCGCTTATCATATCGTTTTTCATACCATTCTTTTTAAAGTAACGACTTGTTTGCCAGTTTTTTTGTTAATTCAATACGCGCATAATACAACCTCGATTTAATGGTGCCGACCGGCAATTCCAGTACTTCCGAGATCTCCTTTAAACTAAAATTCTCCTTGTATTTGAGCAGTAATATGGCCTTCTGGTCTTCTGCCAGGTATTCAATTTCTGCAAATAATTGCGTAATGAGGTGCTCTTTTTTTAGTGTCTCCTCAAACGAATTTTCATCGGCCAGAAATTGGTCGGGATTTTCATCGTTATTGACAATCTTACGCACTTCGCGGTTGCGGTATTCGTTTTTACACATATTGTGCGCCACCGTAAAAATCCAGCTCGAAAATTTGTATCCGGGTTTGAACAATTCCGGTTTGTTAATGATCTTCAGAAAAAGGTCTTGCAGAAAGTCGTTGGCCACTTCTTTGTCGTTGCCCAGCATTCGAAAAAAGTAGTAGTACAGCCGCTGATTAAACCGTTCGTACAATTCCGAAAAAGCTGATTGATCGCCGTTTTTTATGGCTGCCATCAACTCTTCGTCAGTTAACCGGGCGATATTTTTCTTCCTAAAAATCACTTGCGTTTAAAAATAAGAAAAATCATTGATCCGTAGGCTGCGAGAATTAGAATTGGTGCGAGCGTTAGTCGCCTGAAACTAAACATAGCCACATTAAACTCGCCATCTACAGCTTCCGGCCCGGCCATTAATCCGAAGCCAAATATTAATAAGCTGATTAATAATCCGAGCAGAATATATTTTTTACGGTCAAAAATTTTCATCTTTATTCTTAATTATACCTTTACCAATCTGAACCTGATACATTCATGAATTTTCGTTATGAGAATGAAAAATATACAGAGAAAAGGTAAGCACAGGATTTTCAGGGCGTAAGAATAGTGTACTATTTTCAGGTCTGAAAAACCGAGCACTTTCTTTTATCACAATAGTTTTCATTCGGAATAGAATAATTTATGAATATATTAGGTTTATACACCCGAAAAATAAAAGGTTCAAAGTTTATGCAAAAAAAAGTTGAAGAGTTTAAACGCTTGCTGGATATAATGGACGAATTGCGCGAGAAATGTCCATGGGATAAAAAACAAACACTGGAGTCGTTGCGCAAGTTAACCATTGAGGAAACCTACGAATTAGGCGATGCCATTTTGAAAAACGATTTGCAGGAGATAAAAAAGGAGCTGGGCGACATTTTGTTGCACATTGTTTTTTATGCCAAAATTGGTGATGAAAAAGGGGCGTTCGATATTGGCGATGTGCTGGAAGGAATAAACGAAAAACTGGTTTACCGTCATCCGCATATTTTTGGCGATGTTGATGTTGATGGTTCGGCCGATAAAGTGGCTGAAAACTGGGAAGCTCTAAAATTGAAAGAGAAAGGTGGTAATAAACGCGTTTTGGAGGGTGTTCCGGCTGCCATGCCGGCGCTGGTAAAAGCCAACCGTATTCAGGAAAAAGTGCGGGGTGTTGGTTTCGATTGGGAATACAAAGAACAGGTTTGGGATAAAGTGAAAGAAGAAGTTGAGGAGTTGAGCGTTGAGATCAACAAAGCTGACAAGGATAAAATGGAAGCCGAATTTGGCGATTTGTTGTTTGCCGTTGTAAATGCTGCCCGTTTGTACGATATTGATCCGGAAGCAGCGCTGGAGCGCACCAATATTAAATTTATTAAACGCTTTAATTACCTCGAAAGTAAAACGCTGATGCAGGGAAAAAGTCTGCACGATATGAGTCTTGCTGAGATGGACGAGATTTGGGAAGAAGCTAAGAAGGAAGAATAAGTTTCAAGGCAAAAGTGAAAAGGAAAAGGGCAAAAAGCGAAAAAGGATTTTAGATTAATGAATTGGCAATAGGCAGGTGTTGCAGTAGGCAAATTATCAAATTTCTAACTCATCAATCAGCTTGAAGCTTCTTCATCAACCAGCTCATATTTTCCGCGAGTTTCCAGATGGTATTCATGCCCTCTTCATCCTGCAAAACATCGCCCTGGTTTTTACCAAAAGCAAAGTTCCAGTAGGTGGAGCCGGGCACGATCATCTGGTTGATCAGGAAAAAACGGTTTATGGTATCGAAAGTGGGCAAGGCACCACCACGACGAACCGAAATCACTCCCGCACCAACTTTTCGTTTTAGGAGGTGACCATTTCCTCGCGTAACATAACCGGCCACATCCATTAATGCTTTTATTTCGGTGGTTACATCGGCAAAATATACCGGGGTACCTAAAATAATACCGTCGGCTTCAATCATTTTTTCGATGCAAAGATTTAGCAGGTCGTTTTTAATGTGGCATTTACGGTCTTGAATTTCGCGGCATTTACCACAAGCAGTGCAGCCATGAACCGGTTTATTTCCAATCTGCACAACTTCGGTTTCTATTCCTTCCGCTTGAAAGATTTTAAACATTTCATCAATCAAAATCGATGTATTTCCGTTGCGTCTCGGGCTTCCGTTAAAGGCTACTACTTTCATGAATAAAAATGAGAAATTGTTAAACTGCCAAACTGTTAAATTGTGGAATTGTTAAATTGATTATTGTCCGAAAACGTAGGCGATAATGTTGGCGCCCATTTTTAGTGCTTTCTGGCGTAGGTCTTCCGGATCGTTGTGTACGTCGATATCTTCCCAGCCGTCGCCTAAATCGGTTTCGTAGGTGTAAAAGCAAACCAAGCGGTCGTCGACAAATAATCCAAATGCCTGCGGTTGTTTATTGTCGTGCTCGTGTATCTTCGGAATACCTTCGTTAAAATCAAATTTCTGATGAAAAATCTCGTGCGAAGAAGGTAACTCAACAAACTCCTGATCGGGGAAAACCTTTTTCATTTCGCGGCGGATATATTCATCGAGTCCGTAATTATCGTCGATATGCAAAAATCCACCGCCTTCGAGGTAAACACGCAAATTCATCGCATCGTTTTCTGATAAAATGATGTTGCCGTGCCCGGTTAAATGCACAAAGGGGAAATTAAACAGCTCGGGGCTGCCAATTTCAATGGTCGAAGGTTCGGGATTTATATTGGTATGCAGGTTTTCGTTGCAAAACTCGATGAGGTTCGGCAGGGCAGTGGGATCGGAATACCAGTCGCCGCCGCCATTGTATTTCAGCAAAGCGATTTTTACACTACTGCCCTGAGCGGCAGAGCCAAGTGTAAAAAGCAGTAATATGAATAGAAATGAAATTCGCATCAATTAAATTTTCCGAAAAATACGATTCCTCGTCGAGATGTAAAAATGTAACTAAATCAATTCAAAAGAAAAGTCAATATTAACTTTCCATTGTACCTTGCATGAGCAGGTTCAGCGCTTCATCAAAAGAGCCGGCTGCCGTAATTTCGCCCGAGTTCACAAAAAAGATTTCGTCCGCACTTTCGATCGTATTCAAACGATGAGCGATAATCACTTTTGTGGTAGAAGCAGGCAGGTTGCTGATAATGGCCTCAAGTTGTTTTTCGGTAACGGTATCGATATTGGCCGTTGCTTCATCAAGGATTAACAGCTCAGGTTTACGTAAAATAGCCCGCATAAAAGCGATCAACTGCTTTTGCCCCAAGCTGATTCCATCTCCGGTCATTTGGATCGGTGTTTCCAGGCCTCGGTCAAAACGTTGCAGCAAACTTCCCAATCCGGCTTCTTCAAGTGATTTTTCCAGTTCTTCATTACTCATCTCCTGCAAGGTTTCGTTTCCGTACAAAATATTTTCCCTGACATCGCCCGAGAAAAGAATCGGTTCCTGAAGAATTACGCCAATTTTAGCTGCTCTTTCGTGTGCTTCGTACGATTTTATATTGTGTCCATCGAGTAGTAATGTTCCTTTTGTTGCATCGTATAAACGGGCAATCAAGGAGGCAGTTGTTGTTTTTCCTCCTCCGGTTGGGCCGATAAAAGCATAAGTTTTTCCGCGCTCGAGCTTAAAGTTCACTTTGTGCAAGACTTCTTTTCCGTTCGGGTAGCTAAACGATACATCTTTAAAAGATACAAGCGATGGGCATGTTTGTGCCTCTTTTTCTTTCTTTACTTTAAGGTTGCTTTCAAGCGATAGTAAATATGAGATTCGATCCCACGCTGCCAGCGCCTGTTGAAAGTTGGCCCAAAGGATTGCCAGCTGACGTAAAGGATTGTAAAAGTTCGCCACGTAAGCAATAAAACTGATCAACAAACCTACGCTGAAATTTCCCTGGATAATAAGCCAGATACCCAATGCAAGCACGATCAATTGCCCAACGTTGGCCGCAAAAGTATAAACCGGGTTGAGCACATTATTTGCAATTCCGGCATACACCGAACGTTTGTAATTCTCCTCATTTACCTTCATAAACCGTTGTCGGAAAAAGTCGCGGCGATTAAAAGCAACTACCACTTTAAAATTGGCAAGGCTTTCCTGTATTTCTGCCGAAAGTTTTCCGAGACTCTCAAGACTGGCTTCGTTTTTACGGCGAATCCACGGAGAAATTATTCTTGTAAAAATTAACAAAACAAGGGCAGGGGAAAGTGCTGCCAAACCCAAAGGCAGGTTAATGGTCAGAAGCAGAATTCCTGCGCCGGTCATGGTGATAATACCGCCAATAAAACGCATCAACGATTGCGAAAAGAATTCGTTTACTTTTTGTGTATCGTTATTGATGCGCGAAATCAGATCGCCTGATTTATTTTGGTTGAAAAAGTCGAGCGGCAATTCCTGCAATTTATTAAATACTGAGTTGCGAAGACTGTACAACATGCGTTGTCCGATGCCGCCCATCATTATCATTTGTGCGTAGTTCACGAAAAAAGCGACCACGTACATAAGAAGCAAAATACCTGCAAAAAGCAGTACTCCGTGGTAATCTTTGTTTTGTACGTAGTTGTCGATGGTGTATCCGATAACGTAGGTGCCGGCCAGCGTTAAGGCTGCATTCAGCGAAATTGCACCAAAGGCAACAATAAGGTTGCGTCGCTCACCACTAATAATGGCAACCAGTTTTTTTAGCGATGCCAGGAATGGAAGTTTCTTTTCCGTTTGTTGCGATTTTTTATCCAGATTATAATTCATAGTGGTTGGTGCTTTTTTGTGAATTGTAAATCTGAATGTATTCCGGCGAATGGTCTTTCAGGTAGTCATGTTTTCCTGAGGCAACAATTTCACCTTCCATTAGCAGAATAATCTGATCAAAATTTTTAACCGGCGCAATTTTTTGTGTCACCGAAACCAGAGTCAGGTCTGGGTAATTTTTATGAATATTGGCAAGAATTTTATCCTCGGTTTTCCGGTCAACACGCGAAGTGAAATCGTCGAGCAGCAATACTTTTGGATTTAGTGCCAGTGCACGCGCCAGCATAATACGCTGTTTCTGACCTCCCGACAAGCTGGTTCCCCGCTCAGAAGCAATGGTCTCAAGTTTATCAGGCAGTGAATTGGTAAACTCCAGCAGCTCGGCCGTTTCAATCGCCTTTTGCATATCTTCTTCCGAAACTTTGTCGTTAAAAGCCACGTTTTCCTTCAGGCTCAAATTAAAAATTACATTATCCTGAAAAACAAAAGCTACCTGCCGGTTTAGTACCTCGCTGGCATAATCTTTTGCCTCTACATTGTCGATTGTAATTTTGCCCGATTCAGGCGGAATTAGATTGGTTAGCAGGTACAGTAACTGACTTTTTCCGGCTGCTGTTGGACCGATAATCGCCGTTTTACTTCCTGCTTTTATTTCTAACGAAATATCCTTTAGCACCGGTTTTTTATCGTAACTGAGTTTTATATTTTCGAGCTTAATATTTCCTTCAATTGCCGAAGTAATGGTTCCACGGTCTTTAGGTGGATCAGCATCCAAAACCTGCATTATTCTGTTGTGTGAAGCGGTTGCCGAAGCGATAATGTTGCTCATAAAACCAATCATCATAACCGGGAAAATCAACATCACAACATAACTGTTAAACGCCGCAAAATTACCCAGCGAAAGCGATCCGATAACAACATAATGGCCTCCGAGTGCCAGAATGATTACAATTGCGAGGCTGGCAACAAAGGTGACGATTGGAATAAGCGCTGAAAAAAGGCGCACAATCGCAAGCCCCAAATCACGCGACTCAACATTTTTTTCTGCAAACTTGAGAATTTCTGCTTGTTGCGAATTTAAAACCCGTATAAGTGCAGAGCCTAAAATACTTTCGTTAATCACCCGGTTGAGGGCGTCGATAACTTCCCGGCTTCTTTTAAACAGCACTTTTACTTTTTTGAATACAATATAAAACGCCACGGACAGAATAGGCACGATGGTGAGTACTGCCAGCGCCAGTTCCCAATTAATGGAAATGAGCAGAACCGCAACACCCACAATTACAAATAACGACGAAATGATGGATACAAATGCCTGCGAGACAAACATTTTTACCGAATCCATATCTGATGTCATGTTGGTAAGAAGTTTCGAAGGATTAGCTTTTAACACAAACGAATAGCTCTGTTGCGAAATTTTATCGGCCAGTTTGTTACGCAAATCCTTGGCAACTTTTTCGGCAGCCAAAGTTTGAATTACACCCTGCAAAAAGGTAAACAGAAATATTCCGAATGCAGCGATCATAAATTCGGTAATCACCGTTGTCGCATCAAATTCGTTAGCAGTAAATGAGTCGATACCACGGGCAATGATCCGCGGAATAAACAGGTTGATTCCACTTCCGGCCAAAGCCATTAAGGTTAAGCTTGTCACCAATAATTTGTAGGGGCCAAGCACACGGAATAAACCTCCCCGTGGTTTAGCGTTTGTTTTATTATCTGGTGTTTTGCGCATGGTTTAAAAATGTGGTGCAAATCTACCCAATAATAACCTTTTATGGCCAAAATAGATTAACGGATACCAATTAATTTCGAAAAGTTTATGTGTAGTTGTTGTAATGTGCAAGCAATCAAAAAGTTTCGGTAATAGTGAATGTGAGTTATACTTAAAACAAAATACAATTCCAGTGATAAAACTTAATCCCGGTATCTTTTTTAGCTTTTATCGTTGCACGGGTAAATTACATTTTTGTATCGGTGCGTTGGCTTGGGATATCCCGGTTTGAGGAATTTCCAGGCTTTGGTTTTTACGTCAATATTATCGCCAGCGGTACGTTTTAAAACCTTTTTAATTAACTCATCCAAGATTTCCGGAGTGATTTCGGCGCGGGCATTAATGGTGAGTTGAGCAAAGTCTGAATTGCCAACTTCTCCCCGAATGGAAAGTGTTTCAGAAGATCCGGTAATGTTGCCTGTGATGTATTCCTGTTCGATTTCGAGAAGGACTTTAATGTGTCCTACTCCAAGTTGCATTTTATCAATTTGTGTAGCTAAGTCATTTAAAAAGTCTGTAACAAATTTATTCCAGTTTGTTTTGACTCCTTTTAGTGTAACCGTCCCGTTTAACCAGCCCAAAACAGCTTCTCCTTCGGCATAAGTATCGTAATCAATTTCAAGTATCCGTTGCCCGATGGAAGTGCTCGTTTCAAGCAGTTTTAACCATTCTTTTATTCCTTCTCCTGTTTTTGAACTAACTGCAAGAACGGTTGCAAAAGGATAAGTAGCTTCAACTTTCTCTTTTAGCGCATCCAGTTCTTTCTTGTCTAAAAGATCGGCTTTTGAAATTAGTATGAAATCGCTTTCTTCCAGCTGCTTTTTGAAAATGTAGACCGCACTTGGATGTAACCCCGCCGTTCCGCCATCTAAAATATCAGCCAGACGAAGCGGATCGGCAAGTACACTCAGCGGCGAAATCACCAGATCTTTATTAAAGTTTTCCTTCAGTGGTTGCATCAGGGTGGCCGATAAATCAGTGCAACTACCAACCGGCTCGGCAATAATTATATCGGCTCGTGCTTCTTGTTTAACTTGTAAAACGGAATCAGTGAATCCTTTGAAATTGCAGCAAAAACAGCTTCCGCTAACTTCGGCAACATTAACCTGTGTGCGCAGTAAAAATGAGGTGTCAACCAATTCAGAAGCCTGATCGTTGGTTACCAAACCCACTCGTTTTCCATCTTCCATTAAAAGCTGGGTGGCTTTAAAAAGCAAGGTGGTTTTGCCTGCTCCCAAAAATCCTCCCGCTAAAATTAAACGTGTTGTATCTTTCATTTCACTGGCTTTGTTTCACCTGTAAGTTTAACAAATTTGAAATGAAAAGTTCTTAGCTGAGATAAATAAGAGGTTTAAACCGATGAATAGTCTTGCCTTTTTGTTCGAATGATATAACTTGATTGAGTTGTTGCACTAAAATGAAAATGTGGATTCAACAGCAATTGCCGATGAATCCACATTTTTATATTTACTGAGATTTATTCGTAACGTAAAGCTTCCACCGGATTGCGTGTCGCAGCCTTGTAACTCTGAATAGAAACGGTTAGTACCGCAATGGCTATTGAAAGAATACCTGCCAGTGCAAAAATCCACCAATGAAGTTCAGTTTGATAGGCAAAATTTTGCAGCCAGCTATTCATTACATACCAGGCCAGTGGCGAGGCAATTATAAACGAGATGAGTACCCATTTTATAAAATCTTTGTTTAGCATGGCCAGAATTTGAGAAACTTTTGAACCGTTTACTTTGCGAATGCCAATTTCTTTTCTTTTACGTTCGATGGCAAATACCGACAGCCCGAACAATCCAATACATGCTATAAATATGGCAATAAACGAGAAATAGCGGAACAGCCCTGAAATCCTCTCTTCAGAGTTGTACATTTGTTGTAACCGTTGATCAAAAAAGCCAAGCTCGATATTCGAATCAGGGATTATGGTTTTCCAACTCTCCTTTATTTCAGCAATTGTCTGACTAAAATTTTCCGGTCGAATCCTGAAGATCAGTACATCCGGATTGTCTCGAAGTGGTGTTATTACCATTGGTTCGATGCCAGACCGTAACGATTCAAAATGAAAATCTTTCGCCACCCCAACTATCCTTGCTCTGTCGCTACCGTTTCTTCCAAAATACTTTTCAATAGGCTCGGTCATTTTCATACGGCGTATTGCTTCCTGATTCAGGATCACTTCTGTTGCATAATTTCTGTCTTCATCCTCCACCAAATCAGTGGCAGGCGAAAAACTTTGTCCTTCAGCCAGTGTAATTCCAAGCGTTTCAAAATATTCGCGGTCAACATGCATCTCACAAATTAAGACTTTGTTTTCCGGATCTTTCCCTTGCCAGTCGTAACCCCACGATGAATTTCCGCCCCAAAATGGAAGTTTGTCGGCTTTGGTTATGTTGGCCACACCACTTATGTTCCTGAATGTAGAAGTCAGAGCTTCGTGTTTGGTTTTTGTGGCCTGGTCAAGGTTGATATAAACCAGGTTGTCGCGGTTGTATCCGAGGTCGTAATTGTTAATGAATTTTAGCTGCGAATTCACTGCAATGGTGCAGATTATAAGAATTATAGAAAGCGTAAACTGAACAACCACCAACAGGCTTCTGAAACTGACTCGATTGGAGCTTTTTCGTGCAGCTTTTTTTAATACTCGTGCCGGTGCAAACGATGATATGTACAACGAAGGATAGGCCACCGATAAGATGAGTGTTGTTAATATCATGGCAGCCAGCATTATAATCAGGTATTTGTTACCCAATAACAACAGGCTGATTTGTTTGTCGGATACCTGACCAAAAAGTGGTGTAAAAGCCAGTACCAAAGCTGCTCCAAGTACAATACTAATGATAATCATTAAACCTTTTTCGTGGAAAAACTGTGAGGTGAGATTTGCTTTTGTAGCACCCAGTACTTTGCGGATTCCAACCTCGGGCCGACGTGTTTCTGAGCTGGCAGTAGAAGAATTTACAAAGTTGATGGAAGCAATAAGTACGATAATAATTGCAATGGCCAAAAACTGGTAAATGTATTGTATGCGGTTGTTTTCTCCAGAGAAAGTATACAAATGTCGTTTGGCATAAGGGAACAGATAAATGGAGGTATTTTCCTGTCCTTTTTCTTTCAGAAAACCGGTAAGTTTACTTTCCAATTCATTTGCGTCGGTGCCTTTGGTAAGCAGCAGGCAGGTAAATGGCCAGTTGTTTCCCCAGCGGGTGAGATCGGCTCCCAGTTGTTCGGCCAGTTTTACCGATGCCAAAATATCAAATTGTGTTGATGAGTGTTCTTTTGGATAGTCGATAATTGCTCCAACGGTTAAGGTATAATTGCCGTAAATGGTCAATGGTTTGCCAATTGCCGATTCATTGGGAAAGAATAACTGGGCAATTTTAGGCGTAATCAATATTTTGTCGGGAGCCTCAATTGCATTTAGTTCTCCTTCAATTAAATCGAAAGAAAATATATTCATAAACTCTTTGTCGGCCAGCGTGAGGCTAATGTCTTTATACTCGGTGGTTTCGTATTTTACAGGCAATCCGCCAAGATTGGTAAATGTGGTTGCATTTTCAATTTCGGGGTAAGTCTGTTTTAATTCGTTCGACAGCGGGAAAGGTGTACATCCGGTGTGCAGGTCCTGTCCGTCGGAATAAACCTGGTGCTCGTAAACCTGGTACATTTGAGCAAGGTTGTCGTTAAATTTGTCGTAACTCAATTCGTCAACCACCCAAAAAAGTATGAGTGTAGTAACGGCAATTCCAATGGCTACACCGCCAATATTTAAAAATGAAAAGAATTTATTTTTCAGGATGTTTCTCCATCCCAATTTAAGGTTGCGTTTAAATTCTGACATGGTTTTTTGATTTTAAGATTTAGCGCTCAACGTACTTGAAATAGGGTTGAGTCGTGTTTGTTTTTAGGCTAAGGGCTTAAAGCAAAATTTCTCCCAGTTCTTTTTTAACTTCCTGGGTAATTACCATACCATCGAATAGATTTATTACGCGATGAGCATATTCCGAATCGCGAAGCGAGTGTGTTACCATAACAATGGTTGTTCCTTCCTGATTGAGTTCGGTGAGCAATTGCATGACTTCCAAACCATTTTTTGAATCGAGGTTTCCGGTTGGCTCATCGGCCAGAATAAGTTTTGGATTGGCTACCACCGCACGGGCAATTGCAACACGTTGTTGCTGACCACCTGAAAGTTGCTGCGGGAAATGTTTTTTTCGGTGACCGATTTTCATACGTTCCAACACTTCCTCAACACGCTCTTTGCGTTCTTTAGCTTTCATTTTTAAATAAATAAGCGGAAGTTCAACGTTTTCGAAAACAGTTAATTCGTCAATTAGGTTAAAACTCTGAAATACAAATCCGATGTTTCCTTTCCGAAGCATTGTTCGGTTACGTTCTTTCAGTTGTCCCACCTCCTCATTATCAAAAAAATAGTTTCCTGATGTTGGATTGTCGAGAAGACCAATAATATTCAGCAGCGTTGATTTGCCACAGCCTGATGGCCCCATAATGGCTACAAATTCGCCTGTTTTAACATGTACGTTTACATTGTTTAAGGCGCTGGTTTCAATCTCGTCGGTTCTGAAAACTTTGGATAGGTCGTTTGTCTTAATCATTGTTTCTGGCTTTTGTTCGTTATAAAAATTGTTTTGATTTTTTATAAGACGACATAAAAAGCCAATCGTTACAGTTGACCTGTAAAAAGCAGTTCAAGCCACACGCATTTTTGCTAAAATGGATTGGGCTGAGACTGAGCGAATTCCCTATTCCTGAGGAGTAAGTGGTCTTGTGGGATCGTTACGTTCGGCCAGGTTAAAATACTGAAAAGCCTGAAATGTAAACGGAACAATAAGTACAATGGTGGTAATTACCGATGAGATGCCATTTAATACCCAATACCAGTTTGGATAATCGGCAGGATTGGTTATTTCATTAGAGAAAAGTGAAGGCGAAACACCCATAATCATGGCCGGAATGGACAGCACCAAACCAACCACGTAAAAAATAATAACGCCAACAATATTTAGCAGTAGCGTATTCCACCAGTTTGTATTTACCAATCGCCACGAACGGCTTAGCGCATCGCTAATTCCTTTCTTTTCGAAAATGAGAATAAAGACTGCCAGCGAAAATGTATTGGCAAAATACAATCCGGGAATAAGACACATCATGGCACCAAAAAATACGATAATCGCAAAAATGAAACTGGCTCCGAGGGCCAGCAAACTATTGGCAAAAAACTTCGGGCTAATATCTGTAAGCTGAAAATTCCCTTTTCCGTGTTTGATATAGGCTTCAAGGTAGCTATAGAAAGTGCCAACCAATAGCGACTGAACAAAAAGCCCAAAAAACATAAACATAAACAGGTTCAGGTAAAACGGCCCGATGTCGGCCATAAGACTTTCCGGATTGGTAAGGTCGAACTTGCTTAACACATTACGCTGAAAATAAACCTGTGCACCGGCATATAAAATTACAAATGGCAGTACGTAGATGCCTATCATACGAAGCAGTGGTTTTGCTTCTTGTTTTAAAAAATCGAATGAATCGGAAATAATAACACCAACATCACGCTGTTTGCGAAAACGGATTTCTGTCTGCTCCATGAAATAATAAGGCTTTATTCAAATGTCTTAATATCGATTTGATATTTGTTGCGCTCGCTCGAACTTCTTGAAACCAGTTCGCCAAGGAATCCTGCCAGGAAAAACTGAGCTCCGATAATCATCGATGTTAAAGCAATATAAAAATACGGACTGTCGGTAATTAAATGCCCTGATATTCCCTGGTTCAGTTGAATAATTTTCTGAACACCAAGGTAACCTGCCGATGCAAAACCAATTAGAAATATAAGTGCGCCCAAAATGCCAAAAAAGTGCATTGGGCGTTTTACAAATCGCGATATAAATGTTACCGAGAGTAAATCGAGCGGGCCACGAACAAATCGCTCTAATCCAAATTTGGTTACCCCGTATTTGCGTTCGGCATGAACCACCACTTTTTCACCTATTTTTTTGTAACCGGCCCATTTGGCTAAAACAGGTATATAGCGGTGCATTTCGCCGTAAACCTCAACACTTTTTATTACATTTTTTCGGTAAGCTTTTAACCCGCAGTTCATGTCGTGCAGTTTTATACCTGTCATTCGTCTAACCGTCCAGTTGTATAATTTACTGGGCAGGTTTTTGGTGAGAACCGGGTCGAAACGTTTTTTCTTCCAGCCCGAAACAAGGTCGAAACCATCCTCTTTAATCATCCGGTATAATTCCGGAATTTCATCGGGACTGTCCTGCAGGTCGGCATCCATGGTAATTACCACATCGCCCTGAACAGCCTCGAAACCGCAATACAGCGCAGCCGACTTTCCATAGTTACGTCTGAACTTAATTCCTTTTACACACGGATTTTCTTTTTGAAGTTGTTCAACCAATTCCCATGAATTGTCGCGGCTACCATCATCTATCATCATAATTTCATAAGAGAAATTATTTTCCTCCATTACCTTCTTAATCCACGCCGCCAACTCAGGGAGCGACTCTTCTTCATTAAACAGGGGAATAACTACGGAAATATCCATTAAAACCTCTTTTGTAAATTATTAATATGAATCTTCAACTTTCTTTTTTGCAATAGCAGCAACAATCAACGAAATAATTGCTCCGCCAATCAAACCAGATAATACGGTTTGACGAATTGTTTTTGCAATTGTAGGAACATCTTCAAAACGTTCGAGTGTTTGTTCTATAGCTGCATCCGGAACGCCACGGCTTTCCATGTATTCCAATGTTTTTTGCTGAAGTGTTGCATACAGATTCTCGATATAATCCGGCGCAATAAACGAGTGAAAGATAAAATTATATACTACCAGAATAATAGTCGACACAACGCTTACCAATAACGCGAATTTAAATGCTTCGCTAAAACTGATGTAACCTTCAAATTCTTTGTTGCGGTAATTTTTGGTGAAAACCAGCATCACAACAAACGAAATTACCAGCGAAATAACACCGATAATTGCAGAACCAAAGATTCCCATTGATTCCATAAGACCACCGGCCCAAATAACAACACTTATAAAAATGGAAATTAAAGCGGCGTAAATACCATAGGTTAACGACGATTTTAATAAAGGAGAAGATTTTTGTTCCATGATGTTTGTTTTTATTATAGGTTCGACAAATATAAATGATTTTTTGTAGCATCTGCGTAAAACTATGTATAGTTGCACATCGGTTTTATGGCTTGCTTTATTCACATAATTTCTGAAAATGTTTGGCATGCCCCTTACGACGTAAAAAAATGCTCAAAAAAATTCATTCTGTTGTATTTCATTTTCAATCTGATAAGTATTTAATCGACGTTTAAAATTACGTGATAGAATGATTTTGTTTGGCGGAAGAACAAAATTTTCTACTTTTGTCGCCGGGTAAGTCCTGTGCGACCAGCTCCTGCTGAATCCCCCCAGGGTCGGAAGGCAGCAAGGGTAGGCGGTTGAGCGGTGCGACACAGGTAGCTTACCCACTTTTTTCGAAAAGAAAAAGCGTTCAAAAAAGTGGTGAAAAGTTTAAAAAAGGTATTGCAGAATTAAAAATTAATTCTTTCCTTTGCACCCGCTGATTTGAAACAGCAACGTTCTAACAAAAGATTGAAATAATAAGCCGAATTAGCTCAGTTGGCCAGAGCACGTGATTTGTAATCTCGGGGTCCCCAGTTCGAATCTGGGATTCGGCTCATTTTAAAATACTTTGGGAAGATACCGAAGCGGTCAAACGGGGCAGACTGTAAATCTGTTGGCTCAGCCTTCGTAGGTTCGAATCCTGCTCTTCCCACTAAGGGAATAACTAACTAGTTGTTCCCTTTTTTTATGGTTTTCTATCTTTTGCAGACGCTGGTTTAAAACAGCAACGTTCTAAAAAAATAATGAAATATATTAAGCCGAATTAGCTCAGTTGGCCAGAGCACGTGATTTGTAATCTCGGGGTCCCCAGTTCGAATCTGGGATTCGGCTCATTTTAAAATACTTTGGGAAGATACCGAAGCGGTCAAACGGGGCAGACTGTAAATCTGTTGGCTCAGCCTTCGTAGGTTCGAATCCTGCTCTTCCCACCAAGAAAAAGCTCGTCATTTTATGACGGGTTTTTTTCGTTTTATAACTTACCGTATCCGATAAACTTCTTTGTAGATTTCTTTGGCCCTCTGCTTATACTGTGTATCAAGACTTCTATTTCCACGCTCACGATATTCTGCGTCCAACTTTAAAATTTGCTCCATAAAACTACGATCTTGCCTCGATAAGGGGAATTCAAACTTAGAACTGGGAGCGGAAGGAGTTGTAACAGTTACGTTTTCATTTATCCGTTTTAATGCTACAATTTCGTTCTCTTTAGTGTTTAATGTTGCCTGAATTCTTTCGTTTTCCTGTTTAAGGCTAACTATTTGTTGCTGCATTTGGCTGACATTAACGTTGCCGCTTTCATTTATAACGGTTTGTAACTGTGTAACCTGGTTTTCAAGGTGGTTTCGTTCGTTTAAGATTATTTCTTTGCTTTGTTCAACTTCTTGAATTTGAGATCGTAACTCCGCAACAAGCTGCTCATTTTCTTCCTGCATAATCTGATATTCTCGTTGTAGCTCATTCGGTTCCGTGCTGGTTGCTCCGTCTGCAACAAAACTGTTCCCGAAACTATTTGTATTGTATACATAGGTTGCCGTTAATCCAACCACACCAACAATTGTAAGAACGGCACTTATCCTTCGGAATTCTTTTGAAAGCACCATTAAAATCAGGACAAAAACAGCTACTGATCCTGTGGCAAATATTGCCATGTTTTCACTCTTGAATTTTAAGGTGGTATTATCTGTTGCTTTATCGAACAACACCCAGGTAATTACGAGCGCAATTGACACCAGTATTACCAATACGATAGCTGAACGGATGGATTTGGGAAGTTTTTCCCAGGCACTTTTACGGGGCATGACTTTTCGATTTAATGGTTCTGTAACGTCACTTAATGCTATTCAAGTTACTCCAAAATCGCTAGAAATACAAGATGTGCCGGTCTATTTCAAATCTACTCTAATGTATTAGACCTTTATAATTAACCTGTTGGTTACAAGAAATATCGAGGTTTTAGTCAGTTCATTTGATCAAGTATCATAGGTCAGAATCTGCTTGTTTCATTGTTTGGAATAGCTGAAAAGTTGTTCCCTATTAATTCATAAATCCGATGGCGATTCCCGACATTTATATTTCAACTTTAAACCTTTTTTTGTTTTAACGATCCAACTGCCTAAACCGTAATTCTTTAGAACATAAGTTTATCTGAGATAAAATCTTTCTGTTTATCTATAAAATAGTCTGATTTATCTATTCCGTTTATCTGTCCGTGATGTTTGTATTAACTTTCTTAACAGGATACTAGTAGTGCAACTAAACAAATATTATACTAAAATTACCAAAAATGAGACGACTAAAATTCTGTGAACGGATAAGTC
Source organism: Draconibacterium sp. IB214405 (assembly GCF_033963885.1). Classification (NCBI taxonomy): domain Bacteria; kingdom Pseudomonadati; phylum Bacteroidota; class Bacteroidia; order Marinilabiliales; family Prolixibacteraceae; genus Draconibacterium; species Draconibacterium sp. IB214405. Next base: position 359,988 of record NZ_JAXBMA010000002.1, read on the forward strand.
TTCTGCTTATCTTGCTTTTGAGTCTGAACTGTGTTGTAACAGCACAAAATCCTCCGCAATTAACAAAAACGAATATCAAAAAGGTGGTTTCGGCCATGACATTGGAAGAAAAGGCCAGTGTTGTTGTTGGTGCCGGAATGAATTTCGGACCGCCACCTTCGAGCCAGAATAATAATCAGGGAGCACCTGGCGGAACACCTCCTCCGGGAGGGAATGCAGATGCTCCGGGTGCTCCTGCAGGACCAGGTGGACCGGTAGTGGGTGATACCAAAACTTTGGTAAGTGGGGCTGCCGGTACCACACATGGTGTTGAGCGACTTGGTATTAACCCGACTGTTGTCTCTGACGGACCTGCCGGAATTCGTATCAATCCAACACGTCCGAACGATGACAACACATATTACTGTACCGCTTTCCCGGTGGGAACGCTTTTGGCTTCTACCTGGAATACTGAACTGGTGAGTCAGGTTGGAATGGCAATGGGTGACGAGTTATTGGAATACGGCATTGATATTCTTCTTGGGCCGGGAATGAACATTCAACGAAATCCGTTGTGTGGTAGAAACTTCGAATATTACTCGGAAGATCCTTATGTAACCGGAAAAATTGCTGCTGCCATGGTAAACGGAATCCAGTCGAAAGGAGTGGGGGCCTGCATTAAACATTATGTAGTAAACAATGCCGAAACTAACCGTAATACATTAAATGTTATTGCCGGTCAGCGTGCTTTACGGGAAATTTATCTGGAGGGCTGGCGTATTGCAGTTACCGAGTCTCAACCCTGGACGGTGATGTCTTCTTATAACTTATTGAACGGAACTTATACTTCCGAAGAATACGATCTTCTTACTTCGGTTTTGCGAAACGATTTTGGATTTGAAGGTTATGTAATGACCGACTGGATGGGAGGAAAAGATCCGGTCGCACAAATGAAAGCCGGAAACGACCTGCTGATGCCCGGAAACCAAGGGCAACAGGATGCAATTATTAAAGCAGTTAAAGAAGGTGCATTGGATGAGAAAGTTCTTGATCAAAACGTAGAACGTATCCTGAACATCGTTGTGAAAGGGCCTCGTTTTAATGGTTATGACTATTCGAATAAACCCGATCTGAAAGCCAATGCAAAGGTAACCCGCCAAAGTGCTACCGAAGGAATGGTGTTGCTAAAAAATGACAATTCAACCTTACCTTTTGCAAAAGAAGTCAAAAACCTGGCTGTTTTTGGAAATACTTCATACGATATTATTAGTGGAGGAACTGGAAGTGGAGATGTAAACGAAGCTTACAGTGTTTCGCTAGTTGAAGGATTGCAGAATGTAGGTTACTCCGTTAACGGCAATCTGCAAACGATGTACGATGCCTATACAAAGGCAGTAAAAGACGGTCAGCCTAAACGTAGAATGTTTATGTTTGGTGGTCAGGAGCCAACTCCCGAGATTCTTGTTAATCCGAAATTGGCGAAGAGTCTAGCCGAAGTTGCTGATGCAGCTATCATTACAATTGGAAGAAATTCAGGTGAAGGTAGCGACAGAAAAGCGGAGGCCGGTGATTTTAATTTAACCGGTGAAGAGTTGGAAATGATTAACAATGTGAGTGCAGCTTTTAAGGCAAAAGATAAAAAGGTAGTAGTTATCTTAAACGTTGGTGGTGCAGTTGAGACAGCAAGTTGGAAAGCGATTCCGGATGCCATTTTGCTGGCGTGGCAGGGTGGACAGGAAACCGGAAATTCAATTGCTGATATTTTGAGTGGTGCTGCCAATCCATCAGGAAAACTGGCGGTTACTTTCCCAAAAAGTTATGCTGATGTTCCTACTTCAGAAACCTTCCCCGGTAAAGAATTACCTTCGGATGAACCGGAAGACGGAAGAAGAGGATTTATGCGTGGACGACCTGCTGAAGATACTTATACCGACGGTATTTATGTGGGCTACCGTTACTATGAAACCTTTGATGTTGAGCCTTCATACGAATTTGGCTACGGACTTTCGTACACCAATTTTGAGTACAGCGGACTGAAGCTTAGTTCAACCAAATTCAGTAAGAATATTACTGTAACAGTGGATGTGAAAAATGCAGGAGACATTGCAGGAAAAGAGGTCGTTCAATTGTACCTGAGTGCACCGAACGGTAAAATGGACAAGCCGGCTGAAGAACTAAAAGGTTTTGCCAAAACAGCTTTGTTACAACCCGGAGAATCTGAAACACTTTCGTTTGTAATCGATGCGCAAAACCTGGCTTCGTTTGATGTATCCCGGTCGGCGTGGGTAGCTGAAGCTGGAGATTATAAAGTTAAAATTGGTGCTTCTTCACGTGATATTAAAGTAACTGCAGATTTTAGCCTTGCTAAAGAAAAAGTAGTTAATAAAGAGTCGAACGTATTGGCTCCCCCTGTGAAGATTGATGAGTTATCGCAGAAATAATATTTTCAATATTATATTCATAACAGGATTTATACTTAAACACTTACACTTAATTGTGTAAGTGTTTTTTTTTGTTTACAAACTCATACTAATCAGGAATGTAGCAGCAAATGCGATAATTGCATACAATTCCGGGAATACAGCCAGTACCATGGTTTTTCCAAAAATATCGTGCCCCGATCCTATTCCGGCGATACCGTTTGATGTAACACCTCCCTGGTTTAGTGCAGAGAAAAATCCAACAAATCCCAGTGTTAAACCCGCGGCCATAATTGCAACACCTTGCAACATCGTCATTTCGGGAGTAATTATTCCCTGACTGTTAATGACAAAAAATCCGGCAAAACCATATAATCCCTGCGTTCCGGGCAAGGCACTCAGTAGAAGGTAGCTACCAAACTTGTCGGGTTTCTTCTTCAGAGCGCCAACTGTGGCATTACCTCCTTTTGAGACACCAACAGCACTTCCAATTCCTGAAAAAATGAGCATTATAGCTAAACCTATGTAGGCTAAAATAACTGCAGTTGTCATAATCGTAGTTGTTTAAAGTTTATTATTTTATTTCTTTCTAATTCATCGTTCATCTTTAATCATTCATCCATATTTCTCTGTCCTTCCAAACGGTTTGTATTCTTCGCCGCCGCCTTTAAAACCTGCATTTTTATAGAACTCCACAAACGTTAAGCGCATGGGGTGTACAAACGAGCCAAGCGACGAAATAAGAATGTTTAATGTATGGCCCAATAAAAGGAAGATGACAAAAAATACGGGGCCTAAAATCTTCGACGATCCAAGAATTTGTAGGCCAATATCGTTGATTACGAAACCCAAAATAGCACTCGATAACCCGAGTGCAAACAAGCGGATGTACGAAAGCAGGTCGCCAAAAATGCCGGTAACTGTTGAGTATACATCCCAAATTCCTTTGCCGATTCGTGCAAAAACATTTACACCCGGATCGCTGAAAAAGAGAATAAAAAATCCTCCCAGCGCTAGTGTTGCGTATAAGATTGTTTTGTTTTTCGGAATAATTTCAGCTCCCGAAAGAAACGTGTATGTCAGGCTGCCGATAATTATAATCAGCCAACCATAAGTTGCAAGGGCGTAGCTAAAACCGTATTGTTTGGTTTGATTGGCAGCTTTTATAAATAGTCCGAAAATGATTTGAATACCGCCCAGTATAAGCGAGAGACTGAACATTTTATCCGGATTAAGGAACAGGTGCCGCACCTGTTCTGTTAATGCAAATTCTGTTTCGATGAGGTTGATGCCGAAGAATGTCCCGGATATGGCTCCGAACAAAATGGTAGCCACACCTAAGATCTGAATCAGGTTTATGTATGGTTTAATTTCAGCTTTGGCCCTTAGTTTATACAGACCGCCGCCAACTAAAAAAAGTAAACCATAACCGGCATCGCCTAAACAGAAACCAAAGAACAGCATAAAAAACGGTGCGAAAAATACGGTTAAGTCGAGCTCTGCATAATCGGGTAGTGAGAACATGGAGCCAATAGGTTCGAAAAGTTTGCTGTAACGATTGTTTCGTAGCAGCACCGGAATTTTATCATCGGGTTTAGCTTTTCGCGAGAAATATAGGGCATCGCTGTCGTTCAAAAACTTGTTTACTGTAAGTGTTTTTGAATGCGGGACCCAGCCTTCAAGAAGCATTAATTTATTTTCTGCCTTTCTATAGGTGCTTTGCAGAACATGGTCGAATTGTAAAGTGCGAATCAGCTTTGTTTTTTCTTCTTTTAACAGGATAATGGAGTTGTTGGCATAACTGTCGAAAGTTTTGAAAATCGCTTTTATTCGTTCATCCGTTTTTTCGATCTCTTCTTGAATCTCGGAGTAGGGACGTGGTGGAAGTTCTACCTGTTCAGCCTCAATGTCAATAGTTTGCTCTTGCTGTTGAATGTAAACGAAAAGTACCTGGTTACCAGATTCAGAAATGCCTAAAACAGGCAGGTTCTTTTGTTCAAATTCGTTGAATTTCTTTCTGCTTGTATTAAAAAAATGAAGTTGAACTCGCCCGGTTTTAAGTTGTTCGATTAATTCCGGAGAATATTCTCCCCAAGGCAGGGCTTTTTGAGCTGCTTTATTTAATGCTTCCAACTTGCCTTCCAGTTTTTCCAGCTCTTTTTGTTTATCCGTAATATCATCAAGTATTTCCCGGGCAGTAAAATCAATTCTTTTTTCTGGGGCGTCGCTCTCCCTTTGCTGAAGAAAATTAATCACACGTTCGTATTCACACAGCTCTGCATATTTTTGTTTGGTTTCGTTGGAGTCATCAACATTCCGTTCGGCAATATGTACTACACCCAATCTGCTTAGTTCGATCAGAAAATCCTGATATTCCCGGTGAAATACCAGAAATGTGTATTTTAACATTGGAACAATCATACTGCCACTGCTTTTTGTTTTTGTTGCCGCTTTTTTACAATTTTTTGAGCCGATTTTGAAAGGTTCTCTTCGTCTTCCAGAAATCGTTTAATCTTTCGGATAGCATCTTCGTAACCCGGTATTTGTACTTTTTCGTAGAGATTTACCTTCTGTGTCGTTTTTTTTCTGGCCTGATCGAGCAGGGCCATTTTGCGCACATAAAACTCACGTTCGGTAACAATATTGGCCAGCTCTTTTACAAATGAAATCCCTTCCGGAAACCAGTCAGGCTTTGAAAAAAGACTAAATTCTTTTTCGTCAAAGACGATTTCTTTCATCACAGGAATGGACACTCCTGCAATCTTTCGGCTTGAAATACAAATGTTCCCGATCTTTATCAGTTCGGGTAAAAATTCATTCCACAAACCGGCAGAGAGTTCCTGTCCGCTGATCTTAATATTTAATTGCTCTTCAAGATCAAGGCTTTGGTCCTTGGCTTTTTTCACTTCCAAACGTAAGGCAGCCTCCTTGTTTTTTAAGGTGGGAAGTGCCTTTTGCCTGATCTTCAGTTGTTTGTTCAGGTTGTGAAGGGCTGTTTTATTATATTGAAATTTGATAGCCACTTGCTCGTTTAAATTTTTACACCGGGAAAATCAGAATTGGAACATTTGTAACACTCACCAGTGTTAAAACCAGGTCGGAGTGGAACAATTTGTATAATCCTGAACGTTTAATTTTCGAGAGCGAAATAATGTCGATATCTTTTTCGGTAACAAATTCCTGTATCCCATGCACAATCTCTTTGCTTTCAAAAAGCTCGCACCTGATACGGTGTTCGCAATATTCTTTTTCGAGCATGGCATTTAATTCTTTAACTTTTTCTTCGTGTTGCGGATCATCATTCAGGTCCACATGAACACAAAAGATTTTCTTTTTAAAGGGCTGTAAAATCTTAAGTAACTTGTCGAGCGATGAATTATCGGCATCGTAAAAATTGGTTGAATACAATACATTTATTTGCTCTTTTCCTTTAAAAACAGCAGACAGCGGAACTGCCAAAACCGGATTTTGTGTTTGTTCAATTACCTTTATCAGGGTTGTTCCATGAAACTCGCCATCCGTTTTTTTCTCCGGTTTGGTGCCCATCAAAATTAAGTCAGGAACATAACGTTTGCAGGCTGCCGTAATAACGTTAACCGGTGCGCCTTTTAGCATTCGGTAGTGTAACTTAACGGCTTTGAAAATTTCAGGAGGAACCTGTTTTTTTAGCTCCTTGCTAAAGTTTACCAGTTTAAGCTGCGCCTTTTCGTGGGCTTCCTTTAGTTCCATTTTAACATGTTTTTGCCACGATGCGGTATGGCGATTGGGTTCATTAAAATTAGGGTCAGGGTAAACGTATAATACCTTGATCTCCGCATTTTCCCGTAAGGCTAAGCCAATCGCATATTTGCACAAGTCGATGCAGTCTTCGCTAAGTTTAACCGGAAGCAGAATTTTTTTCAGGCTGGTAAAACTTACATCGTCTTTAACTTTGTCAAGATCGTATTCTTTGTGTAGCTGCAAAAGTCTGACAATGGCTTTTTCCGATTGTTTGGCTTTTACTTTTAGTAGCACTTCATCAGGATTATAGCGTTCACCGGGAGTGGTTCCCTCGTTGGTGAAAAATACCTCAATCCCTTGTTCCTCAAGCTTGTCCTTTACAAAAGTCCCCAGCTCAGGTGTCGAAATCCTCAGGATTGTAACTAATTGATTCTCCATAACAACTCCATTTAATGTTCTTTATTTTTAATTCCATATTTCTCAACCAACTGGGCTTTTATACCCGTTTCGGCATGCGAGAAATATTTATCGAATAGTCGCCAGGCAGTATCAATCATTGTATCTATTTCAATGTTGATATCGATAGCAAGCAATTCGTTGGCATAGTCTTTAGCAAAACTCATGGTACGTTTGTCGTAATCGGTCAGATCAAAACCGTTCTCGATTTTGGTTTTGGCGTTGGCGGCATCGGCGTATAATCGGATGGCGGCATTCATCACCTGCGGATGATCTTCGCGTGTTTTTTTGCCAATAACCAGTTGTTTTAAGCGCGATAAACTTCTGAACGGATCAATGATCACTTTTCCGATATCCGTTTCTTTACGGAGGAAAAGCTGGCCTTCGGTGATGTATCCCGTGTTATCAGGAATTGCGTGTGTTATGTCGCCACCCGAAAGTGTGGTAACAGCAATAATTGTAATTGAACCTCCATCGGGAAACTGTACCGCTTTTTCGTACAATTTGGCCAGATCGCTGTACAACGATCCCGGCATGCTGTCTTTCGAAGGAATCTGGTCCATCCGGTTCGAAACGATACTCAATGCATCGGCATACAAGGTCATATCGGTTAATAGTACCAGCACGTTTTGATTTTTTTCTACGGCAAAATACTCGGCAGCCGACAGCGCCATGTCGGGAACCAGCAAACGTTCAACTGGTGGGTCTTCGGTAGTGTTTACAAAACTTATGATTCGGTCGATGGCACCGGCATTTTCAAAAAGGTTTTTAAAGAACAGATAATCGTCGTTGGTTATGCCCATTCCGCCCAGTATAATTTTGTCGGCCTTGGCACGTAGTGCAACCATTGCCATTACCTGGTTATAAGGTTGATCGGGATCGGCAAAAAACGGTATTTTCTGACCGGTTACCAGGGTATTGTTCAGGTCGATACCGGCAATTCCCGTTGCAATCAACTCCGAAGGTTGTTTCCTGCGAACAGGATTTACCGACGGGCCGCCTATCTCAATTAGTTTCCCGTCTACTTCTGGGCCTCCGTCAATTGGATGACCGTAAGCATTAAAAAAACGGCCGGCCAGTTCGTCTCCAACAGCGAGTTGCGGAGCATGGCCAAGAAAAACAACTTCGGCGTTGGTAGGTATTCCTTCCGTGCCCGAAAAAACCTGTAGTGTTACCAGGTTGCCTTCGATTTTAACCACCTGCGCCAATCGGTCGTTCACCAATGCCATTTCTTCGTTGCCAACGCCCGAAGCTTTTAACGAGCAGGTCGCTTTTGTAATCTGATCGATTTTGGTATGTATTTTCTGAAAAGCTGTAGTTTCCATTCTTCTCGCATTTATAGTTGTTCGGCTTCAACAACTGCTTTTTCGTTTATAATTTCCTGCAATTCTGTCTCAAACTTTTTAAACTGATCTGATTCGTACTCAGAATAGTTCATCTGTTTGAGCACATTTATAATCTTTTTGAAATAAGGATTCACCTCCTCAAAATGGTTAAAGCTGAAGTTTGTTTTGTTGATCTTAAGTACTTTCTCAAGCATGTATTGCTGGCGTACAATCGGGGTGGAGGCATCTACCTTGTCGAACGCATCCTGCTGAAGGATGACAAAGTCAATAACTTCCGACTTCCAAAATGTTTCGTGGTAACTGATTGGTACTCCGTCGTCTCCTAATATGTTGATCTGTTCATATGCATTTTTTCCGCAGATAAGGATGTTTCGTGCATACAGGATATTGTCTACCCACTTTGGAGAAATGACTTTCGAAACATATTCGATATACTCGGGATACTCCAAATATTTTGAATAGCTGTCAACAGCATCGATTGCGGGGTAGCGTTTGCTGTCGGCCCGAGTTTGCGACAAAGCATAAAAACACCGGGCTGCTTTTTTTGTGGCTTCGGTAACCGGTTCTTTTAAGTTACCACCCGCCGGCGAAACTGTTCCTATAAAAGTTACCGATCCGGTTTTCCCATTTACAAGGTGAACAAAACCAGCACGCGAATAGAAATTGGATATAATTGCCGGTAAATCCATCGGGAAGGCATCCGGACCGGGTAATTCTTCCATACGGTTCGACATTTCGCGCAAGGCTTGTGCCCAGCGCGATGTGGAATCGGCCAGCAGTAATATTTTCAGTCCCATCGAACGATAATATTCAGCAATCGTCATCGCGGTGTAAACTGACGCTTCACGGGCTGCAACCGGCATATTTGAAGTGTTGGCAATTATTGTTGTACGTTCCATCAACTTTCTTCCCGTTCTTGGGTCGTCCAATTCCGGAAATTCAGCAAAGATTTCCACCACTTCATTAGCGCGTTCACCACAGGCGGCAACCACAATCATGTCGGCATCGGCTTGTTTCGAGAGGGCATGTTGTAATACGGTTTTACCGGTTCCAAACGGTCCGGGAATAAACCCTGTTCCACCTTCAACAATAGGAGTCATACTGTCGATTACGCGAATACCTGTTTCAAGGAATTTGGACGGGCGCGGTTTGTTTTTGTACGTTTTTATCGGAATTTTAACCGGCCATTTTTGTACCATCGTTACAGTGTGCTCGTTGCCCTCATCGTCGGTTAAAACAGCTATTTTATCTTCTATTTTGTAGTCTCCTGAAGGAACGATTTCCTTTACTTTATAATCACCTTTAAACTTAAAAGGAACCATTGTTTTATGAGCGATCCAGTTCTCTTTTACTTCGCCTAACCATGATCCGGCAACTACTTCGTCTCCAACTTTTACCAGCGGTTTAAACGACCAGTCTTTGTCTACTTCCAGCGGGTGCGTATAATCGCCTTTTTGCAGAAAAATACCTTCCATTTTGTCCAGGTCGTGTTGCAGTCCATCGAAGTTCTTTGACAGGATTCCGGGGCCAAGTGTGGCTTCCAACATGTGTCCGGTGAACTCGATCGGAGTTCCGGTTTTTAATCCGCGTGTGCTTTCAAATACCTGGATGTAGGCATATTCGGCACCAATACGAATGACTTCGGCCATTAGTTTTATTCCGCCATGGTTAATGTAGCAGATTTCGTTTTGCGAAACCGGCCCGTCTACTTTTACCATCACAAGGTTCGATATTATTCCGGCAACTTTTCCTTTTGTAGCCATAGTGTTTTATTTTGTCAAACTGAACTCCGCGGGGAATTCGTAACTCGTTTTTAATTCGTCAATCAGTTTATTCAGCAACTGTTTTCCTGTTTGGGTATCAAGTTTCATCCATCGTTCAATAAGCAGTAGTTTTATGGTGAAAGCCAGTATTTTTTCAATGGTGAAAAAGTGAAAGAAGGTGTTCTCATCGAGGTATTCCCACTTAATTTTGTCAATGGCCTTTTCCCTTTCAATCAGCTCAAGGTTTGATTCGGCAATTTTGAATAGCTCTTCATGGTAGGGGAGTAAGTCCTCAAAATAATCGGCCTTTAATTTTTTGTCGATTAAAAGGGAATAAACCAGGTCTTCGCCTTCTACCTGCAGCAGATGGATTTCAACGTCATGATTGTATTGTTTGCAGTTAAAAGCAGTAAAGAGGTTTTTCAGGTTCAACTCAAAACGAAACCACTGCTGAAGAAATGAATTAGAACAATCGAGGGCATATTCATAAAATAAGGTGGTTAAAATGTTTTCTGCCCCCACGTCAACGTCTTTTGATTCTTTTCCTTTCATCCAGCTTAAGAAGGTTGTCATGTAAACAGGTAGCTTCATTTCTTCGTTCTCCGGCGAAAGCTGAAATTCCATTTCTTGTTTTGTAAAAGTGCCTTGATGAAAAAAGGGCTTGTCCAACTCAAAATAAATGTTGAGCAGGTTTTGGTTGTCGAAAGGTAAAAAGAGGTATTCAACCAACTTATAATCGGAGGGATTAAGCTGGTGTTGCAGTTCTTCCCTAAAGGTGCTGCTGTGTACAGTGGTTTTGTTCTCGTTGAAGAACAGATCAGGAAGCCCTGCAATTAAACAATGATATTCTCTTTTTATCAGCATAACCGAATTTTAAAGGATTTCAGCAATCATTTAAAGCCCGGTGTACTTAAAACTCGTTTCTGGTTTTATCACATTTATGGTTCGACCGCCAGGTCCTCACTCTGTTTCAATGGCATCAAACAGTAGCTTTTTTGTTCCGTCTTTAAAGTATTGTTTGAAATAATTTGCAAAGTCCTGAGCGGTGAAACTAATAAGGTAACTGCCATCCTTTGGGCCAATTCTGAAACCGGATTTGAGTTTTGAATCCACTGAAATTTCCAGACCTTTGTTCATGGCTTCGGTGGCTTTCGCTTGTAAGAAAGCAGTTAGTTCTTTTCGATCTTCAGATGGAAGAAGAAGCTGAAGATCCATGTTTTCTCCAGCGGTTGAATCCCACTTTTCAACCAGCAAAAGTATGATCCGTTTAATAAATTCATTGTCGTTAAAGGCATCATTAACCGCTGTGTCAACCTGGGCAGTACTGATTAATGTTGTAATTTGTTGTTTTAGCTGGCTTATAAACTGTCGAGCTGTTAACTGCAATTCAGCCTCAAAGCGTTTTTTTTCTTCCTCTGCCTTTTGTTGTGCATCGTGTATAATTTCTTCATGCTTTAGTTTTGCTGCTTGAATTATGGAATCAGCCTTTTCTTTAGCCTGGGCAAGCAACTGTTCGGCATCGTTTTTAGCTTTTGTGATGCCTTCGTTGTAGATTTTTTGCGTTATTTCTTCAATACGGTCAGTCATAGTTTTTAGGTTAGTGGGTTTTAAATGGAATCCATATCATATTTCTGAGTAACGCCGCCAACGGTAAAAACAGGTTTGGTGCAGCCGTGTACGATCTCCGAAACAAAGGTTCCGATCTTTTTTCCGGTAAATCTTGATTCCTGATGTGTTCGAATAATTACCATTCCGGCATTCACTTCTTCAATATATTCCAGCACCGCTGTATGGCTTTCCTGGTTGTGAACTTTCAATATTTTAACTTCGCATTTTACACCTCGTTCTTCCAGCATTTTTTTGATCTTCTCCGCATTTTTAAAAGCCAGACTTTTACGCTCTTCTATATTGATGTTCAGTGCCGAAACGATATGAATTTTAGCCTGTAGTCTTTTTGCAAAAAATGTGGCCCAGTACAGGCGTTTTTTTGCGTGCTGCGAGATGTCGATTGGCACCACGATACTTTTAATTTCCGTCACCGGGTACTCTTTGTTTACCGAAAGTACCGGGCAGTATGATTTGCTTACGTAGCGGCTAACTGCAGCGCTTGAAAGATGCTCGTTATTGGCATGTTCGCTTTTGTCGATCATTACAAAATCGTAACCACCACGTTCTGATTCTACAATCAGCGTATTGACGATTTTTCCCCAACCGATCCGTAAAATTATGTTATTCGGGATGTCGGTGCCCAGGCATTTTTTTACAAATTCAGTAAACCTGTTCAGGGCTCCCTGATGACGAATTTGGTTACGTTTCGACTTTGGATTGTGGAGAAGTGTCGGGCCGCTTTTTATTACATCGAGAAGAAAGATGCGCATGTTTAATGCATTCGTAAAAAACAGCGCTTGTTTTAAAATACTTTCTCCATCGCGGTTTTGAGGGATGTGTGCAAGAATACTATTCGACCTATAGTTCATAGTTTAGCTTGTTAAATGTTGTATCCCAATGAATAAGAAAAAGGTCGTTGCAGTTGTCTTTTGTTTAATCATATACGAAAATGGGGGAATTAGTTACACATTTCAGTAGCAGAACATATAAAATAATGATGTTAAAGTAAGGGCTTGAAATACAGGAATGGAGTTAGTGCGACTTATTTTTACGGGCTACCAGAACGGCACCGAGAAATACCAGAATAGCACCTAAAATTGTAATCACCGAAAAACGCTCGTGTTCCACCCACGAAACATTTAGCTCGGTTAAAATTCCCATGGTAATAAAAGTGATCATCGGGTTTAAAATGATGATAATACTTACTTTATTGGCTTCGATATATTTTAGCGCTTTCCCGATGCAGGTATACGCAATAAAAGTGTTGGCGCCCAAAAATAGCAACAACAACCACCAGTTCCAGCTAAGTTCCAGCGACGGACGAAACTCAATAAAAGGGAGGTACAAAAGCGACGGAAGTCCGAACAATACAAGGTTCAGGCTGTCGACGGAATAAGTACGAACAAGTTTCTTTTGCAAAATGGCATAAACCGACCAGGCGACAGCACCTGAAATGGTTAGCAGAATTCCAAGTTGGTAAGTACCGGCACTTTCGAAAAAGGCCTGTAACTGATCGCGGTAGAAAAATGAGAATCCGAATATGGCAATCGAAAATCCAATGATCTGGTTTCGAAGTAGTTTCTCTTTAAAAATAAGAAAGCCGGCCACAGCTAATATAAGCGGTCCGGTTTGAATAAAAAGTTGCGCATTACTGGGTGTTGTGTGGTGGATGCCCAGCATGTAGCCCATGTAATTCCACGAAAGCGCCAATGCTGCAAGAATCAATAAGAGGGGAGGTTTAATAATAATTTTAAATGATTGCGGCGACTTAAAAGCCTGCCAGACAGCAAGAATAATAAAGGCCACTACGAAACGAATCCAAACCACAGTAACCGGATCGACTTTACGCACGGCAACTTTTAGGGCGATGGCTAAAAAGCCCCAAAAGAATGCAGTAATTGCTGCGTAAATAACTCCTTTTGTGTGGTTTTGCATCCTACAAAGTTCCTTTAAACAAACATCCCGGAGATAAATCCGGGATGCAAGTTAAATTATATGTGATGATTTTTAGCGTAATTCTGCTCCAAAATCCCGTTGAAAAGCCATAATCAGCTTTTGCATGGTTTTGTCGATCTGTTTGTCCTTTAACGTTTTGCTGTCATCGCGCAGGATGAAACTTACCGCGTACGACTTTTTACCATCAGGTACACCTTTGCCTTCGTAAACATCAAACAAATCAACTTCGCGCAACAATTGGCGCTCCATTTTAAAGGCTGTTTCTTTTAGCTGGCTAAACTTAACCGATTTGTCAAGAAGCAAAGCCAAATCGCGACGAACGGTCGGGAATTTAGGCAACTCGTTAAACAGCACTTTATGTTGTTTGTGTGCTTTAAATACACTGTCCCAATTAAAATCGGCGTAATAAACCGGATTTTCGATCTCGAATTTCTTCAGCCATTTTCCGGCAACAATACCCAATTTCAGAACAACTTTGTTGTTGAAAGTGTAAGCCAGTGCTTCACCGAACAATTCGTCTTCACAATCGTCAATCTGCATTTTGTCGGCAGTCAAACCAAGACGTTTCAGAATGTTTTCAGCGTATGTTTTTAATCCGTAGAACGAAGCAGCCTCCTCTTTGGTCGTCCAGCTTTCGGCTTCTTTGTTACCTGTTACAAATAATCCAAGGTGATTTTCTTCCCAGTAATTATTAGCAGGCTGGTCTTTAAGCTGTGTTCCTTTATAAAAATAGGTGTTGCCGAATTCGTAAATCTTCAGGTTCTTATTCTGACGGTTAGCGTTGTATGAGATACATTCAAGTGCACCGAATAATAAAGTCTGACGCATTCCATTTAAGTCGGCACTTAGCGGATTCAGCATTTTTACAGACTGCTCATCTTTGTACTGTTCCAAACCTTCGTAATAGCTCGATTTTGTTAACGAGTTCGACCATATTTCGTTAAAACCTTGCGAAGTCAGCATTTCTGCAACCAGGTTTTTAACGCTGTCGGGATTAGCTTTGTCGGCAGTTTGCAACGACGATTTTACCTGAGTTGGAATTTCAATGTTGTTGTAACCGTAAATTCGAAGAATCTCTTCAATTACATCGGCTTCGCGTTTTACATCAACACGGTAAGCCGGAACAAGTAATTCCAAACCGGTTTCGTTCTCGCTTTCAATTTTAATTTCCAGCGATTCTAGAATGCTTTTTACAGCATCGGCACCCAAATCTTTACCGATTAAACGTGTGATGTTTGCAAACGAAACACTCACTTTAAAATCTTCAATCGGATTCGGGTAAATATCAATAATGTCGGAAGAAATAGTTCCTCCGGCAATTTCTTTTATCATTAAAGCAGCACGCTTAAGTGCATAGATTTGTCCGTTTGGATCAACGCCGCGTTCGAAACGGAACGATGCGTCGGTGTTCAAACCATGACGACGTGCAGTTTTACGAATATAAACCGGATCGAAATAAGCACTTTCCAGGAATACTTTTTTTGTTGATTCTTTCATGCCCGATTTGATTCCTCCGAAAACACCACCAATACACATGGCTTCTTCTGTATTGCAGATCATCAAATCGTTTTCGTCCAGTTCGCGCTCAACTTCATCAAGCGTTGTAAACTTTGTTTTTGCAGGCAAAGTTTTCACGATCACTTTTCCGCCTGTAATTTCGTCAGCATCAAAAGCGTGCAACGGCTGAGCAGTTTCGAATAGCACGTAATTGGTAATGTCAACTACGTTGTTAATTGGTGCCAGACCAATCATTTTTAATCGGTTCTGCAACCACTCCGGCGACTCTTTAACTTCAACTCCTGAAATTGTAACTCCGGCATAACGCGGACAAGCTTCCGTATTTTCAACTTCCACCGGAATAACCAAATCGTTGTTGTCAACTTTAAAGTCGTCAACCGATGGTTTTGTGTATTCAATTTCCTGTGTTTTTTTCAGGAACGCGGCCAAATCGCGGGCTGCTCCAATAAGTGAAGCTCCGTCGATACGGTTTGGTGTAAGGTCGATTTCAATTACCCAGTCCGACTCTACATTAAAATAATCTTTGGCTGGTGTTCCCACTTTTGCGTGAGGATCCAAAACCATAATTCCGTCGTGATCGGTACCAATACCAATTTCATCTTCGGCGCAAATCATACCCATTGATACTTCACCGCGTATTTTCGATTTTTTAATTTGGAATTCCTGGTCGCCATCGTAAAGTGTAGTTCCTACGGTTGCTACAACCACTTTTTGTCCGGCGGCAACATTTGGTGCACCACAAACAATCGGCAGTGCTTCTTCGGTACCAACATTAACTGTTGTTTTGCTAAGATGATCTGAATTTGGGTGCGGCTCGCAGGTAATTACTTCGCCAATCACCAATCCGGCCAACCCGCCTTTTATGGTTTCAACTTCTTCTAAACCGCCAACTTCCAAACCGGTTTGCGTTAGAATGTCGCAAATCTCTTCGGGCGATTGTTCCAGTTTTATGTAATCTTTTAACCAGGAATATGAAATTTTCATTGTGTACTGATTTTTCTGTCAATTTTTTTTTGAATCGCACAAAAGTACTGATTTTTATTACATATACATAAGCAGGTTTCTGCTAATCACAAAGAATTAAAGAAGGAAGGCGTGTTCGGACATAAATTCTTTTAAAAGCCAATGTGATAGAGTAAAAAACTTGAATTCTGTCATTTATGAATGGGGTGAAAAGTATTATCTTGCGCAGCTATTACGAAAAATTACTAATATTTAGAAAATGAAGAAACTGCTAGTTTTAGTTTTTGCGCTGGGGTTTGGGATTATATCGTGCCAAACACAGACAAAAGAAAGTACAAGTAACATGGAAAATCCGTTTTTTATGGAATGGGACACTCCGTTTGGTGTACCTCCGTTTGACAAAATTGAAAACGAACATTTTCGCCCTGCTTTTGCAGAGGGAATGCGTTTGCACAAAGAAGAAATTGAAACAATTGTAAACAATCCGGAAGAGCCAACTTTTGAAAATACAATGGTTGCCCTGGACAAAGCCGGATCGTTCTTGAATCGAGTAAGCAATGTGTTTAGCAACTTAAGCAGTGCTAACACCAACGATAGTATTCAGGCAATTGAAAAGGATATTGAGCCGCAATTATCGGCACACTACGACGATATCAACCTGAATGAAGGATTATTCAAAAAAGTGAAAGCGGTTTACGAGCAACGTGAAAACCTTGATTTGACAACCGAAGAAGCACGTTTCCTCGAGAAAAAATACAAATCGTTTGTACGTGGTGGTGCAGAATTACCTGCTGATAAAAAAGCACGTATGCGTGAGATCAACGGTGAATTGGCAACACTTTCTGTTCAATTTGGCGAGCATGTTTTGAAAGATAACAACGCTTTCCAACTGGTTATTGAGGATGAGGCTCAACTGGAAGGTCTGCCGGCATCTTCTGTTTCGGCTGCGGCTGCTACTGCAAAAGAAGAAGGTCAAGAGGGAAAATGGATTTTCACCATTAGCCGCCCAAGTTTGTATCCGTTCCTTACTTATTCGCCAAACCGCGAATTGCGTGAGAAACTTTACAAAGGTTACATCATGAAAGGCGACAATGGCGACGAGTACGACAACAATAAAATTGTAGCCCGTATGGCAGCATTGCGCAGCGAACGTGCAAAACTGTTTGGTTACAATAACCATGCTGAATACATTCTGGCCGAAAACATGGCTAAAAATCCTGAAAACGTTTACGATATTTTAATTCAGGTTTGGGATAAAGCACTTCCTGTTGCAAAACAAGAGGTGGTTGACATGCAGAAAATTGCCGACAAAGAAGGCGCCAACATTAAAATTGAAGGCTGGGATTGGTGGTACTATGCTGAGAAAGTTCGTCAGGATAAATATGCATTGAGCGAAGAAGATGTAAAACCATATTTCCAGGTTGACAACGTACAGAAAGGTATTTTTACTTTAGCCAATAAACTTTGGGGAATCACTTTCACCGAAAGAACCGATTTGCCTAAATACCATAAAGACGGAAAAGTTTTTGAAGTTAAAGAAGCAGATGGTAGTCCGATTGGAATTTTTTACACTGACTATTTTGCCCGCTCAAGCAAAAAGGGTGGTGCGTGGATGAGCTCTTTCCGCAAACAGGAAATGTTGGATGGCGAAAACGTTCTTCCGGTAATTACAAACGTTTGTAACTTCCCGGCTCCAACAGATGATATGCCATCGTTGTTGAGCCTTGACCAGGTAACTACTATGTTCCACGAGTTTGGTCACGGCCTGCACGGATTACTTTCTGATTGCGAAACACACACATTGTCGGGAACTTCGGTTTCACGCGACTTTGTTGAGCTTCCATCTCAAATTATGGAAAACTGGGCATTCGAACCTGAAATGCTTGCATTGTATGCAAAACACTATAAAACCGGTGAAGTAATTCCTGATGAGTTGGTAAAGAAAATCAACAATGCATCGCATTTTAACCAGGGGTTTACAACAATTGAATTTTTAGCTGCCGGATTGTTGGATATGGATTTCCATACCTTAAATGAAGCTGATCCAAACATGGATGTTAAAGCTTTTGAAAAAGCGTCGATGGATAAATACGGATTGATTCCACAAATTGCGCCACGTTACCGCAGTACTTATTTCTCTCACATTTTCAACGGAGGTTATTCTTCGGGTTACTATGCTTATTTGTGGGCAGAAGTATTGGATAAAGATGCATTCCAGGCGTTTAAAGAAAATGGTTTGTTCGATCAGACAACAGCTGCTTCGTTCCGCGCGAATGTATTGTCGAAAGGTGGATCAGACGACCCAATGAAATTGTACCTGCAATTCCGTGGTAAAGAGCCGGGAATTGAGCCACTGCTGAAAGGTAGAGGTTTGATGTAAGAATTGAAAAGTTCAAATAAGATATCAAGAAAGGTCGCCAATGGCGGCCTTTTTTGTTTTATAAATATTTTGATAAAAAAAATTACCAGGTGATGTAATGCTTTTATAATGGCTGCGTCTTAACTTTGAAAACAAGCAAAAAACGAAAACAAAAACAAAGGAGCACATGGTTGCCAAAGATTTTAAAACAAGTGTACTACCGGTCAGTAATAAGCTGCTTCGTTTTGCAACGCACTTTTTACACGACGAAGATCAGGCACGGGATGTAGTGCAGGATGTGTTCCTGAAATTATGGCAACGAAAGGAAACGCTCGACGAAGTGGAAAACATTGAGGCCTTTGCGATGCGGATGACACGAAACCGCTGCCTCGATGTAATAAGAGCGAATAAAACCGTGCCGATAGATGAAGACACAGACCGAAGATTAAAGGCGAAAACGATAGACGTTCATTCAAAAGTTGAGTTAGGTGAGTCGGCAAAGCAAATAAAAATGCTGATAGGGCAACTGCCCGAATTGCAGCAAAATATAATGCATATGCGAGACATCGAACAACTCTCGTACGACGAGATTGAAGAGGCCACCGGATTACAACGAAATGCGATAAGGGTAAACCTTTCGAGGGCACGAAAAAAAGTGCGTGATGAATATTTAAAGATCAATAGAAATGATGGAAACACAAGAAATACTACGATTACTGCAAAGCTACTTTGATGGCAACACTACAGAGGCTGAAGAGCAACAATTGAATGCTTATTTTCAGTCGGGAGAGGTAGCCGAAGAGTTAACAGAGTACACCGAATTTTTCGGCGGTATTTCTGAGTTGGCGGGAGCAGCAGACGATCCGACCATTGAAGACGATGTGATGGATTATATTCTGGAAAACGAACACCGCGATAAAACAAAATACCGCACCATGTGGAAAGCAGTTACCGGAATTGCCGCATCAGTAATTATTGTGCTCGGTGGATTTCTTTTCTACCAGGAACAGCAGAAGCCTTTTGACGATACGTTCAAGAATCCGGAGGAAGCTTACGCTTATGCAGCCAAAACGCTGCAGTTTGTTGGTAATAAATACAACGAGGGCTTGGCGCACTTATCAGAATTTGAGAAACTGAGAAAAGGAAACGAACCTGTGAAAAAGGCCACGCAGCCGGTAGTAGATTTTTACGAAGGAATTGAAAGAATGGAAGCAACAGAAGCAAGTAAGCCCTTACAGGATGTTGACAGCTTGTAATCAGAAACTGCTTCGAACTAAATATTGAAAAAAGCATTCAGAAACAAAGCAGTTGGCGCGCATCTGCAAGGTCTGAGTGAAAGAAGAGAAGTAACAATAATTAAAAAACGAATATCATGAAAAAGTTATTATTGATTTTAGCAGTTGTATTGCCCATGGCAGTGCTTGCACAAAAAAGTCCGGTTGACAAGTTATTCGAAAAATACGCCAACCAAAAAGGATTCACCACTGTGAATATTTCAGGCAAATTGTTGGGATTTGCCGCACAGATTGAAACGGGAGACAAAGAAACCCAGGACCTGTTATCAGGGTTAAACGGAATCCGCATTTTATCGGTTGAAGATGATGCGTTGAATGCTGAACTTGATTTTTACGAAGAACTGAACAAAGACGGTTTCTTTAAAAACAACGATTTTGAAGTGTTGATGGAAGTAACCGAAGAAGATGAAGTTGTACGTTTTCTTGCTAAAGATGCCGGAAACGGGAAAATATCAGACCTTCTGTTGGTTGTTGGTGGAGATGATAATGCATTGATCAGTATCAGTGGAATAATTGATCCGCAAAGTATTGGAAAGATCACTAAAGGTTTAAATCTTGATGTAGCTGATTTTGAATAAACAGGTTTACTTTTGAATCAAACAATATCGAAAAATCCGGGTTTTGCCCGGATTTTTTTATGCTTTATTTGATCGTCACACTGAGCGAAGTCGAAGTGTGATATCATTTCGAAATTTAAAAAGTCATAAAATTCGCCTCGTTCTCAATAAAATGAATAGGGACACCTTTAACAAAACCTTTTAACCACTGTGCACAATAATCCATGCCGGCCTCTTCCGATTTTATATGCCCCAAAAAGATTACGGCTTTATTTTTTCCTAATGTTGTTGCATCATTGGCGTAAAGGTAGGTTTCCCATTCGCTGGCTTCACCGGCTACCATAACTTCCACTTCGGGCAAATTAAGCATTTGAATCTGGCGGGTGCCACCGGGAGCTCCAACAGCCAGACCAACTTTTGTGAATTTCATATCCGGGTTGCCAATTACGCGAACAGTTTGTAAACCCAATTGGTCTTTTAACTCGCTGGCAAAGTCAGCCAGATTCATCTCAGGCATTTTATATAGTCTGCCTTCATCGTTAACGGCATAATTTTTCCATCCAAGCTTGTCAATCATTCCCGCATAAATTCCATCAGGTTGAGTCATATGAATATGATCATGAAAACGGAATACAACCAATTTGTGGTCTTCGATGAATTTGCGCTTTTCAGTATAAACCGGATCGTTTGCATACGCATCGGTATTGTCGAGGTGGTTATAAAAAATAGGTTCGTGCGTAATAATAAAGTTGCAATTCATCTCTACCGCTTTTTGCAGGGTACGCATATCGGCGAACATACAAACTGCAATACCTTTTATTTCGGCTTCGGGATCGCCAACTTTAAACACATCAACAGTTGTTTCGGCCCAGTCGCAGGTAACGTTTTCTTTCATCAGGTTTACCACCGACTGAGGAGTAAGTTTGTTTTGCCCAAACGACGCAAAAGGGATTAAGAATAGTAGTAGCAAAAAGTTTTTCATTGGTTTAAATTGTTTTAGATTGTATCATTGTTATAGTTCATTTCAAAAATAACTAAATTTTATTTGTGCTCTCCTTTGTTGCTCACGGAGCTGGTGTAAAGGACAAATGCTGTTCAAAACACACGTTCAGAAAGCAACTATTGTTGCACACATTTTATGTTGTATAAAATAGTTTTGTCAGCAGAGTAGTAACTCAAAATTATTTACTGTGATAATATTCGAATCTGAAAGAAAAAATCCGTTAAAATTTAAGAACTCAAACCACTGTTTGTAAAAGTCTAATAAGCTGATTTTTATGGGTTTTTTACGTCCTTCAGATTATTAATTTTGTTAGAAAATCATTAGAAATATGGCAAAAGTAAAAGGAGCAGTTGTTGTTGATAAGGAAGGTTGCAAAGGATGTAGCCTGTGTGTGGAAGCATGTCCACACGATGTTTTGGCATTGCACAGAGAGGTAAATAGCAAGGGGTATCATTATTCGTATATGAAAGATCCTGATGCTTGTATCGGATGTGCCAATTGTGGTGTTGTTTGTCCGGATACCTGCATAACGATATATCGTGCAAAAGCCAGCTAATAAAGGATTAATTGAAAGTATTAAGGATTAATCGATCAATCGACAATTAAAAAATTAGATATGGGAGAATTAAGATTAATGAAAGGAAATGAGGTGTTGGCCGAGGCTGCCATCCGCTGCGGATGCGACGGTTATTTTGGGTATCCCATAACACCACAGTCGGAAGTGATGGAAACACTTATGGCTCGCCAGCCCTGGAACGAAACGGGAATGGTTGTACTGCAAGCTGAGAGTGAAGTTGCTTCGATAAATATGGTTTACGGTGCGGCTGCAACCGGTAAAAAGGTTATGACTTCTTCATCGAGCCCTGGTATTAGCCTAATGGCGGAAGGGATATCGTACATCGCCGGCGCTGAATTACCTTGTTTAATTGTAAACGTGCAACGTGGAGGCCCCGGTTTGGGAACCATTCAACCATCGCAAGCCGATTATTTTCAGAGTGTAAAAGGTGGTGGCCACGGCGACTATAAGATGATTGTACTTGCACCGGCATCGGTTCAGGAAATGAACGATTTTGTTGATCTTGGTTTCGAATTGGCTTTTAAATACCGAAATCCGGCAATGATTTTGGCGGATGGAGCTATTGGTCAGATGATGGAAAAAGTAGAATTGGCCGACCAAAAGCCGAGATGGACAAAAGAAGAAGTTGAAAAAATGAGTGGTGACTGGGCTACCATAGGAAAACCTAAAACCCGCAAAAAGAATATTGTTACTTCGCTGGAAATGGATTCGGATAAAATGGAAGAAAATAACCGCCGTTTCCAGGAGAAATATCAAAAAATGGAAGAGGATGAAGTGCGTTACGAAGCCATTCAGTGCGACGATGCCGAATTTGTGATTGTTGCATTTGGAACTTCGGCACGAGTTTGCCAAAAGGCGGTAGAAATTGCCCGTGCCAAAGGATTAAAAGTTGGTTTACTTCGTCCGATTACCTTGTTTCCGTTCCCTAAAAAAGCCATAAAAGAACTGGCGCGTAAAGCCAAAGGTTTCCTTTCGGTAGAAATGAGCGCAGGACAAATGGTGGAAGATATAAAACTGTCGGTTTACGAGGCAGGAAGCAACGCCCGTGTGAATCATTTTGGTCGCATGGGAGGAATTATACCTACACCTACTGAGGTGGTTGATGCATTAGAAGAAAAATTTTCATGGGAGTTAAGTTATGGAGTTAAACGTAGTTACTAAACCGGAGGAGATTATGGATATAAAAGAAATAATTAAACCGGAAAACCTGGTTTATCAGAAGTCGGAAGTACTGAATGACGATATCATGCACTACTGTCCTGGTTGTTCCCATGGAGTAGTTCATAAAATACTTGCAGAATTAATTGAGGAAATGGGCCTGCAGGAAAAAACTGTTGGTATTGCACCTGTTGGCTGTGCCGTTTTTGCCTACAATTATATTGATATTGACTGGCAGGAAGCAGCGCATGGTCGTGCACCTGCAGTGGCAACAGGTGTTGCCCGTCTGAATCCTGATAATTTTGTTTTCACTTATCAGGGTGATGGCGACCTTGCATCAATTGGTTCGGCCGAAATTATGCATGCCTGTAACCGTGGAGAGAATATATTGGTTGTTTTTATCAATAACGGTATTTACGGAATGACAGGCGGACAGATGGCACCAACAACACTGGAAGGAATGGTTACTGCTACTACTCCTTACGGACGTAATGTTGATTTGAACGGTTATCCGATGAAGATTACCAATTTGATCGCTCAGCTGCCCGGAACATCTTATGTAACGCGCCAGGCAGTGCACACTGCAGCAAATGCCCGTAAATGCAAACGATCGCTGAAAAAAGCTATTCAGAATGTATTGGATAAAAAGGGAACTTCATTTGTTGAGGTGGTTTCAACCTGTAACTCGGGTTGGAAAATGAGTCCCGTTGAAGCAAATAACTGGATGGAAGAAAATATGATTCCGTATTATCCGTTGGGCGATCTGAAAGACAGTGTAAAAGGTGAACATTCGGAAAATTAAAAAATTGAAGCTATGACAGAAGAAATGATAATTGCCGGATTTGGAGGACAAGGAGTTCTTTCAATGGGTAAAATTCTGGCTTACTCGGGTATTATGGAAGACAAGGAAGTAACCTGGTTCCCATCGTACGGACCAGAAATGCGTGGAGGAACTGCCAACGTTACTGTAATTGTTAGCGATACCCGCATTAGTTCGCCTATTTTACAGGAGTTTGATACTGCTATTATTCTGAATCAGCAGAGTATGGATAAATTTGAAAAGGCGGTAAAACCGGGCGGTACTTTGTTGTACGATCCGAATGGGGTGATCCATCCGCCAACACGCTCGGATATTAACATCTTTAAAGTTGAAGCCACAAAAACGGCTGTTGAGATGGGAAATCCAAAGGTGTTTAATATGATCGTTTTTGGAAGTTACCTGAAAGTACGACCTATCCTTTCGTTGGATAATGTAGAAAAGGGATTGGAGAAATCACTTCCGGAACGTTACCATAAATTGATTCCACTAAACCTCGAGGCCATTAAAAAGGGTCAGGAGATTGTGGATGATGTACAATTGGTTTAAAAGACTTAGACAAATAAATGCAAGCCTCTTATCGTTTTGATGAGAGGCTTTTTTTATGCCTTATAAAAGCCCTTTTCCCTGAAGCGATTTTTCAATGCGTTTGTGGTAAGCATCGAATTTATTCTCGATTTCGTGGAATACTTTTTTGTACTGAGGATGCTCGCGCAGATTGTCTGTTAGCGGTTCAATTGGCGTGAAAAGAATCGTCCAGTAGGTGAAATTATCTTCCAGAGAAAAGGCCTCTAAATATTCAATTGCTTTGTCCGTATCGCCTTGGTATGAATAGTAAAATGCCAACGAAATATTACTGTAAATGGAAGGATCGTTTTCAGCATACAATCGATACTGATCAAAATATTTTTCCGACAGTTCTTTCTGGCCTGTTATATCAAAGGTTACCGCAATTTTCCCATTTTCTGATTGGTTAATATTAAGATTATATTGTTCTCTTACATCAACGAAAGCTTTGTAGTAAATAGCTGCTGTTTCAAAATCACGCAGGTAGTAGTATGATTTTGCTACCTCCTGCAATACATCGAGGCGCGTTTTGTCTTTTTCAAAAATTGCCAGCAAGGCTTTATTCAGCTCATTCATATCCTGATTTTTTGCGTACTGAATAAATGCTTTTACATATTGTGAGTATAAATTTTCCGGCTGATATGACAACGAGATATTAATGTATTTTTCTGCTTCATTTATAAAGCCTGATTGGATAAATGCGTTGCTTAAATGCAAATAACTAATCGATTTTGCTGCTGAGTCATAAGCTGCAACATTCTTAATCTCAAGACCTTTTAATGCATATTCCAGGTACTTCTCGGTATTGGGTAAATAGTTAACATATATTTCAACCAGGAATATTAAAACCACATCGGAATTGGGACTAATCTCCAATGCTTTTTCAAGATAGGGAAGTGCAAGCTCGTATTCGTTGTGTTCAATGTAAAAAAGGGCTTTGGCCGTTAAGCTTTGTGGTAGTTTTGCATCGAAAAATAAGGCCTGATCCGCATAATAATTGATTGAATCGGCATATTGTTTAACTGTTCTGCCACGGTCTAAAAAATAGAACGAAATGGCAACACCGGCGTAAGCCCGAGCAAATTCATTGTCCTGCTGAATTGCTTTTTTGAAATAACTGATGGATTCCAGCAGGTTTTCGTCAGTTGGATTCCGGTGCAAATCAAGTCCTTTCAAAAACAGATCATAAGCTGCAAGATTGCTTGTAGGTTTCTTTTCAATTCGTTGTGTCTCTTCAGGAGTAACAATCGCTTCAATCTGTTCGGCAATATTTTTTGCAACATCGGCCTGAAGTGTGAAAATGTCTTTTGTCTCGCGCCGGTATTGCTGACTCCATAAGTGTTTATCCGTTTCGGCTTCTATCAATTGTATGTTGAGAAGAATCTGATCGCCAATTTTCTGACCGCTCCCTTCAATCAGATAGGTGGCATTCAATTCTCGTGCAATTTCGGGCGACGATTTTGGATTGTTGCGGTACTGCTCAACCGAAGTACGACTGATTACTCGCAAATCTTGAATTTGTTGGAGGTTGTTTAATGTTGCCTCCATCAATCCGTTAATAATATAAACGTTGCTGGTGTCGTTGCTGTCGTTTAAAAATGGCAGCACGGCAATTGATTTTACTTTGTTACTGTTTTGAGTATCGGGACGTAAAACGAAGAATAATACAACAGCACAAATGGTTATGAAAAAAATGGAGATCAATAAAACCGGAAACTTCTTTTTCTGCATGGGGGCTTTTAAGTCCTGTTCAGTTTCTATTTCCTGTTCTTGCTCTTCCTCCGGCTCTTCTTGATTACCGATTTCGCCGGGTGGGTAACCATACAACTCGCGGAAACATTTGATAAAATACGAGGGGCTGCCAAAACCAACCTTATACGAAACTTCGGAAACGGTGTCCGAGCCTTCCTGAAGTAATTCGACGGCATACTTTAAACGCACATTGCGAATAAACTGGCTTGCAGATAAATCGGTGATTTTTTTAATTTTTCGAAGCAAGTTCGAGCGACTCATTCCAACAGCATCTGCCAACTCCGAAACACCGAACTGCTCGTTGGAGATGTTCTCTTCAACAAGTTGCGTTATTTGATTGAGAAAATTTTTTTCTGCGGTGTTAAGATTTGGCATCGTTGTTAGCTTCGGATAAATGCGATCATAAAAATACAAATTATGTTCGTTAGTCCCTTATGCTTCTCATTCTTTCGGTCACATTTAATTTTTAGAGGTGTATTTTTCGATGTTTTTACGCGTTTCTCAGAAGACTTATTTAGCAAGCTTTTCGGGGCTTTGCAGCATATTTTGCATCATAATTTATATGCTTGCGTCATAAGTATTAAGCCTTCAGCAAACTTCATACACTTGGCTGCATAGTTCATTAGACCTGCGTCACGCTTCACCCGACCTTTACACTATCGAAAACAACGGACATCGCGCTAACGATTGCCACAAAAAATTAAATCATGAAAACACGAATTTATTTTCTCGACCATTTAAGAACATTAATGATCTTTCTTGTTGTGGTTTTACACTCAGGATTGGTTTACGAACATGTTTTGGAAAACTCCTGGATCGTTGTTGATCCTGTAAAAGCAAATTCAATCGGATTGATCCGTTTGTATCTCGATCTTTTTATAATGTTTACAATCTTCTTTATCTCCGGGTATCTTGTCCCAATGTCGCTGAAGTCAAAAACATCAATTGAATTTATTAAATCGAAAGTGAAACGCATTTTGATTCCCTGGGTAATCGCGGTATTTACTTTGATTCCTGCCTACAAATTTATCTTTCTTTATTCAAGAGGTTTGCCACAGGAAGAATGGTTCTCGTATTTCCACTTATTTGAAAGAGCCGGCAGCGACCTGAGCTTTTATGCCAACAACCCGGCACAAAACTGGTTGTGGTTTTTGCCTGTACTTTTTATGTTCCAGGTGATATATTTGGTGTTGGCAAAAACAAAAGTGCTGTCGTTAAAGATAAACCTGAAAACGGCTGTAATTGTAATGTTTGTATTTGGAGTAGTTTCCAGCGTTACCATGGCACAACTGGGATTTAATGGCTGGTATGATTCTGCTATCCTGCATTTTCAACGCGAGCGTTTGCTGGTTTACTTTATGTCATTTTTGCTGGGATCACTTTGCTACAAACTAAAAGTGTTCGAATCAACTAAAAAGAACAAACGCCTTTATATTATTGCAAACGTGGTGTTGACTTTCACGCTGGGTATTTTTACCGCAGTTGCCTTAAATACCTTTTTCAATATCATCGATCCGCAACGTAATTACTATTTCATTTCGCAATTAGCCGACCGTATTGCTTATTATACTTTTGGCCTGGCATCGCAACTTACTTTGCTGTACATCTTCCTTTACGGTTTCCGTCACAGTTTTAATAAAAGATATGCGTTAATGGACGAACTGAACCGTAATTCTTACTCGGTTTACATCATTCACACCATTGTATTGGGTGTAGTTGCACTGTCGATTATGGCTTTACCTATTCCTCCGATGGTAAAATTCCTTATCGTAACCTTGTTAACTTTTGGTCTTTCAAATCTGCTTATTTATTCATGGCGAACAATCCGTCAGCGTCAGATAAACACAAAAACGATTGCAACTGCAATAATGTCGGTGGTGATTATATTGGCTGCTTTTACTGCTTATCCCGGAACAACAAACAATGAAGAACAGAAAACAGAAACAACAGAAACAAAAACAGCGCCTCAAAGCGGAAACAGTATTCATGCAGCAGTAATTTCAGGCGATTTGGAAGCCGTAAAAGCCATAATTGCATCGGGAGCCGATATCAATGAAAAAGAACCTGCAGGCGGTTCGAGTCCTTTAATGACCGCTTGCGTTTTCGGAAAAACAGAAATTGCCAAACTTTTGATAGAAGCCGGAGCCGACCTGAACGTAACCAATAACGATGGTTCTACCGCACTGCACACCGCTGCTTTTTTCTGCCGCACGGAAATAGTCCGGGCTTTACTAAACAAAGGCATCGATACTTCCGTAGTAAATAATTCAGGCGCCACTGCTGTTCAGTCGGTTATGGCTCCTTTTGAAGCAGTAAAAGGCATCTATGAGTATTTTGCGAAAGTATACGAACCACTCGGACTTCAACTCGATTTGAACAGGATTGAAAAAACTCGTCCTGTAGTTGCTGAAATGATATCAACTAACTCGTAAGCTAAAAACCATGAAACTACTGATCGGAAGAATGTTACTCATACTAGTTATACTGCAGGCAGTATTGGGAGCCAGCTCGTGTAACAATAAAAAAACGGAGGAGGTTGTTTTAACTCCTCCGGCAGAAATGAACGATGGAATAAATGTGGGTACGCCCGCGGATGCCAGTATTGATGAGCGCTATATTCAGGATGCCATCCGAAAAATCTACGCCGGTAAATTTGGCGAGATCCACTCCATGCTGATCTACAAAAACGATAAACTGGTTATTGAAGAGTACTTTCCGGGACATCTTTATGCATGGGACAAGCCGTATTATTTTGGCGACTATGTGGAATACGGTCCTGAAACAAAACACAGTGTAATGTCGGTAACAAAAAGTGTTGTGTCGGCATGTATTGGAATTGCGATCGATAAAGGTTTTATACAAAGTGTAGATCAATCCATTTTTGATTATCTGCCCGATCATCAATTTCTTAAAACCAATAACCGCGAGTACATAACGATCGAACACTTGTTGACTATGACCTCAGGTTTGGCCTGGGACGAATGGAGCGCCGCTCACGGAACGGAATCAGCCAACGACATGGACCGGTTGTATTTCGCTTGCGACGACCCGATAACTTGTATACTTGAGCGCGAATGGTGGGCCGAACCCGGAACACTTTTTACTTACAACGGCGGAGGAATAGTTATTCTCGGTGAGATTTTAAGAAATGCCACAGGACTTGATCTTGACGAATTCTCGAAAAAGTATTTGTTCGAACCGCTGGGAATTAAAGAAGGTACGTGGATGAAATATCGAAATGGAATAGTGGTAGAAGCGGCCAGTTCGCTAAGTGTTACTCCACGCGATATGCTGAAGCTGGGAGTTACCTACCTCGATAACGGAATGTGGAACGGAGAGCGTATCCTGTCTGCCGATTGGGTGGCAAAGAGTTCCACTGTGTATAAAAACAACGTTGGAATAAACCTGCCCATCGAAGATTCGGGTAAAAACGGTTATGGTTACACCTGGTGGCAAAGCGAGTTGTATCACGGTGGCAAAAACATAAAAATGTACCGTGCCAATGGATGGGGCGGACAGGTAATAATGGTTTTTCCCGATCTGGATATGACCGTGGTTTTTACCAGTGGAAACTGGGCCGGAAGATCGAAGTTGTTTAAATTAGTGCGTCAGTATATTCTGCCTTCGGTTGAAATGTAAGTTAAATAACCCAGAAAATGAAAAACACCTGTTCAGTAAAAAAAGAAGCCCGCAGCCTACTGTTTAAAGTAGGGTGCACCGGGGCAATATATTCGGTGGTAAATAAAAATTTCGGACAGCGCGACAGTGAAGTTGAGAAGGCTACCGGACCGTTATGTGGCGGAATTTTGCAAGAGGGGCACCAATGCGGAATGCTTTGGGGAGCAACTCTTGCAGCCGGTGCCGAGGCCAATCGAAGAATGAAAGACCCAAATGCGGCCACTTCGCTGGCTATTTTGGCTGCCCGCAATTTTGTAGATTCCTTTACCCAAAGAAAATCAAGTGTTAATTGCCGCGATATTACCAACTGTAACTGGAAATCGAAGCTGGGGATGATAAAATATTTTATTACAGGTAAACCGTTGAACTGTGCCCGCTTGATTGGCCGCTGGGCACCCGAGGCAATTACTATTGCAGAGAAAAGCCTGGCTTTGGCGCCTGAGGTTTCTACTACTCCCGTTATAAGTTGTGCCAGTATTGTAGCCAAAAAAATGGGAGCCGACAAAGAAAAAGCAATGATGCTTGCCGGTTTTGCCGGCGGGATCGGACTGAGTGGTCATACCTGTGGGGCACTTGGAGCTGCTGTTTATCTTGGAGCTGAAAAATGGTATCGCGAGAATCCGGGAGAAGTGCGGTTTATCGTTCCCGGGGCGGAAGAAAAGATGCGCGATTTTCTGTTTGCAAATAAAGGCGAAGTACACTGCAGTAAAATTTGCGGACAGACATTTGCTACTGCAGAAGAGCACTCGGAATACATTCGAAATGGCGGATGTGAGAAATTGATTGATCTGCTGGCAAAGAGCAATTAAATAGTTATTTGTTTTTCGATAAAAAAGGAGTTGCCCGATTATCCGGACAACTCCTTTTTTAATTTATTTTTGCTGGCCTTTTGCTGACCGGTCTTCCAGCGGTGGAGCCGGCGTCATCAAATGTTTATTTTCTTTCACCAGTTTTAGCACTTCTTCCACAACTTTTTCCATTTGCGGATCGCGTCCCTGCATCAGGATATTAGGATCGTCCCAAACTTTAAAGTCTGGGCGAACACCTTCACCTTCCCAGAACCAGTGGCCGTCGTTATCGTACAGACGTGCTCCGGGAACGGTTATTGAGCCTCCGTCAATTAAACGATGACCGGTTGCGGGACCAACCAGAATACCTAAAGTGCGTTCACCAACAATTGGGCCGGCTTCCAGTTCCTGAAATGCCCACGGCAATCCGTCACCACCTGATCCTGCCCAGCCGTTAATAAGCATACCCACAGGACCGGTATTTGTTTTTGTTGGGTTGGTATGGTCTTTCCCGTGGCGCCAGTGCAGGTTGTAAGTAACCGGACGCTGGATAAGCTCCAGAAAACGATCGGCTAGCTGTCCGCCGCCGTTAAAACGCTCATCGAGAATAAAACCTTTTTTATCCAGTTGGCCGTAAAACATTTTTACAAGCTCCAGTTGTCCCTGTCCGGCAGTGTTCGACATGTAGATATATCCCAGTTGCCCGTCTGATAACTTGTCAACCATCTTGCGCATATTCTCGAGATGATTTAAATAACGCAGGTTATTTTCTTCCCCGGCACTTAACAATTCAACAACAACTTCTTTAGCATCGGCTGTTTTTCCGGTAGGTGAAACCTGCAATGCAACCGTTTTTCCGGAAAGCCCTTCGAATGCAGCATAGGGATCTTTGTCGGTATTGATCTTGATTCCGTTAACAGATAAAATATAATCACCTTCTTTCACTTCAACACCCGGTTTGTTGAACGGCGAACGTGTTTCAGTATCCCATTCCGCCGGTTTCAGTATTTCAGCGATTTTATAACCATTGTTGTCAGCCGCCCAGTTGATACCGAGGAAACCTCCGCCCAGCGACGGAGCACGTTCCACATCGCCGCCCTGTGCGTAGGTGTGTCCTGCACTTAATTCAGCAACAAGGTTCAACTGAATATTGGTGATATCCCAGCGAGTACGTGCATCATTTACCAGTTTGGCATAACGATCGCGCATGGCTTCCCAGTCAACACCCTGCATATTCGGATCGTAAAAGAAGTCGCGATGACGGCGCCAGGTATCCATAAAAATTTGCTTCCATTCTTCTTTCGGAACAAGGTCCATTACCAAACCATCGGTAGGAATCGGATCTTCTATCTTCTGACCCGGAGCGGCTTTGATAATGCCATATTTTCCTTGCGAACTAACCAGCATTTGTTTTCCATCGGCAGTTGCAACCACACGGCTAACATTGCCCATTACCTCTTTGTCTTCACGTTCTTTCAGGTCGTACACATTTAGTGTCGATGAACGATCTCCCGATCCTGTATTCGGGCGGCGCAGGTACACCACCTTTCCTTCAAAAGGAATCAGGGCCGAAATATTTCCAGCTTTCGGAGGAAGTAAAACAAGCCGGCTTTCAATGTGGTCGAAGTCGATTTCAACCTTCACGCCATCATCTTCCTTGTCTTTTTTCTCATCACCATCTTTATCTTTCTTTTCCTCTTTCTCAGCTTCCTTATCCTCTTTTTCTTCTTTGATTTCTACTTTGTCATTTTTAGGAGCAAGCAACGAAGGCGTATCAGCTTTTAATCCGATCGAAGCAATTTGTGTTGCATTCGGATAGATCCAAGTTCCATCGCTTAGCGACGAATACGCGGCATTAAACGTGCGGTTGGTTAAATAGAACAGGTATTTCCCGTCGGTGCTGAAAACCGGAAAAGCATCTTCGTAAAAGCCGCTGGTAATCGGGGTGAGTTTATTCTCCTCGAGACTGTAAACAACGATTGCACTGTTGGCATTGTCGTAACCCTGGCTAAAAGCAATCCACTTTGAGTCGGGCGACCACGAAATCGGGAAGCCGGAGCGGCCACCGTGACCAACATTCCACCGGTAGTTTCCGGCGACTGTGGTTGCTCCACTTTCCACATCAATTACCGAAATGTTATTGGTTTCGTCGATAAATGCGATTTTCTTATTGTCGGGCGACCAGAAAAGTGTGTAGCCAAAACCTTTTCCGCGTTTCGTCAATTGTTTCGCTTCTTTTTTGTTTTCACTGTCCTGCAACCAAATTTCGTATTCTCCCGAGCGGTCACTCCAGTAGGCAATTGTTTTTCCATCGGGCGACCATGCCGGGCTTTGATCGAATGCTCCGCTCGACTGGGTAAGGTTCAACGTATAGCCTTCTTTAACAGGAACATTAAACAGTTCGCCACGGGCTTCAAATACGATTCGTTTTCCTTCGGGAGAAGCTGTCATATTCGAAATGCGATCTTTTACGTCTTTTTTTGCAGGCATTTCAACTGATAAATCGCTGATCACGTTCACCTCAATTTTACGTGATTTTTCGGTGGCAAGGTCAAGCAAAAACAGGTCGCCACCCATTTCGTAAACCAGCTCATTTGGTCCGGCCGATAAAAACGAAATATCGAAATCTTTATAAGCGGTAACCTGGCTCAGCGCCTCGGTTTGTGTATTGTATTCCCAAATATTTAAACGCATATTTTCGCCACGGTCCGATAAGAAATACACCTTATCGCCTGCCCAGGTAGGTTTACCGTCGTTCGCCTCGTCGGTGGTAATACGCGTGGTTTTTTCGGTGTTAAAATCATAAATGATGATGTCGGAAGTTAATCCGCCACGGTAACGTTTAAACGGGTAGTTCTCGGTAATTTTTGTAATGTAGGCCAGTTGTTTTCCGTCGGGCGAAAAAGAGGCCAGTTCGCCATAAGGAATTTTAAGTTTTTCGGGTAATCCACCGTCTTTGTCAACCAAAAAGAATTGGTTTACGCTACTAACTCCATTTTCACGTATCGAGGCAAACAACAGTTTTTTGCCATCCGGATGCCAGTCGACCAAACGATCAGAAAACGAATTATAGGTCACTCGCGTTGGGATGCCTCCGGTAACCGGAATAACATAAACATCAGAATTGCCGTTGTAACGGGCTGTGTACGCAATCTCCGACCCGTCGGGTGAAAACTTTGGCCACGACTCCTCTCCGGGAGAGTTGGTCAATTGAAATGCTGTTCCACCTTCTTTGGCAACCAGCCAGATGTCGCCACCGTAGACAAAGACAATTTGCCGGTCGGAAACATCGGTGTAGCGCATTAGTTTAGCGCTAATCTGTGCTTCGGCACTAACCATAAAAAGCAGTGCGGTACATACTAATAGCAGTTTTTTCATGAATATAAATTTTAAAGTTTGAATTTGTTGTGGGATGGATTGGACATGTGTCGCTGTTTTCTTTTTTGTTTAGTACCAGTAATTTAAGATATATTACACTGAAATGAAAATTTGCAGAATAACATTTTCGGCCGTTCAGCGTTATACATAGAGTTAAACACAAAATATCATGAAAAGATTAATACCAGTATTTTTTATAACCGCTGTTTTTTTTGTGGCTTGCAGCGATGTTGATACTGACCATTCCGGTACCGGTACATTGAAAGTAGATTTAACTGACGCCCCGGCCGAATACGAGGCTGTGCTTGTTGATGTGCAGGGACTGCGAATTAACGTGAATGATGCCGATACTTCAGAAGGTGACTGGATGGATTTGGAACTGGATACAGTTGGCCAGATCGACCTGTTGATGTTTACCGACGGTAACAGTGTTCAATTATCGGAAGATGAAATTCCGGCGGGTTACCTGTCGCAAATACGTTTGATTTTGGGCGACAACAACCAGATTGTAGTGGGTGGCGATACGCTGGATATGGATACGCCGTCGGCACAACAATCGGGACTAAAGGTAAATGTGCACGACTCAATTGCCGATGGTGAAACGTTCAGTCTGATGCTTGATTTCGACGCCGAAAAATCGGTAGTTGAAAAAGGAAACGGATTATACTCGTTAAAACCGGTCCTTACAGTTATAAAGGAATAAATTCCACAACCAAATAAGATTACGAGAGGTCGCTTTTTAAGCGGCCTTTTTTTATGAAAGTTTGTTTGAACGTTCGAAGAATATAATTTGATGTAATTACTCAAAATTAAGGTCTGTGTTGAAAATAAATTCGTTTACCCCGACCCTGAAGGGAGCGAATTGATTTTCACTGCTCCCTTTAGGGCTGGGGTTACAGTGATAATCAATTTACAACCGGCAGCTGGCGGATTGCGGTAAACGAATTGATACTTGTTAATCAACTAAAAACTAACATAAACCACTTTTATCACGTATAGAAAGCTATAACCAAAAAATCTTACACAATGAGAATAGTTGCCCGCTTACTGGTTATGGCTTTTTTTACTTTTCTTTCGGTTGACCTTTTTGCACAAACCATTGGTGTAAAAGCCGGATATACCTTGTCGGATATGATGATTGATGAAGGAGGTTCAATAATGACCGAACAGTTGAATATGCGATCAGGTTTTCATTTTGGGCCAACGTTCGAATGGGGAATTAACGAAGGCGCAGGCATTGAAACGGCTTTAATTATTACCACCAAAGGCATAAAAATAAACGAGTCGGAAAGTGTGAATGATCATTGGTACAGTATTCCCTCGAAAGTTAATCTGTGGTACATCGATATTCCGGTATTTGGGAAATTGTATACGAATATCAACGCTTTAAAAATTTACGGTATGCTTGGCCCCTATGTTGGAGTTGGGCTTAGCGGGAAAATAAAGTTGGAAAACGACAGGAAAATTGTGTGGGGCCCCGATGAGGACGATGATCTGCATCGTTTTGGATTGGGATTGGGTGTAGGTGGAGGACTTGAGCTAAACTCGTTTTTGTTTGAATTCACCGGCCATTTTGCTTTGAACAACATTTCGACCAAAGCCAATACCGATGTAACGATGCGCAACCGTTCGTTTATGTTTTCACTGGGGTATAAGTTTCATAAATAAAATTCTACTGCCCCTCGATGCAAACGAGGGAAAGGATCGAGTCTTTGTTGCTTATTTTAGATGACGGAAATTTGCTAAGTTTGCGCAAAATTACAACGATGAACATTTCAGGTTGCTGGACATACAACGAAGATTTTGAATACGGAAACTCGGTAGGAGAGGTGGAGCTGACTCAAAACGGAGATGAGGTTAACGGCGTGTTCTGGTTTACCGAAGCGGTGGAAAACAACTACAGTATTCAAGTTGCCGAAAAGGTAAAAGGTACCATTACGGATGGGAAACTGCTGCTGGAAAGCGTTGAGGTAAAAGCCATACAAAATGGCCGCGAGATTAGTTACCTGCCCAATACTTTTGAAGTGCACCGTATTACCGAAACCCAAATCATTGGCTCAACTTTCGACAGTGAAGACGTGTGTGGCGTTTTTGTGTTGAGGCGAAAAGCTTAATCTTCTGTCGAATTCTATCCCCTCTTGCGAAGGAGAATAAAAGGGGGTGAATTTTACGTAAACTAATCCAATCATCCGCCCCGATGCTGCGATCGGGACACCTCCTTTTAAAAAAGGAGGACGCGAACCAAACAACTTTTTGCCCCGAACTATATTATCGCAAATTTTATGTTATCTTTATAAACATAATTCAAAATACCCGCTGCATTGAAAACATCTCTTCGATACAAAACATTAGAAACCAGCATCTAATTCAATAACCAAAAGATAAATGAAAGTATTTGCAGAAACGGAGCGACTAATTTTAAGAGAAATACTTCCGACAGATGTTGATGGTATGTTCGAACTGGATTCAGATAGTGAGGTACATAGATACCTGGGGAATAAACCGGTAAGTACCAAAGATCAATCGATGGAGATGATAAACTTTATTCGCCAACAATATATTGATAATGGAATCGGTCGCTGGGCAATAATTGATAAAAATACAAATGCGTTTATAGGTTGGTCGGGACTGAAATTTGTTACAGACTTGACAAACAATCATAAAAACTATTACGACCTTGGTTACCGATTAATAAAAAGGTATTGGCGCCAAGGAATTGCAACTGAAGCAGCAGTGGCGTCCTTGGGCTATGCATTCGACGAACTAAATGCAGGCGAGGTTTATGCAATGGCCGACTGTGATAATGAAGGTTCGAACAAAATTTTGACAAATATCGGGTTAAAGTTTATCGAAAAATTTTACGATGATGGAGTAGAAATTAATTGGTACAAAATTGAAAAGGAAGAATTCAAAAAACTTAAGTCGGCAATCTCCTACAAAATCATACACTAACTGTCACCAAACATTCTGAAACAACTCATAAATTAAAAACTATGAATACTAAACAAACCGAAAATCAGGTCACCACAGTAATTGGTATTATTTACGCTATTGCAGCATTAATGGTTCTTACAGGAGCATTTTTCAGACTTCAACATTATCCAAACGGAATTTCAATACTATTATTTGGATTCATGCTTGGTGCTATAATTAGTTCTGTTGATACGGTTCGTTTAAAGAAAAAAATTAAACGGTTGGAAGCACAACTCAACCAAAATAAAGAATCATAACAAGAGGTAATAAATTGTATGACAGGAGAAAAAAACCTGAAAGAGTTGTTAAAGAAAATGACACCGGTACTGAATCCGGGCGAATATGTATTTTTAACGGTTAGCAACGCCGATGAAGTAGACAGGAAAAACACCCTGTTTGAGTTTAAAGAAAAAGAAGGAGTTACCGTTGTCGTTGAAAGAGAGATTGCCGATAAATTAAACTTCACCTACGATTACGTTGCTTCGTGGATTACGTTAATGGTGCACTCGTCGCTAAACGCGGTGGGATTTACAGCCGCAATTTCAACAACACTTGCCGAAAATAATATCAGTTGTAACGTTGTTGCAGGGTATTACCACGATCATATTTTTGTTGCGGTAGACGATGCGCAGAAAGCAATCAACCTGTTGAAAAACTTAGCCGAAAAAAATTAAATGAATGGACTATAACGCTGTTGCCGTAAAGATAATCGCATTAAAAAATGCCGACCTCGAACTTCGGAATAAACTTATCGAACGCGGGCAACTTGGCGACGGGTATAACAAGGAGATGCAGCAACTGCACAACAACAATGCAAGAGCTTTAAACGAAATTATCGATGCCATTGGTTTGCCCACAATTGCGAAAGTGGGCGACGAAGCCAACGAAGCCGCCTGGTTGATCATCCAACATGCCATTGCTTTGCCTGCTTTTATGAAAAAATGTGCAAAACTATTGGAAGTTGCAGTTCGCGAAAAGAACGCCGATCCGGTAAGTTTAGCTTATCTGAGCGACCGAATAGCCGTTTTTGAAGGAAAACCACAATTGTACGGTACTCAATTCGACTGGGATAACAACGGAGAGCTGAGTCCAAACACTTTCGATGATCGTAACAAGGTAAACGAACGACGAAAATTGTTGGGACTAAACACGCTCGAAGAACAAACTGAACGAATCAGAAATCAAGCTAAAAAGGATCATCAATTGCCGCCATCAGATTTCGAAAAACGAAAACAGGAAATGGAAAACTGGAAAAAAGAAGTTGGCTGGATTTAAAAGTTCATACACAAAAAACGGTTTATGTGTACTGTCAGATTTTATTCGCTATTTCTTCGTGTTACCGCGGTCTCTCTGGCTCCGAAAAGTGTTGTTATACTTTTGTCCACAGCTGTCCCGGGCATTTTGTAGTGGTATTTTGAACATACAGTCAAGTATTCTGAACAGCATTATATGGCCTTTTGGAAAGATGTTGGCTAATTTTGATCCGGAAGATGACGCAAAAGTCGAACCTCATTTAAAAACTAAAAATAAGAAATATGAAAATGTTAAAGCCGATAGTTGGAATAATACTTGGTCTTTGTGCCTGGAGCACAAGTACCGTATTTGCACAAAGCGGTGATCAGATTTTGGATGGAATTGGAGAAACGGGATTAATTGCCCGTTACACGTTTGAAGAAAATGCCAAAGACTGGTCGAGAAATAATTTACATGGAACAATTGAAGGCTCGGAATATAATTTTGTCGACGATAAAGTTTTCGATAAAGTACTGTCGTTACCCGGCGACGGAAAAGCTTTTATTACCATCCCCGGTGAAATGCTGGCAGGAGAGGAGTCGCTAAGTATTTCGGGTTGGGTTTATTTGCGTTCGTCAGAAGGTGGTGCGCCACTTTTCGACTTTGGAAAAAACGGCAAATCGAGTTTCATTGCTACACCAGCCGCTACAGATGGTTTTGTAGCACAGGTATGTACTGAAAACAATACCTACACAGCAAGTGCCGAGGCCATAGCTTTAAATGAATGGAACCATGTTGTAGTGGTTATTAATGTTCCTACAAAAAGCTTTTCAACCTACGTAAATGGTACGCTGGTTAGAGAAGTGAAGGATGTCGATGTAGAATTAAAACAACTTTTTGATAGCCGTAAAGGGGCCGCTGAACAGTTTGTTATTGGTAAATCACTAACATCAGATGCTGCCTCATTGGATGCAAAATTGCACGATTTCCGAATTTATCGTATTCCACTAAATATCCGTCAAATCGGATGGATTCATTTTAGTGCCCGACACCCCGAGGAAGCAGAGGAATTGTTGAGAAACCGACAGGATCCTGATCTCCCGGAGTTTTCGGAATCAACGCCACAGTTATATAACGAGTATTTAACCAGCGTTCCAACAGTTGAAGTGGAAACAGAAGTTGGCTTTTTGCCACGTTTGCCACGTTTTGTAAAAGGCGTTTATAGCAACAATTTTCAGGGACCTGATGTTCGTGTACTTTGGCCTGCACCCGAAGATAACAAAGAAGTGCTAAGTGCCGGAAAATATGCGGTAACCGGACGTGTTGCCGGAACCGATATTCAACCAAAAGCAATTGTAACCGTAGTAGAGCACGATCATGACCATACTGCTCCGCACCGCACGTTGGAGGCTTTTGATTTAAATGAGGTAGAGTTAACCGAAGATGTACACGATCACGAAACAAAATTTGTAGAGAACCGCGATAAATTTGTTGATGGTTTGTTGGAAACCAACCCTGATGCTTTTCTGTATATGTTCAGAAATGCTTTTGGTCAGGAGCAACCTGCAGGAGCTGAGCCTCTTGGTGTTTGGGACAGTCAGGAAACAAAATTGCGTGGTCACGCAACCGGTCACTACCTGAGTGCGTTGGCACAGGCCTATTCAAGTGCTGCTTACGATCCTGCTATCCAGGCTAAGCTTGCCGGAAAAATGGAATACATGGTGAACACGTTGTATGAACTGTCGCAACTATCAGGAACACCAAAAACTACAGGCGAAGAGTCTGTTGCTGATCCGTTGGCTGTGCCTCCCGGACCTGGAAAAGCCGGTTTTGATTCGGATTTGACAGAAACCGGTATTCGCACCGATTACTGGAACTGGGGTAAAGGATTTATCAGCGCTTATCCACCGGATCAGTTTATCATGCTGGAACACGGCGCAAAATACGGAACCGATAACGATAAAGTTTGGGCACCTTACTATACTTTACACAAGATTCTGGCAGGTTTAATGGATATTTACGAAGTAAGCGGCAATGAAAAGGCGCTTGACATTGTAGAAGGAATGGGCGATTGGGTACATGCACGTTTAAGTGTGCTTCCAACCGAAACGCTTATTAGTATCTGGAACACATACATTGCAGGTGAATTTGGTGGAATGAACGAAGCGCTTGCAAGATTAAGCCGCCTTACCGATGATAAAAATTACCTTGAAACGGCTAAGTTATTCGATAACATCCGCGTATTTTTTGGCGATGCCGATCATTCGCACGGACTGGCGAAAAACGTAGATATGTTCCGAGGGTTACATGCCAACCAGCATATTCCGCAGATTATGGGTGCATTGGAAATCTATCGCGATTCGCAGGAACCGGAATATTTCGATATTGCCGATAACTTCTGGAATAAAGCAACCGGAGATTACATGTATAGTATTGGTGGTGTTGCGGGAGCTCGTAATCCTGCCAATGCCGAATGTTTTACTGCGGAGCCGGCAACGCTTTACGAAAACGGTTTCGCAGTTGGCGGTCAAAACGAAACCTGTGCAACTTATAACATGCTTAAATTAAGCCGTAACCTGTTTTTGTACAATCAGCAAGCTGAGTTAATGGATTATTACGAGCGCGGACTATACAATCACATTCTGGCATCAGTTGCCGAAGACAGTCCTGCAAATACCTATCACGTGCCTTTACGTGCCGGTTCGGTGAAACAATTCAGTAATGCTCACATGGATGGTTTTACCTGTTGCAACGGAACGGCTCTCGAGAGTAATACAAAACTTCAAAACTCAATCTACTTTAAAAGTGCAGATAACGATGCTTTGTATGTAAATCTTTATGTGCCATCAACATTAAAATGGACCGATAAAAATGTAACGGTTACACAAACAACTGCCTATCCGAAAGAAGACAATACAACTTTAACGATTAATGGTAGTGGCAAATTCGATCTGAATGTACGTGTACCACATTGGGCTACTGATGGATTTTATGTGACCGTAAACGGTAAGAAAGAAGAAGTTAAAGCTGAGCCGGGAACTTACCTCGCTATCAGCCGTAAGTGGAAAGACGGCGATAAAGTAGAATTACGCATGCCATTCCGTTTTTACCTGGAGCCGGTTATGGATCAGCAAAACGTTGCCAGTTTATTCTATGGACCGGTATTATTGGCAGCTCAGGAAGAAGGGCCACGCAAAGAATGGCGTAAAGTAACATTGGATGCAGAAGACATCAGTAAGTCAATTTCAGGTGATCCTGAAAAACTGGAGTTTGAAATTGATGGCGTTGTGTATAAACCGTTCTACGAAACCTACGGACGTCATTCTGTTTACCTGGATGTAATATTGAAATAGTTCTGAAGCAATGAAAAATGAACGTATCATTTCATTGCGTAAAACGATACTGTCTTTATAAAAACAATTTATTAGTTTAGAAAATACCTGACTCTGTGTGAGGTTTTAAAAGCCGCTTCATTTGAAGCGGCTTTTTTTATGGCATTCGCCATTAATGCGCAAAGCCCTGCGGACTATGCTAGAGGACTTCGCACCCTTGGCGCAAATAATTTGCTTCAAGCGTGGAGTTTACATGATTAGTAAGCTCCAAAGGAGCGTAGTCATATAGCCATGCCCGAAGGGCATGGTATGAAATATGATTCAAAAATAAGCGCCAAGGGTGCGAAGTGAATTCTACACATTTTGTATTTTAGAGAATAAATAGAATGTTATGCCGCAATCATTAGTCAAAAACTATATTCATTTAACCTTTAGTACGAAAAACCGAGAACCATTGATTACCGATTCCATAAAGAAGGAATTGTTCAATTATTTGGGAGGTATTTGTAAAGAGCTTGAATCGCAGCCAATAATCGTTGGAGGAGTAAATGATCATGTTCATTTGTTGTTTAATCTATCACGTAAAATAGCCCTTATGAGTCTTGTGGAGAAATTGAAAACACATTCTTCCAAGTGGATTAAAGGAAAGGGGACGGAGTTCGCTGATTTTTATTGGCAACATGGCTATGGTGCTTTTTCCGTGAATCCTAAGCAGCTTGAAATTGTGAAGGATTATATTCAGAACCAGGAAATGCATCATAAGACAAGGGCATTTAAAGAGGAATACCTGCAGTTCTTGAAAGAGTATGCGGTGGTTTATGATGAGCGATTTGTTTGGGATTGATTTAGTCTACTACGCACCCTTGGTGCTTTATGGCATTCGCCATTAATTGCATAGCCCTTCGGACTATGTTAATAGACTTTGCACCTTTGGCGCAAATCAACGAATAAAAAAAGCCGCTTCAAAACGAAGCGGCTTTTCTATATAGCTTGAATAATTTCTATTCTTCTCCTTCTTCAGGTGTTGAGTAGTCCATTGCTGCCATACGTTGGTATGATGCGTAACGCCATTTTGCGTTAACTTCTGCAGCAGCGAATAATTCATCAGCCTCAGCAGGGAACGATTTCTTCAATGAAGTATAACGTACCTCGCCGTTCAGGAAGTCCTGGAATTGGTTCCATTCCGGTGTTTTAGAATCCAATTGGAATGGGTTTTTACCCTCGTCTTCCAATAGCGGATTGTAGCGGAACAAGTGCCAGTATCCTGAAGCAACTGCTTTTTTCTCCTCTTCCTGAGTACGTCCCATGCTGGCACGCAATCCGTGGTTGATACATGGAGAATAAGCGATAATGATAGAAGGACCTGGGTAAGCTTCAGCTTCTTTCAGTGCTTTAAAATACTGCGACTGGTTAGCTCCCATTGCAACCTGAGCAACATATACGTAACCGTAGCTCATCATCATTGCGCCAAGGTCTTTTTTACGTACTTTTTTACCCGAAGCAGCAAATTTAGCTACAGCACCTACAGGAGTCGCTTTACTCGACTGACCACCGGTGTTAGAGTAAACCTCGGTATCCATTACCAATACGTTTACATCTTCGCCACTAGCCATTACGTGATCTAAACCACCGTAACCAATGTCGTATGCCCATCCGTCACCACCGAATACCCAAATCGATTTTTTAACCAGGTATTGTTTCAATGACATGATTTCTTTAGCATATTGGCTGTCGCTTTCTTTGATAACGTCAAGAACTTTGTTGGTAGCAACA
Organism: Draconibacterium sp. IB214405; assembly: GCF_033963885.1. Lineage (NCBI taxonomy): Bacteria > Pseudomonadati > Bacteroidota > Bacteroidia > Marinilabiliales > Prolixibacteraceae > Draconibacterium > Draconibacterium sp. IB214405. The sequence goes on from NZ_JAXBMA010000002.1 coordinate 402,957, forward strand.
ACTGAACCTTCGGCATTATCTTTTTTCTCCAACCATTCGCCAAATACTTCTTTCTCGGCGTCAGAAGCACCGTTTGAAAGGGCAGTGGTCATAATGTCGGCAATACGGCTACGTTGTGCACTAACACCTTCTGCGAAACCAAAACCGTACTCGGCATTGTCTTCGAACAGTGAGTTAGCCCAGGCCGGACCGTGACCAGACTCTTTGTGTTTACAGTAAGGAGTTGACGGAGCAGAACCACCATAGATTGACGAACAACCTGTAGCATTGGCAACCATCATACGCTCACCGTAAAGCTGAGTGATAAGTTTAATGTATGGAGTTTCACCACAACCTGCACAAGCTCCCGAGAACTCGAACAATGGCTGAGCGAACTGTGAGTTTTTAACCGATTTTGTTTTGTCAACAACAGTTTCTTTAACTGTAACTTTTTTGTCCATGTAGTCCCAACGACCAACTTCAGCCTGCTGCGAAGCAAGTGGCTTCATAATCAGCGATTTTTCTTTAGATGGACAAACATCGGCACAGTTACCACAACCAGTACAGTCAAGTGGCGATACCTGTATACGGAAATTCAATCCACCAAATACTTTCGATGGAGTTGCTGTTTTTGTTTCAGTACCTTCCGGTGCAGCACCAACTTCTTCTTCTGTCATCAGGAACGGACGAATTGCCGCGTGAGGACAAACGTAAGCACACTGGTTACACTGGATACAGTTACCCGACTGCCATTCAGGAACGTTAACTGCAATACCACGTTTTTCGAAAGCTGCTGTTCCAAGTGGGAATTGACCATCTTCTGAGCCTGCAAAAGTAGAAACAGGAAGATCGTCACCTTTTTGAGCGTTGATTACGTCAACCACTTTTGTAATGTATTCCGGACGGTCAGCATCGGCAGCTGCTTCGTCAGCAACAACGATGTCTTTCCATTCAGTAGGAACTTCAACTTTTACTACGTTTTTACCACCGGCGTCAACCGCTGCGTAGTTCATGTTTACAATGTGCTCACCTTTTTTACCGTACGATTTTACAATGGCAGCTTTCATTTGCTCAACAGCCATTTCGTAAGGAATTACTTCAGTAATTTTAAAGAAAGCCGATTGCATGATTGTATTGGTACGAGTTCCCAAACCAATCTCTTCACCCAGTTTTGTACCGTTAATGATGTAGAAATTGATTTCGTTCTCGGCCAAATATTTCTTCATTGCATCAGGCAACTGCTTTTTGGTTTCTTCTGCGTCGTTAATAGAGTTCAGCAAGAAAGAACCACCTTTTTTCAGGCCTTTCAGCACATCGTACATATTTACATATGCCGGAACGTGACAAGCAACAAAGTCAGGAGTGGTAACAAGGTAAGTTGATCGGATTGGTTTATCCCCGAAGCGTAAGTGTGAACAAGTGAAACCTCCCGACTTTTTCGAGTCGTACTGGAAGTATCCCTGACATGATTTATCTGTTGCGTCACCAATAATTTTAATCGAGTTTTTGTTTGCACCAACGGTACCGTCAGAACCCAAACCGTAGAATTTAGCCTGGTAAGTTCCTTCCGGAGTCATGTTGATTTCTTCTTTCAATGGAAGTGATTTGAAAGTCACATCATCAACGATACCGATTGTGAAATTGCCTTTAGGCTCTTTCATTTCAAGGTTTTCGTAAACTGAAAGAATTTGTGATGGAGTAGTATCTTTTGATCCTAAACCGTAACGACCGCCAACAATAACAGGAGCATTTTCTTTTCCGTAGAATTGCGACTGAACGTCAAGGAATAATGGCTCGCCAGTTGATCCCGGCTCAGCAGCACGGTCTAATACAGCAATACGTTTTACTGAATCTGGTAATGCTTCAACAAAGTGTTTTGCTGAGAACGGACGGAACAGGTGAACATTCATTAAACCTACTTTTTTGCCTTGAGCAGTTAAGTAGTCGATGGTTTCTTTAATGGTTTCAGTAACCGAACCCATTGCGATAATGATGTTTTCTGCATCAGGTGCACCGTAATAAGTGAAAGGACGGTATTTTCTACCTGTAATTTTGCTGATTTCATCCATATAATCGGCAACGATATCAGGAACTGCATCGTAGAATTTGTTTGCTGATTCTTTTGCCTGGAAGAAAATATCAGGGTTTTGAGCAGTACCGCGGGTAACAGGATTTTCAGGATTTAACGCACGATTGCGGAATTCCTGAATAGCTTCCTGGTCAACCAATGGAACGATGTCTTCCATTTCGATAGCTTCAATTTTCTGAATTTCGTGTGAAGTACGGAATCCGTCGAAGAAAGCAAGGAAAGGAACTCTTGCTTTAAGCGTAGCTAAGTGAGCAACACCTGCAAGATCCATTTCTTCTTGTACCGAACCTGAAGCCAACATTGCAAAACCTGTTTGACGGGCAGCGTAAACGTCGCTGTGGTCGCCAAAAATCGATAATGCGTGACCGGCTAAGGCACGTGCACTTACGTGAAATACTGTTGGTAATAACTCACCTGCAATTTTGTACATGTTAGGGATCATTAATAATAAACCCTGAGATGCAGTGTAAGTAGAAGTTAAGGCACCCGATTGCAGTGCTCCGTGAACAGCACCGGCAGCACCGGCTTCACTTTGCATTTCTGCCAAACGTACTGGGCGACCAAACATATTTTTCTTTCCAAAAGCAGCCCATTCATCAACGTACTCTGCCATTGTTGACGACGGAGTGATCGGATAAATACAGGCGACTTCGCTGAACATGTAACTCATATACGCTGCTGCGTAGTTACCGTCACATGTAACCATCTTTTTTTGTTTTGCCATCTTTATTCGTCTTTAATTTATTTAGTTTAAAATTGATATTCTAATCTTGATCCTTTTTCTAGTAAAGGAATCCAAAGAGCCACAAAGGAATTTTGTTTCCTTCGCCAACCTCAATTACGTCTGAAGCAGCGTAAATTCCTTTTTCGGGTTTCAGTTTTCGTCCGCCAACATTAAATTTATATTTTCCGTTGACGCAAAAATCGGCAACCGGCGATTTGGCCAGCTGGCACACATAACCTACCTGGTTATAAAAGAACGTTTGTCGAACCGTGGCTTTATCATTGTTATTCGGAGCAATAGCGTTTAGCAGGTTGGTATTGTGCATGTACACTTTGTCCGGTTTCTTCATCTGGTCGTCGTCGCTGCCACCATTCTCATAAAGTAGGTTGATGAGGCGGGCATTCTTCAAATACTTCAGATAATTCATAATTGTTGCACGCGACGTTTCAACCGAAGTGGCTAATTTACTAACATTTGGAGTAAAAGGCGTTTCTGAAGCGATGATGTGCAACAGCTTTCTGAGTTTTGGGAGGTATTTAAATTCAATCTGGTTGATGTACGGAACATCGATCTCCAATGCCAGGTTGATATTCTTCAACAACTTATCGATATAAAAATTCGGATCGTGAATGTAGTAGGGGAAATAACCATTACGTAAATAATCGTCGAAATATGCCAGCGGACGTATTTCGTCAACCACGGTTTGTGCAATTTCAATGTGGTTTTTCAGTATTTCCTCCAGCGTGTATGTCTTAAAATTACTTCCTGTTTCGTGATTCAAATACTCACGAAACGATAAACCTTCGAGGTGATAGATTTTTGCTATTCCTTCCAAATCAGGATTTTCTTCTGTAATTCGAAGTACCGGCGACGAGGTGAAAATAATTTTCAGTTCAGGAATTTCATCCAGGCATTTCCGTAAATCGGCTGACCAGTCAGGATATTTCTGAATCTGATCGAGTAATAATACTTTGCCGCCACGTTTGGCAAACTCATCGGCAAAAGAACTGATCTTACGTTTGGTGAAATAAAAATTATTCAGGTTAAGGTAAAGTACCTCGTTGCTTTCCGGGTGATACTTTTTTATATAGTCGAGCAAGAATGTTGTTTTTCCAACGCTCCTGAATCCTTTGATACAGATAAGCCGTTCGCTCCAATCGATGCTGTTCATCAGCTCTCTCTGGATGGTATCTTTCGACCCCTGAAGTAATGACTTATGTACTTGTTGAAAAAATTCCAATGTATTCGATTTTTAGATTAAATTGAGTTTGTAGATTTTGTAATCTCTACATAGCAAATTTAATAAATTTGTGTAAGGCGTGCATGTTTATTTTGTCTGTATGACAAAAATCATAAATGGTTAATATTGGGTTAATCTTAAACTAATTACACCAAACCAGAGAATCCCATAAACGCCATTGCAAGAATACCGGCTGCAATTAATGCAATAGGTGTTCCTTTTAATCCTTTTGGTACATCCTGTAAATCGAGGTGCTCGCGAATACCGGCAAAAATTATTAGTGCCAGACCAAAACCAATGGCATGCGAAGTTGAAAATATTACACCTTCCAGCAGGTTAAACTCGTTTTGCACGGTAAGAATTGCCACACCTAAAATTGCACAGTTGGTTGTAATAAGCGGAAGGAAAATTCCCAGCGCCTGGTAGAGTGGAGGACTTACTTTTTTCAAAATAATCTCCACCATTTGCACCAACGATGCGATTACTAAAATAAAGGCTATGGTTTGCAAAAATCCTAATCCGAATTTCTCCAACACATAGTTTTGTATCAGGTAAGTTACAATTGTTGCCAAAATCATTACAAAGGCAACGGCGCCGGTCATACCAATACCGGTCGACACTTTTTTGGAAACACCCAAAAACGGGCAGATTCCCAAAAACTGCATTAAAACAATGTTGTTTACAAGTATGGCGCCTATTACAATTACTAAGTAATTCATTTTCTATCCTCCTAATTTTTTTTCATTCGGTTGATCAATGCAATCAGGTAACCAAGAACAATAAATGCTCCTGGAGCCAGCACAAATACAAGGGTTACATAATTCTCGGGGTAAATGGTAATGTTGAATAATTTACCGCTTCCCAGAATTTCTCTGATACTTCCCAATAAAACCAAAGCGAATGTAAATCCCAGTCCAATTCCAAGCCCGTCAACTGCTGAAGAGCCCACATTATTTTTCGATGCGAAAGCTTCAGCACGACCCAGTACAATACAGTTTACCACGATTAACGGAATGAACAGCCCGAGACTCTTGTACAACGCAGGAACAAAAGCCTGCATCAGCAATTGTACAACCGTAACAAACGCGGCAATAATTACAATAAAACTCGGAATTCTGACCTTCTCAGGAATGGCATTTTTTACCAGCGACACTACAATGTTCGACATCAGCAAAACAAAAGTAGTGGCCAGTCCCATACCAAGTCCATTAATTGCCGACGAGGTTACACCCAATGTTGGGCACATTCCCAGCAGCAGTACAAATACCGGATTTTCTTTTAAGAAACCTTTTGAAAAGTTTTTCCACTGATTCATAACACGAAATTATTGTCCGGAATCTCCGGTGGTTTTATTGTTTTTATAAGTACTGTATGCTCTGTTCAGTGCATCAAGAAATGCACGGGAGCTAATTGTAGAAGCAGTAATCGCGTCGATATCTCCACCGTCTTTAGAAACGGTAAAATTGGTCGTTTCCGGATTTTTACCGATTACATACTGATTTGGCTTTTCAGGATTGCTGAACCAAACACCCATTTTAGATCCTAAACCTGGTGTTTCAGCATGTTCCAAAACTGAGTAACCCGAAAAGTTTCCGTCTTTGTCAATGCCGGCCATAATAGAAATGAATCCGCTAAAACCGCTTTTTGTATACGTTTTTATAGCAGTTCCTATCAGTTCGCCATTTTTATAAGCCGGGAAAAACTCAAGAGAGTCTTGTCCTTCACCGGGACTTAATACCATTGTTTCTCCCAACTCGTCAAATTCGGGCAATACCGTTTTAATTGCCTCGGTTTGTGCTTTCAATTTTGCCACCTCGATCGGGCCTTTTGTAAAATCGTAAACAAAACCCAGAACTGCTGCTGCAATACCTGTTACCAAAACAAGTGTTGCCACCATATTTATAAAACTTGATTCTCGTTTTGCCATTTTACTGTCCTCCAAATCGTTTAGGTTTAACATACATGTTGATCAATGGCACAAACGCATTCATAATCAGAATCGCGAACGAAATACCTTCAGGATAAGCGCCAAACATACGAATGGAGATCGTGATCAAACCAATTCCAACACCGTAGATCAATTGTCCTTTTCCGGTCATTGGAGAAGTTACCATGTCGGTTGCCATAAAAATGGCTCCCAGCATTAAACCTCCTGTAAAAATGTGGTAAACCGGATTCACATAAATTTCAGGATTTACCATCCAGAAAATTCCGGAAACCACCAAAACAGTTAGTATAATCGAAACCGGCGTTTGCCAGGTTATCACTTTTTTCCAAAGCATGTACAGTCCGCCAAGAATCAATAGAATTGCCGAAATCTCACCAAGCGATCCATGGTTAAAACCAATGGCCATATCGCTTAAATCAGGTAAGCCCTTTAATTGCGAAACCGGAATACCATTTTTAATTCCTTCTTTAATTACTGCCAGTGGTGTAGCTGCCGAAACTGCGTCAACATCCATCATACGAGTTGATGGCCACGATGTCATTTGCACCGGGAAAGAGATCAGCAGGAAAACCCTACCTACCAAAGCCGGGTTGAACACGTTCGATCCTAAACCTCCAAACGAAAGTTTACCAACTCCCATGGCTGCAATAGCACCGATAATAATAATCCACCACGGGATGCTTGCCGGTACGTTAAACGCCAAAAGAATACCTGTAATTAAAGCCGATCCGTCGGTTAGACTCGGTTTAACCTTCATTACATATTTTTGAATGAGGTACTCAACGGCCAGACACGATATAATCGAAATTAATCCGACCCGAACGGCATCGAGGCCAAACATAAAAATACCCCAGGCCATGGCCGGAATCATCGCATATACCACCCGAAGCATAATCTTCTGGGTTGAGTCGCTCGAATGAACGTGCGGTGATGGTGAAACTGTTAATAATTTACTCATTATTCAGCTGTTTGTTTTATTCTTTCTTTTGACGTCATTCCGAACTTGTTTCGGAATCTGTGGTTTTAGATCCTGAAACAAGTTCAGGATGACGTTCAGTTGATTGTTTTATTTTTTACGTGAACGAATCATCGCTCCAACTTTTCCTTTTCCAAAACGGATATAATCGAGTAACGGACGGCTTGAAGGACAAGTGTAGCTACATGAGCCACATTCAATACAATCCATTATGCGTTCGTTTTCTGCACGGTCAAAAATTTGTTTTTCTCCCAAAGTCATCAATAGGTACGGTTCCAGTCCCATTGGGCAAACCGAAGTACAACGCGAGCAGCGAATACAGGCTTGTATTTCTTCGCGTTTACTTTCTTCTTCCTGCATCAGAAGAAGTCCTGAAGTACCTTTAGTTACCGGAACATCAAGCGATGCAATGGCGCGTCCCATCATCGGGCCACCACTGATAATTTTCCCGGTATTTTCAGGTAGACCACCGGCTGCTTCAATCAATTCTGATGTCGCAGTTCCTACGCGAACCAAAAAGTTCGATGGTTTTTTGAGGCCTTTTCCGGTAACGGTTACCACGCGCTCCAATAATGGTTTATTTTTCTGGATGGCTTCGTAAACAGCGAAGGCAGTACCTACGTTGCTTACCACAGCACCAACAGCAATCGGTAAAGCGCCCGATGGAACTTCTTTTCCGGTAACTGCATTGATCAGCTGTTTTTCGCCTCCTTGTGGATATTGAACTTTAAGTGACTGAACACTCACTCCTTTATATGAAGCACATTTTTGATTCAGCAATTTAATAGCATCGGGTTTGTTGTTTTCGATACCGATAACGGCTTTGTCAACACCCATTGCTTTCATCAGCAACTGGATTCCCACCATAATTTCGTCGGCTTTTTCCAGCATTAAACGGTGATCCGAAGTCAGGTAAGGTTCGCATTCCACACCGTTAATCAACAGCACTTCTGCTTTCATACCTTTTGGCGGCACCAGTTTTACGTGGGTAGGGAAGGTTGCACCACCCAAACCAACGATTCCGGCTTCCTGAATCTTTTTAACGATTTCAGGTCCGTCAATTGAAATTTCTTTTACCAAATCTTCCGAGCGGTCAATTCCTTCAACCCACTCATCACCATCTACAGCAATAAAAATACCTTGTTTCGGATACCCCGAACTGTCGGCTGAAAAATCAACCTTGGTAACTTTTCCTGATACTGATGAGTGAATGTTTGTAGAAACAAAACTGCTGCTTTGCGCAATTACATGTCCTACTTTTACTTCGTCGCCTTTTTTTACCACCGGAGTTGATGGCGCACCAATGTGCTGGGCAACCGGTATAAACACTGTTTTTGGAAGTGGCAGGACTTCAATCTTTTTATCTTTCGATAATTTATTTTCGGGAGGATGTACCCCGCCAATTTTGAACGTCTTCAACATCCTGTATTAATTTACTGGTTCAGTTTCTTTTTTTACTTCTGGCTTGGCTTTCCTCGGAGGAAAGTTCTCTTCGATGATGGCACTGGTTGGGCAAACAGCCACACATTTGCGGCAAAGTTTACACTTGTCCGAATCAATGTATGCCAGGTTGTTTTCCATTGTAATGGCATCAAACGGGCATTCTTTGAAACACTTGCTACAACCGATACAAGCCACGCTACATGCTTTGCGAGCCACGCCACCTTTGTCCTGGTTACGGCACGATACCACAACCTTGCGGTTTTTAGGCATCTTTTTACGTAACTCGATAAGGCTTTTCGGGCAGGCATCAACACAGGCACCGCAGGCCACACATTTGTCGTCGATAATTTCAGGAATACCTGTTTCCGGATGCATTACAATAGCATCGAAATCGCAGGCATCGAAACAATCGCCGAAACCAAGGCACCCATACTGGCAGTTGGTCTCGCCACTGTAAACCGATGATGCGATGGCGCAGGTTGTTGCTCCGTTAAAACTGCTGGTTTTGGGACGATTGTCGCAGGTCCCGTTACAACGAATGTACGCAACACGGGGATCTTTTTTTACCGCCTCAAGACCGAGGATTGAAGCCACGTTGTTCATGGTTTCGTTGCCACCAACCGGACAGTTTAAATCTCCAAGACTACTGGCCTTTACACAGGCTTCGGCAAAAGCACGACAACCGGCATAACCACAACCTCCGCAGTTGGCCCCAGGAAGTGCTTCATCCACATCGTCGATGCGTGGATCTTCAAAAACTTTGAATTTCTGTGCCACAAAGTACAGGATAACCGCAGCCGCAGCTCCTATAACTGCTAATGTGACAATTGTATATACAACAGTGATACTCATTTTATTAAGAGATTTCTTCGAGTTCGAATTTCAATACTTTTTTTAACAAATGCCTAAAAAAATATAATGTTATATAGTATGGTATTAATATAATCAGCGAAAGAAGGCCCGATTTTAGCTCGTCGCCGGTAATTTCGAGTGCAATAATTAAAGTGCCCAGAACAACAAAAAACGGAATTACATAACCCCAGATAAGTGCCGTAAAACCTTTTGATTGTTTAAACAGGATGGTAACCTCGTCGCCAACTTTGTAGTTGCCTTTGTATTCGGTAACCTCAATTTCCTTGTCCTGGAAATCGGAAACCGAACAAGCTCCCTGTGCGTGACAGGTGGAGCAGGCTGATTGACTGACAATATTTACAATCAGCGAGGTGTCTTTTACACCAATAACAAATCCTTTATGTCGAATCGTTGAGTCCGTAACTTTAAATTTTGCTATTTGCAGATGGCAAAACTATATAATAAATTAAATCTGCATGTGTCAAAATATCAGTTTTTCTGAAAATGGGCCAATTTAGAAATGGTCTAATTTAGTATAGCGAACGTATCAAAAATTAGTTCGAAAAAGGAAGGGAGGGTGTTCTGAATTTAAGTTCATATTTAAATTTAAGAGTTGGTCTAATTACTTGGGGCACATAAATTAATGTGCCACTTTTTGGTTTATTGTAAAGTTTGATTTACAATAATCAGGTAGTAATACTACTTTTCTTTTTTAGCTTCATTTTTTAACGAATCCACATCCCAGGCACAATCGGTTTCGTGAATGGAATAATTCTTTTCGGCTTGTAGCGTTTCTTTTACCTGTTCCTCAAAACGGCGGGTTTCCTGAATAAATTTGTTTTGGTCTTCAAGCCAGTGTTGGTAAAGTTCGTCGGTAACCTGGTCTTCGTGGTGTTTAAAAGTTCGGGTGGCACGATAAGCTTCGTATTTCGAAAAACCCAATTCAACCAAGGCTCTATTTCCAAGTTCGGAAGCGGAATGAAAGTTTTCGCGTTCAACATCGCTGATGTTTAAGTTCAGGTACTCAAAAACGTGAAAGATGTCTTTAGCACGCGCTAATATTTTTACGTGTGAGTATTTCTTACGTACGATTTCTGCAACTTTTAAGGCGTTTTCGTGTTCGGCCATACTTAGAATCAGTAAGCGGGCATTTTCAATACCGGCTTTTTCGAGCATTGTCGGGCGGGTGATGTCGCCAAAATACAGTTTGAAACCATATTTGCGCAGTGTTTCCACATTCGATGGGTTGTTGTCGAGAATGGTAACTTTAAATCCATTTGCGAGTAATATTCTTCCAACCGTTAATCCAAAACGTCCGAAACCGGCAAGGATCACGGGATTTTCTTCCGGCTCAATTTCATCATATTCCAGTTTGTTTTGCCAACGTGCCAGAATCGGGCTCACTGCTTTATCATTAAAAATGAGCAACAATGGCGAAATGGCCATCGACAGGGTAACAACTAATAATAACATCCCCGAAGTTTGCTCGTCGAACAGTTTATTTTGTTTCGAGAAGGAGATAAGTACAAATGCAAATTCGCTGGCTTGTGCCAACAGAAATGCAAAGAGAAACTCAAAACCTTTTTTTAGCCGGAACATACGGCCCAAAATCAGCAGAACCACAAACTTTATAAAAATGAGTAGGAACACGAAGAGGATGATCACCCAGGGATCTTCAATAAGCAGATTGAAATTGATACTGGCACCTACCGAAATAAAAAACAGTCCGAGTAGTAATCCTTTAAACGGATCGATGGTGGTTTCCAGTTCGTGGCGGTATTCGCTGTCGGCCAGAACAACACCGGCAATAAAAGTTCCCAGTGCGGGTGAAAGCCCGATCGCGTCCATTCCTAACGCAATTCCAATAACCATAAGAAGTGCCAGTGCAACAAATACCTCACGTAAACCGGTTTCAGCAACCAAACGGAAAATATGACGTGCCGCAAAACGGCCGATAATTACTAGAACCGTAATAGCGCCAATAATAATCAATAATTGAAGCCAACCCGGCATTTGTGCTACCTGACCGATATTGTTTAGCGAGGTATCTGAAAGATCGGCAGGTGCACCCAAAGTGGCAATTATTGGCAGAAGTGCAAGTATTGGAATTACGGCCATATCCTGAAATAACAATACGGAGAAGGCTGACCGCCCAGCTATATTTCGCATTAATCCTTTTTCACTCAAGGTTTGTAATACAATTGCAGTTGACGAAAGCGCCAGAATTAATCCGATGGCCACGGCACGGTTTAGCTGGAAATTGAGCAAGAGCGAAACTCCCGTTATTATTCCGGCGGTAATAAGAACTTGCAATCCGCCCAACCCAAAAATCGATCGTCGCATTTTCCACAACAGTTTGGGTTCGAGTTCCAATCCAATAATAAAGAGCATAAGCACAACTCCAAATTCGGCAAAGTGCATAACTTCTCCGGCTTCGGTACCAACCAGTTTTAGAACAAAGGGACCAATTATAATTCCGGCAAGAAGGTAGCCCAATACTGAGCCAAGCCCCAGTTTTTTTGCAATTGGAACAGAAACAACGGCAGCACCGAGGTAGATTAAGGCGTTTAGAAAGAATTCCTGATTATGCATTTTGCTCAATTATTTCGTTGATGTATTCAATAGAATTAAAAAGATCGGGGTTGATCTTACTGTCGCGCAACAATTCAATAACCGCACGATAATCTTCTGCATGTTTTTTTAGTTCTGCGGCACCAAGTAAATGCGAACCGTGTACAACAAAAGGAGGCAAATAGTTCATACGGCAAAGTGTAGCCGATTGGTTAAACGGCGCGAGGAACTCGTTCACTGTATAATGATTTTTGCCTTCGGCAGAATAAACAGCTTTGCTACCTCCGGATGAAATACACTGCATTGCCCATTTGCCTTCGAGCGCGCGTCCGTGTGTACCATAGGCATAACCATGTTGAAGTACCAAATCCATCCATTCTTTTATAAGCGCCGGAGCACTATACCAATAGAACGGATGATGCCAGACGATGACGTCGTGCTGGCTTAGCAATTTTTGTTCAGCCGGCACATCAATAAAAAAATCAGGATATTTTTCGTAAAGGTTATTGATAGTCACACCTTCCAGATTTTTTATTGCTTCTAACAATGTTTTGTTGATGCGGGATTTCTGAAAGGCCGGATGTGCAAAAAGTATCAGTATTTTTTTCATTAGGTATAGCTGTTTAGTGCCTTATTTTGAGATTAAATTTATGAAACATAATTCAATTCCCGATTGCTCGTAGTGACTATTCTTTTATGAAACTGTCCTATTTAGAATGATAAAACGTAGAAAACGGAAAATGTTCAGTATGAATAAGAATATTGCTGTTTTTGACTACGATAGGAGTGTTGTTTATGTTATTTCCCGCAAAGGATATCAAAAAGTCATGAAACCGTTTCAGAAAACTTTGTAATTTTGCCGCTGATTTAAAGGACAGATATGACAGATATTAAGCTAAACACGATTCCTGAAGCCATTGCTGCCATTCAGAGAGGTGAAATGGTAATTGTTGTTGATGATGAAGATCGTGAGAATGAAGGTGATTTAATCGTTGCCTCAGAATTGATCACCACAGAAATCGTAAACTTTATGGCTTCGCAGGCTCGGGGTCTTATTTGTATTGCGTTAACAGAAGATCGTTGCAAGGAATTGGACCTTGAACTGATGGTGGGTAAAAACACCTCGGCCAACGAAACTGCTTTTACTGTTTCGGTTGATGCGATACACCCGGATGTAACTACGGGTATTTCGGCTGCCGATCGTGCTATTACTATTAAAATGTTGGTGGACAAAAAAACCCGTCCGGAACAATTAGGACGCCCGGGACATATTTTTCCTTTAAAAGCAATGGAGCGTGGTGTGTTGCGTAGAACAGGCCACACCGAAGCTGCTGTCGATCTGGCCCGTTTAGCCGGGTTAAAACCATCGGGAGTTCTGGTTGAGATTATGAACGAAGATGGAACAATGGCCCGTTTACCACAATTGTATGAGTTCTCTCAAAAACATAATTTGAAACTGGTTACCATAAAAGATCTGATTTCGTTCCTGTTTCAGAGTGAAAGTTTGATTGAGCGAGGCGAGGAAGTTGCATTGCCAACCGATTACGGCGATTTCAGGATCGTTCCTTTCCGTCAGAAATCGAATGGAGCTGAGCATGTTGCCTTGATAAAAGGCGAGTGGGAAGCAAACGAGCCGATTATGGTTCGCGTGCATTCGTCGTGTATGACCGGCGATATTTTTGGTTCGATGCGTTGCGAATGTGGCGATCAGTTGCACAGTTCAATGGAAATGATAGAAAAAGCCGGAAAAGGTGTTATTGTTTACATGATGCAGGAAGGCCGCGGTATTGGGCTACTGAATAAGATCGCAGCATATAAACTTCAGGATCAGGGAATGGATACGGTTGAAGCCAATATTCACCTTGGTTTTAAAGCCGATGAACGTGATTACGGTGTTGGTGCACAGATTTTATGTAATCTGGGAGTTACCAAAATGCGTTTGCTAACCAATAATCCTGTGAAACGTGTAGGGCTTGAAGGTTATGGTTTGGAGGTAACGGAAATTGTTTCGATCGAGGTTGCTCCGAACGAACACAATCAGCGTTACATGAAAACAAAACGCGACAGGATGGGGCATCACCTGAGAAAATTCAACTACGATAAATAATACTTTATAAAAATTTTACAAAGTACATTTGGTTCATAGAATTTCATGATTAGATTTGCAGCATAAATCTAATGTATGAAATATCTATCTCTTTTTGTTTTTCTGTTTTTCGCTACGGCATTTTTTGCCAGCGGCCAGGAAAAACAACCACATATTATTTTTATAATAACTGATCAGCAACGTGCCGATGCGCTGGGGTGTATGGGAAATACTGCTGTTGTGTCGCCAAACATCGATAAACTCGCCGATGCCGGAGCTACTTTTGTAAATGCTTATTCGTCGGTGCCGAGTTGTACACCTGCACGGGCGGGGTTGCTTACCGGTTTGTCGCCATGGCACCATGGAATGTTGGGTTATGGCAAGGTAGCACGGAAATATAAATACGAAATGCCCCGCATGCTTCGCGAAGCCGGTTACTACACTTTTGGTATTGGTAAAATGCACTGGTTTCCGCAAAAAGCTTTACACGGATTTCATGGAACACTGGTTGATGAAAGTGGCCGGGTGGAACAGGACGGATTTGTGAGCGATTACCGCGATTGGTTTAAATTGCAGGCGCCTGGCGAAGATCCGGATAAAACAGGCATTGGCTGGAACGAGCACCGTTCGGGTGTTTATCAACTCGACGAAAAATTACATCCGACCTACTGGACCGGCCAGACTGCCATCGAATTAATTGAGAATTACGATCAGGAGAAACCGTTGTTCTTAAAAGTGTCTTTTGCACGTCCGCATAGCCCTTACGATCCGCCACAACGTTTTCTCGATATGTACAAAGATGTTCAGATTCCGGAACCTTATTTGGGAGAATGGGACGGAAAATACGAAGGTTTGGATGGTGGTAAAGACGCTGCTTTTGGTGATTTTGGAATCGAACACGCCGTTGAAAGCCGCCGACATTATTACGCCAGCATTACTTTTATCGATGAGATGGTTGGAAAACTCATTCAGACTTTGAAAGAAAAAGGTATGTACGATAATGCACTTATTTGTTTTACATCCGACCATGGCGACATGATGGGCGACCACTACCACTGGCGAAAAACCTATGCGTACGAAGGTTCTTCTAATGTTCCTTTTGTCGTAAAATGGCCTGAATCCATTGAAAGCAAAATTGAAGCAGGTTCGAAATTGGAAGCGGTTACTGAATTACGCGATTTTCTACCAACATTTTTAGATGCTGCCGGTGAGAAAATTCCTGAAGAAATGGACGGATTATCAGTTTTGAATTTGATTAAAAATCCGCAATCTGCCTGGAGAGAGTATATCGATCTTGAACACGCTACAACATACAGCGAAGATAATTACTGGTGCGCCTTAACCGATGGTACATGGAAATACATTTGGTTTTTCAGAACCGGAGAAGAGCAACTTTTTAACCTGAAAGCAGATCCCGGAGAGCAACATGATTTGTCATCAGAGAATACAGGCGAAGTAGAAAGCTGGCGCCAAAAAATGGTGAATCATCTTAGTGAAAGAGGCGATGGATTTGTAAAAGACGGAAAGCTGGTTCAGCGTTCAGAAAATTTGGTGTATAGTCCAAATTATCCTGCTGACGATCGTTCGTCAAATGAGCTCAAAAAAGACTGGTTACAGATTTACATGGGCGTTGATTAGTTTAGTAAACACAATTGTGTAATACACAATGAATGCTCAATCCATAACTATGAAGATGAAAAAACTACAATACCTTCTAATTTTACTTGTTCTTTTCTCTGCATGTAGTCAGGAGAAAACAGAACAGGAACAGCGCCCCAATATATTATTTATTCTGAGTGACGACCATACTTCACAAGCCTGGGGAATTTATGGCGGAATTTTAAAAGATGTGGTACACACGCCAAACATCAGTCGCTTGGCCGACGAGGGTGTTGTGCTCGATAATTGTTTTTGCACCAATTCTATATGTACACCGAGCCGTGCAGCTATTTTAACGGGCCGTTACAGTCAGCACAATGGCGTTTATACACTGGCCGATGCTTTGTCGCCCGATAGTATGAATATTGCCAAAGTGCTTCAGAAAAACGGTTATCAAACTGCAATTATTGGCAAGTGGCACTTGAAAACGCAACCGGCAGGTTTCGATTATTTTAATGTGCTTCCGGGGCAGGGACGTTATTGGGATCCGATTCTGAAAACAAAAGAAAACTGGGAAGACGGACACGGTGGAGGAAAGGAATACAAAGGTTTTTCGAGCGATGTGATTTCGGCCCTTGGAATCGATTGGATAAAAAACAGCGATAAAACAAAACCGTTTTTGCTGATGTGTAATTTTAAGGCAACACACGAGCCTTTCGATTTTCCTGATCGCTTTAAACATTTACTGGACAGTGTGGAAATTCCGGAACCCGAATCGTTGTACGATGCAGGACCAGAAACCACCGGTCGGACTTTCACCGGGCAAACGCTTGAATCCTTACGCGACCGTTATTTGGCGAATACACAAAATGCCGATTATTGGGCACAGTATCCCGAGCTTCCTTTTTCGGTTGATGGTTTAAATGAGAAAGAGCAGCGACAAAAAACCTATCAAAAACTGGTTAAGGATTTTATTCGCAGTGGTGCTGCCTTGGACGATAACATCGGAAAACTTCTTAATTACCTGGATGAGTCCGGACTTGCTGAAAATACGGTGGTAATTTATACTGCCGATCAGGGGTATTTTCTGGGAGAGCACGGATTCTTTGATAAACGGTTGATCTACGAAGAATCGCTTCGTATGCCGTTTGTAATTCGCTATCCAAAAGAATTAAATGGAGGTAACAGAATAGACGATATCATTTTAAATATTGATTTTGCTGCATTATTGGCTGATTATGCCGGCCTTAAAACGCCGGAGTTTGTTGAAGGCGAAAGTTTCAGAGAAAACCTGAAAGGAAATACTCCTGACGACTGGAGAACATCGATGTATTACCGCTACTGGTTGCATTTGGTAAAACGCCCGGGGCACTTTGGCATCAGAAATGGGCGTTATAAACTGGCTTTCTTTTATGGTCAGGGTTTGGGAATGAACGGTGCTGAAAAAGAAACTACTGAACCTGCATGGGAATTTTACGACCTGCAGAAAGATCCAAAAGAATTGTTTAATGCCTACGCTGATGCGGAATACGCAGAGGTAATTAAACAAATGAAAGAGGATCTTATAAAATTACGTCAGCAATATGATGATACAGATGTAAACTACCCGGAAATGAAAGAGATTCTGGAGAAGTACTGGTTGGATTAGGTGAGGGGTAACAGATATTTTGTTTTTGAGAACGGAAAGAAATTCTTACATTTAGTTAAACTTTAAAACTCAAATAAGATGGATGGAAAAACAAAAGCAATTGTAGCTCACATTACCTGGGTAGGCTGGGTTATCGCATTGGTTTTAAACTCAAGCGAAAAAGATGAACTGGCAAGTTATTATATCAGGCAAACATTAGGTATCTGGTTATTTTCGGTGGTAATAACTTTTATCCCGGTGGTAAACATCATTGGATGGGCAATTACATTGGTTTTTTGGATAATAAGTTTGCTTGGTGCAATTAATGGAGAACAAAAAGAAGTTCCCTGGGTAGGAAAATACTTCCAGGATTGGTTTAAAGCATTATAAAGAATAAAATAGATGTAAATAAAAAAGACAGGTTTTTAGCCTGTCTTTTTTTGTATCTGATTACGATTCGTTGTCGTTTCGGTTTCT
The DNA here is from genome assembly GCF_033963885.1 of Draconibacterium sp. IB214405. Lineage (NCBI taxonomy): Bacteria > Pseudomonadati > Bacteroidota > Bacteroidia > Marinilabiliales > Prolixibacteraceae > Draconibacterium > Draconibacterium sp. IB214405. The sequence goes on from NZ_JAXBMA010000002.1 coordinate 420,568, forward strand.
GTCCCTGAACTTCCGGAACATATGAATTCTGAATTCATTCTCGGCGTTGTAAAGTTTAATTACTTTAACCGGTGGAAGAATTTTCAGATACTCTTCATTATATTTTTCAGCCAAATTCGCTTCATCTATTCCTAACTGAACGTGTTCGCGAGTAAGCTTTATCATTTCTTTATTTGAAAGATTTCCTTCTGCGTCGCGTACCTGCGCTTCCAGGTCGTGCTTTTTACGTTGCGTTTCAGATCTTTCTTTTTCCATCTGATTGTACACCGGCCAAAATTTTTGTGCTTCTTCGGGTGTCAAATCGAGTTTTGTGGTAAGAAAAGAAACCTTTTCCGTACGGTAACGTTCCCAACGATCCTGTTCGTTGTTATTATTCTGTGCGTTGGCTGATGATTGTGAAAGAATTAACAATCCTACTATTAATATTGCAAATATCTGTTTCATAATGATCTACTTATCAGTGTATTCAAAAATTTCGTATGCACTAAAATTTGAACTTACATAGGCGACCAAATCATCGTCGCTAAAATTTTCTTCAGTATCGTTACTCTCTAATAATGAAAAGAACGAATTTTCATCAAGTTCTTCCAAAATGGTATGAAACTGGTCGTTGTAATCGTTCGACACTGTTGTTTGAATGATTTGTTCTTGTGGAATGAATGTTTTTATCGGAATATAAACCAGCATGAAAATAATAGCAAAACTGGCCGCAAGACCAAGTGCAGGTTTTAAAAGATTGATAATCTTAAATTCCTGTTTGTCCGCAACATTTTTTTCTGCTTCAAGCTTCATTTGCATGCGTGCAGGAAAATCATCGAAATATCCTCTGGGAGTGCCAAAAGCATTCTCCTTTTTTAATTTCGATAGCTCTGGTGCTATGTTTTTTAATTCTTCCATTACGGCATTTTTATCTATTGACTATTTCTTATTTAAAAGGTTTAAAAACAAACTATTAATCTGTATTTTTTAAGTAGTCTTCAATCTTTTTGGCTGCATGATGATACGAGGCTTTTAACGCACCAACCGATGTGTCAAGGATTTCCGACATTTCATCGTATTTCAGATCATCAAAATACTTCATGTTAAAAACAATGCGTTGTTTCTCCGGTAAACGTAGAATTGCCTGCTGAAGTTTTAATTGGATTTCATTTCCTTCGAAATACGGATCGGAGGTAAGATTGTCCATTAAAAACTCGCTGACATCGTTCATTTGCATAAAATTCTTTTTCTTTTTTGAATTTATGAACGTTATCGATTCGTTGGTAGCAATTCGGTACAACCAGGTAAACAAACTCGATTCTTCACGAAAATTATCGATGCTCCGCCACACCTTTAAAAAGGTATTCTGCAAAACATCGTCAGCGTCCTCGTGGTTCATCACAATTTTTCGGATGTGCCAATACAATCTTTCCTGGTAAGTACTTACCAGTTGATGAAAAGCAAGATCGCGCTTGTTCTTATCCTTTAAATCGGAAATGATATTTTTATCGGGCCCTTGCATTAAGTTACCAATCAGACATAAACCGGCCGCAAAGGTTTAAAAAATTATCAGATTCTGAAATTTAATCCTTCTTCTTTTAAGCGGTTGTAAACATCCACATCAAAAGAATACAATTTGGCAGCGCGGTGAGCAACATTGGTTTGTTTTTCTCCGGTGTCGACCAACAAGCCCATATTCTGAATTTTTTTCCTGAAGTTACGCGTGTCGAGCGTTGTATCCAGAATAACTTCGTACAGGGTTTGTAATTCTGTTAATGTAAATTTATCGGGTAGCATCTGGAAACCAACCGGGTGATATTTTACCTGGTCGCGCAGTTTCCTTAATGCTTCTTCTATAATTAATTTATGGTCGAAAAGAAGTTTCGGAAGTTTATCAATCTCGAACCAGTTTAACACTTTTGCCATTTCCGACTGGCGCATGTCGTGGTATTCCGGGTTGATAATGGCATAATAGGCAGTGGTTAAAACGCGGGTAAAAGGCACACGGTCTACTTTTCCAAATGTTTTTACCTGGGTGAGGTAAACGTTTTCGAGACCTGTACTTTTTGATAAAATAAATTTTGCGTAATCGTCAATGTCCTCCTCCTGTGGAAGGTGCGTACCGATTAAACCCCAATAGTTTTGTTCGGTGTGCATAGGATTTTCTGTGTAGAGTTCTTCAACGTCTTCATAATTGTCTTTTTCGGTAAAAAACCGTTTGGCAACATCCGAATCCGATTGCCAAAGCAAAACGCACAATTTATTGTCCTTAAAGCCAAAGATTACACAGTCAATAGATAGGTGCTTCAGTATCATAAGTTAAATGTTTATACAAAGGTAATATCAGTAATTTAAAAAACTAATCTTTATGCTGTAAAATATACAATAAGTCTGTTGTTATTGAGTAAGCTGTACTGCCACATAAATAGTAAAAAAAAATTACCTTTGCACCGCAATTTTTTAAATAAGTATAATGGCTTTAAAATGTGGTATTGTTGGTTTGCCCAACGTTGGAAAATCAACTTTGTTCAACTGTCTGTCGAGTGCAAAAGCACAATCGGCCAATTTCCCATTCTGTACAATCGAACCGAACCTGGGTGTAATTACTGTACCCGATGAGCGATTGAGCAAGTTGGAAGAACTGGTTAATCCACAACGTGTGGTACCTACAACAGTTGAAATTGTTGATATTGCGGGTCTTGTTAGAGGTGCCAGCAAAGGAGAAGGATTGGGAAACAAATTCCTTGGAAATATTCGTGAAACAGATGCAATTATTCACGTATTGCGTTGTTTCGAGAATGAGAATATTACGCACGTTGATGAAACAATCAATCCGGTGCGCGACAAGGAAACAATTGATATAGAGCTGCAGTTGAAAGACCTTGAAACTGTAGAAAGCCGTATTGCAAAAGTTGAAAAACAGGCACGTACAGGAAACGATCCTGAAGCGAAACGTATGTTTCGTATTCTTTCAAAATACAAGGAAGTTTTATTGGAAGGAAAATCGGCACGAACTGTAGAAGTTGATCCATCGGATGAAGCAGCAGTAAAAGGGCTGCAATTGCTTACCAATAAACCAATTCTTTATGTATGTAACGTTGACGAGCCAGCAGTTATAAAAGGCAACAAACACGTTGAAGCAGTAAAAGAAGCCATTAAAGACGAGAATGCAGAAATGTTGATGATTGCTGCTGCCACGGAAGCTGATATTGCCGAACTGGAAGATTACGAAGAAAGACAAATGTTTTTGGATGACCTTGGTTTGGCAGAACCGGGTGTAAGCAAACTGATTAAAACAGCATACAAACTGTTACAGCTTGAAACCTACTTTACTGCAGGTGTAAAAGAAGTAAGAGCGTGGACTTACCACAAAGGAAGCAAAGCACCTCAGGCAGCCGGCGTAATTCACTCTGATTTTGAAAAAGGATTTATCCGTGCCGAGGTAATAAAATATAACGACTTTGTAACCCTTGGATCGGAACTGGCTTGTAAAGAAGCCGGTAAAATGTCGATTGAAGGAAAAGAATACGTTGTAACTGACGGAGATATTATGCACTTCAGATTTAATGTGTAAGAAAGTTTGAAGTCGGGAGACCGAAGTCGGAAGAAAAGGCGTGAAAGAGTTATCTTTCACGCCTTTTTTGTTTGCGCAAGGAGGGGTAATTGGATATGTAACGATAAAATCAGATAATAAAAAAGGGTAGCAATTTTAAAATTGCTACCCTTTTTCTTTAAACGATAAGTTCTTATTTCTGCGGCTGAACGTCGCTCATATCTTTAACAATACCGTTTTTATCAACTTTGATTACCACATCGTTTGCAATTTCAAGATGGATAACAGTTTCTTCGATTTTTGCAATTTTGCCGTAAATACCACCGGTGGTAACTACTTTATCGCCTTTCTTTAAGCTTTCGCGGAATTTACGCGTTTCTTTCTGGCGTTTTACCTGTGGGCGGATCATAAAGAAATAGAAAACTACGATGATCAACAACAGTGGCAAAAAGCTCATTAATGGATTAGCTTCTGCTCCTTCTTGTGGTTGCATCATTAATAAAATGTTCGTCAACATGATTATAATTTTTAATATTTAATATCTATAATTTCGTTCTTAACCTGAGCAAAAATAGCAATATGTTTTAATTCTTTGCTATTTCCAAGGATCTCAATTGTTTTGTATTCCCGTCCAACCAGTCCTGCAGTGTTAAATTCCACCTCAATTAAGCCGGTTTCGCCCGGTTTTATATGCTTTTTATTGTACTGTGCATTTACACATCCACAATCGGTTTCAAGACTCTGGATTACAAAATCGCTATCGCCGGTGTTGCTTAAAACAAAGGTGTGCACTACAATTTCTCCGGCTTCTAAATGTCCGAAATTATGTACGGCTTCATCGATTGAAATTTCTGTTGGCGACAATTCACTTGTAGTTTGTTCATTTTCATTGCCGGTATTCTTTTTGGTTCCGCACGAAAACAAAAAGGCAAGCAGAAATATGAAAACAAGTTTGTGCATTATTCGCCAATCAATCCTCTTCCTTCTTTGCTGATTTTTTCAGTACGTTTTAAATCTTTCAGCGTTTTGTCCAGAATTCCGTTAATAAAATTGCGGCTCTTTTCGGTGCTGTAAAATTTCGACAATTCGATGTATTCGTTTAACGTTACTTTTGTCGGGATAGTCGGGAAATACAAGAACTCGGTTATTGCCAGTTGCATGATAAGAATATCCATAAAAGCAATACGTTCCACATCCCAGTTACGCGAGTGTTCTTTAATCAGTTCACGTAATTCGTCGTGGTTGATAATGGCTTTGCGCAACAAATCTTTTGTGAAATCGCGATCCTCCTGGTCTTTATACATCGGCATTAGCGACTGGTCAGAATCTGAAAGTTCGTTAAACCTTTTCAGCGTTTTCGAAATCATTGAAATAACAAACTCTACATCGTCGTTCCAGTAAATGCTTTGTTCCTCAAGAACCATGTACAAATCTTCCGAAACAAGAATAATCTTATTGAATAGTTTCTCGATAAACTTGCGGTCGTTCAGGTACGAGCGACTTGCGTCGGCCATGTATTCAGCGTAAATATCCGACTCGATCATCATCAGGTACAATTCCTTAATAAGCTCAGGGTGATCTTTCCAGCTCAGCTTTTTCTGATCGAGATAAGTGTTCAGCTTGTTATTATTGCGTAACTGATGAATAACCTGGTTGGTTATAAACTTGGTATTCGGGTTAAGATCTTCGTGGGTTGGTTGATGTTTGTTTCGTCTGATTTCGATACGTCCTTCTGCGTAATCCGCAATTTCGGTTACCAGTGAAAACAGGTAGTGATAAAGGTCGTAAGCTTTGTGGATACAAAAGAACAGTTCTTTCTCTGTGTTGTTGATCGATTTCTCGTCGGTGGAGTAGTAGGCGTACAATACTTGTAGAACCTTTGTGCGGATAATCCTTCTGCTAATCATTTTTAATGAACTTCGTATAATTTCGGTGCAAAATTACACCTTTTTTTTAATCTCTGCTCAGAAAATAATTCAATTGCTGAAAGTTATTTTAATGTGAAGCTGGCTTTTATAAGTGGCAGATAACGATATTGTTAAATGCAGGAATAATTTGTGCTACTTGAATTATGCAAAGCATTTATTAAAAGGCTGAAACCTATTTTATTTTGGGAGTATCGTCGGTACTGTCTGCAATAGAAGTGGTTGTTGATTCGGTAAAAACTATTTCTCCGGTATCATTGGTAAAATCGTCTTCCTCTTCGTCATCGTCGGGTTCGTCTTCCCAATCAAATTTTTCACGACGAACAATGTATTTTCGGTAGTAAAATGCCAGTGCCACTCCAAATATAGCTCCTGATAAATGGCCTTCCCACGAAATTTCAGGACGGATGGGTAACAGTCCCCAAACCAATCCTCCGTACAGAAAAACTACAATTGCTGAAAGCGTGAGTAAACGCACATCGGAACGAATAATTCCACTTACAAAATGAAAAGCTGCCAACGCATAAACTACTCCGCTTGCACCAATGTGCCAGGCTTCGCGTCCCATAAACCAGGTACTGATGCCCGATAGAATATACAGCAGAAAAAAGATGCGGTACGAAATGCGCCGATAGAAATAAATAAGCATAAAACCCAGTATGAAAAACGGCAACGAATTGGAAATAAGGTGGCTAAAATCGGAGTGAATAAAAGGGGAGAAGAGAACGCCTTGTAAGCCATTTAAATGCCGCGGAAAAATCCCGAGTTTCACAAAACTCAATCCTGCAGTTAGCTCTATAATCTTCACAATCCATAACAACAAAACAAAAATGGCCGGAAACAGAAGACTGTGGAAAAAGATCTTTTTCTCCATCTCCGGATCCAGGTTTTTAGGATTGCTGGGATAATATCGAAATAGTGGCATTTATCTGTTTACGTTAATATTTAATGCAATTCACCCTTCGACTACGCTCAGGATGACAGTCAGGCTGAGCGTAGTCGAAGCCTGATTCTCACAACTAGATTACATTAATTCAGTAATGTTTTAATCAGTGCAACAAACTCAACAATTTCATCCTCCGTTGTATCGAACGATGTCATCCAGCGCACTTCTGATAACATTTCGTCCCACATGTAAAAAAAGAAACGTTCGCGCAGTGGTTCGATAATTTCTTCAGGAACGATAGCAAATACTCCGTTTGCCGACACCGGTTGCGTGATTTTTATTTCCGGGATTTTTGCAACTTCTGCTTCTAACAATTTTGCCATTTTATTGGCATGTGTAGCGGTTTCTTTCCAAAGATCGTTCTTGAAATAGGCAAGGAACTGCGCACTAACAAAACGCATTTTTGAATAAAGTTGCATACTTTGTTTGCGCAGGTATTTCGTTTGTGCTGTCAACTCAGGATTAAAAAACAGAACTGCTTCGCCCAACATCATCCCGTTTTTTGTGCCGCCAAACGATAGAATATCCACACCACAAGCTACCGTGAATTCACGAAAATCCATATCGAGAGCAACCGCAGCATTGGCAATCCGCGCCCCGTCCATGTGTAAATACATATTGTGTTTATGAGCCAGCTCGGCCAGCGTTTTAATTTCTTCTGGCGAATAAACAGTTCCCATCTCGGTTACCTGCGAAATCGAAATAACTTTTGGCTGCGAGTGGTGTTCAAAATCAAAACCTTTTAAATGCGGCAGAACGGCTTCGGGAGTTACCTTTCCGTTTACCGGTTCAACCGGAATAAGTTTGCAGCCCGTAAACTTTTCGGGTGCACCACATTCGTCTTCCTGGATATGTGCGGTTTCGGCACAAATTATAGAGTTGAAACTTTGTGTTACGGTTGATAAGCCCAGCACATTGGCCCCGGTGCCATTAAAAACAAAAAATACTTCGGTGTTTTTGCCAAACTTTTCTTTAAACTTTTCGATGGCTTCGGTGGTGTAGCTATCTCCTCCATAACCAACAACATGGCCTGTGTTGGCAGCTTCCATTGCTTTTAATATCGTTGGATGAACACCTGAATTATTGTCGCTTGCAAATCCTTTATTCATAATTCTATTTGTAACTTTATCCAAAATTTTCTTACGAATTAAGCAAGAAAAAAATTAAAATCGAATGGATCAGGCAATTCCTTTATCTCAAAAAATATATTTACTCGGTATTCATCCTGAAAAGGGCGGAATTCGGTCGGCATCAATCACTGCAATGAATTATGTGGTAATCGGATCGATTCTTATGGAGCTGTATTTAGATAAGAAGATAAAATTTGATGAGAAGAGAATTATCGTACTTTCTACTAAATCGGATTCGCCTTTACATCGTTTTATCCTCGCTAAATTGAATGAGGCAAAATCACCCCGAAAAATTATCAGGTGGATTCAAAAACTGAATTTATCGCATAAATACATCATCGGGGAGGTACAAAAGGGTATGTTTGAGAAACGGCTGATAAGACTGGAATCGAAAAAATTCCTGTTCTTTAAATGGAAAAAACCGGTTATTACCAACAAGCAGGTGATGTATCGGTTGGTTGCCGAAACTGATACCAATATTTTTAAGGGAACCACCGTGGAAGAAGATTTGATTTTTCTCTCCCTATTAGAGCCAGGAAGGTTATTGAACCGAATTTACATCGATCGGAAAAAACGAAAAGAAGCAAAAGCGCGCTTAAAACAAATGATGGTTAAAAACAGGGTGTCGGCAGCTGTTGCCGATGCAATTTCAGCCGCTCAGGCGGTTGCAGCTTCTGTTGCAGTGACTACCGCAGCCACATCATAAGGTTTGATTATGGAGAAGATAAAGAAAATAGTTTTGTATATCTCCGGGCCGGGAGTATTGTTTTTTGAGCTGGTTGCTTTGTTTATCCACCTGTTTACACCTGTAAATACCCGTCCGTGGCTCATCGGCGGACTTGTCGTGTTTTTTGTTGTTTTTTTACCGCTTTATTCGGTAGAGTATTTCAGACAGGAATTTAAAAAGAACGATAAAAAAGCAATAAGTTTTGGCAAGAATAAGGGGCGCACTGAATGGCGTGGCGGCAATATTCACGGAAAAGTTCCTACAAAAACTGAAGGGCCGGGAAAACTGTTTAAGCAATAAATTATTCTTCCAGCCACTCTTTGATTTTATTGCTTAGCGGACTGATTGCAGGTCCAACAAAATCAACAACGCTACCGGTTTCATCAATCATAAACTTTTGAAAATTCCACTTCACTTTTGCATCGAGCGTACCGTTTTCTTTGCTGTCGGTTAGCCAGCGGTAAACAGGTGGCACATCGTCGCCTTTAATTGTTATTTTTTGCATCAGTGTAAAACTGATTGGATATTGCTGGCAGAATTCCTTAATTGATGCGTTGTCGCCCGGTTCCTGTTTCCCAAAATCGTTACACGGAAAAGCAATAATCTCAAAATCATCGCCGCCATATTCTTCGTATAATTCCTGCAGTTTTTCGTATTGTGGCGTAAACATACATTCCGACGCGGTATTTACAACCAGTATTTTCTTCCCTGCAAGGCTCGAAAAATGTAATGTGTCGCCATCAATTGTAAGAGCCGAAAAATCATAAATGGTTTTATTTTGACCCATTGCAGAGGAAGCACAAAACAGTAGCAGATATAAGATATAAATTCTCATGGTTTCTAATCTTTTCACAATCAAAGGTTTCTAAAAGTAACACAAATGATGTTAATAAAAAAGGCGTGCCCAAAAGCCATATTTAATTATCTTTGGTCAACTTCTTAGGGAGATTATGGAGAATTTTATTGTATCAGCACGAAAATACAGACCCGACTCGTTTGAGACCGTGGTTGCACAAGCATCGATTACGAACACGCTTAAGAATGCCATTAAAAGCAATCAGTTGGCGCATGCCTATTTGTTTTGTGGCCCGCGTGGAGTAGGGAAGACCACCTGTGCACGTATTTTTGCAAAGACGATAAACTGTACAAATCTCACCGACGAAACTGAGGCTTGTAACGAATGCGAATCGTGTACTTCGTTTAACAGCAGCCGTTCGTTTAATATTCACGAATTGGATGCTGCTTCGAATAACTCGGTTGACGATATCCGGAATTTGACCGACCAGGTGCGGGTTCCTCCACAAATGGGAAAGTACAGCGTGTATATCATCGATGAGGTTCACATGTTGTCGTCGCAGGCTTTTAACGCTTTCCTGAAAACTTTGGAAGAACCGCCAAAGCATGCCATTTTTATTTTGGCTACTACCGAAAAGCACAAGATCATTCCAACGATTCTTTCGCGTTGTCAGATTTTCGATTTTAACCGTATCGGTGTAAGTGATATTTCTGACCATCTGGAATATGTTGCCAAAAGCGAAAGTGTTGAAGTTGAAAATGCAGGATTGAATATTATCGCTCAAAAAGCCGACGGGGCAATGCGCGATGCGCTTTCAATTTTCGACCAGATTGTAAGTTTCTCAGGTAAAAAGATCACGTATCAGGATGTAATAACCAACCTGAATGTGTTGGATTACGATTATTATTTCCGCCTGGTCGACGAGTTCATGAAGAACAACGTAACCGAGGTGCTGGTGATCTTTAACGATATTCTGAATCACGGTTTCGACGGGCATCATTTTATAACCGGTTTAAGCAGCCATTTCCGCGACTTACTGGTTTGTAAAGATGCGGTTACCATTCAACTGCTCGAAGTTAGCGGCCATATAAAAGAACGGTACAGGGCGCAGGCTACAGCTACCGAAAGTGACTTTTTACTCGATGCCATGCAAATTGCAAATACTTGCGATATTCAATATAAAACAAGTCAGAATAAACGACTGCTTATTGAATTGGCATTGATACGGATAGCACAGCTAACCTTAAAAAAAAAATAGCTGAAGATCAGGATGACATCCTGGAACCTATCTTTTCGGGCAAAAATCTGTCCGAACAAACCACAACAGTTACAAAAACTCCGCAGGCAGTAAAAGCAGCAAGAGGTACGGTACAAGCTGAGCAACCCGTTCAGTCAACGCCGGCAACTCCAACAAAAAGACTGGTAAAACGTTCAGGTCGCGGACTTGGAACAACATCGATAAAACGTGCGCTAAAAGGTGATTTCGACGACGACAAAAAGCAATTGTCAGCAAAAGAACAGTTTAAGCTTTATTCAAAGGCGGATGAAACTGAACCTTTTACGGCCGAGCAATTGGAAGAAAAGTGGAAAGCATTCCTTCCACAGCTGGATGACCGTCCGAGTATAAAAGCAACGTTGTCGATTATGCCGACCATTCAGGAAGACTGGACGTTATTACTGGAAGTTGATAACCGAATACAGGACGAATTATTGGTGAACGTAAAACCAGAGTTGATTTCGTACCTGAGAAAGGAGTTACGCAACTCAAAGATCAATTTAAAAACGGTTGTTACTGATATTAAACGCGAAAAGGTTATTTATTCTGATATTGAAAAATACCAGGAAATGGCCAAAAAGAATCCGAATCTGGCTTTGTTAAAACGTTCGCTAAATCTCGATTTCTAAGAGTAATTCAGGGAGCCAAACGTTTAATTTTCCATTCATTTTCGATAAGCTCATAAACAATCCGATCGTGCAAGCGGCTTTCACGTCCTTGCCAGAATTCGATTTTTACAGGACGTACCAGGTAGCCTCCCCAATTCTCCGGACATTCGGGTTGTTGGCCATTTAACGTTTCCTGAAGTGCTTTAAACTGCTCATCTAATTCGCTTCTTGACTCTAATGTTGCACTCTGATCCGACGCACAAGCTGCAAGCTGGCTTTCCATCGGACGTGAATTAAAATAATCCACGGATGTCTGCCTCGTTGTTTTTTCAGCAATTCCGTCTATCCGAACTTGTCGTTCCAGTTCCGGCCAGAAAAAATGAAGCCCGACTTTATTGTTTTTGCCAATGGCTTTTCCTTTTTGGCTGTCGTAGTTCGTAAAGAATGTAAAGCCTTCAATCGAAATATCTTTCAAAAGTACAATTCGTGATTGCGGAAAACCGTCCTTTTCTGCGGTGATCAGACTCATGGCCGAAAAATCGTTTACGTTGGCATCTTGTGCATCACTTAACCAGCTTTTAAATTGATCGATGGGTGAAACGGCCACACTTTGTTTGTTAAGTGCTGCGTATTTGTATTCTCTTCTAACTGAATCTAACTTCATTTTAACGCTTAAATAAGAGCTGTGAAATATCTGTGAGCATAACCATCAATACAATATTTTGTTTACACTTTTCACTTCTACTGAACCATTTTTTCTTGTGCGTGTTTTAAAAATAAAAGACATGTATGTCTTTTAAATTGTATAATAATCTGCCCATCAACCGGCAGAACTACAAAACCGTTTTAATTTAAAGAATAACCGTATGAAAAAGTTAGCTATTATTTTAGTAATTCTACTGGGTGTGAACCTTGCTTATGCAGGAGATGGAAAGCAGTTGGCGATTGGTGACAAGGCTGTTCATACCGACGTGAAAATGAAGGATGTTTCGGGTGCCGAATTGTCGTTGAGCGATGCCAAATTGGAAAATGGGCTTTTGGTGATGTTCTCATGCAATACCTGTCCGTTTGTTGTGGCCTGGGAAGATCGTTTTAACGAGGTAAAAGAATGGGCAGACGAAAACGAGGTGGGAATGATTGTGTTGAACTCGAATTACCAGAAACGAGATGGCGCCGACAGCTTTGAAGAGATGCAGAAAAAAGCTGAAGCAGAAGACTACAAATTTAATTATGTAGTGGATAAGGAAAGTAAAATTGCCAACGCTTTTGGAGGACAGACAACACCACATGTGTTTTTGTTTGATGGCGACATGAAACTGGCGTACAAAGGCGCCATTGATGACAATTACAAAGATGCCGAAGGCGTTACACAAGCTTATTTAAAAGAAGCGCTGATAAGCCTGGGAAATGATGACCAAATAGCGATTACCGAAACAAAACCTGTTGGTTGCGGTATTAAGCGAAAAGTTGATTAATATTATATTTGATTATTCATTGAGCAACTCTCATCTGTAATGGATGAGAGTTTTTTATTTCTCGAAAAAACTAAAATTTACTTTTCCGTATGTACGCAGCTCTTTAAAACAGCTGTGCGACGAGAAATCGAACTCTTTAGGATGTTCCAGAATAAAAAGTCCATCTTCTGCTAAAATATTAGTATTGAGAACTGCGTCGGGAACTTCCTTAAATTTTGGATGATCAAATGGTGGATCGGCAAAAATGATATTAAAACGATCGGTTGTTTTTTGCACAAACTTAAAGGCATCGGCTTTGAAAACCCTTGCATTTTCAATTTTAAGAGCTTCAATAACTTCTAGAATGAATTTGTAATGCGGGAAGAAGGTTTCAACAAGGGTGGCGCTGTTACAACCTCTGCTTAAAAATTCGTAGCCCATACTTCCTGTGCCTGAAAAAAGATCAAGAACATTCTTGTTCGAAAACTCATAACGGTTTTCAAGAATATTAAATAATCCCTCCTTGGCAATGTCGGTTGTTGGTCGTGCCTTAAATTTTTTTCCCGGATGAAAAATACGTCCTTTAAATGTTCCGCCTATTATTCTCATATGAGTTACAAAAATAAACTAATGTTTTTTGTTATGAGTAATTTATCGAGAAAAGGTGGAGTTGCAATGTTGGCTTGAATTTCGGCTGAATTGGGAAAATGTTTTTTCAGTAAATCTTCCAATCCGTTGTGAGCATCCATATCGCCGGCATAAAAAGTCTGAATATTTCCTGGTGCCAGTTTGAATTGCCTTAGAATGGTTAGTATAAAATAAACCACATCATTCGGATGTTTAAAACTGAAATGGTTCACCATTTCTAACTTGTTATCATTGCTTAAGGCCACCGAAAAATGATTGGTGCCAAATAACAGCATCAAATTCTGACCAGCACCTGAATCTTCGTTTTTAGCTATTAAAGGCTTTAACGGATGCGTGATCTGTGCTGTAGGGAAGTATTTGTTTATTGTTTGTTGAAACGCTTCAGGTATTGTAAATAATAGGTGTGCGTTAATCTGACCTACAGAATTATTTACCCAGCTTAAATTTTCATTGTTATCAAAAAGTAAAGTGGGGAGTTCATTTTTTGAGTCGGAATCGAATAAATGGTCAGGAACAAGTGTTAGGTTTCCTGAATGATAAAACAGCACTACTTTTTTGAAGTTGTTTTGTAGTACTGCTTCTTCAGCGAACCACGACTCAAAATGCCGCGACATTAAATTTTCGGTACTGATTTTTAGTTCTGTGCTTTTAAAATAGAGGAGTTTGTTTTGATCGGGGCAAATTATAGAAAAAGAAAATCCATTCAGGCTAGCCTGAATGGATAATATTTTTTCACCGGACGAATCCAGTTGAAAGGTCTCGTCTACAAATTCATGCATGTTTACTCCCAGTTACCAGCATTATTGTTTGTTTCAACCAGAGATCCAACTCTTAAACCAGGGTATTTTTCGTTTGTTCTGCGCTGATCGTTAAGATTAATGATCAATTGCTCGTCCAATCCTCTTAAAACCACATTGTTGTGAGCTTTAGCTTCAAAAACTGGAACCTTAATACCAGAACCGGTTGTGATGATTGTGGCACCAAGGTGGAATTCAGTAGGTTCACCTGGTACAGGAACGTAGCGTAAACTGTTGGCATCGTAGTTACCGCCGAAAAGTGCGTCAATAACTCCAACTTTTACAGTATCACGAATAATAAGCCCCATTTCGATTGCTTTTTTCTCAGTGATTTTAGCTTCAATCATACTATCAGTTAATTCACCAATTGCTTTTACGTTTCTTACCGAGTCGGTAGCAACAAAGTGAATCAGAGTATCCCAACTTCCGGTAAATTCTCCAAAAACATCTTTATAAGCTAATTCCGCTTTACGAATGTCTTTTAATTTTGCAACTGTTGCTTCATAGCGTACATCTTTCGCTTTGTCGAAAGTAATTGGACGCTGAATACTTTGATAAATAAAATATGTAAGCACAACGGCTACAAGGAATAATACAATCTGAATTACGGTTCTCATTTTTATTTTTTTATAAGTTCATTTTTCGTTTGCCTGCAAATTTAAAAAAAAAAATAAATTAGCTTCCTTTACCGAATGTTATTTTAGCCGGTATGATTAAAAATCACTTAAAAGCCATATTAACTGAAAAACTGGGCTTCCCGCCTACAAATTGTCAAGCTCACTTAATCGACACTTTGGCCTCTTTTATTACAGGTGCGGAGCCCGATAACATAATGCTTATTAAAGGTTATGCTGGTACCGGAAAAACAACAATGATATACTCGCTAACGCAATGTTTGCTTTCCCTCAAAATTCGTTCCGTTTTAATGGCGCCAACCGGTCGTGCTGCAAAAGTAATGAGTGCCTACTCCGGTATGCCGGCGTTTACCATTCATAAAAAAATATACCGACAAAAATCTTCAGCGGATGGATTTGGTGGTTTTGTTCTGAACAAGAACCTATATAAAAACACCTATTTTATTGTTGATGAAGCATCGATGATATCAAACGAGATGAGTGAGAACTCTGTTTTTGGTACCGGACGTTTACTCGATGATCTGCTCGAATACGTTTATTCGGGCGAAAATTGTCGTTTGGTTTTGGTTGGCGATACGGCACAGCTTCCTCCCGTGGGATTAAATATCAGTCCGGCGCTGGAGGCTTTTAGCCTTGAACAGTATGGTTTTTCAGTAACCGAAGTAGAGTTAAAAGACGTGGTTCGTCAGGCAGAAGGATCAGGTATTCTTGGAAATGCCACCGAAATGCGCGAATTAATAGGAGAGCAGGTTTATGAAGGATTTTTCCCGATTGATACACAAAACTATCCTGATGTTGAACGTATTTCGGGAGGAGAGTTGATTGAAACGATTTCATCGTGTTACGACAAATATGGCTTTTTTGATACTACCGTAGTTACGCGCTCGAATAAACGTGCCAACCTGTTTAATAAAGGAATCAGAGGTTCTATTTTATACAAGGAAAATGAGATTGAACGTGGCGACCTGTTGATGGTGGTTAAAAACAATTATTTCTGGCCCGGCGAGGATGATAAGCTGGATTTTATTGCCAACGGAGATATTGCTGAGATTATTTCGATTTATGGTTACGAGGAGTTGTATGGTTTCCGTTTTGCTGATGTGTGTTTACGTTTTATCGATTATGAAGATGTAGAGTTGGATTGTAAAATATTTTTGGAAACGCTCAGTATCGAGTCTGCTTCTTTTCCATACGAACGCAACCGCGAGTTATTTGATGCTGTTTCGGAAGATTATCTGGACATCCGGAATAAAAAGGAACGCTGGAAAAAGATTAAGGAGAATCCATATTTTAATGCCTTACAAGTAAAATATGCTTATGCTTTAACCTGCCACAAAGCGCAAGGGGGCCAGTGGAAAGCTGTATTTATCGATCATGGTTATTTAACCGAAGATATGCTGGATACTGAATATTACCGTTGGTTGTACACCGCTTTTACACGACCAACCGAAAAGTTATACCTGGTAAATTTTGATAAAGGATTTTTTGAGGGTGAAGAAGAACTTTAAATCGTGAATTTTTTACCCTCGAGTGCCAGTTCTGTATTCTCAAATACCTGTTTTGCTTCGCTTTTAAACGCTTCAATCTTTTTAAACCGGCTGGAGAAGTGCCCGATAATTAATTTTGAAGCATTACAAAGTTTTGCCATTTCTGCTGCTTGTTTTGCGGTTGAGTGGAGTGTTTTTTCTGCCAACTCCCTTAATTCTTCCAGAAAGGTAGCTTCGTGATACAACAAATCAACATCCTTTATAGTTTCTGCTATTGACGGATGAAAAGCTGTGTCGGTGCAAAATGCGTATGATTTTGGTTTTGGTGGGGGAGTTGTAAGCTTTGCGTTCGGGATTATTTCTCCGCTCTCTGTTTTAAAGTCGGCACCTGCTTTAATGTGTTTTATTTCGGCCAGTGGGATATTGTAGTACTTTATCATTTCCTTTTTAATGTTGGCTTGCTTTTGTTTTTCACGAAACAAAAAACCCAATGTCGGTATGCTGTGTTTTACCGGGAATGAAAGGATCTCAAGTGTTTTGTTTTCAAATATCGTAGCCGGTTTCTTCAGGTTTAAGGGGTGAAAAATGGGCTTTATACTCATTTCTCCACGAACGAAGTCGAGCTGAGGCTGAATAAGAGTTTTTAATTCGGAGGGGGCATAAATATGTACGTCACATGTTACGCCCAATAAATTCATGGTCGATAACAATCCAATCAGACCGTAATAATGGTCGCCGTGCAAATGCGAGATAAAAATATGCTGGATTTTGCTGAAACTGATCTTGTTTCTTCGCAGTTGTATTTGGGTTCCTTCGCCACAGTCGATTAAAAAACAACGCCCAGGTACATCAAGTACCTGGGCGGTTGGATATCTATTTGAAGTCGGTAATGCTGAATTACTACCCAGTATGGTTAGTTCGAAAGACATTCTGTTGTTACAGCGTTTCTTTCTTCTCTAACAATTCCTCTGCTTCAGTGGCCGTTTCAGTAATTAACAGAACGGTATGAAGCATCGAAATCTTTACCAGGTTTTCTACATCTGGTTGCAAGCCGCACAGGATAAAAGTTCCTATTGCGTCTTCGCACAAGCGATTGGCTACTAAAACTGATCTTAAACCTGATGAGTCGCAGTAACTTACACTGCTCAGATCCAGAATAATGTTTTTTTCACCATCGTTGCTTATAACAACCAGCTCCGATTTCAGATCGGGCGCATTATTGGTGTCTAATCTGTCGGTGTTTACCTTTACTAAGGTAAACTTTTCGTTTTTTCGAATTTCGAATGCCATGGCTTCAATTTACGAAAATCAAATTAAATACACCAAGTGCTTATTTGTCTTTTTTCTCTTCTTTCTCCATTTGCGATTTCAGAGCAGCTAATTCGCTGATGTCGCCAAGAGTAGTTTTTTCGATGTTATCGCTAACAGTTTTCATAGCACGCTTGTTAGAGCTTTTCTGAGCTTTACGCTGTTCGCCATCTGCTGCACGTTTAACATCTTCGTAAATACGAGAATGAGAAACAATGATTCGTTTTGCTGATTTGTTGAACTCGATAACTTTGAAATCAAGTTTTTCGTCTTGTTTAACAGAAGAACCATCTTCTTTAACCAGGTGACGAGGAGTTGCAAAACCTTCAACACCGTAAGGAAGTGCGATAACAGCACCTTTGTCCATTAACTCAATAACGGTTCCTTCGTGAATTGAATCAGCAGTGAAAATTGTTTCGAATACATCCCATGGATTTTCTTCCAGTTGTTTGTGTCCTAAACTTAAACGACGGTTTTCTTTGTCGATGTCAAGTACTACAACTTCAATCTCTGCACCAATTGCAGTGAATTCTGACGGGTGCTTGATTTTTTTCGTCCAGCTCAGGTCTGAAATGTGAATCAAACCGTCAACACCTTCAGTAATTTCTACGAATACACCAAAGTTTGTGAAGTTACGAACTTTTGCAGCGTGCTTGCTACCAACAGCGTATTCAGTATCAATTTTCGACCAAGGATCGTCTTTCAGTTGTTTAATACCCAACGACATTTTGCGTTCGTCGCGGTCTAATGTAAGGATAGCTGCCTCAACTTCGTCGCCAACGCTTAAGAAGTCTTGTGCACTGCGCAGGTGCTGGCTCCAGCTCATTTCTGAAACGTGGATCAAACCTTCAACTCCAGGAGCAATCTCAACGAATGCACCGTAGTCGGCAATAACAACAACTTTACCTTTTACTTTGTCGCCAACTTTCAACTCTGAATCCAGGTTATCCCATGGGTGAGGAGTTAATTGTTTCAGACCAAGAGCGATACGTTTTTTGTCATCATCGAAATCAAGGATAACAACGTTCAGTTTCTGGTCTAATTCAACGATCTCGCTTGGGTGAGAAATACGTCCCCAAGACAAGTCAGTGATGTGGATCAATCCGTCAACACCACCAAGGTCCATAAATACACCGTATGAAGTAACGTTTTTAACGGTTCCTTCAAGTACCTGACCTTTTTCAAGTTTAGCGATAATTTCTTTCTTCTGTTGCTCAAGCTCAGCCTCGATAAGTGCTTTGTGAGAAACAACAACGTTACGATATTCGTGGTTGATTTTAACCACTTTGAATTCCATTGTTTTACCAACGTATACATCGTAGTCGCGGATAGGTTTAACATCAATTTGCGAACCTGGTAAGAATGCTTCAATACCAAATACGTCAACGATCATACCACCTTTAGTACGACATTTGATGTATCCCTTGATGATTTCATCGTTTTCAAGCGATTCGTTAACACGCTCCCAAGAACGAGTTGCACGCGCTTTTTTGTGCGAAAGGATCATCTGTCCTTTTTTATCTTCAAGACTTTCGATGTAAACATCTACTTTGTCGCCTACTTTCAACTCAGGATTGTAGCGGAATTCGTTTAAGCTAACAATACCGTCCGACTTGTAACCTATGTCAACAACAACTTCGCGTTTGTTTAACGAAATTACGCTTCCTTCCAGTACTTCTTTTTCAGTAACGGTGTTAAGCGTGTTGTTGTAAAGGTCTTCTAAGCTACCTCTTTCTTTTTCAGAGTACGCATCGGTACCGGTTTCAAGGCTCGCCCAATCAAAATCAGCATCTGCTTCAGCTGTGGTTTCAACGGCCTTTTCTTTTTTTGCTTTAGCTTTAGGAGCCTCCGCTTTTTCTTCAGCTGCAGTTTCTTCAACCGGAGCTTCTGTAGTTTCTGCAACTACTTCTTGTTTTTCGTCTTGAACAGGAGTTTCTGGCACTTCTTGCTCAAGATCTTTTTTCTTCTCTTCTGTCATGTAATTTTAATTAAATTAATGAGTTAGACTTTATATTTGTTAAAAATTTGCGCGCGCAAAATTAATACTAAATTCAATTTAAACAAAGGATTCGCGTTATTTTATTGAAAACGAGGGAAATTAAGGCAATTTCGTAACAAACCGACTTATTTTAATGGACAAAAGCCAAAGCTGAGCATTTCAATTGCAATCTGAGTTTCTTTTCTTTACTTTTGAACCCTGTTATTTTAAATACAATAAACTATATAACATGAAGGGAATAGTTTTAGCCGGCGGTTCAGGAACCCGTCTCTATCCAATTACACGATCGATTTCAAAACAAATAATACCGGTATACGATAAACCAATGATTTATTATCCGTTATCGGTATTGATGTTGGCAGGTATTCGTGAGATATTAATTATATCCACACCGCAGGATATCGGTTTGTACGAAAAGTTGTTTGGCGACGGATCGCAACTGGGATTAAAACTATCGTATAAAATACAGCCTTCACCTGATGGCTTGGCACAGGCATTTGTTTTAGGTGAGGAATTTATTGGCGACGACAATGTTTGTATGATTCTCGGCGACAATATATTCTATGGTTATAAATTCCGCAGGATTTTGGAGCAGGCGGCAACACTGGATGATGGAGCCATTGTATTTGGTTACTATGTGAATGATCCGGAACGCTACGGTGTGGTGGAGTTCGACGAAACCGGAAAAGTAATCAGTATCGAAGAAAAACCTGAAGAACCAAAATCGAATTATGCTGTAACCGGGCTTTATTTTTATTCCAACGATGTGGTTGAAAAGGCTAAAGGGTTAAAGCCTTCAAAACGAGGTGAGTATGAAATAACAGATTTGAATCGTATCTATCTTGAAGAAAAACGATTAAATGTGGAATTACTCAGTCGAGGTTTTGCCTGGTTAGATACCGGAACGCACGACAGTTTGTTGCAGGCTTCCAATTTTATTTCGACTATTGAGCAACGTCAAGGTCTCAAAGTTTCGTGTATCGAAGAAATTGCCTGGAAAAAAGGTTATATCAGTACCGAACAACTTATAGAATTGGCAAAACCACTAAGTAAAAATCAATACGGCGAATACTTGTTAAAAATCGCCAACAAAACATCTTTTACATTTTAATTAAGAATGAATATTGTACAGACGGGAATCCCCGGGCTAGTTGTAATTGAACCGCGGGTATTTAAAGACGATAGAGGATATTTTTTTGAAACCTTTCACAAAGAAAGATATAGGGAAGCCGGTATTATAAAACCATTTATTCAGGATAATGAATCGCGCTCAACAAAAGGAGTGGTGCGAGGTTTGCACTATCAATTGGGTGATGCAGCACAGGCAAAATTAGTGCGTGTTGTACAAGGTGCTGTTTATGATGTTGCTGTGGATTTACGAAAAGGATCACCAACTTTTGGAAAGTGGTTTGGTGTTCAACTCGATGAGAATAATAAAAAACAGTTATATGTGCCGCGTGGTTTTGCCCACGGTTTTTCAGTTTTAAGCGATACCGCTATTTTTACCTACAAATGCGACAATTTATATAATCCGGCAACTGAACGTTCGATCAATCCTTTTGATAAAACAATTGGAATTAATTGGCTTTTAGGTGAGAGTGAAAAGATTGTCTCGGAAAAAGATTTGGCAGCACCTGTATTTGCAGATGCAGAAATGAATTTTGTGTACGAACAGTAATGAAGATATTAATAACAGGCGCCTACGGACAGTTGGGCAGCGAATTGAAAGTACTCAGTAAAAATTACCCCGGCTGGGAGTTTGTTTTTACAGATGTTGATTCGCTGGATATTACCGATGAAGATCAGGTAAAAAGCTACTTTGCCAACAATAATTTTGAGCTGGTGATAAATTGTGCAGCTTACACGGCAGTTGACAAGGCGGAATCGGATTTTGAGACGGCTCAAAAAGTAAATGCTCTGGCTCCAAAGCTGCTTGCTAAATATTCAAAAGAAGTTGGCGCAAAGTATATTCATGTTTCAACCGATTATGTTTTTGCCGGCGATGCACATCTTCCTTATGAAGAGATCGATGCGGTTGCTCCAAACGGAGCTTATGGGAAAACAAAGCTGGAAGGCGAGCAAAATTGTCAGGCAGAGAATCCGGAAACTGTGATTATCAGAACGGCCTGGTTATATTCTGCCTTTGGAAATAACTTTGTAAAAACGATGCTTCGCCTTGGAAAAGAGAGGGATGAACTTGGTGTTGTTTTCGATCAGGTAGGATCGCCAACGTACGCCGCCGATTTAGCTTCCGCAATATTACAAGTGGCCGAAAGCGAAAAATTTGTACCGGGCATTTATCATTACTCCAACGAAGGGGTGGCCAGCTGGTTCGATTTTGCAAAGGCAATCTTCGAGTTGTCGGGGGTAAAATGTAAAGTAAAACCGGTTTTATCGGAGAACTTTCCAACACCAGCAAAAAGGCCAGCATACAGCGTGTTGAATAAGTCGAAAATAAGAGATACTTTTGATTTGAAGATCCCTTATTGGCGCGATAGTCTAAAGATTTGTATCAAACAATTAGAAAAAGAATAACCATGGAAAATCAAGAATTAATGGAAGTAAGAGCGAAAGCACAGGAATGGCTTTCGGATACTTATGATGAAGAAACAAGAGCTCAGGTTCAGGCACTATTGGATGCTGAAGACCCGACAGAACTTGTAGATTCTTTTTACCGCAGCCTGGAGTTTGGAACCGGAGGTCTTCGTGGTATTATGGGAGTTGGAACCAACCGCATGAATATTTACACTGTTGGTGCTGCAACGCAAGGCTTAAGTAATTATTTGAAGAGGAATTTCGCTGATCTTGATGAGATAAAAGTGGCGATTGGTCACGATTGCAGAAACAACAGCCGCTTGTTTTCCGAAACCAGTGCAAAGATTTTTGCAGCCAATGGAATTAAAGCATATTTATTCGATGATTTACGTCCAACACCGGAGCTTTCATTCGCCATTCGTGAGTTAGGTTGTCAGAGTGGTATTATTCTTACTGCATCGCACAATCCAAAAGAATACAATGGCTACAAAGCTTATTGGGAAGATGGTTCGCAGATTGTTGGTCCACACGATGTAAACATTGTAAATGAAGTGGCCAAAATAAAACCTGAGGACATTAAGTTCGACGGTCCGGATGAGTTGATCGAAATTCTGGGAGAGGAAATGGATAATAAATTCCTTGCACAGGTGAAAAAAGTTTCCATTTCTCCCGATGTGGTTGATCGTCACAAAGACATTAAAATCATTTATACGCCAATTCACGGAACAGGAGTGAAGTTAATTCCTGCCGCTTTACGCGAATTCGGTTTCACAAACATTATAAATATTCCTGAGCAGGATGTGGTAAGCGGCGATTTCCCAACAGTGGTTTCACCAAACCCGGAAGAGCCCGCAGCAATGGAAATGGCCATGAAAAAGGCCGCCGAAATTGATGCTGATGTTGTAATGGCTTCCGATCCCGACTCAGACCGGATTGGTGTTGTGGTGAAAGACGATAAAGGCGAATACATCATTGTAAACGGTAACCAAACAGCGTTGCTTTTCTTCTACTACATCATTGTAAAAATGAAGGAAGCCGGCAAACTGAAAGGAAACGAGTTTGTGGTGAAAACGATCGTTTCAACCGAGATGATTGCTGAAGTTGCACGCCGAAATAATATTGAATATTTTGATGTATACACCGGATTTAAATTTATTGCCGAAGTAATTCGCGATAACGAAGGTGTGAAAAAATACATCGGTGGTGGCGAGGAAAGTTTTGGTTTTATGCCTTCTGATTTTGTTCGCGATAAAGACGCTGTTTCTGCATGTGCTTTAATGGCAGAGATCACTGCTTGGGCCATCGATCAGGGAAAAACATTGTACGAATTGTTGCAGGATATTTACCTGGAGTATGGTTTCTCGCGCGAAAAAATGAAATATGTAGTTCGTAAAGGGAAGTCGGGTGCCGAAGAAATTCAGCAGATTATGACTAAATTTCGCAACGATCCGCCAAAAGAATTAGGTGGTTCGCCAATGGAATGGGTAAAAGATTATTCTACATTGGTTGCGAAAAACCTGATTACCGGCGAAGAGAAAAAGATCGATCAGAAAATTACTTCAAACGTATTGCAGTTTTTTACGCAGGACGGAACAAAGATTTCGGTTCGCCCATCGGGAACAGAGCCTAAAATTAAGTTCTATTTCGAAGTGGCCGGAAAACTGAATTCGCGCGAAGATTTTGATGCAGAAGAGCAAAAAGCTGATGCGAAGATCGACGCCATTATGGAAGAACTTGGATTGTAATAAATATTAAGCGCTAAGCGGTTCCAAATCGCTTAGCGCATTTGTAATCAAAAAATAAATACCTAAATCAACAAAAATGAAATTCAAAATCTTTACAGTAGCATTGCTTTTTGTTGCAGTGTGTGCAGTCGCTCAGGAAGAGCGACCAGAAATGGTTCCTGAAATGACAGAAATCTGGGATCCGGAAGTTCCTGTAATTACTCCCGGAGAAACTCCGGCTGATGCACCTTCGGATGCGATAGTTTTATTCGATGGCGTGGATATCGACCGCGAGTGGACAAACCAGGAAGGCGGCCCAGTAGGCTGGAAAGTAGCCGATGGTTGTGTAACCGTTGAAAGAGGAACCGGAATCATTCAGACAAAACGTGTTTTCGAAGACTTTCAGTTACATATCGAGTGGCGGTCTCCTGCCGAAGTGATTGGCGAAAGTCAGGGACGTGGAAACAGTGGTGTTTTTCTTCAGAAACGTTACGAAGTTCAGGTGTTGGATAATTACAACAACCGTACTTACCGCAATGGTCAGGCCGGAAGTTTGTACAAACAACATGCACCGCTGGTAAATGCCTGTAAAGGACCGGGCGAGTGGCAGGTTTACGATATCATTTACACTGCCCCACGATTTAACGAAGATGGTACTTTCTTTACTCCGCCAACAGTAACTGTTTTGCACAATGGAGTTTTGGTTCAAAACAATTCAAAATTGCGCGGACCAACAGAATATATTGGTATTCCTGAGTACAGCGTTGAAAAACACGGTGCTGATGTCATTCAACTGCAGGATCATGGAAATCCGGTGAGCTACCGTAATATTTGGATTCGCGAACTGTAAATAAATTACACAATAGATAAAAAAAACCGGGAGTTTACACTTCCGGTTTTTTTATGAAATAAAATGCGATTAAATCATTCAAAATTTTCCTCGAAAACAAGCTGATCGTTACGGTCAAACAATTTTGTATAATCAATAGCTCCGCTTCCTGCAAATGCATAGTAAACCCCTTTAATAGCTCCGTTACTGCCATTGTACGAAGTTGAGAAGATTTTCTCACCGTTCAGAAAAACGTTTACCAACTTATTGTCAATTTTCAATTTAACTGTATTCCAATCGTCCAGATCGGTACCAAATGCCGACAGATCGTTGTTATTCCCCATGGTGTACTCCGGCCCGAATTTCTGCAAAATGCTACCAATACAGCCCGGGTTCGCCAATTGAATCACATGTCTGCCATATTCTCCAAAAATCGAAATTTCGCAAAGCTGGCAAGCGAGTCCTCCCTCTTCAATGTTGTTTTTTACACGTGTTTCAAATGAAAAATTATCACTGTCGCCGCTAAAATTGTCTTTTACATAGTAAAAACTGGTTGAATGATTATTCTTCGAAAGATCGATATGATGGGCTTTTACCGTTTCGGGAGACATGTAAATTTGATTGTTATTAATACAGTTTTCATTTACGTAAATGGGGATCAAACTATTTTCCGGATTTTGGATAAGTGAGAGCCAGCCTTCGGTAGTAATGTACACCGGGATTTCTTTCACAAGCTGATCGTTGATCATGATTTTTGCCCGGTGATATCCCGGGTAATAATATACTGATGTAGAATATTTCTCATTCTTTTTTATTTCTGCACGCCTGCGGGCATCCCACGATTGTTGTATAAAAGCACTGTCGAAATCATACATAGAAATGTCGTAGTCGAAAATAACCGTATTGGGAACTCCGCTGCTAACATTTGTTCTGCTGGTAAAACTAACTTCGGAATAACTCTGCGCGGGTTTGCTGTTTAATAGAATGATGGCGAAAAGCACGATAACTATTAATGCAACCGGTACATACAGTAGTTGTTTGGGAAGTTTGAGTTTTAACTTTCTCTTTGGAGTTTTTACTGACGGCGTATCAGCGTGGTTATTTTTAAAATCATACCAGTCTTTGTAGTCGAGAAACTGGGCAAGGGCGTTAAGTGTGTTTTTCTGCGGGATACGCTGAAACTGGTTTTTCGAAATTCTTTTCAGGGTAGAAACACTCAGGTTGACACCGGTTTTCTCTTCAATTTTAAGGTTCAGGTTTTCGTAATCGCGTTGCTGCAAATGTTCCGGATCAGTGATAAGCAGTTTATCCGCGATTTTCTGAACAATGATTTTTACGAACTTTTTTTCCTGTTCTGCTTCGTTATGCATGGTTTCTAATTTCTGGTTCCTAAAAATAGTAAGAACGATCGGTTTTTTAGCTGTGAATGCGTTTTGATTATGTTTTGACCGTGGTTTGACTATTGATATTCAGGTAGGTTGATGAAATTTGTTTCACGAAATTCATAAAAACCAAAACAATGAAAACATTTGTAACATTACTTTTAATACTATTCAGTCTCACTGTTTTTGCTCAGGATAAAATCAAACTTGGCGGAATTGATTGGAGCTTGAACGGAGAAGTTGTCAGCGAAAATTACAAAGGAAAAGACTGTTTAAAAACCGATGAGGGAGTTGCCACTGCAAGCGATGTTACATTAAAAAACGGTATTGTAGAATTTAAAATGTGCATCCAGCCGGGAAGGGGATTTGCCGGTATTCGTTTTCGGGGCGATGGAATGGGCGACACCGAAGAGTTTTACATTCGCAAACATCAGAGTGGAAATCCCGATGCCATGCAATACACGCCGGTTTACAATGGAAATGCGGGTTGGCAACTGTATTACGGCGACGATTACGGCGCGGTAAAAAAGCATGTTTTTGATGAATGGTTCCAGGTAAAACTGGCGGTTTCGGGAAGTAGAGGCGAGGTTTATATTTCGGATATGGAAAAACCGGTGCTGGTTATTCATGAGTTAAAAATGGGCGAACGCGAAGGGAAAATCGCATTTTACGGACCTGCCCGATATGCCGACATTAAAATTAGTCCAATGGATTCGCCAGAGTTAAAAGGAGCGTATAAAGAAATAGTTGAAGCAGGCGATGAAGTATTAACGAATTACCAGGTTTCAGACGCTTTTGATGCCGAAAAGCTGATCAATGAAAACCTGTTACCTGCGAATTTTACGAAACGACTTCAGTTTACAAACTGGGATACAGAAGCGGATGGCTTGCTAAATATCTCGAAAACTGCAGCTTTAGCTGATAAAAAGAATGCTGTCCTTTTAAAAATCACGATCGACTCCGAAACCGACTTGATTAAGATGATGAACTTTGGATTTAGTGACGTGGCCAAAATATTTGTAAACGGTAAAGCTGTTTGGCTGGGTGTTGATATTTACCGAAGTCGCGATTATCGTTTTCTGGGAACGATGGGCTATTTCGATTCTGTTTACCTCGATCTGAAATCAGGGAAAAATGAAATTCTGGTTATGGTTGCCGAGAATTTTGGTGGCTGGGGATTTAAAGCCCGTTTCGAAAATTTGAACGGTATTAAGATTCTAAACTAATATCAAAACAAATAAAACTGTCACAATGATCAACCCGACTTTAAAGCGAATAGTTCTACTTGTTGCTATTTTGATTCCGCTTCAATTATTGGCACAAATACCTTATGGAAACAACACGAAAACCGGGAAATATATACAGACCAAAGACGCCAAAATCTATTATGAAATATACGGAAGCGGCGAACCACTTTTGTTGATTCATGGCAGTTTGTATGGCTATATCAACGAATTCGAAAATATATTTCCCTTGTTAACTAAAAACCACAAAGTTATTGCAGTTGCACTCCGCGGGCATGGAAAATCAGAAATTGGAGACCGCGATTACAGCTATGATTTATTTGCGCAAGATATGATTGAGGTTTTGAGTGCCGAAAACATCGATCGTATAGACGTCATGGGATTTAGTTCGGGTGCTATTACTGCCGTAAAACTGGCAGCCGATTATCCTGAACGGGTCGTAAAAGTTGTAAGTATTGCAGGAGCACTAAATGCAACTGATAAAACACCGGAACGAAAACAACAACAAAAAGAAATGACTGCTGATGAGTTCATCGCCAACAATAAGAACTTTGTTGAGAACCGGAAGAAGTTGATGCCCGAGCCGAATCGTTATAATGATTTTTACAATAAGCTGATGAAAGTTGATAGTGACCCAATTTGGATAAGCGAAGAAGCTGCCTCTGAAATTAAAGCGCCCGTATTGGTTGTTGGCGGCGACCGCGACGGATATTTTCCGGTAGAAGCATTTTTAAAAATGTATGCGGTTATTCCCGATTCTAAACTATTGATACTGCCCGGCGACGGGCATGTTGGTGCGTCTCAGAATAAGGCCATGTACGTAGATTTTGCTATTCCGTTTTTAGACGCGAATTAAAAAATATAAAACCATTGAAATAACCTTTAAAATTTTAAACAATGAACAGAAGACACAGTTTAATGGCCGGTGCCGCATTGGTAACCGGACTAACATTAATTCCGGTTGTAAAATCGGCCGGAGAAAACTTAGCCAGCCAGACTGAAGACTCCTTTTGGGAGGTGATTAAAAAACGTCGCTCAGTGCGTGCTTATAAATCAGATCCGGTACCGATGGCAGATTTAGAAAAAATAGTGGATGCCGCGCGAATGGCTCCAACGGCAGGAAATCAGCAGCCATGGAAATTTCTGGTTATTACTGACAAAAAGAAAATTGAGGCATTAAAAGCTGCAAAATTAAGCGAAGCAGAAACCTATCTGAAAGAAGAGAAAAAGCTGGATGGCGAAGAACTAAAGGCGCAATTACAAGACTATGACAATCAGTTAACAAACGGGTATTTGTCGGCGCCGGCTTACATTGTAGTCTTGACGGATAATAGCAGTCGTTACCCGGAGTACAATCATTGGGATGGTCCACTGGCTGCTGCAAATTTAATGCTTGCGGCGCGTGCGCTTGGTTACGGAACCGTTCATATCACCG
Organism: Draconibacterium sp. IB214405; assembly: GCF_033963885.1. Lineage (NCBI taxonomy): Bacteria > Pseudomonadati > Bacteroidota > Bacteroidia > Marinilabiliales > Prolixibacteraceae > Draconibacterium > Draconibacterium sp. IB214405. The sequence goes on from NZ_JAXBMA010000002.1 coordinate 448,985, forward strand.
ATTCATTTTCCGAGGAACTAACGCGAAAAGTATTCAATATTCCTGAAAATTATACGCGTGTTTGTTTTACTCCGGTTGGTGTGCCGCTTGAATGGCCTGTAAAAGAGAAGCTGGCATTGGGTGAATTCGTTGTATCAAATAGTTTTTAACGCTTAAATAAAATAAAAATGAAAACCCGAATTTTTATCGTAATTCTCGTGCTGGTAGGATTCGCATTAAGTGGACTGGCAACTGAACCTGTTGTGAAAAGCGAACCTCAGATGGAAGAAATTCCGGCTTCTGAAAAGCTCGTGGTGCTATGGACGAGTGGCGACAAGGAAGTGGCCGAAAAAATGGTGCTGATGTACACCTTTAATTCCAAACGTTTTGATTGGTGGAAAGATATAACGCTGGTGGTTTGGGGACCATCGCAAAAGGTACTGGTTGAAAATAAAGATATACAGGACTATGTGAAAAAGATAATGGATCAGGGGACAGCAGTAAAAGCCTGCAAAGGCTGCTCCGATATGTATGGAATATCAGACAAGCTGGAAGAACTGGGTGTTGAAGTAAAATACATGGGGGAGATTACTGACTATATGAAAGAAGGACGGCATGTAATGGTGTTGTAAAAACGGGAAAGGGATTTTCTCTTTTTAATGGAGTGAGAATAAAAAAGCCTGTTCCGGATAAGCGGAGCAGGCTTTTATTAAGTACGTTTTTATCGAATTAAAATTCCAATACAAATTCTTCTTTTGGGTTACGCACCTTTTTCATCGACGCTAACCAGTCGTTATCATTATCGCGATATCCCAGAGGAAGCATTGTTACACTTTTTAAACCTTTCGATTTTAAATCAAGCAATTCGTCTAACTCCTCGGTAGTAAAACCTTCCATTGGAGTACAATCTACTTTTTGCTCGGCGGCTTGTGCAATCGACAATCCAAAGCCAATATATGCCTGGCGTGCGGTATGAATAAAGTTTTCTTCAGCCGATTGTGGAAGATAAGCTGCCTTTAATTTGTCGGTGTACGAACCAAATCGACCGCGAGGTAAACCGCGTTCATCAGTGGTGCGATTATAAATCTCATCAATACGTTCTTCGGTATAACGATCCCAGGCTGCAAAAACCAACAGGTGCGAACACTCGGCAACAATTTCCTGTCCCCAAGCAATAGGAACGATTTTATCCTTTAATTCTTGGTCGGCGATTACTATTACACGAAACTGCTGCAATCCCGATGATGTTGGTGCAAGACGGGCTGCCTCAACAATTTTATCTACATCTTCCTGTGCTACTTTTTTCGTGGGGTCGTACTTTTTGGTGGCATATCTCCACTGTAAATTTTCTAATAATGACATTGTAAATTATTTATGACTTTAGTAATGAAGCCCTATTTGGCTCTGTTTAATATCTTTATCACTAATTCCTTGAGCTGTTTCAAATCTTCAGGTGTAATACCCATGGCTTCTACAACTTTTTGCGGAACCACAGCTGCTTTGGTCTGAAGTAGTTTTCCTTGCTCGGTCAGCGAAATTTCAACTACGCGCTCATCGTTGCTACTACGTTTGCGCGAAATCAAACCTTTTGCGGCCATTCGCTTTAATAAAGGGGTGATAGTTCCATTATCGAGATTTAATTTATCACCAATTTCATTCACCTGTTGCGGTTCATTTTCCCACAAAACCATCATAACCAGGTATTGTGGGTAGGTAATATCAATCTCATCAAGAATCGGGCGATACACGTTTACAATTTCACGCGATAAGGCGTAAACCGGAAAACATACCTGACTCTTTAATTTTAACTCATCATCCATTTATTAAAACTTTTGTCGCACAAATATAGTGTGAAATAAAATCGTGCACGATATAATAGTGTAAAATGAGATTGATTTCAGAAAAGATTAATATTCGAGAAATATTGCTAACTGAATATTTAGGGGAGTAGTTTTATAATGGCAAATGGAATTAGTTGATGACAGTACCTTTTGCGCCCCACCAATAAAAGGCTTCCATCTTCAAACGGCCTTTTTTAACAGCAGGATCTTCACCTTCGAGCTTTAGTGCTTCATCAACCGTTTCAACATCAAAAATGAGTAATCCACGATGATTGCCACCTTCTTCAAACGGACCGGCCACAACCAACTTTCCTTGTTCAGCCAGCATATTCAAATGGGCCATGTGTTGTGCCTGAATTTGTGCAGCCTCGGTAGAATCCTGGCTACGGTTTTCGCCCGAATTCAAGAGCATAAAAACATAACGTTTCATGGTGTAGGTGGTATCGCCTTCGGTGTACGAAAATTCGCGTTGATCTTGCGCGGAAACTACAACGTTAAATACAAAAGTGAAAAGGCAAAGGGCAAAAATTATTCTTTTCATAGCTGATAATTTGGTGAAACGCTGTTTATTTTTTCAACTGATCTTTAAATATCTTCCTGAATTTATCCAGTTTCGGAGCTACCACAAACTGGCAATATCCCTGCGTTTTATTTCGGGCAAAATAGTTAATGTGGTAATCCTCCGCAATGTAGAACTTTTCAAATTCAGTAACTTCGGTAACAATTGGCCGGCTGTAAACTTCTTCTTTTTCAAACAGGTCGATAACACGTTCTGCCACTTCTTTTTGTTCTTCGTTGTGGTAAAAAACAGCCGAACGGTATTGTGGGCCAACATCGTTGCCTTGTCTGTTTAACGTTGTTGGATCGTGTGTCATAAAAAACACTTCCAGAATTTCGGAGAAGCTAACTACTTCAGGATCGAAAGTAATTTGCACCACTTCGGCATGGCCCGTTGTTCCATCGCAAACCTGCTTGTAGGTCGGATTTTTTACATGTCCTCCGCTGTAACCCGGTTTTACATCAACAACTCCTTTTAACTCCAGGTAAACGGCTTCGGTACACCAAAAACATCCTCCGCCAAGTGTGGCTTTTTGCAAATCTTTACTCATACAATTGCTAGAATAAATTAATAACGTGAATATAAGTGCTAACGTTTTCATTTCTTATTGGGGATAAATCGGGAAAAGGTTTTCTTCTCAAATTCCCAGGCAAACCTGAATTGTCCAAGAACTGATGCAATTAGTAAAAACAGCACCTGGTAAGCCGGAACCACAGTTACAATATACAGCGGAACTTTTATCCAAAGGCTGGTTGTTTCGGTTATACCCACAAGGTCGAAAACTCCTTTGCGCACGTACAGCGCAGCACTTCCGGTTATGGAAAATACAAATAGAATTATTAAAACCTGGAAATTACTGGTCAGGTTCCATTTCTTTTTTAGTCGTTCAAACATTATCTAACTTTTGCTACTATTAACAAAAGAGTAGAATGTATGTTTTGTAATACACTAAATAATGTGTGTTTGAAAAATGATGTAGCCATAAACAGCAAATCGTAAGAAGCGGAAAAGGGCGTACTTTAAATAACGTTTTGACGGGTATCCGGCCGAGCCAACCAGTAAACTTACGGCCGCCCAGGGAATAGGAGTGAGGGCCGCCACAATTATAAGAAACAGACCGTATTTTTTCAGTAAGGGCCACTGTTCTTTCAGCAAAGTATTTCTGAAACGTTTAAACCCATCGCGGTTATAGAAAAAACGGCCAATCAGAAATGTCAGGTAGCCCATAAAATAGGAGACCGTCGCAAAAAACGCCAGGTTCATAAAATAGTGTGCCAGCGTATCCTTGTTAATTGCCCAAATCATAAAAAGTTCGGGTGGAATAATACCAAAGAAAAATTCGGAGAAACAGTAGGTGGCATAAACCAACATAGGTTTGGCATAAACTTTTTCAACCCATTCGTCGGGAGCACGCGATATTACAAATTCTTTGAAAAGCAGGTAGGCGCCCAGGATAACAAGCAGCCAAACAAAACCCTTCAATCCATTTCTTAGAAGAAATTGTATACGCGGACTTAACTTCATAGTTGATTTAGTTTATGCGGCAATGTACAATAAATTGCAGACATATGTGCGACACACAAGGGCAATGTTTTGTCTACGGAAAGATTTCTTTTTAAGCTAATTCTACCACTGTAATTTCCGGAGGCATACCAATTCTACCCGGAAAACCAATGTATCCAAATCCACGGTTTACATATAGAAATTGTTTTTTCTCGCGGTATAAACCTCCCCATCGCGGGTATTTATATTGCACCGGACTCCATTTAATTCCGGCACGTTCAATACCAAATTGCATACCATGTGTATGTCCCGAAAAAGTTAAATCGATGTCGGTGGTCTTAAGCACTTTTTCGTCCCAGTGCGACGGATCGTGGCTCATTAATATTTTAAAGGATTGATCTTGTGCTTTTTCGGCAGCTTTTTGCAAATCGCCATGCTGCGGGAAGGGTGGTTTGCCCCAGTTTTCAACACCGATAAGTGCAATTTCTTCGCCGTTAATGTTTAAAGTCTCGGTTTCATTCAGTAACAAGCGGAAACCAATTTTCTGATGGAACTTTTTAATGGCAGCCAGGTTTTTCTCTTTGGCCGCCGGAGATTCCCACTCCGAATAATCGCCATAATCGTGATTTCCAAGCACTGAATATTTTCCGATTTTGGCTTTCAGTTGCGATAAAACTGATTCCCAACCTTCTGTTTCTTCAGCAAAATTATTTACCAGATCGCCGGTAAACAAAAGGATATCCGGCTCCTGTTCGTTGATCAGTTCTACTGCTTTTGCAACCTGGTCGAATTTCTTGTTAAAACTGCCCAGGTGCATGTCCGAAATCTGAACAATTTTTAATCCACGAAATGATTTTGGCAACTTCTCGAAATGCAAATTTTCGCGCATTACGCGGTAGTTAAATTTACCTTTGGTTACTCCATAAAGAATCGATGCAAACGGAACAGCTGCCAAAACCAGTCCCATTTGATATAAAAACTCTGCTCTCTCCATTTTCCTCCCCGAATTATTTGGTGCTAATTCTTTTTTTCTTTTTCCTTTTATCCAGCTGAAAATCTTCTGAAAAATCAGTTGAATATCTTTAAGTAATACAAATACAATAAATACAAACTTCGGAAAATAGAACAACGCAAATGTTACTACCAGGTAGCCGACATAAATATATGCGTCGGACTGTTTCACATGTTCTATCCCGAACATAAAAAGGCAAAATCCGGCAAAAACAAAAACGGAGATTGCCCAGAACACGATGTTTAAGGATTGTTTTAGATATTTATTTCTGAGTTTTGCGAGTAGCGGTTTTATGCCACGGAAGGTGTAAACATCAACCAATAGCATAAAAATAAAAAGTGGTATTAATAAAAAAATACTCGCTCTCATACAATTACCTCATCGTTTTAACTCGTTGCAAATAAACACTTTTAATCTTGAAATGTTTTTGTTTGGGTGACCAAATTAATCACAAAAAAACTTAAATTTTACAAGCAGATAATTGGCAGAATAGGATGGGAACCTTGTTTAATCTTCTGAAGCTTCTTCTGTTTTTATGGAATTGGCAACCAATAGGTTAATTTCGTTCAATTCATCAGAGGTAAAAAGGCGGTATTCTCCACGTTTTAAATTTCCGAGTTTGATATTCATGATACGAACACGTTTCAGACGGGTAACTTCGTAACCCAGGTGCGTGCACATTCTTCTGATTTGACGGTTCAATCCTTGGGTCAGTATTATTTTAAAAGTAAAATCGTTGATTCGATCCACCCGGCATTTTTTTGTAACGGTATCTAAAATTGGAACTCCATTACTCATTTGACGGATAAAAGCCTGGGTGATTTTACGGTTTACGTTAACGATGTATTCTTTTTCGTGATTGTTCCCGGCACGAAGAATTTTATTGACAATATCGCCGTCGTTGGTCATAAAAATCAGCCCTTCGCTGGGTTTGTCGAGGCGGCCGATTGGAAATATCCGCTCGGGGAAATTGATAAAATCAACGATGTTGTCTTTTTTGCTGGTGTCGGTGGTGCAGGTAATTCCGACGGGTTTATGAAAAGCGAGGTAAATATTCGAAACCTCTTTGGTGATTTGTTGACCGTCAACTTCAATACGGTCGGCTGTGGTCACCTGAACACCAAGTCCGGCTACTTCGCCATTTACTTTAACCTTACCGCTTTCAATTAGTCGGTCGGCTTCGCGGCGCGAACAAAAGCCGGTTTCCGAAATAGCTTTATTTAATCGTTTGCTTTCCATCCGGATGCAAAAGTAGAAAATCTACAGCCACCATTCGGCTTTTACACCCAAATAATGTCCCCATTTTTGTTTGCCTACAAATTGTAAATAGGGCGAATACAGGTTCTCACTGGCTGCATCGTTATAATGTGCCAACGAGAAAATAAACCTGAAATGTGGTCTAACTCCTGTATTTTTTTCACCTGTAGGAGCAAAGGTTGGCGCCAGACTGAATTTTTGGTAACTGTACTTCGGATCCTCTCCATCTTTGCGTTGCGAAAAGTGAAACTCGGTTAACAGATGAAACTTATCAGTAATGTAGTGAACATCCCGAAAACCAAAAGTAATGTCTTGTTTGTAATTATATACCTCGCGGCCCCAATAGGTTTTTGCCATTCCTTTAGTGTTGGCTGCTCCTTTACTTTGTGTAAAAATGAGGTAGGCATTTAAATTATTTTTCTTACTGATGTCAAGCTTTATTTCATCAACAAGCGATAACGAATAGGCACCGGAATAATCGAGTCTGTCAAGATCGGGGGCGCCAAAAGTAGCCCAGGTTTTTGAATGACCTCCGTCGCCACCATTTGCTATATCTGTTCCGTAACGAACCGCCAGGGTATTGTATGCGTTGTTGCCAAGCGAAGGCAAATCTGTTAGTAATTTAAGGCCGTACACAAAACCATGGTCGGCCGAGTAGTTCAGGTTAACGTCTAAACTGTCGGTGTAGATCGTTGGAATTGGGTCGCTATTTGTTCCTCCCATCCGATGAAATTCAAATAAAGCGGTAAGCTTATTTTGCTCTGTTAGCTGAAAATCGTGTTCCAGCACAAGGACATTTCGCTGACGCAATGCGATGTTAGCCACGCCGTTGCCAATATTCAAATAAAAATAGGGTGGAACATCGGATGTGGTATCCGTAGAGGAGACAAAAATTGAGGCAAAACGTGTGTTTTTATACTCAATACCAAATCCTTGACCCGAATGGTCATCAAAGAAAAAATGGTCGGCAATGTGCACTTCGCCTTTACGGTACAAACGGGCTCCAATCCAAATACTCAGGTCTTTTCCGTTAATATTGCTGGCCTCTGCATAAATTTCGGGCATGGCAATCGTTAAGCCGCCCAAACTGCTTGTTGATGAATTTCCGAAAAGCGACAAACTTTTGGAATAAACGGCAAAACGTGTCTGTACTTTTATTTTGGTTTGATCGTTCTCGTTAAACGGTTTAAAATGAAACGTAGGAACCAGCTCCAGATAATCCTGTTCTTCAAGACGCCCACCAATACTTCCCATGTTGTTCAGATTGAGTCGCCGGCCAATCGATCCGCCATTATCGTAATTCCAGTCAACTCCAACTCGTCCGTAAGTATCTATACTAAATCCGGTTTTGTCTCCTTGTTCGATATAGTTAAGCTGTGCCTGAGAAATGAAAGGTAGCACAAAAAGGATGCAGAAAATAAAAATTAATCGACGTATCATAAGCAGGCAGTGTTTACTATAAAAAGATAGCATAGTTTTGTATTAAAAGTTACAACACTTATCAGTATAAATCAATACTCACTATTTTAACGTGCGAAAGATTGGCTATTCGCTATCCGGTAAATTAATTTCGCCCTTTTTAAGTTGTCGTAATTCTTTTTTCGAGAACTCTTTTAAAATTATTTCTTCGTTTACCAGACCTGTGTACGATTCACCATTTTCGAGCGATTGCATCCCTGATTCTGTTAGAAAATGAGGTTCTACGTAGGAGTAGTATTGAAATTTATCATTCAGTTTATCTTGTCTGTTCTTCGACACCGGTATTTCATCCAGGTAAAAGATTTTAAAACGTAATTGTGCAGTTTCTTTATCATATTGTGCTAAAACGCCCAAAGGGCTGTGGGGATAAACAGTTTCTCCTTCTTTTACCCATATCTCATTTCCTTTAAATCCTGAATATTCGGCAAGTGTTCCATCCGGATGTTCGATGGTAATCTTGTTAATGGTACTCTGATATAATACTGTAAAATCGGTTTTGTATTCGTTATCATCCTCGATTTTTACGACAGTACCTTTTCTGGCGGAATAAACGGTATCGCCCGGATTGGCTACAAACTGATAGGCATGCCAGTTTTTTGGACTTTCTGCCCCAAAATACTTACTGTTGAGGTAGCTCATAAATCTTACTTTAACCGGTTTTCCGCAGCTAAGCGGGAGCAAGTAACTGAAAGCAGGATCAAATTTGGGATCCAGTTCTCCACGTATATACCAGGTCCGGTAGGTGCAGTTAATAGGACGATTGTTATTAATTGGTTTTACCTGAAGAAAATCTCTGTTAGCTACATCGATGTTTCCCTTATACCCGCTGGAATAGGCATTTTCAAGATCCGTAAACCAAAGTTCCAAGTAGTAGGTGCCAAATTCATTTTTTGCACAACTAAAGCTCATACTCTTATCTTCATTTCGTTCGGAAGTAACCTGAATAACTCTTTCTTGTGACCAAATTGCAGTTTGGGAAAAAATGCATGCGATTAATAGTGCTAGTTGTACTTTAGTGTTCATTTTGAATGGGTATTTTGCACTAAAGATAATAAAAGTACTGTAAGATACTAAAGCGCATCAAGCCAGTCTTCCATCTTAGCTATCGCATAAAGAATTTTACTACAATATTTTTTTAGGAATTCTTCTGTTAAAGGCAAATTTTTGTACTCATTCATCGCTGCTTTTAAAACTGTTTCGCCCTCAAAATCAACATAGGCAATTCGTGCAGTCAGTTCTTCGGGTTGGCGGCCAAATTCCATTCCCGGAAGAAAAGCAACACCGGTATCGCGTAGAATCGCCTCGCACAGTTCAAATGATGTTAAAATACCTTTTGCAGCTAATTTTTCGCGGTAAACACTAAAATTCGGGAAAAGGTAAAAACCTCCTTTTGGAGTGGGAACAGTAATGCGCTTTGCCCGTAATCGATTGGCAAAATAGTTACCCAACGATTTTAAAATACGGCGCGAATGATGCAGGTATTCATTAATTTCCGGATGATCTTCGAAAGCCGTAACTGCCGCATATTGTATAGGTGCACTGGTAGAAGTAAAGGTTTCACTTGCAACGGTTGCCATGGCCTTCTGCAGCCACTTTAAATTCGATGGAAATGTAAATGTTCCAAGACGCCAGCCACCGGCCCCTGCCCATTTACTTAAACCGCTGCTAACAATGGTGCCTTCGGGGTAATATCTTGCAATTGAAACATGGTCTCCGTTATGGTCTAATAAGCTGTATATCTCATCCGAAATAAGTATGATATTGTACTTGCGTGCTACTTTGGCTAATTTTTTCAACCAGGCTTCAGAATAAGTTGCCCCGGTAGGATTTGATGGGTAATTAAGAATAACAACTCGCGGGCGATCCGGATCAGAACGACAAATCAGGTCCAGTTTTTCCGGGCTGAGTTTCCACTCGCTTTCTTCGGAGGTCGGAACCCAATTTACGTGGCGGCCGGCAATTCTGGCTTGTGGCGAATAAGACACCCAGCTTGGTGTGGGAATGATCAGTTCTCCATAGTAAACGAGTTGAAGAATAAAGATAAGCTCTTTAGAACCGGGGCCGATCATTATATCGTCAGCCGTGCATTCCAATCCTTGATGACGGTAATTAAACTCAGCGATAGCTTCGCGCAGTTTTAGCAATCCCATTACCGGCAGATAATCTTTCTGATGAGCATTATGGCGCAATGCTTCCTGTACTATTTCCGGCACAGGAAACGGAGACTGACCAAGCCCAAGCTTATAAACAGTTTCTCCCTTTTGGATAAGGTCGTTGCTTCTTTCGTTAATCAGCAGTGTTGCCGACTGGCTTAACCCTCTAACGTTTAAGTTCAGATTTACAAAATGTCTGCTTTTAAGTCTTTTTTCCATCTTGCTGTTATTTTTAATTGATGATCAATTTCAATATGATAGCAAATATATTGCATGGGTTTCAAAAAGACATTGGAAGGAGTGTTTATGTGGAAATATGATTGATATTTTAATATTCTGTTGATATTTGATATGGCTTTGTGTGATTTGTTAGAAATGTGTTGATATAAACTGGAATACGATGCAAACAAAGAGACTATGTTTTGGTTATCATAAAATTGATGTTTAGTTCACCTTTTATTAACGTGTTTCATTAGATCAGAGTGGTTATTAATTTAGAATTTGTACAGAATTTAAAACAGAATAATAATATGAAATTAAATCTACCTTTTCTTGGGGTCTTGTTTGCCCTTCTATTATCCATTAACACTGGATACGCACAAAGTATTTTTATTAATGAAATCCATTATGACAACGCTAGTACTGATTCCGGTGAAGCCATTGAAATTGCCGGACCAGCTGGAACGGATTTAACAGGCTGGAGTATTGTTTTGTATAATGGTAGTAATGGTGCCAGTTATACCACTACTGCTTTATCTGGTACAATTCCTGATGAAGGAAACGGATATGGGACAGTTTCAGTGTCGTATCCTTCCAATGGTATTCAGAATGGAGCTCCAGATGGAATTGTATTATACGATGGAACAACGGTTGTTCAGTTCTTAAGTTATGAAGGAACATTTGATGCAACTGATGGTCCTGCATTAGGATTGACGAGCATGGATATTGGAGTTGTTGAAAGTTCTTCCACTCCAGTAGGTAACTCATTACAGTTAACTGGCGATGGAACTGAATACGATGATTTTACCTGGCAGGCGGAAGTTGCGAGTACATTTGGACTTGTAAATACAGGACAAACTTTTTCAGGTACGCCTACTCCACCTGTAGTTTTTATCAACGAAATACATTACGATAATGCCAGTACTGATGAAGGCGAAGCCATTGAATTAGCCGGAGAAGCAGGAACCGATCTTGTTGATTGGTCAATTGTACTTTATAACGGAAGCAATGGTACCGCCTACAGTACATATACTTTTCCCAGTACAATAATTCCCGATGAAGGAGCAGGATACGGAGCTGTTTCTGTCGATATCAGTGGAATTCAAAATGGTGCTCCTGATGGAATTGCTCTTGTGGATAACAATGGCAATGTAATCCAGTTTTTAAGTTATGAAGGGTCATTCGAAGCAACTGATGGTCCTGCCTTAGGACTAACAAGCGAGGATATAGGAGTTGTTGAAGGTAGTTCGACACCTGTTGGAAATTCGATGCAGTTAACAGGTGTGGGAACACAATATTCTGATTTTACATGGGTTGCTGAGATAACAAGTAGTTTTGGTAATATTAATGCCGACCAGACATTTGGCGATCCTGTTCCTGAAATAGGTGTAGTATTTATCAACGAAATACATTACGATAATGCCAGCACTGATACAGGAGAAGCTATTGAATTAGCAGGAGAAGAAGGAACTGATTTAACAGGTTGGAGTCTGGTTTTATATAATGGTAATGGAGGTGCTGCTTATAACACTGTTTCATTAAGTGGAATAATTCCTGATCAGGATGGCGGATACGGTACTCTAAGTTTTGCTATCTCCGGTATTCAAAATGGAGCTCCTGATGGTATTGCTTTGGTGGATGTTCTTGGAAATGTGGTTCAGTTTTTAAGTTACGAAGGCTCGTTTACTGCTGTTGGTGGAGCTGCCGACGGAATGACAAGTGAAGATATTGGCGTTGAAGAAGGAAGTGCTACTCCTGCAGGTTATTCTTTGCAATTAACCGGAGAGGGAACAAGCTATACTGACTTTACCTGGCAGGAAGCAACTACCAGCAGTTTCGGTAGCGTTAACACCGATCAGTTTTTCAGTACGCCAATTCCTGATGTGTTTGTTAACGAAATTCATTACGATAATGACGGCACCGATTCCGATGAAGGTATTGAAGTTGCCGGACCGGCAGGAACTGATTTAACTGGCTGGAGCCTGGTTTTATATAACGGTAATGGAGGCGGATCATACGGAACAACAGCTTTAAGCGGAATCATTCCTGATCAGGATAATGGTTATGGAACTGTTTCCTTTTCTATTTCTGGCATTCAAAATGGTGCTCCCGATGGAATTGCCCTGATAGAACCAGCAGGAAGTGTAGTTCAGTTTTTAAGTTATGAGGGTACATTTACCGCAAATGACGGTGCAGCTTCAGGTGTTGAAAGTGAAGATATTGGAGTTTCGGAATCAGGTTCAACAGCAGTTGGTCAGTCGTTACAACTTACAGGTACAGGAACAACTTACAGTGATTTTTCATGGGCCACCCCTATGACGAATACATTTGGAGCTGTCAATACTAATCAATCTTTCGGAGAGGTAACTCCACCGGTTGATGAAGTAATTTCTATAGCCGATGCACGTGCCGCGGCCGAAGGATCAACGGTAACTGTTAGCGGAATTTTAACCGTTTCCGACCAGTTTAAAGGAGCTGCCTACATGCAGGATACCAGCGCCGGAATTGCCGTTTACGATACCCAGGTTCATGGCGATGGATTGTTCCAGATTGGCGATTCGATCACGCTTACCGGTACAGTAGTGGTATACAATGGCCTTATTGAAATCAGTTCGTTAAGTTCTGTAGTTGGTCACGGGCCGGCTACCAATCCTGTTGAGCCGGTAGTTGTAACTTTGGCCGAAATGGCATCATATCCTTCCGAACTTGTAACAGTTCTTGACGCTTCCTTTCTAATCCCGGGCGACATCCTTTTTGGAAACTCAAATTATGAATTGACGGATGGATCGGGAAGCGGAGAAATGCGCCTCGATGCCGATGTTGAAGACCTGGTGGGATTAGCTCAACCATCTGTTTGTGAAGTTACCGGTGTTGTTGGCCAGTATAACGATATCTATCAATTAATGCCTCGCATGAAGGATGATTTACCATGCGCAACCAAGTTTACTACCGACGATGGTTTAGGAATTTCAAAAGAAACTACCCTGGATATTGCCACCTGGAACATCGAATGGTTTGGCGATTCGGGGTCAAACTCTCCGGCAGATGATCAAACTCAAAAAGATAGTGTTAAAGCAGTACTTCTCGCTTTGTATGCTGATATTATAGGAGTTGAAGAAATTTCTGATGATGATTTGTTCGCCCAGCTGGTTGCTGAACTCCCCGGATACAATTTCATTTTATCCGATGCAACATCATATCCCGACGGTGATGGAGATAAACAAAAAGTTGGATTTATTTATAAAACAGCAACAGTTAGTCCGGTTTCAACAAAAGTATTATTGGCAAGCGTACATCCGTATTATAACGGTGGCGATGCATCGATGCTGGGTGATTTCCCGGATGAGGATAAAACACGGTTTTATGCCAGTGGACGTTTGCCATTTATGTTAACGGCCAATGTAACTATTGAAGGTGTTACTCAGCAAATTTCTTTTATCGACCTGCATGCGCGGGCAAATACTTCTCCATATCAAAGTAAATACGACATGCGTAAATACGATGTTGAAGCACTAAAAGATACTCTGGATATGTATTACGCTGATCAAAATATTGTAATGGTGGGCGATTACAACGACGATGTAGATGAAACGGTTGCAGATGTTTCTTCAATAATTTCTACATACCAGGCGTATGTTGACGATGCCGCCAACTATTCATTTCCAACTCGTGCATTGAGTGATGCTAACTACCGTTCGTATGCTTTTTATCCGAATATGATTGACCATGTAATGTTGAGCGATGAGTTGTTTTCAAACTATATTGATGGTTCGGCGAAAGTGCATTACGAATTTTACGACAGCGATTATACCAGTACAACTTCTGACCATTTTCCGGTTTCGGTACGGTTGAAAATGAATCTGGAAATGACTTTGTCTGACGACCAGGTAGTTTATCCAGCCTATCCTGATTCAGCTTGTGCAACGCTGTCTGTTGTGGATATTAATGCAGGTGATGGAACTTATTCGTACGAATGGAGCACCGGAGAAACTACCGAATCGATATTTGTTTGCCCGGAAGAAGAAACAGTTTATTATCTCACTGTAAAATATGGAGCTGACTATTCTGTAACTGATTCGGTTGTTGTTGCAGTTGAAGATGTAAGTTGTACAACAGGCAAAGGCACTGATAAAGTAGAGATTTGTTTTCAAGGGAAATCGTTATGCGTTGCTATTAATGCAGTGGATGAACACTTGAAAAACGGAGCAACCCTAGGTTCATGTTCTGAAGAGAATGTGGTTTTGACAGATTTGGAACTCTCCAGGATTTACCCAAATCCGTTCGAGGATAATTTTACCATAGAATTTACCAGTACTGAACAAACAAAAGCGACCCTTGCACTTTATTCTGAGACTTCAACTCTTGTATTCTCTGAAAAAATAAAAGTTCACGAAGGATACAATATCGCAAGTTTCGAGACTTCAGGATTGGTAACAGGTTCGTATATTCTTTTGATAACAGGAGATGACTTTGAACCGATTTCAGTTTCTTTGATAAAAAATTAGTGTATAACTATAAAAGCATAAAAAAACTGGTGGTTTTTGCCATCGGTTTTTTTATGCTTTTATACTGACTTAGTAACTAAATCCAGATTAACTCCAAAATTTTCTCCAACCAGTGTGTATCTATGTCAGTGAAAGATGCTTTTTCTGAGCTGTCGATATCCAATACGCCAATTATTTCACCGGTTTTGTTTTTAAGCGGAACTACGATTTCCGAATTCGAGCGGGCATCGCATGCAATGTGTCCTGGAAAAGCGTGCACATCTTCAACAACAATTGTTTCTTGTTTATTGTAGGCGGCCCAGCAAACGCCTTTGTCTTTTTCCAGAATCTGGCAGGCAACCGGTCCTTGGTACGAGTTAACGGTCATTTCTCCATCCTCAATCAGGTAGTACCCCGTCCAGAAAAAGTAATCCATTTTATGGTGCAGAACCGCAATTATAGTTGCCATTCGCGCCTGTGCGTTATTACTTTTTAATACGAGTTCGCTAAGTTGTTTATAGATTCTTCCGTATCGGCCTTCTTTTTTCCTGTCTTCCATTTTTATATTAAATCTGCCTGTTGAATTATTGCACGAATAAACAAAAAATCGTTAGTTTAGTTGACCTAAAAACTGAAAAAATGCACCGAATAATCGATGATCCAAACGAACGACAATGGGGAATGTTAGTACACATAGCTGCTTTGGCAACTTTTATATTGCCCGTTGCCGGAAATATAATTGGCCCGCTTATCGTATATCTGATCAAAAAGGACGAGTACGAATTTGTGAACGAACAGGGCAAGGAAGTCCTTAATTTCCAGATCACCTGGTCGATCATCTTTTTCATTTCAATTATTTTGATTTTTGTCGGCATTGGCATTTTAATGCTGGTTGGATTCGGAATTGCCTGGTTGGTTTTGGTTATTGTTGCCGCCGTGTCGGCCAGTAACGGCACGCCATACCAATATCCGTTTACCATCCGCTTTTTGCAGTAATATTAATTGCTGGTTTATTCCTTTTTGGCAAGCCTGTTTGTTTAAAGAGAAATTCTTACTTTTGCAGCCTCATAAAATTTTAAAACGATGGCACAAAAACCTTCGATACCAAAAGGCACCCGCGACTTTTCACCTGCAGAAATGGTGAGAAGAAATTATATTTTCAATACGATTAAAGATGTATTTCGTTTATATGGATTTCAACCGATTGAAACACCTGCAATGGAAAACCTTTCAACATTGATGGGAAAATACGGTGAAGAAGGGGATAAGCTGTTGTTTAAAATTCTGAATTCGGGTGATTTTATTTCGAAGGTTCCGCAGGAAATGTTGAACGAAAAAAACTCGAACAAGCTTACCACAAAACTTTCGGAAAAAGGCTTGCGCTACGACTTAACAGTGCCATTTGCGCGCTACGTTGTGCAATACCGAAACGACATTGCATTTCCGTTTAAACGTTACCAGATTCAGCCGGTTTGGCGTGCTGACCGACCTCAGAAAGGACGTTACCGTGAGTTTTATCAGTGTGATGTAGATGTGATCGGAAGTAACAGTTTGCTAAACGAAGTGGAGTTGGTGCAAATTATCGATGAGGTTTTCCAGCATTTGGGAATCAATACCACGGTAAAGATCAATAACCGTAAAATTTTGGCCGGAATTGCCGAGGCCATTGGTGAAGCCGACCGAATGGTTGATATTACTGTCGCCATCGACAAACTTGATAAAATCGGTTTGGAAAAGGTGAATGCCGAAATGCTGGACAAAGGAATTTCGCAGGAAGCCGTTGATAAACTTCAACCGATTTTAAAACTGGAAGGAAACACCGTTGAAAAACTGGCACAGATTGAAACGGTTATTGGAGGAACCGAAATTGGTGCGAAAGGTATTGCCGAAATGCGTACCATGTTTGCGTACCTTGAAAATATCGAGTTAAATACAACTGTTGAACTCGACCTGACTTTAGCGCGCGGATTAAATTATTACACGGGTGCTATTTTCGAGGTAAAATCGAATGATGTACAAATTGGCAGTATTTGCGGTGGTGGTCGTTACGACGACCTGACCGGGATTTTTGGAATGCCTGATGTTTCCGGCGTAGGAGTTTCATTTGGTGCCGAGCGTATTTACGATGTGCTTGTTCAGTTGGATGCTTTCCCTGAAGAATCGCTGGAAACAACAAAAGCATTGTTCGTGAATTTTGGTGAGAAGGAAGAAGCATACTGTTTGCCGGTTTTGGCCCAGTTGCGTAATAACGGTATTAACGCAGAGATCTTTCCTGAAAGCGCCAAAATGAAAAAACAGATGACATACGCCAACCGTAAGGAAATTGCCTATGTAATTCTGGCCGGCGATAACGAGATAGAAGCCAATAAGTTTACGCTGAAAAATATGGAGACCGGCGATCAGCAACTCGTTGACGCGGCAGAACTGATAAATATCCTTAAATAGCAGATCGATTTGTACGATATTGCCCCAAAATATAATTGAGCAATGATTGTGTCGGTTTTAAAACGTACGGTAAAAGTACTGGGCGGAGACGTTCGTTTTCCGTGAGTTTGTATTTGATTTTATGACGATATATTCCGAAATTGTTGGAATATGAAAAATTGCGGGTAAGGGTTTTACCTGTTTTTACAATTATCATTTATCAAATAAACATAGTCATACAATTAGATCATGGCAAACCGTATTTTCGCAATAACACCCAAAAATCTCACTTACGAGATCATTCAGGATATTCTGGAAAACAATGTAAAGCTTAAGCTTTCTGATATTTCCATCGAACTTATAAACAAGAGTAAAAAGTACCTCGATAATAAACTCGAGCGGGCAGAAAAACCACTTTACGGAATTAATACCGGTTTTGGTGCCTTGTGCGATATCGAAATTTCAAAGGACGAATTAAGCAAACTGCAGGAAAACCTGGTGGTTTCGCATGCCTGTAATATCGGTCCCGAAATTCCCGGCGACGTGGTGAAATTGATGTTGCTCTTAAAAGCACATGCACTTTCAAAAGGTAATTCAGCTGTTCAGTTGATAACCGTTCAGCGAATCCTGGACTTGTTTAATAACGATGTTTTGCCGGTTGTGTGTGAGCAGGGCTCGCTTGGTGCAAGTGGCGATTTGGCGCCTTTGGCAAAACTGTTCCTTCCACTGCTTGGTTTAGGCGAAGTTAACTTTGGAGGAAAAAAACAAGCATCGCAGGTTGTGCTCGAAAAGTTTGGTTGGGAACCGATTAAACTGGAAGCCAAAGAAGGATTGGCGCTGTTGAACGGTACGCAGTTTATGAGTGCTCACGCCGTTTATACCTTGCTTAAAACATTCCGGATTATCGATCAGGGAGATATAATTGGAGCACTTTCGCTGGATGCATTTGATGGTCTGATTGAGCCATTTTCAGAAAATATTCAACGTATTCGTCCGCACAAAGGGCAGGCTGAAACGGCAAAGAATTTCAGAAATGTTTTAACCGGCAGTGAAATGCAGGCCAAACCAAAAGAACACATTCAGGATCCGTATTCTTTCCGTTGTATTCCGCAGGTTCATGGTGCCGTAAAAGATGCTGTAAATTATGTCGCTACCGTTGTTGAAACCGAGATTAATTCGGTGACGGATAATCCAACTGTTTTCCCGGATGAAGACCTGATCATTTCAGGAGGAAACTTTCACGGCGAGCCACTGGCCTTGTCACTCGATTTTCTGGCCATGGCACTTAGCGAACTGGGAAGTATTTCCGAACGAAGAACGTATCGTTTAATTTCAGGCGAACGTGGTTTGCCCGAATTTTTGGTTGCCAATCCCGGACTGAATTCAGGATTTATGATCCCGCAATATGCAGCTGCTTCAATAGTGAGTCAGAATAAACAACTTTGTACACCTTGTGTGGTAGATTCTATTCCATCGTCGAACGAACAGGAAGATCATGTAAGTATGGGAGGAAATGCTGCCACAAAAGCATTAAAAGTTGTACTGAACACTGAAAAAATTCTGGCAATTGAATTGTATAACGCGGCACAGGCAATGGATTTTCGCCGACCAATTAAATCGTCACCATTCATCGAAAACTTTATTAAACAGTACCGTAAAAAGGTACGTTTTGTAGAAGAAGATGTGGTGATGTATGAGGCCATAAATCTTACCATCGAGTTTTTAAACACGACAAAAGTCAATCACCTATAAACAAAAAAGGCTGCCTGAAAATTTTCAGGCAGCCTTTTTTTATTTCTTTTGGTATTAAAGTGCTTCGTTACTTTTCTTAAGCAAAATTGTGTTGATGTTTTGTGTAAACATCTTTTTTGTGTCTTCTTTGGTACGGGCAATTCCCGAAGCCATTGTTGGTTTTCCTTCCATCGGAATATAAAGGAATGCAGGAATACTTTTTACTCCAAATACCGCAGCCAACTCGCGTTCAACTTGCGTATCGATTTTGTAAATAATAACGTCTCCGGCAAATTCTCCGGCCACTTCTTCCAGAATAGGAGCGGCAGTACGACAAGGACCACACCAGTCGGCATAAAAATCAATTAAAGCCGGTTTGTCTCCTTTGTATTTCCATTCTTGTGGCGAGTTTTCATAATCCCAAACTTTTTCAAGGAACATGGCCTTGGTTAGTTTTGTAGTTGCTTTGTCAGCCGCAGCAACCGATTCACCCGGGTTATCCGATGTATTGTTTTCTGCCTTGGCATTGCAAGAAGTATATCCTACAAGAAGGAAAGCAGCCAATAGTAACGTTGTAAGTTTTGTTTTCATTTTATTATTGCTTTTATATTTATCAACCTTCAATACAAATCAATTGTTCAAATATATGTAATTATTTAGATATGTACATGCAAAACGTATGCCAATTTAATTTGTATAAAACTACAAACTATTTTTTGCCTTTTACGCAACCTTTTTTCTTTTTCTGGAATCTAACAGTTGTGATTAAATGAAATTGAGAGTGATGAAACGTGCCTGATAAATTTCCGTTTAAAAGGTCGGAGACTAATTCTGCGCGTTACCTGTCTACCATGGCAGGATGAATTACCGTTTAAATTTAAAAGTATAAACGAATGAAAAAGTTAGCATTTGGGATTTTAATGAGTTTGCTGGTTGTTTTTACCGGTTGTTTGGATGACGACGATGGTTATTCCTTAGGGGATTATTGGATCGGATTCGGTATTTACAAAGGCGACGGGGAGAGCGCCGGAACACTGGTAATGGACAACAATTATGTTTTGGTGGCTGTTGCCGCAAACGATGGGATGTGGTACGAGAATTTTTCGGATGGCGATCGTGTGTTGGTAAATTATACCATTTTAGATGAGGATGAAACCAGTAGTTCGGAAGAACGCTACTACGTAAAAATTAACGATATCAGTGATGTGCTAATGAAAGGAATACTGGACATTACTGAAGAGATTGTGGATAGTATTGGTAATGATCCGATTATTGTTGAAGACGCATGGATTACTGACAGTTTGTTGAGTTTCAGGCTGAAATACTGGGGCTATAACCAAACGCATTTCCTGAATTTGGTGAAAACACCCGGAGAACTGACTGCTGAAGATCAGCCAATTCAACTGGAATTACGGCACAATGCAAATGGAGATGCGGAATCGATTCCTTATACAGCGTACGTGTCGTTTAGTTTGAACAGCCTGCGTATAAACGATCTTGATTCGGTACAATTTGAAGTTACGGCGACAGATTACGAAGGGGATTTGTATCAGGACAGTGGTGTGTTTAATTACAGCGATCTGGAATTACCCATACCATAATAATTAAAGGTGTAAAGTTAAAGGGTGTCCGCTTGGGCACCCTTTTTTGTGCAAAAATCATTGCCAGAAGCATTTAAATGTATTTATTTTGGTTACAAATTTTTCAAAATAGTAAGATGAAGAAAATTGCACTTTTTATTTTAATTGCCATGACAATAGTTAGCTGTACGCAAAAAGAGTCGGGTCAGGTAGCCAAAAACTTTGTGCCCGAAACTCCGAAACTAAGTTCCGATGTGATGACTCCTGAAGTTCTTTGGTCGTTTGGCCGCCTTGGAGGAGCAACGGTTTCACCCGATGGTTCCACTGTTTTGTACACGGTAACTTATTACAATATCGAGGAGAATAAGTCGTACCGCGATATTTATTCGATTCCGGTTGCCGGGGGAGAAGCAAAAAATCTCACCAACACCGCCAGTAACGAATACAATGTGGTTTGGCGTCCCGATGGAAAAAAGATTGGTTATTTGTCATCAGCTTCCGGCAGCGTTCAGTTATGGGAAATGAATCCTGATGGTAGCAATAAAACACAGGTTTCAGAAATCGAAGGTGGAATATTTGGATTTCAGTATGCCCCCGATATGTCGAAGATTTATTACCTGCAGACTGTAAAACTTGATGACGATATTCACGATCTTTTCCCTGATCTGCCAAAAGCTAATGCACGACTGGAGACAGATATTATGTACCGCCATTGGGATACCTGGCACGATTATACCTACAACCATATTTTTATTGCCGACTATTCAGATGGCAAAGTAGGAGCGGGAAAAGACATTATGACCGGTGAACGTTTTGATTCGCCAATGAAACCTTTTGGCGGAACCGAGCAAATTGTTTGGAGTCCCGATTCAAAAACACTGGCCTATGTTTGTAAGAAAAAGGTGGGTAAAGAATATGCCGTTTCTACCAATTCTGATATTTATATGTACGATGTGGCAAGTGGCAAAACCAGCAACTTTACTGAAGGAATGATGGGCTACGACCAGAATCCGGTTTATTCGCCCGATGGGAAATACCTGGCCTGGGAAAGTATGGAACGCGACGGTTACGAATCGGATAAAAACCGTTTGTTTGTAGCCGATCTGGAAACAGGAGGAAAGAAAGATTACAGTGCTGATTTCGATCAGAATGCAGGCGCATTAAGCTGGAGTGTCGATTCAAAATCAATTTATTTTATCAGCGACATTCACGCAACGGATGAAATTTACCAACTGATATTGGCCGATAATTCAATAAGCCGTTTAACTGATGGCGTTCACAATTATCAAAGTGCAGTTCCGGTTGGAAGCCAGTTATTGGCACAAAAAGTTTCCATGTCGCAACCGGCTGAATTGTATTTGGTTGATCCGGCCACCGGAAAAGAAGAGGCATTAACTACAGTGAACAAAGGTGTTCTCGATCAGCTGACCATGGGAAAAGTGGAAAAACGCTGGATGGAAACTACCGACGGAAAACAAATGGCTGTGTGGGTGATCTATCCGCCGCATTTCGATCCGAATAAAAAATACCCGGCACTGCTTTATAACCAGGGTGGACCACAGGGAACGGTAAGCCAGTTTTGGTCGTACCGTTGGAATTTCCAAATGATGGCAGCCAATGATTATATTGTTGTGGCGCCAAACCGTCGTGGATTGCCAGGTTTCGGTCAGGAATGGAACGAACAGATTTCAAAAGACTACGGTGGCCAGAATATTAAAGACCTACTTACTTCCATTGACGAAATGGCCAAAGAACCTTTTGTTGACGAAACAAAACTGGGAGCAGTTGGTGCAAGTTATGGTGGTTTTTCAGTAATGTACCTGGCCGGAAATCATGAAAAACGTTTTAAAGCCTTTATTGCGCACGATGGTATTTTTAACTTCGAACACATGTACACCTCAACCGAGGAAATGTGGTTTGTGGATTTTGATTACGGCGGTGCCTACTGGGATAAAGACAATGCTGCAGCGCAACGTTCGTACTCATTTTCTCCGCATAAATATGTGCAGAACTGGGATACTCCGATATTGATTGTGCAGGGAGAAAAAGACTACCGTGTACCACCGGAGCAAGGAATGGCAGCGTTTAATGCGGCCGTTTTGCGTGGCGTGCCTGCTGAAATGTTATACTTGCCGGAAGAAAACCACTGGGTGTTACAACCTCAAAATGGTATTTTATGGCAACGTGTATTTTTCAACTGGCTGGATAAATGGTTGAAATAACAAACTGAGATAAAAAAGAAAATGCCATCCGTCAACCGACGGATGGCATTTTCTTATGGCTTAATTTTCAAGCATAATCTCCATAAGGTTGACGGCTGTTAATTCGCCTTTTTTCTTTATCAGCTCACGTGGTGTGCCATCGCCAACTTCGTAGGTGACGGCCTCGGCACCAAATTCATGAAAAATAGATACTGTTGAATTAATTCGTTGGGCATCCACTCCATTAGGGCGGATATTTGGATCATAACCCGGAATATCCTCTGCCATGGCCTGAATAATTTTTGGAACAATTCCCGGCATATTTCCTTCCAACTCAGGTGCGATAGTGTAATAAATATCTTCGTAGGTGGAATGAAAATCGATCATAAAATAGAATTTCCCCTGCTCCGCAACTTTCTCCTGCATGAATTTACGGATGGCTTGTGTCTCCGGCTGGTTGAAAGCTTCCCAGTCGCGGTTCAGGTCGATTCCTCCGGCTCCATGACGCCAGTGACCATGGTCCACACCATCGGGATTTACACAAGGTACCACGTAAATGCAATATTCATCTCTGAATTTCTCAGTCAACTTAGCTGAGGCGCATAATTCCTCTGTAAAAGCTTTCATCGCCAGCCAGCCGGTAACTTCAGGTGGATGCTGGCGCGAAAGAACCATCAGCATTTTTTTGCTTTCCGGATTGCCAATTTGAAGATATTTGATTGAGCGACCTTCTTTGCTTTTTCCCAACTCATCAATACTTACAAATGAGTTTTCGGCAAGTTCTCCGGCCCACTTGTAAATATCTTTTGACACAATCAATTCCTGTGCTGCCACCCAGGTTGTATCGCTGTTTACCGACAACGTGAATTCACACAATTTAGGAGATTCACCTTTTGTTATCGATGCCGTATCGGCTAAGTAAACTGTTGAATCAACCGAAACCCAGTTTTTTTTGTCGGTACTGATTTTGGGATAATAGCGGTGTCCAACTCCTTCGTTATAAGTAATTTTTAGCTGAATCTCTTTTTCTGTGTCCGACCAGATTTTAAACGCATACCACGGACTTGGGTTAATTGGTGTGTTTTCAGGCGTTATCAAAACGGTAACTTCGTTTTCTCCGGTAAGTGCAACACCGTTTAGCCGGGCTCCATCGAATTCGTTTGACAGAAATATACCGTTGCCCACCGCAAAAGTCTTTTTAAGTTGGTATTGAATGGGGCGGGTGAGCGTACTCACTTTTTTTATAGGTTCCTGACCTTTCCATTTGGTGTCTTTAGGCTGGCACGACCACAGAAATGAAAGTATTAAAAATGCGAAAATCAGGTTATGTCTCATGATTATTTTGGATTAGATGGTTTCGTTTAGTAGAGTTTCGATTAATTCTTCGGTTTCTGTTTTGTATTGCTCGTAAGCGACTCCCGTTCCCGGCCCGGAAAAACCAGTGTGTATTTCCCGTATTTCACCTTTTTTGTCGATATAAATGGCAGTTGGGTACGAAATAATTTTATTCAGCATGGGCAGAGCTTCCGCTGCTTTTTTCTTGTTTGAAGTACCTGCCAAAACGAGCTCCCACGAAACATTCAGGTCGTTTCGGTAACGTTCAATGCGTTGTTGGAAATAGTCGAAGTCGGGTTTTATTTCAAAATCAAGCCCGATAATTTCCAGGCCGGCGGCATTATACTTTTCGTACACTTCAGCCAGAAAGCGAGTTTCATCCATACAATTCGGGCACCAGGTTCCAAAGATCTGAACAATGACTGCTTTTCCTTTATATTTTTCATCGGCTAACGAAATCGTATCTCCATTTTCATTAGGGAAAGCAAAACTTAATTTGTCGTATCCCGGATTCAGATAGGTTAGCGTTTTCATATCAGCCAATTCGGCATCGGTTGTTTTTATCGCACTCCACTTTGTTTTATAGCTGTTGCCGGAGTAGAACAGCCCTTTTAAAGTGGAGTCGCTGAGTTCAGCCGTAAACATAAAAACATGCGCGCCATCAAAACACGAGAGTTGCATCGTATTCTTATTTACAATGCCTTCAAGGTAGCGGTAGTCGCCGGTTTCTGTTTGGAAAGTTCCTGTAATATGGTTCCCATCTTGTTCAAAAATACCAATTGCCGGATTGCCGTTTTCTTCTTCTCCAAAGTTCACTTTCCATTTCCCCGAAAAAACAGTCGCATTTTCATCCGTAATTTCAAAACGATCGTTTATGCCATACTCGGCTTCAAACGGAATTGGAAGTACTTTGCTTTTATTGTAGTTGAAGTATTCGCCACTAATCTTATCGCCACTGATTTTGCCTTTGAATTCAGAACCAAAAACCGGCATTTTTATAAATACGGAATCGCCTTTGTAAGTTATTTCCTGAACGTCAATCTGTTCGTCGGCGTTTGTAACCAAGAGGTGTTTCTCATTCAGCACTTCAACATTGAAAGGAATTTTTTGATCCGGATTTTGTTCGTCGATTTGGAACGCGAAAAGCCAGTTCCCTTTTTTTAACACAGAGTCGGTTTTGGGAGCGCAGGAACACAGCAATCCCATTAAAATATACAGCGCAGTTTTTTTCATAAAAAGTATTTTGCCTTAAATCTAAACAAAAATTAAAGAGTTGGTCCGGCCCGGGATTATATTGATCAAAACATTATTTTTGACGAAACATTAGAAGCAAAACATGCAAAAAATACATGTAGGTTTTATTGGAGCAGGCGGAATCGCCCGTGCACATGTCTACGCCATTCAGGCCCTGAAGTTTTATTATAACGAAGTTCCCGAAATTGTTTTGGAGTCGGTTGCTTCGGCAAGAAAGGAAAGTCGCGAGTCGTTTGCCAAACAAATGGGATTTGAAAAGGCCGAGTCTGTCGAGGATTTTGCTAAGAATGATAAAATTGAAGCCGTATATATTTTAGGGCCGAACAAAGTGCATTTCGAGCATTTTAAACTGGCCTTGCAAATGCCGAACGTAAAATATATTTACCTTGAAAAACCGGTTTGTTCTTCGTTGGAAGAGGAAGAGCACATGAAAGAGCTGCTGGAAACTGCAGAAAAGAATGTTCGCATCCAGGTGGGCTTTCAATATTTGCAAACTTCATCGGTTCGCGAGGGTTTGAAATTCTGGCGTTCAGGAAAAATAGGAAGGCCAATTCATTTCGATTTGAAATATTATCACGGCGATTACCTGCAGGAAAGTTACCGTAAAAAACGTGTTACACGTTTAACTCCTGCGCCCGATGGTGGCGCGATGGCCGATTTGGGTTCGCACGGAATTAGTTTACTAATGGCTTTTATGGGAGAGGAGCTGCAAATTACGAGCGGTCTGCAGGCCGGCGATTTTGAAGGAGTACCAGCAGGATCTGATTTGTTTAGTTCTCTATCGTTATATGAGCCAAAAACCGGTGCTGTTGGAAACATGGCGGCAAGTCGGATAAGCTCCGGTTCAGGCGATTTGGTGTCACTGGAAATTTATGCTGAAAACGGAGCATTCCGTTACTCTTCGCAAAATCCCGAATACTTCGAATATTACACCGAAGGTTCGGATCAGTGGGTTAAACAAGTGGTTGGCAGCAATTACAAACCGGTAACCAGTTTTCCTTCAGGGCACGTTCCGCCGGGATGGTTACGCTCGATGGTGCATGCGCATTACCAGTTTTTTACCGGCGATGATGCAGAGGCTGTAATTGCTGACCTGAAACACGGACTGGCGGTGCAACGCATCGTTCGCGAGACTGCTGATCATTTAAAACAATTCAGAGAAAACTTTAAGAATGACAAATAGAAAAAGTGGAATTCTTCTGCATATAACCTCGCTGCCGGGGCAGGAAGGTGTTGGAACATTGGGGAAAGAGGCGTACGACTTTGTTGATTTTCTGGAGGAGAGCGGTCAGAAACTCTGGCAGATTCTTCCGCTTGGGCCAGTTGGCGCCGGAAATTCGCCTTATCAGTGCTACTCTGCTTTTGCCGGAAATCCGGTGTTGATAGATTTGGAGATTCTTGCAGAGGAAGACCTGCTGAGTGGAGAGGACTTTCAGGCCGTACCAGCCTTCAAGAAAACGAAAGTTGAATTTGATAAAGTTTCAGCATGGAAAAGCCCAATGTTGAAAAAAGCTTTTCAACAATTTCAGGAGAATAAATTTGACCATTTCCGCGATGAATATTATCACTTTTTGAATGAACATGGATGGTGGTTGAACGACCATGCTTTGTTTATTTCTGCCCGTGAATATTTTGGTGGACTGCACTGGAGCGAGTGGGATCGTGGAATAAAATTCCGGGAGCCGGAAGCCATAAACAATCTTTCCGAAAGACTGGAACAGCAGATTGCCTTTGAAAAATTTGTTCAGTTTATGTTTTTCAGGCAGTGGCACAGGTTAAAACATTATGCCAACGAAAAAGGAATTCAGATTGTTGGCGATGTGCCGCTTTATGTTTCGGGCGACAGTTCGGATGTTTGGACAAATACCGATATTTTTCTGTTGGATGAAGAATTAAATCCAACAGAAGTTGGAGGTGTACCTCCTGATTATTTCTCTGAAACAGGCCAGTTGTGGGGCAATCCGGTTTTTAACTGGCAGCGCCTGAAAGAACGTGAATACGATTGGTGGATGGCACGCCTGCATTTTAATCTGAACATGTTTAACCTGGTGCGTATTGATCATTTTCGTGGTTTGGAATCGTTTTGGTCGGTTCCGGCTGACGAGGAAACTGCCATTAACGGAAAGTGGATACCTGCGTATGGTTACGAAATGCTGAGTTTGATTAAAAGTCATTTAGGAGTTCTGCCTTTTATTGCCGAAGATTTGGGAATTATAACTACAGAAGTTGATCATTTGCGCGAGCGCTTCAACCTGCCGGGAATGAAAGTGTTGCAGTTTGCGTTTACCACTGATGCAGCGAATAAGGATTTGCCACACAACTACGAACGAAACTGTGTGGTTTATTCCGGTACGCATGATAACAATACAACTTTGGGGTGGCTGAATGAGGTTGAAGCTGAAGAAAAGGAACTTGTGGAGAATTACCTTACACAAGAAAATGCAGCAAGACAAATTATGACTTTGGCTTTGGCTTCGGTAGCTGATACAGCAATCTTGCCCATGCAGGATGTATTGGAGTTAGACGAAAAATCGCGAATGAACACTCCCGGAACTGCAACAGGAAACTGGGGATGGCGATTCCAGTGGAAACAATTGAAAGCAGGGCAGAAGAAGTTTTTGAAGGAAACTACGGAGAAGTATAATCGATGATTAAGGCAAAAGTCGAAAGTCGAAAGGAAAGTTCAGTGTTTCAGATACAATTATACAATTTGTCAGTTTCGCAATTTTTCAATCTAATTCAATCTTAAAATCAATCTGCATCAATCTCTTCGATTAGCAACACAGAAAAACTGCTTCAGCAAACTTTTGCGGTTGTTCAGCGTGTAACCAGTGTCCGGCATCGGGAATGTCAACAATTCTGGCTTCCGGGTAAATCTCTTTGATGAGTTCTATATCCTCGTCCTGAATGTATTTCGATAACAAACCACGGATAAAAATTACAGGATAAGCAGTTATCGGAATTCGGTCGTCGAGCCAGTGAATATTTACGCCGCTAACAATCTCTTCCAGATAATCGTAAAGCACTTCAGCATTTACCCTCCATTGGAACTGTTTTGTTTCTTTATTTTTCTCAACATTTTTAAGCAGAAACATGATGATTCGTTCGTCATCGATCTTTTCCGCCAAAAAATCCTCCACATCATTTCGTGATTTTATCAACGAGAAATCAATGTCCTGCATGGCCAGCAGAATATTTTGATGGAGGTAAAATTGTCCTTCTTGTTTTAATTGCAGGTAATCTTTAGGTGCAATGTCGGCAATAACAAGTTTCTCCACCTTCTCGGGGAAATCGGCAGCAAACCACATCGCCACTTTTCCGCCCATGCTATGCCCCAGAATTGTTGCTTTTTCGATGTTATGCTTTTCAAAAAACTCTTCCAGGTCATCGCGCATGTCGTTATACGTATGCGATTCTGAAAATCCTGATCGTCCATGGTTTCGCTGATCTATCATATAAACCGTGTGCTTTTCGGCCAGACGTTTGGAAATATTCATCCAGTTGTCCGATGATCCGTAAAGTCCGTGTATAATTACCAGTGGCGATCCACTACCTGTTTTCCTGTAATATAATTCCATAAAGTGTTAATTGCGATCCTTCCAGTTTCGGATTATTTCAGGCAGTCGAGGTATTTTTGTATGGTGGTTTCCAAACCTAAATAAAGTGCATCGGCAATTAGCGCATGCCCGATCGAAACTTCTTTTAAATTCGGTATTTTATGATACATGTAATTCAGGTTCTCCAAACTCAAATCGTGACCGGCATTTACATCGATACCTAAATTTGCCGCCATTTTGGCCGCTGCAACAAATGGTTCGATTGCTTTTGTATGGTCAATCGGATAAAGTGTTGCATAAGGCTCTGTGTACAGTTCAATACGATCTGTTTTTATTTCGGCAGCACCTTCAACAGCTTTTTCATCCGGATCAACAAAAATAGAAGTCCGAATTCCAGCTTCCTGTAAACGTGCAATTACATCTTTCAAAAAACCAAGATTTTTCCAGGTATCCCAACCGTGGTCGCTGGTTAATTGAGCGTCGGTATCCGGAACCAAAGTAACCTGGTCGGCCTGCACTTCAATAACCATTTTCAGGAAATCTTCGCTCGGATAACCTTCGATATTAAATTCAGTTGTAATCAACGGTTTTATCTCGTATACATCTTTACGTGTAATGTGCCGTTCGTCGGGGCGGGGATGAATAGTGATACCCTGTGCTCCGAACTTCTGACAGTTGATGGTTGCATCTTTTACACTGGGCACTTTGCCACCGCGAGAGTTTCGCAGTGTTGCAATTTTATTTATATTTACACTAAGTCTGGTCATATTGAAAAATTTAAAAACGCAAGTTACTATTTTCAGACTGAAGGAATAACATTAAACAGTAAAGTTTTGTTGGCAGAAAAACTAATATCGGACGTAATTCCGTCGATCACAAGTTCGGAGAAAGGACGTAAGGCATTGAGCCATATGGACGTATATCGCGTTTCGCATATTCCGGTGGTTGACGATACGAAATACCTTGGTTTGGTTTCTGATAAATTGATTTACGATCTGAACCTGGTGGAGGTGCCTATTTCAACAGCGCTTGATAAACTGAACACCACACATGCCCACAAAGATCAGCATATTTTTGAGGTGGCAATTGTAATGTACAAGCTGAAAATTAGTGTGCTGCCGGTTCTCGATGTCGATCATTATTACCTTGGTGCAATTACTCTATACGATTTGGCTCGGCGTTTTGCCAGCCTGTTTTCGTTGCAGGAAGTTGGTGGCGTGTTGGTAATCGAAATGAATGTTAGCGATTATTCCGTGTCGCAGATCAGCCAGATTGTGGAAAGTAACGATGTGAAGATTTTGAGTTTCTTTGTCGATCGTAAGCCCGGTTCGAATGTTTTGGATGTAATAATTAAACTCGATTCGGAAGAACTTTCAGGAGTGGTGCAGGCTTTAATGCGATACGATTATAATGTGAAAGCAGTATACCAGGACCGGTCGATGCTAAGCGATCTGTACAAAGACAGATTCGATCAGTTTATGAAATTTATGAATATTTAAATCGATTACAATAGTGAAAGTTGCAGTTTTTGGCACACTGGTTTCTGATGAGTTTGTTCCTGTTTTGCAGGAATTTTTTAGTTTTCTCCGTGCACATAAAATAGAGGTGCAATTGTACAAGCCTTTTTATTCGCATCTGGTTGAAGAATTGAACAGCTCCACCTATTACACTTCGTTTTTCCATTCCTACTCCGATTTTGATAATGAAAATGAATTCATTTTTAGCGTTGGTGGCGACGGAACATTTTTGCAGTCGGTACTGAATATCCGCAATTTCGATATTCCTGTTATTGGTTTGAATGGTGGTCGCCTGGGATTTCTGGCCGATATTTCGGATGACCAGGTTAACAGTGCACTTGAAAACATTTTCAGTCATAAGTATAAAATTATTGAGCGGTCGATGCTGGAAGTAGAGTTTTCGAACCAGGAGAATCTAGAATTTAATTATGCGCTCAATGAGATGACAATCCTGAAGACGGATAACTCTTCGATGTTAAATATTACCGCCAGTATTAATGGCGAATTTCTGAACAATTACTGGGCCGATGGTTTGATCATTGCTACACCTACCGGATCAACTGCATACTCGCTTAGTGTTGGCGGACCAATTCTTACACCCAATTCGGCCAACTTTGTAATTACTCCGCTGGCACCGCACAATTTAACCATCAGGCCGATTGTTGTACCCGACACCTGCGAGATTGAATTAAAAGTTGAAGGGCGGGGGACAAACTACCTGACTTCGCTTGATTCGCGATCGGTTGCTGTTGAGTTTTCAACTAAAATAAAAGTGAAAAAGGCAGGCTTCAATTTAAAAACACTTCAACTTCCTGAACAACCCTTTTTCAATACATTGCGCACCAAGTTAATGTGGGGAATGGACCGCAGAAACTGAATTTCGCAGGCCTACTTAACAATTTTTAATCTTTGTTTGGGTTTTATAATAGCTAAGGGGCATGTTATTTTTAGAATTATATTACTTTTGTAGCTTTTGAAAGCAAAAGTTAAAACGTTTTTATACGTTTAAGTTCATTGATATTCAGATTGTTATGAGGTTTGTTTTTGCAGGGGTAATTGCATGCTTTGTCATGTGTTTTTACCGTCAAAAACCGGGTTTTTGAATCGCAGGATAGATTTCATTTCAAAATGAAGAAAATGAGAAAAATAACATGTCTGAAACCATTGTTAAATAGACTAAATTGAATACCAAGATGAAGAAATTACTATTGGTGTTTGTTACAGTTTTACTAACTGTTTCAGTACATGCACAAAAAACAGCTGACATCGGAATCTGGGGAGGTACATTAACATCAGTTCATGGCGACATGGATGAGGATGCCCCGTTCCAAACGTTCAATTTAAATTTTGGGGCTTATTTCAGGTATAATTTTAATGCCCGTGTAGCTTTACGTGCTATGTTTCTAACCGGGAGTTTCTCGAGCGAGGGAGCAGTTGAAAGTTCACCCTGGGAGTTTGATAAAACTGTTCAGGATTTAACGCTGCAGGCAGAAATAAATTATCTGAGGTATATTCTGGGAAAAAGAAAACTACGGTTTAGTCCTTATGTAACATTCGGAATTGGGGTGGCATATTTTCCATATACGTTTAAATCGGTGGAAATTGCAGCATTTAATCCCGATCATCCGGAGCTGGTTTACAATACAGCAACCGGGCAACTGGTTGTTACGGACTACGAAGAATCGGTTGTAACACCTACAATTCCTTTTGGTATGGGATTTAAATATACCATTGGCGACCGCTTAGGAGTAGGAGTTGAGTACCAGATGCGAAAATACATGAGCGATCAATTGGATGATCTGAACGATCCGTTAGCATATGTAAATGGATTCGGTGAAACTGTCACTTACAATGATGGTTCGCATAATAACGACTGGGCAGGATATTTAGGGGTACATCTCACATATATGATTTTTATAGGCAAAAAGGCTTGCCCGGCCTACGATGCTAAAAGTTGGTAATGAAAACAGTTGACAAATTAGATAGCAACAATATTCCAAAACATATTGCCATTATTATGGATGGCAACGGAAGGTGGGCCGCCAAACATGGCAAACCCCGCGTTATGGGACATGAGAACGGTGTTGAAGCCGTTCGTTCTGTAGTAGAGGGAGCCGGAGAAATGGGCGTTAAACACCTTACTCTTTATGCATTTTCCACCGAAAACTGGGACCGCCCAAAAGAAGAAGTTGAAGCATTGATGGGACTTTTGGTACATGCGATTGAAGCCGAAACCGAAGAACTGAATAAAAACAATGTTCGACTAAGCGTGATTGGGGATGTTGATTCGATGCCCGAAAATGTACAACTTAAATTGAAGGGGTGTATTGAAGCCCTAAAAGAAAATACAGGTTTAAACCTGGTACTGGCATTAAGTTACAGTGGCAGATGGGATGTACTTAATGCTGTAAAAAAACTGGCCGACGATGTGGCCAACAACAAGATTACACAAGAAA
This sequence comes from Draconibacterium sp. IB214405, assembly GCF_033963885.1. Lineage (NCBI taxonomy): Bacteria > Pseudomonadati > Bacteroidota > Bacteroidia > Marinilabiliales > Prolixibacteraceae > Draconibacterium > Draconibacterium sp. IB214405. Next base: position 481,526 of record NZ_JAXBMA010000002.1, read on the forward strand.
AAATAAATAACGAACTGTTCCAAAATTATTTGTCTACTTCAGAATTACCCGATCCGGAACTGCTGATCAGAACCAGTGGTGAATACCGGATTAGTAATTTTTTGTTGTGGCAGATTGCTTACTCTGAATTGTATTTTACAAATAAATTGTGGCCCGATTTTAGAAAGGAAGATTTATTGGAAGCCATTATTGATTATCAGAACAGAGAGAGAAGATTTGGAAAAACAAGTGAACAGTTAACGAGCTAATTTTATGAGCAGAATCAAAAGACCATTAGTCGCCTTTTTATTCCTTTTTGTAGTGTTTGTACCACAGCTTTTTGCACAAGAAGCAGACAGTACAAACTTTTCGATCTACTATTCGAGCGCGCGGAATTATACCATTGCAGATGTTCAGGTATCGGGAATTCGGTATCTCGACAAAAACGTATTAATTCAGCTCTCGGGACTTAAAGTGGGAGACGAGATAATGGTACCTGGAGACGAGATTACGCTGGCCATTAAAAAACTTTGGCAGCAAGGACTTTTTTCCGATGTAAAAATACAGGCAACCAAAGTTGTGGGAAGTCAAATTTGGATAGATATTTATCTGCAGGAACGACCCCGACTGGCCGATGTAAATTTTTACGGCGTATCGAAGTCGGAAAAGGATGATATTACCGAAAAAGTATTGCTGTTAAGAGGAAGTCAGATCACGGACCACCAGGTAAACAGTGCCGAACGTACCATCATGAACCTTTTCCACGGAAAGGGATTCCTGAATACGGAAGTAAACATTGTTCAGCGCGACGATACTACACAAAACAACAGCGTTGTTCTCGATATCTATGTCGACAAGAAAGAAAAGGTAAAAGTTAACAACATTGAGATTGAAGGAAACGAAGCACTTTCGGATATCACCTTAGAGCGCTCGATGAAAAAGACCAACGAAAAATCGTTGCGAAACTTTTTCAGAACCAAAAAATTCCTTCAGGAAGAGTACGACAAAGATCAGGCCAACGTGATTGATAAATACAATGAGAAAGGGTATCGTGATGCGATAATCGTTAAAGACTCGATTTATCAGGTAGAAGTTGGACGAAAAAATAAACCACGTGTGAATATCGACCTCGGTGTTGAGGAAGGAGATAAATATTATTTCGGAGATATTCGCTGGGTAGGTAATACAGTTTATCCGTCAGATTATCTGGATTTACGTCTTGGTATTAAAAAGGGTGACGTATTCAACCAAAAAATTCTGGACAAGCGCCTTTTTGATAATGACGAAGGATTGAACAACGTATACCTCGACAGAGGATACCTGTTCTTTAACCTCGATCCGGTAGAAGTAAATGTAAACGGCGATACCATTAATTACGAGATGCGTATTTACGAAGGAAAGCAAGCGACAATTAACGAGGTTCGTATTGTTGGAAACACAAAAACACACGAACATGTTGCCCGTCGTGAACTTCGAACTTATCCGGGAGACCTTTTCAGTAAAACATTGTTAATGCGTTCGTACAGGGAATTAGCGCAGCTTGGTCACTTCGATCCTGAAGCGATTAATCCTGATGTGCAACCGCACCCGGAAGACGGAACAGTGGATATTGAATACCAACTGCAGGAAAAAGCAAACGACCAGATCGAACTTTCCGGAGGTTGGGGAGCCGGTATGTTTGTTGGGTCGGTTGGTTTAAAATTTGCCAACTTCTCGGTACGTAACATCTTTAATAAAGAAGCATGGCGTCCACTGCCAACTGGTGACGGACAAACATTGAGTCTGCGTTACCAAACCAGTGGTAAGTACTATAGAACTGTTAGTTTATCATTTATCGAACCATGGTTAGGCGGTAAAAAACCTAATTCATTCTCTGTTTCGTTATCACATTCGCGAATTAACTACAGTGCCAACCGATATACTCAAAGTTATAACCCCTACGGTTACGGAAGTAGCTACGGTTATTCGCCTTATGGTTACGGAAGTAGTTATGGTGGTTATGGTTATTCGCCTTATGGATACGGCTACGGTGGCTACGGATATGGTACGCAGTACCAATATAATTACGACTCGGAAGACGGCGATGAAGACGATGATCAAATCTGGGAAACTACCGCGTTGGCGTTAGGTTACGGATATCGTTTGTCGTGGCCTGATGACTATTTTACCGTTTATCACGAATTGTCGTTAGAGCACTATAACCTGCGCAACATGGGTAGCATGTTCTACTTCATGGCCGACGAAAACGGAGAAGTGAACGGCACATTTAATAACCTGAGTTTTAAAACGGTATTTGGCCGTAGTTCGGTTGATAATCCGCTGTATTCAAGACGTGGATCGAATATCTCGCTGGCCTTAAAAGTAACACCACCTTATTCGTTGTTTTCGGACAAAGATTATTCGGATGATAATATCACAAACGAAGAGCGTTACAAATGGATAGAATACCACAAATGGTTGTTAAAAGCACAGTGGTTTACTCCGCTTACCAACCCGGGAAGTGAACATACACTGGTGTTAAGAACAGCGCTGGAAATGGGATTCCTTGGTTATTTCGATTCAGGACGTAAATCACCATTCGAAGGATTTATCGTTGGTGGATCGGGAATGTCGGGTTACAACATTTACGGTACCGATTATATTGCATTACGTGGTTACAAAGACTATAGTTTGAGTCCGAACAACGGATCGAACATGTATTCGAAGTTTACCTCGGAAATTCGTTTCCCGATTACCCTGAAACCAAGTGCAACTATTTACGCACTGGCTTTCCTGGAGGCGGGTAATGCAGGTATTAGTTTCCAGAATTATGTACCATTTAAATTACACCGTTCGGCGGGTGTTGGTGTACGTATTTTCTTACCAATGTTTGGTTTAATGGGAATCGACTGGGGATATGGATTTGACGATGTGCCGGGTGTTACCGATGCAGCAGGAAGTCAGTTCCACTTCGTAATCGGTCAACAGTTCTAGTAAAAAATGGCTTTGGCATAAAATATGATAGACAAAAAGCAGTTTAACTAAAAAAGAAATTTGCCATGAAGAAAATTATTTTATCGATTGCAGTAATACTTTCAGTTACATTATTTGCTAATGCGCAGAAATACGCATTTATCGATTCGGAATATATTATGGAAAACATTCCATCGTTTACTGCTGCCCAGGAGCAACTCAACCAGTTATCGTCGCAATACCAAAAGGAGCTGGAGTCGATGCATGCTGAAATTGAACAGATGTACCAGGATTTTCAGGCAGAAAGTGTTTTGCTGTCAGAAGATATGAAACGCAAACGCGAGGATGTGATCATTACAAAAGAAAAAGACTATAAAACCTTACAACGTAAATACTTTGGCCCAAGTGGCGACCTGTTTAAAAAACGCCAGGGATTGATTAAACCTATTCAGGACGATATTTTTAATGCCGTTCAGGAAATTGCCACCGATGGTAGTTACGCAGTTATTTTTGATAAGTCGGGCGATGCCACGTTGTTTTACACAAATCCGCGCTACGATTTAAGCGACGAAGTGTTAAGAAAACTGGGCTATAAATAGATAAAAGTTTCCGTTTTTATATAGAATGATTCAATTCAAAACAGTTGTTCATTTTAACTAATAATTAGTATTAAATACTATATTTGCAAGCAAAAATTAAGACCACATTGATTATGAGAAATTTAATGAAATTAATGGCAGTGCTAGTGATCACTGTAGCATCATATACAGCTGCCAATGCACAAACTTTAAAATTCGGCCACATCGATCTTCAGGGTTTGGTACAAGTAATGCCTGAAAGAACCGCTGCTGAAGCTGAGTTTAATACGTTTCAGGGTGAATTAGAAGAAATTCTTGGCGAAATGCAGAAGGATTACCAAACAAAACTTGCAGAGTTTGAGGCATTGGGAGAAGAAGCATCAGATATTAAAAGAAATGCAAAAATTGCTGAAATTCAGGATGTACAACAACGTATTCAGAATTACCAGGTAACTGCTCAACAGCAGGTACAGCAAAAACAAGCAGAACTTTTAGGCCCTGTTTTCGACAAAGCAGAAAAAGCGATTGAAGAGGTGGCTAAAGAACAAGGTCTGATTTATGTTTTCGACTCAGGCGTTAGTAACAGAACAATTCTTTACAAATCGAACCAGAGCGTTGATGTTCTACCGTTGGTAAAAGCTAAATTAGGTATTCAGTAAGAAGCTTAATTTCAAAAAATATTGAAAGCCGTTTATCGAAAGATAAGCGGCTTTTTTTGTATCATCCCCATTAATCAAGTCCTGTTTACACCGTAAATATGCCCTCATCTCAGTCGTTAACTGCAACGTAAAGTCTGGTTTTTCTTTATAATTGTAAGTGATAATTTGTTATTTAGAACAGAATGTAATTTAACGTAGTGCTTAAGGTTCCTTTTTACATTCTTTTAATAATTCGTTAATACAAACATATTGTTTAACAGAATCACTCAAATCCTTGTCATTCAACAGACAAAGTTTTAGAAGTATTTATTGTTTAGTTATTGTGTGCTTTTTCCAAGATGCACTAAATCAGTGTGATACACATTAATTATGACCTATGTTATAAAAAAAGCATAGGTGAAGTAGTAGTATTGTAAATGTCATTACAAAATGTCGGCATAAGTGCAAGAAGGGTGTCAAAATGAAATCTAACGATCAAATTGACATGCACGATGCTTCAAATTGTGAGGAATATTTATTGCGAACTTAAAATAAATTACTTCTATGAAAAAAATTACGCTAATTTTTGCGTATTTGTTATTTATGGTAAGCCTTGTACAGGCACAAACCAAAATAATAACAGGTACGGTAACGTCTGAAGAAGACGGAATGGGTATACCGGGAGTTTCAATCTCCGTAAAAGGTACTACTACTGGAACAATTTCCGATATCGACGGAAATTACACGTTAAAAGTCCCAAATGATGCTCTTGCATTAGTTTTTTCATTTGTGGGAATGCAAACTCTTGAGGTTGAAATTGCCGGACAAACAGTTGTTGACGCTGCTATGGAGAGTGAAAACATTGCGGTTGACGAAGTGGTTGTAACGGCTCTTGGTATTTCGAGAGAAAAGAAAGCACTGGGTTATGCGGTTCAGGAAGTTTCTGGAGACGAGCTGACCAAAGCAAAAGATCCGAACATTGTAAACTCACTGTCAGGTAAAATTGCCGGTGTTCAGGTAACAAGTGCAACTGGTGCTATCGGTGGTTCATCGCGAATCACAATCCGTGGTAACAGCTCATTCAGCAACAACCAGCCTATGTTTGTAGTTGACGGTGTGCCAATCAGTAACTACGGTTCTTCAGTAAGCCAGTGGGGTGGTGTTGACTATGGTAACGGTGCTTCTGACATTGCTCCTGAAAACATCGAATCGATCACTGTGCTGAAAGGTGCTAACGCTGCTGCACTTTACGGTATGAACGCTGCAAACGGTGTGGTACTTATCACCACTAAAAAAGCTAAAAAAGGTAAAGGTTTCGAAGTTCAGTTGAACTCAAGTGTAACTTTCAGCGATGCTTATGTTATTCCTAACTACCAGGATAAATATGGTCAGGGATATTCAGCTTCTGAGTATTACTACAACAATTCAGGAACTGATATGAGCTACCAGGACTGGTCGGATACTTACGGATTTAAGTATGTTGACGGTAATGGTGGTGGTGTTTACGATTTTATGGATGAATCGTGGGGACCTCGTTTGGATATCGGTTTGCAATTGTCGCAGTTCGATAGTCCTGTAGTTGATGGTGCATACCAAAAAACTCCATGGGTTTCGCAACCAAACAACGTAAAAGACTTTTTTGAAACAGGTGTTACAGTTGATAACAGTATTTCAATGCAGACTGCCACTGATAAAGGAGCGACACGCTTATTTTTATCGCGTCAGGATATAACAGGAACAATTCCTAACACCGACATGGACCGCACAACAGCAAGTTTAAATAGTACAATTACTGCAACTGATAAACTTACTGCTCAGGGATCGATCACTTATACGCAAACAAAATCGGATAATATTCCGAGCCAGGGATATACTGCAAATAACGTTATGCAGTCGATTGGTGGATGGTTTGGCCGTCAGGTAAACATGAACTCGCTGAAAGAGAACTGGGATACTTATAACATGCATGGTAATCCATACAACTGGAATACCAACTACCATAACAACCCTTACTGGACTGTGAATAAAAATACCAACGCGATGCAGAAAGACCGTATTTACGGTAACATGACATTGGATTACGAATTAGCCCCTTGGTTAAGCGTAATGGGACGTTTGGGTGTTGACTGGTTCCACTTGTTTACAAAACAAGTTGCTGCCGATGGTTCAAACGGAGTACAGGCCGGTGGAGAATTCTCGCAGGCACAAACATTCCAGCACGAGTTAAATGCAGATTTAATCTTCAGCTTCAATAAACAAATTACAAGCGACTTTGGTGTGAACGGTACGGTTGGTGCTAACTATCGCGATTATAACCGTCATTACTCTCGTTTCTCAGCAAGCTCGTTAACTGTACCTGATTTGTACACAATCGGTAACGTAAGCGGAAATCCAAGTGTTTCTCAGTACGACAGTGATTTGCAATCGAACTCTGTTTTCGGTTCGGTATCATTCGATTATAAAAAATGGTTGTATTTAGATTTAACCGGACGTAACGACTGGAGTTCTACTCTTCCAGCCGATAGCTGGTCATTCTTCTACCCATCAGCAACAATGAGCTTTTTGGCAACCGAGGCACTGCCTATTAAATCTGACATCCTTTCGTTTGCAAAATTAAGAGCAAGTTGGGCGCAGGTAGGTAATGCAACTAATCCTTATCAGTTGTCAATGACATACGTATCAAACTCTCCATACGATGGAACCACTCCTTTCCGCTTGCCTGTAACACTACCGCCAACTGGTTTGAAACCGGAGAAAGTTGTGTCGATGGAGTTAGGAACAGAACTGCGTTTCTTCAACAACAGATTAGGATTGAACGCTACTTACTACGATAAAGTAACCAAAGACCAGATTATGCAGGTTGACATCAGCGATGCAGCCGGTTACGATGCAGTAATGATTAATGCCGGTGAGATTGAAAACAGTGGTGTTGAGTTGGAGTTGATCGGTCAGGTACTGAAATCGAAAAAAGGTTTGAACTGGGAAGTTGTTCTGAACTGGGCGAAAAACAAAAACACAGTTAACGAATTATATGCCGACCTTGCAAAATACCAGATCGGTAGTTCGTGGGGTGCTGTTACCATCGAAGCAATTCCTGGTGAGGCATTTGGTGTGATCAAAGCTTATTCATACAACAGAAACGACAACGGCGATATCGTAGTTGCTTCGAACGGTTTGCCAACTCCCGGATCAGCTCCGGAAATTGTTGGTAATGTAATGCCTGACTGGATTGGTGGTATTAACAACTCTTTCAGCTGGAGAAACTTTAACGCCAGTTTCCTTATCGACATGCGTATGGGAGGAGATATCTTCTCTGTTACTGATTGGTTTGGTGGTATGTCGGGTGTTACTGAAGAAACTGCACAAATGGCTTCGCGCGAAGGTGCTGAAGGGTACAATATCCGCGAGGTTGGTGTTGTTGTTGGTCAGGACGTATTAAAAGACGAAACTGTTGTTAAAGCTGACGGAAGTACAAACGACATCGTTGTTTCAGCACAGGATTACTACGAAAGATACTGGGGAATTGAAAAAACCGGTATGATTGACGGTAGCTTTGTTAAACTTCGCGAAGTAACTTTTGGTTACACACTTCCTGCAAGCTTACTTGATAGAGTTGATTTTATCAAAAGTGCCAATATCTCGTTTGTTGGTCGTAACATGGCCATTCTGTGGACACATAAATCCAACGATGTTGGAATCGATCCTGAAACAGCTTTCGGTACAACCGAGTCAGGTATGGGTATTGAGCAATACCAGCTTCCTGCAACCCGTAACTTAGGATTCAAATTGAGTGTTACATTTTAATTCTGTTCACTATTAAAACTGAAACATCATGTTAAAATTTAAAAATATAAAATTTAGTATCGTGCTGTTGCTTATTGCGGCGATAGTATCGTGTACCGGTGATTACGAAGATATTAACACCGACCCGAATAATCCGACTACTGTGCCGGCAACCAACATTATGGCATATGTATTGAATAACTTTACATCGAATACTTTTAGCCTTTCTGCCATTGGTGCCGGAACGCTGGGATATTCAAACCAGGTTGGTAAAATTCAGTATCCTGAAGAGTCGATTTACGAATTCAGGGAAGGAACTTTTAACTCGTATTTTGCTACTGTTTACCGTAATCAGCAAAACCTGAAACAGGTAATTACTCAATCAGAAGAAGCCGGTGATGTAAATATGGTTGCAGCAGCAACAACTTACAGTGCTTATATCTGGTTAATTGCTACCGATATGTGGAGAGACATTCCATTCACTGACGCTTTGGGTGCAGAAGAAGGAGTGTTGTCGCCAGCTTACCAAACTCAAGAGGAAATTTATCCTGCTTTGATGGCGATGTTGGAAGAAGCTAACACTATGTTTAATCAGGGTGCCAGCGATGCATTGGGTAGCGGCGACATTTTATTTGGCGGCGATACCGGTTTGTGGCAAAAATTTGCAAACAGCTTACGTTTACGTATGGCTTGTCGTTTAATGGATGCCGACGCAGCTACTGCAAAAAGTGTAATTGAGCAAATCACCGGTAATCCTTCAACTTATCCTGTTATTGCATCAAACGACGAGAATGCTTATTTCTACTGGTCAGGTGCCGATCCATATTACGAGCCATTTTACTCGAACAAAGAAGTTAGTGCCCGTGACGACCACGGTGTGGCTGATGTACTGATCGATCAATTAATTGCTTTTAATGATCCTCGTCTGCCGGTTTATGCAAAACCAGCTCAGAGCGATGGCGAATATCGTGGTGTAATTGTTGGTGCCGAACTTGGAAGTTTCAGCATGAGCGATATTTCACGAATGGGAGCACGTTTCCGTGAAGATGCTGCCGGATTTTCTCCATACATGAACTTTGCTGAAGTTAACTTTATCGTTGCTGAAGCTGCAGCAAGAGGTTACAGCGTTGGAACAACTGCCGAAGATGCATACAAGGCCGGTATTACGGCTTCGTTGTCAGAAAACGGAATTGCCACAGCAGATATCGAGGCTTACCTTGCTCAGGACGAAATTGCTTATGGCGATGATATGGATCAGATTTATATTCAGAAATGGATTTCACTGTTTAAAAATGGTCAGGAAGCTTGGGCCGAAACACGTAGAACTGATGTTCCGTTGTTGGCAGCAGCACCGGATGCTTTCTATATCGGTCACAGCCGTCCGCCTTTCAGACAGCCATATCCAACCAACGAATACAACCTGAATACTGAAAACATTAAACCTTTCTGGGATCAGGTAGAAGATCGTTTGTGGGGTAAACAAATGTTATGGGATGTTCGCACAGGTGTGAATTAGCACCATTTTCATATGAATAAATTTTAGTAATGGGGACACGCTGAAAAGCGTGTCCCTTTTTTATGCCATAATATTTAAGTAACAGTAGAAAAGTTGGTTACACAAAAGAGTATCGATTTGAGGATTACCTTATTACAGCCTTTTTATAGCCTTTGTCTATTCAAGGAAAGCCATTTACAGGGCTTTTTATTTTAAAACATATTGGATTGATAATAGATAAAAACTATATTTATTGAACTCAAAACTATCCGTATAATCGATTGCTCGGATGATACGGAACACGATGAAAACCAGAGATCTAACTAAAATAAACATATGATGGCAGCGAAGTTAAAAAAGGAGAACGAACAGCAGGAGCATATAGATAAGCCTACATTATTTGAAATTGCCTGGGAGGTTTGTAACCAGGTAGGAGGGATTTATACGGTAATTCGCTCGAAAGTGCCGACCGTGATGAAAAAATGGGGGCATCAAAATTATTTTCTTATCGGGCCTTATTTTGCTGAACAAGCCGCTGCCCATTTTGATCCGGCAACCGATTTTTCGAGTCCTATCGGAAAAGCTGTTCTTGAAATGCAATCACGCGGATTCGAGGTGTATTACGGTCAATGGATTGTTTCCGGACGTCCAAACGTAGTGCTGTTTAACCCTTATTCGGTTTACGACAAATTGGAAGAAATTCGATATTATCTTTTCAAAGATTATAATATTTCAGTTCCTGAAGGAGACGAATTGCTGGATAAAGTAGCAGCTTTCGGATTCCAGGTAAAAGAGTTTTTCCATTACCTCTGCGGAACCGGAGTTTGCGATTCGAATGTAATTGCGCACTTCCACGAGTGGATGGCCGGTATTCCAATTCCCGGAATCAGGAAATCGAACCTGAACATTAAAACTGTTTTTACAACGCATGCAACTTTACTGGGCAGATACCTGGCAATGAACGACCATGAGTTTTACAGCCACCTTCCGTTTTATAACTGGGAGGAAGAAGCACGCAAGTTCAATGTGTTACCAATTGCCCAAATCGAACGGGCTTCGGCACATGGTGCCCATGTTTTTACCACCGTGAGCGAAGTAACGGCCAAAGAATGTACGTATTTACTCGGACGAACACCGGACCTGCTTCTGCCAAACGGTTTGAATATTGAACGTTTTGAAGCCATACATGAAGTTCAGAATCAACACGTACAAATTAAGAAGAAGATTCATGAATTTGTAATGGGGCACTTTTTTCAGAGTTATTCATTCGACTTGGATAAAACGCTTTATTTCTTCACTTCAGGCCGCTACGAATATCAGAATAAAGGTTACGATCTTACGCTAGAAGCACTGGCTCGCTTAAACTGGAAAATGCAGCAGGCCGGAACCGATATGACGGTGGTTTCGTTCTTCATAACCAAACGCCCGTTTTATTCTTTTAATCCCGAGGTGTTGCAGTCGAAAGCCCAAATTGAGGACGTAGCGCGAGTTGTAGAAGAAATTCAAAAGCAGGTGGGCGACCGCCTTTACAAAGAAATAACTGCAGCAACCGGCGCATACGAATTCCCCGATTTAAAAGCTTTGGTTGATGATTACCTGAGATTAAAGTTACGGCGAAACGTACAAAGCTGGAAAACGCAAAACTTGCCAAAGATTGTTACACACACACTGGTTGACGATGCTAAAGACGAAATTCTGAATTTCTTGCGCACGTCGAATTTGGTAAATAACCGTCACGATAAAGTGAAAATCGTATATCATCCGGATTTTATTTCAACAACGAACCCATTATTTAAAATGGATTACACGCAGTTTGTGCGTGGTTGTCACCTCGGAATATTCCCAAGTTTGTACGAACCATGGGGATACACTCCGCTTGAATGTTTGGCCAGTGGTTTACCATCGGTTACAAGTAACCTGGCCGGTTTTGGCGACTATGTACAAAACAATATTCCGGACCATGATGAAAAAGGAATGTATATTATTGACAGAACTGACGGGAATTTTCAGCGCGCTGCAGAAGAACTGGCAAACATGTTATTTGAGTTTGTAAATCTTTCACGACGCGACAGGATTGCTTTACGTTATAAATGCGAGGAAGCATCGATGCATTTCGACTGGTCGAATCTTGGGAAATATTACAAACAATCCTACGATTTGTCATTAGAACGATAAAAGACTAATTTTTATGAAATCCTCTCCAATTGGAGTTTTCGATTCCGGGTATGGTGGCCTTACAGTTTTAAAGGAACTGATAAAGTCGATGCCTGAAAACGACTTTTTATACCTTGGCGACAATGCCCGAACACCTTACGGAACCCGATCGTTTGACGTTGTTTACGATTATACTTTGCAAGCTGTGAAATACCTTTTTGCACAGGGATGCCCGTTGGTGATTATCGCTTGTAATACTGCTTCTGCAAAGGCACTACGCAATATTCAAATGTTGGATTTGCCGCACATTGCTCCCGATAATCGTGTGTTGGGTGTAATCCGTCCCAGTGTGGAGAAGGTAGCAGAAATAACAAAAAACGGTCATGTTGGAGTGCTGGGAACAGTTGGTACCGTGGTATCTGAATCGTATCCGATAGAGTTGGAAAAATGGTCGGAAGGTCGAGTGAAGTCAACTGTTCAGGAAGCTTGCCCAATGTGGGTGCCACTGGTTGAAAATAATGAAATAGAAAATGAAGGCGCTGATTATTTCGTGCATAAAAATATTGACGCCATTTTAGCCAAAGATCAATCGATTGACACGCTGATTCTTGGTTGTACGCATTATCCTTTGTTAATCGATCTGATAAAAAAATATGTACCCGAAAACGTAAGTATTTTGAACCAGGGGGCAATTGTAGCCGAGAAGCTTGTTGATTATTTGAAACGCCATCCTGAGATGGAGCAACGCTTGTCGAAAGAAGGAAGTTTGGAGTACCAAACAACTGAGTCGGCAGCTACTTTCGAAAGTAAAGCCGCTCTGTTTATGGGAAGCGAGGTGAACGCGAAAACGGTTCACCTCTAAAATATAATTCTGTTAATTTTTTAATTCAGTAACGCACGATTTTACAAAATCTTCCATTTCCGAAAACTGCTCCTCCATACTTTGTAATAGTTTGTATTGTGCACGTGTGCGAACCAAATTATGGTCTTCGGATTTTGTTTTGTAATAGTTATCGCCGTCAATATAGTCCATCAGAAATCGAAGCACTTGCTCGTAGGTAATATACCGTGCCGAGAATGCCAGGTATTCAATTTCTTTCGGGCTTAAAAATGAGGCCGTTTCTTCCAAATAACCTTTGGCAAAAGCCTTGAAGATTTCCATGTCCATCGAAACATTGTCGAGGTTGGTGTCGTCTTCTAAACCGGTGTTGGTGTAAAAACGCATGGCATCGCCAAAGTCGTTTAGAACGGTGCTGCTGAGTACGGTGTCCAAATCGATAACACAAAGAACTTCACCCTTTTTATCGAATAGAATGTTGTTTATTTTGGTGTCGTTGTGGCTGATACGTGTTGGAATTTCTCCATTTTCTACCAGTTCCCAAAAGGCCAACATTTCCGCTTTTCTGCTTTCAATCCACGAAATTTCTTCGCCTACCAATTCTTTTCTTCCAACCGGATCTTTTGCCAGCACTTCGTCCCACTGTTTATAGCGGTAAGCAATATCGTGAAATCCCGGAAGGATATTAACCAGCGGCTCTTTTAAATCGGCTACAAGTGACTGGAATTTGCCAATGCCTTTACCACCGGCATAAGCCAGCTCAGGAGTTTCTGCAGCTTCGTAAGCGATGGTGTCCTCGATAAAAAGACAAACGGCCCAAAATTCCTCTTCATCGTCAAGAAAATACAGCTTTTCATCTTTTGTTGGAATGATTGTCATTGCTTCGCGCAAAGGATCGCCACCGGCTGCAACAACTTTTGTTTTAATGTGCGAACAAACTTTCTGAATATTCTCCATCATTGACGGGATGGGAGAGAAGATGTTTTTGTTTTTCCGTTGTAAAATATATCGGGGGCCGTTGTTTGTGGTTGTAATTATAAAGGTGTCGTTTATAAAACCCTCACCCAATGGTTTAATGTCTTTTATTTCTGCTTCAAGCTGAAAATGCTGAGCGATACTTATTAAATTCGTCATATATTGATTTAGTGATTATTAAAAATACAAAGCAGGTAAAGGATATTTACCTGCTTTGTAAAATGATGTTGTGTTAATTCCAGAGTTTATGCGGATATACACCGTCTTTAATTAATGTGTTGATTTTATTTACCACTACCGGTTTGTCTTCTTTGTAGGTTACGCCGAACCATGGCGAATTTGCCTCAAGAACTTTTACCTCCACTTCGTTGTCTTCAATCATCTCAAAAACAACAGAAGGGATGTACATTTCCGATTTTGGCTTGTCGATCTCGGTCTCGAGGAACTTTACAAATTTATTTTCAAGGGCAGTAAATACTGATGGATGAAATCCCCAGAAATTCATAGATACTCTTTCGTTTCCTGTCAAAGGAGTTTCCGATCCATCTTCAGCAACGATAGCGGCAGCATCTTCTTTTTTGAATATGTTGTGTGTTTCAACAATCTTTACCAGGTTGTCGTTTTCGTTCAATGTGCACATTCCACGCGAAACCGATCCATGCTCCGATAAGGTATTTTTAAGGTGGTAGCCAATCATCGAAAATGTTTGTTCCTGTACTGAATTATTCAGGAAATCGGCCATAACACGGTAAGCTTTCTCGCCGTAAAAATCGTCGGCATTAATGGCACAGAAAGGCTCGTTAATAACGTTTTTAGCCACAAGGATAGCGTGCGCTGTTCCCCAGGGTTTTTCACGTCCTTCGGGTAGTGTAAATCCGTCAGGTAAATTATCCAGTTCCTGGTAAACATATTCCACATCGATTTTACCACTTAATTTTGCATCAAACTTTTCTTTAAAGGCATCGGCAAAGCTTTCTCGAATTACAAAAACTACTTTGCCAAAACCGGCGCGAATAGCGTCGAAAATGGTGTAATCGATAATTGCTTCTCCATTCGGGCCAACAGGTTCAACCTGTTTTAGGCCTCCAAAACGACTTCCCATTCCGGCAGCCAGTATGAGTAAGGTTGGTTTCATTATTCTAATTTTTGGTTTTTATTTGACTTTTCTTACTACTTCCTTCTCCCGTCTTCCATTTTTACTTGTACCAGCTGGAATACATATGGTAGGCATTCGCAATTCGTTCAACTTCGCCATGCAACAGTTCGGGGCTGATATCTTTGACTTTTTTAGCCGGAACGCCTGCATAAACACTGCCCGATTCAACACGTGTATTTTTAGTTACAACCGAGCCGGCAGCAATTATCGAATTGCTTTCAATTATTGCATTGTCAAGTACCACGGCGTTCATTCCAATCATTACATTGTCTTTAATGGTACAACCGTGCACGATAGCACCGTGCGCAATAGTTACGTTGTTGCCAATGTTAGTCGGACTTTTCTGATAGGTGGCATGAATTGTTGCATTGTCCTGCACGTTTGTGTTGTTACCGATTTTAATGTAATGCACATCACCACGGAGTACCGCACTGTACCAAATGCTACAATTGTCGCCTATTTCAACATCGCCAATAAGTGTTGCTGTTTCTGCCAAAAAGCAGTCTTTTCCAACTTTTGGAGTCTTATCTTTAAGTTCTCTTATAATTGCCATTATCTGAATTGGTTTTAAATAGATTACAAAAATAAGAAAACCAAAAAACTATCACAGAAGTCATTCAAATCTTATTAAATAATGGTTACATTTGCTTTGTATTATGTAGATCGACCTTGATGAAAACCGGTTCTGAAATTATGATTTAGTAGTTTTGGAGTCGTTTTTTTTATGAATTATTCGGACTTAAGATAAAATAGTGATAAATTGAAAAACAGGGCTGTGTACAAAATAAGCAGTTGTGTTTTTCGAAACAGAAATCAAATTTTTTAGAGATGTAACGCGTTTGAATAGTTTTTCGCACAACGGAGTGAGATGAAAAACGAGGTACATCGGATACAGCTTAAAGCTAAAAATTTAAATGAGATGAAAGAAACTAAAGTAATCGAACTGGAAGAAGTTGCCATTAGGTTTTCAGGTGATTCCGGCGATGGAATGCAGCTTACGGGAACCTTGTTTTCCGATACTTCTGCGATTCTGGGAAATGACATTTCTACATTTCCTGATTATCCATCAGAAATACGTGCACCACAAGGTACAGTTGGGGGCGTTTCTGGTTTCCAGGTACAATTTGGTAAAAAGCAAATTAACACACCGGGTGACAATGCTAACGTACTTATTGCTATGAATCCGGCTGCGATTAAAGCGAATGCACGTTTTATGGAACCCGGAGGTACTATTATTTACGACTCCGATTCGTTTACAGAAAAGAATTTGAAAAAGGCAAATTTTCAAACTGATGATCCATTTGCAGAATGCAACCTGGATGATTTCTTTAAAATCCCGGTTCCAATTTCAAGTCTAACAGCTGAAGGTTTGAAAGATTTTGGATTGGATAACAAAAGTGTACTTCGAAGCAAGAACATGTTTGCACTGGGTTTGGTGTGTTGGATGTTTAACCGACCACTGGAATATGTTGAGGAGTTTATTCGCAACAAATTTAAAAAGAAACCGGTTGTTGTTGATTCAAATATAAAGGTGTTACATGATGGTTATAACTACGGTTTAACCATGCAACACATGACTCCGAGTTACCTGGTACACCCGGCCGCTATTGAAAACGGAACGTATCGAAACATAAATGGTAACCATGCCACAGCGTGGGGATTTTTGGCAGCTGCCGAAAAAGCAGGATTGGAACTGTTTCTTGGTTCTTACCCAATTACTCCGGCTACCGATATTCTAACTGCATTGTCGCAGCGAAAAGACCTGGGTGTAAAAACATTCCAGGCCGAAGATGAGATTGCCGGTATTTGTTCGGCAATTGGTGCTTCGTTTGCCGGCGATTTGGCAATTACTACCACTTCAGGTCCGGGGCTGGCACTAAAAGGTGAGGCGATTGGATTGGCTGTTATGGCCGAGTTGCCACTGGTTATTGTAAACGTTCAGCGTGGTGGTCCGTCAACCGGATTACCAACAAAAACCGAGCAGTCGGATTTAATGCAGGCGCTTTACGGACGTAACGGTGAAAGTCCTGTTGTTGTGCTGGCAGCCAGTACGCCATCAGACTGTTTCCATTATGCTTTTATGGCATCAAAAATTGCTCTTGAAAGAATGGTTCCTGTTATCTTACTTACCGATGGTTTCTTAGGAAACGGTAGCGAACCATGGAAAATTCCATCAATGGCCGAAATGCCAACTATTACTCCAAGAATGGCATCGGACAGCGAAGAATTTCAAGCTTATAGACGCGATGCTGCAACATTGGCACGCGAATGGGCCATTCCGGGAATGGCAGGTTTCGAACACCGTATTGGTGGATTAGAAAAGAATGTTACCGGAACTGTGAGTCACGATCCGGAGAATCACCAGGTGAACAGCGAAATCAGAGAGGAAAAAGTTCAACGTGTTGTTGACTTGGTTCCTGATTTGGAAATTTGTGGCGATGAAGAAGGAGGCGATGTATTGGTTGTAAGCTGGGGTGGTACTTTTGGTCATACCGCAAGTACTGTTCGCGAATTGAGAATGGCCGGCAAAAATGTTAGCCTGGCTCATTTTAATTACATCAAACCGCTTCCAAAGAATACTAAAGAAGTGTTCAGCAAATTCAAAAAGATTATTGTTTGTGAGCTGAACCTTGGTCAGTTTGCTTCATATTTGCGAAATGAGTTGCCTGAGTTCACCTACCATCAGGCCAACAAGTTAAAAGGTTTGCCTTTTACTGTAGGAGAATTAAAAGAAAGTATCACTAAACTTTTGGAGGACTAAGCAATGACTGATGTAAAATATACGATAAAAGATTTTAAAAGCGAGAACGAGGTACGTTGGTGTGCGGGATGTGGCGACTTTGCCATTATTAACGCCGTACAAAAAACAATGGCCGGAATGGGAATTCCAAAAGAGAAGTTCGCTGTGATTTCAGGAATTGGTTGTTCTTCGCGTTTCCCATATTACATGAATACTTTTGGTTTCCACACCATTCACGGGCGTGCAACTGCAATTGCTTCGGGTGTGAAAGCTGCCAATCCTGAACTTAGCGTTTGGGTAATGACCGGCGACGGCGACTCAATGGCAATTGGAGGTAACCACTTTATTCACCTGATCAGAAGAAACATTGATATTAATGTGGTGCTGTTCAATAACCGTATTTACGGATTAACAAAAGGACAGTATTCACCAACTTCCGACCGTGGTTTTGTGAGTAAAACATCACCTTTCGGAACTGTTGAAGATCCATTTGTACCGGGGCAACTTGTGCTTGGTGCACGCGGTTCGTTTTATGCGCGTTCAATCGATGGTAACCTGAAATTGAGCCAGTCGGTACTTGAAAAGGCTGCCGGGCACAAGGGAACATCGGTTGTTGAGGTATTACAAAACTGTGTGATCTTTAACAATGGAATTCACACTGCGATTACCGATCCAAATCACCGGGCTGACCGTCAGTTGATTCTTGAGCACGGAAAACCAATGCTGTTTGGTGCCGAGAACGAAAAAGGTTTGGTATTCGAAAACGGTAAACTAAAAGTGGTTAAGCTTGGCGAGAACGGTGTAACAGAAGCCGATATTCTTGTGCACGATGCAACTGAAGTTGATCCTACATTGCATTTGGCATTGATTAACATGGCTTTACCTGATTTTCCTGTAGCTTTTGGTGTAATTCGTGCGGTACCGGCTCCGGTTTACGATATGGAAATGGAGGCACAAATTAAGGAAGTACAACAAACACGTAAAGTAACTTGCGTTGATGACCTGCTAAATTCAGGGAATACCTGGGAAGTTACCGGAAACCCGAACGGTTCAAGTAAAAAATGTCTCTAAGATATAAACGACTATAGATAAGGGCTCTGCACGATTTGCAGAGCCTTTTTTGTTTTAAAAAACACACAACGTTGATTTTAAGTGTCGTATAAATTTCTTTTATTTGTGGCACTAACTAACTACGATCTATGTTCGACATTCAAACTAGCTATAACCTAAAAAAAGGGGATCCGTCAGCTTTTAAAGACGTATTCCGTTTGCTCTATCCCCGTCTCAAAGGATATTGTAAGTTGTTTGTTTCCGACGATAATAAAATTGAAGACCTCATTCAGGAAACTTTTATTACGCTTTGGGAAAAACGAAATTCTATAAAAACAGATCAGTCTGTTGAAAGCTACCTTTTTGTAATCCTTCGGAATAACTGCCTTAATTTTCTACGAAATGAGAAATTGGAGAAGACTACTTTTTCTCTGGAGTTGGAAGAAATAAGTGAACTGCAGTACCTCTATCAGATCGATTTTTTAGGAAAAGAAGAGAAAAGTATGGAGGAGCAGCTTGTTGAGTCATTTCAGGTCGCAGTTGAAGAGTTGCCCGATAAAATGAAACAGGTATTTAAACTCTGTAAAATCGAAGGACGGAAACAAAAAGAAGTAGCTGAAGAAATTGGTATCAGCATAAAAATGGTTGAAAAGCATGTTGCCAAAGCCAAAGAACAGATTCGTAAAAAACTGATCGGTCAATACCCGATGCTCATCATTCTAATTACACTGTTGCTGGACTAACAGGAAAATATATTGGTGGTAAGTGTCTAAAAAAACAGCAATTCTGCTGTTCGGAAAAAATCATTGAAAATAAATTTAATAAAAGGAGGTAGGGTTTTTACACTTTTTGTGTACTCCTATCAGAATACAACATGAAAGAGATAATAGATAAATATTTTGAGGGGCGGGCATCGGCAACCGAGCAGATGCATTTGTTGAAGTGGCTTCGAGTAAAAGAGAATCGCAAAGTTTTTAATAGTTCTAGGTTAGTATGGAATAAGAGTCAGGAGAATAAGTCGCTTCCCGAGGGAAGTGAACAAAGCTGGCTGAATATTCAAGATCAAATGTTGCAAAAAAGTTTCAAAAGATGGCAGTATTCCGATAAGGTGAACCTGTTTATTCGGGTTGCCGCCATCTTCTTTTTTGTGCTGAGTCTGGGAGGAGGAGCTTACATCTTCTCTACAAATAACCAGAAGGAAACATGGTATTCAGAGATTGAAGCTGAAAACGGCCAGGTATCGAAAGTTAAACTGCCCGATGGCTCGATGGTTTGGTTGAATTCCGGATCGAAAATTGCCTACAATAACCGCTTTGCAGAAGGCAACCGCGATGTGAAACTTGAAGGTGAAGCTTATTTCGAGGTGCAAAAAAACGAAGATCTTTCGTTTGTGGTAAATAGCGGAGAGATACAGGTTAAGGTTCACGGAACAAAATTTAATGTTGCGGCTTATCCCGAATCCGAGAATATTGATGTGGTATTGGAATCGGGGAAAGTTCAGCTTTTAAGTCCGGAAGTACCCTCGTTTCAGTATTTCTTAAGCCCTGGAGAAAGAGCTTCATTCGTAAAGTCAAACAGCCAGTTGAATATCAGTGAAGTTAATACAATGAGATATACCTCGTGGAAAGACGGAATACTGAATATCTATAATCAACCGCTTGCAGAGGTGGTGAAACGGCTGGAGAAGCGATACAATCAAGAGTTCGAATATGCTGAGGAGCTAAAGGATTTTCATTTTACGTTCTCGATTAAGAATGAGCCGCTTGATGAGATAATCAGTATAATGGAAAAAATCGCCCCGATAAAAACTAAACAAGAGAATAATGTAATTGTATTTAAACTAGATCAAGAAAAAGTAAGAGAATTGTCGAGATAAAAAAAGCCGAAAGTGCGGCAACACTTCCGGCCCTCATTTACCATCGGCAAACGGTAAATTAATTTATAATTTAAATCAATGTAAAACTATGAAAAAAATCTTAATCCAAGGAAGGGGTATGCCTTCGTTTTGGAGTAAAAGCTTAAAGCTTATGAAACTAACATTTTTGTTTTTAATGGTTGGACTAATGCAAGTTTCTGCTAGTGTTTACAGTCAATCAACCAAACTTACTCTGGCAATGCACAACAAAAGAGTTGTTGAAGTGCTTGAGGAGATTGAGAAACAAACGGAATTTCATTTTGCCTATAGTTCCGAATTGATTGATATGGACCGAAAGGTATCAGTCGATCTGAATGATCAAAAAATCGATGAAATTCTTAATGCCGTATTTGATGGGACCGATGTAAGCTACGTAACTTACGACAGGCATATTATGCTTTATCCGTCGGAGTTGGATAGCGAAAGCGCCGGGAACATTAGTGTGCGGAGCGAGCAACAAAGTGTTTCAGGTATTGTATCCGACGCCGGAGGACAGCCTTTGCCGGGAGTAACTGTTATTGTTAAAGGAACATCGAATGGAACAGTAACCAATACGAACGGTGAGTATTCGTTAAGTAGTGTTTCTGATTCCGATGTGTTACAGTTTTCTTTTGTGGGTATGAAAACTCAGGAAGTAGACATTGCCGGTAAAGCTGTTATAAATATCACAATGGAGGAAGAAACCATTGGTATTGAAGAAGTAGTTGCCATTGGTTACGGTACTTTGCGTAAGCAGGATGTAACCGGTTCAATTTCGAAAACCGAAGGCGAGGAGTTAATCAAAGCTCAGAGTTTTAGCCCGCTTGATAACTTAAGAGGTAAAGCTTCGGGTGTTAATATTTATTCCAATTCATCGCAGCCGGGTGCCTACCAAAGCCGTGTTGTAATTCGTGGTATGTCTACTATCAACTCTTCATCCGATCCGTTATATGTTGTTGATGGTGTTGTAATGGAGAATTTTGGTTTAATGAATCCGAACGACATTGAAAGTATTGAAGTATTAAAAGATGCCTCGGCAACTGCTATTTACGGTGCACGTGGTGCAAACGGTGTAATTTTGGTAACTACCAAACGTGGAAAAACAGGAGCTGAAGGAACTACAGTAAGCTACCAGGGATCAGTTGGAGTTAGCTCAGTTGCCCGTTACATGGATGTTTTGAATGCGCAGGAATGGACCGACGCTTTTATGATCGGTTTGGAAAATGAGAATAACTACATGGGGTATGACTGGTCGCTTGACCGTACCGATTGGTTTACCGACCTAAATTATTTCGATGCACAAGGTAATCCTTTATACGATACCAACTGGCAAAAAGAAGCCACAAGAACGGCTATTTCTCACAATCATCAGTTAAATATTCAGCAGGCCGGTAAAAGCTCATCAACCGGTGCATTCCTGAACTATACCGACCAGCAGGGAGTTGTGAATAACACATACAGCAAAAGGGTAAATGCAAAACTTACGTATGATGGCGAACCTACAAAATGGTTATCTACCGGAGTAAATTTAATGGTTAACCACTCGTGGGGACGTTACACTCCTGAAACCGGTGGTGGACAAGATGCACGTCGTACAATGATTGAGATGTTACCCTGGTTGCCCGTTAGAGATGCCGATGGTAATTACACTACTTCTTCTACTTCTTCGTTGTCTGATACATTCGGATTCGAAGGGATGTCAAATCCGGCAATGATTTTGGATTTGCAGAAAAGGATGAATTACAATACTCAAATCTTTGGAAACGCTGCTTTAACATTCCACCTGATGGAAGGATTGGATCTGAAAACTCAGTTTGGTATCGACAACCATAACAAAACTTACAAAGGTTATTCATCTATTTCGTTAAATAACATTTCAATGCCAAACGGTTGGGCCGATATACAACACACCAATACTTTTTACTGGCAGGAGGAAACTTACCTGACTTACAAAAAGGTAGTGGGTGACCACCGATTAAACGCAATGGCCGGTCTTTCGTGGCAGAAACGTACCTATAACTGGGATCGTTCGCGTACTGAAGGATTTAGCGATGACTTCTACGAATGGTACAATATGGGAGCAGGAACAAATCCATCTTCTCCATCATCAAGTTACAACGATTGGGCAATGAACTCTTACTTTTTAAGAGTTGCTTATACCCTTAAAGACAAATATTCGGCAACAGTAACAGGCCGTTATGATGGTTCTTCAAAATTCGGTGAGAATAATAAATATGCGTTTTTCCCATCAGCAGGTTTAGCCTGGAATGTGTCGCAGGAAGACTTCCTGAAAGACAGCGAACTTATTGACATGCTTAAGTTGCATACCAGCTATGGTATAACCGGTAACTCTGAAATTGGCCCATACAATTCGTTGGCTTCTGTTAGTTCCGGAACCATATTGATGGATGGTTCACGTTCGCCGTATTCATACATCAACTCGTTTGCCAACCCTGATTTGAAATGGGAAAAAACAGCGCAATGGGACTTTGGTGTAAACTTGGGTGTATTTGATAATAAACTCAATCTCGACATGTCGTACTACTACAAGAAAACAACCGACTTATTGCTCGATACACCTCTGCCAACATCTTCAGGTTTTAGCTCGATCTTCAAGAATATTGGATCTGTGAAAAACCAGGGACTTGATATGATGGTGAATGCTACACCGGTTAGCACTGCCGATTTTACATGGAACTCTACATTAAATCTCAACTACAATAAAAACGAAATTCTGAGTCTTGGCGACAACGACGAAGATATTGAAATGAACTACTGGGTTGGAGGTTCAGAGAGTATTTTACGTGTTGGCGAGAACCTGAGTAGTTTCTACGGTTATAAACGACTTGGCGTGTATACCGAAGAGGATTATGAAGCAGGCGAGTGCGACCTGGATCAGGTGGGTAGAGCTAAACGTACAACCGAAAAAGAAATTATTGGTAAGGGAATGCCCGATTGGACAGGTAGTTTTATCAATACTTTCTCGTACAGAAACTTCGATTTAACAGTTGACTTGCAATTTGTATGGGGTGTTGAAACTCTGCAACAGTTTTACCACTCAACTTACGACCGTTTTGGTATTACCAATGGTTTGTCAAACATTCTTTACGATGCATACGATGGTACAAATCCAACTACGATGCAGCAAGCTATTTACCTGACAAACTCTGGTCATGCCGGACAAAATACAACAGTTGATTCGGGCTGGATTGCCGATGGTTCTTACCTGAGAGCTAACCTTATTCAGTTTGGTTACAATGTTCCTACAGGCTATTGCCAGTCGATGGGTATTGCTGCCTTAAGAGTTTATGCGAATGTGAACAATGCATTCTTGTTATGTTCCGACGATTTTAACGGTTACGATCCTGAATCAACATCGCAGGGAAGTAACCAGTTTGGACAAAACATGACATTCTTCTCTTATCCGAGAGCCAGAACATGGACGTTTGGTGTAAACGTAACTTTTTAATGAATTAAATTAGAACGATCATGAAAAAGATAATATTATTCTTATTAGTAGGGGTCTTTGCGTTGACCTCATGCGACGAGTTTCTGGAAGAAAGTCCAAAATCATCTCTTACCGATGTGGATTATTACAAAACCGAATCTCAGGCAACCGAAAACGTAAACTATTTGTACCGCACCGGAGCAACAATCCGGATTGCACATGCATCAAGTGCATATATTGGCTCTAAATCTTCCATTTTTGGAATGTTAACAGGTTATTTTACCAATAGTTACGAAGGTCAGGAAGTAGTGTGTAAATATTCACGTTTGCTTACCCGCCAGGCAAATACAAATGAAATATCCGGGACTTCAGACGATATTTGGGACAACAGTTACCGCACAATTAATGTGGCTAACAATGCAATTGCCAGCATTCCCGGTATTGAAATGAGTCAAAGTGTTGCAAGAACTTTAATTGCTGAGGCTAAATTCTTCAGAGCATTCAACTATTTCTATTTGGTTAAAACATTTGGCGATGTTCCTTTATTGCTGGAGCCTGCAACCTTAGAGAATTTATATCCGGAAAGAACTGCAGCAGCCACTGTTTTCGCACAAATTGAGAAAGATTTGCTTGATGCTGTAGACGACCTGCCTGCACAAACTTTTGCATCAAACGGACACCGTATTACAAAGTATGTGGCTGCAATGGCCTTGGCCGATGTATATTTTTACCAGGGCGATTATGCCAATGCTAAAACCTACGCTAAAATGGTTATCGATTCTCCTCATTCGTTAACAGCTAACAGCGATTTGGCAGAAAACAGTGCATACAATCAATTACGCACTACCGATGATCTGGGTGAGGTAATTTATAGCCTGGAATACGATGCGGGTATTGCGAATAGCTCATGGAGAACAACTTATGCATTTACATCGTCGGCAACAGCTGTTTTCGGAACTTATTCAATTTTTGAAAGAACGTACGGCCCGATCGACCGTTTCCTGAATGTTTATGATGAGAACGATCTTCGTATTCAGCCAAACCAGTTTTTTCACTGGGAATATACCAACCCTACAAATGATAAAACATGGACTGCTCCGGAAGGACAAGCCGGTTGCTGGTATTATTTTGATGAAGATGCCTTGTTGAACACCGGTATCGGAACAAAAGACTGGAACTTCTATCGATTGGCAGAGGCATATTTGGATTATGCTGAATCAATTGCTCAAACTGAAGGTGTAACCGATGAGGCTGCTACATATTTGGCAGAAATTCAGGTACGTGCCAACACTGAAGGTAAAACGGTAGCAGAAATAAAAACTGAATTGTTGAGTTTGTCGAGTCAGGATTTTATTGAAGCATGTTGGACGGAAAGATTGCGTGAATTTGCTTTGGAATTCAAAATCTGGGATGATTGTGTACGCACTCAGAAATTCCCGGTTATCTCTGAAACAGAAAAAGGAAGTGTTACTTATGTTGATTTGATTGGCGCACAGAACGCAGCTGGTGCTACTTTTAAAGAAACCGATTTAGTATTCCCGATTTCGTTAAACGAATTGCAACGTAATCCGAATCTGACTCAAAATTCCGGTTATTAATGGTGATTGCATAGATAGTACAACATCAGCATTTTTGTGTTATGGCTATCAGGTGAACTTGTAATGAAGATACCTGGCATAATAACACGGTTGGCTGATAATCAAGAATTAGAATTGGTTTGAAAAATAGAGAGGCTGCTATTTTTTGGCAGCCTCTTTTTCAACCAGTTCATTAATTACGCGATACGAGCATTCAAATTATAAGTAAGAATGAAAAATCTGATACTTCTTTTGTTAATGGTAATCTGTTTTTCCTGTGTTCAGAAAGAGGAGGAAACACCGGGAACCGATTTTACAAAATATGTTGATCCTACAATTGGGAATGTTGGTCATATTTTGCAGCCAACGCGGCCAACGATGCAGTTGCCAAATCAAATGACACGAATGACTCCTGACCGGGCCGACTATCTGGATGATCAGATTTCATCGTTCCCTTTAAATGTTATCTCACATCGCGTGGCACAGGCTTTTTTTATTAAACCGATTGCCGGAGAACTTAACGAAAACAGCTGGAATAAAAGGTTAACCTGGGATCACGATTTGGAAATTACCCGCCCTTGGTATTATAAAACAGAGCTGATTGAAGATGACGTGACTGTAGAGTACACAGTAGGAAAAAAGACAGGTATTTTCCGATTTACTTTTCCTGCCGGTAGGGAGGCCAATTTATTGCTGGGGCATTATTATAAGAATGGAGAATATTCGATTGCAGAAGATAATTTGATCGCCGGTGTTGAATATTTTCGAAATGTAAAAATTTACGTTTACGGGGTTTTGACAAACGAGAGTGAGATAAAAAGTGAAGGAACTGATAAGCTTGTTATTACATGCAAAAACGGTAATAAAGAACCGGTTGAGTTTAAATATGCCACCTCTTTTATAAGCGAAGAACAAGCTCGCAAGAATTTTCAGGAAGAATTACAGGAAACTACTTTCGATGAATTGAAAAACCAGGGGAAAATAGCCTGGGATAAGGTAATAAACCAGATAGAGGTAAAAGGAGGGACTGAAGCGCACAAAAGAAGTTTTTACACGGCGCTTTACCGTTGTTACGAAAGAATGATAAACATTACAGAAGATGGGCAGTATTTTAGTGGATTTGACAACCAGGTCCACC
Source organism: Draconibacterium sp. IB214405 (assembly GCF_033963885.1). Taxonomy (NCBI): domain Bacteria; kingdom Pseudomonadati; phylum Bacteroidota; class Bacteroidia; order Marinilabiliales; family Prolixibacteraceae; genus Draconibacterium; species Draconibacterium sp. IB214405. The sequence goes on from NZ_JAXBMA010000002.1 coordinate 507,921, forward strand.
AAAGTACCCGCCCTTTTTATGTTGACGATTGGGTATGGGATACCTACCTGGCGCATCATCCGCTTCGCGCTATTCTTCAACCCAGTGTGGAGGCCGACATGTTACAATCGTATGTTGATATGTATGAGCAAAGCGGTTGGATGCCAACATTTCCGGTGATATACGGTGATCATACCTGTATGAATGGTTTTCATTCAACCATTTCATTTCTAGACGCCTATCGAAAAGGAATCCGCAGTTTTGATGTGCAATCTGCTTTCGATGGCATGCTGAAAAATGCAGAAGAAGCAACCATGTTGCCCTGGAGAAACGGCGAAAAATGTGAGTTGGACGATTTCTATCACGAGAAAGGATTTTACCCGGCATTACGTCCGGGAGAAAAGGAAACTGTGGCATTGGTTCATTCATTCGAGAATCGTCAGGCTGTGGCAATTACATTAGGGCACAGTTACGATGATTGGGCACTTTCGCAAATGGCCGAAGAATTAGGAAAAACAAAAGAACAGGCAATTTTTGCTGCGCGAGCTTCGAACTATAAGAACTTGTGGCACCCTGAACAAAAAATGTTTCTGCCAAAAGATGAGAACGGGAAATGGATCGAAATTGATCCTAAATTTGATGGCGGAATGGGAGCGCGCGCCTACTACGATGAAAATAATGGTTGGACGTACAGATGGCAAACACAACACGATGTTGACGGATTGATCGATCTATTTGGAGGAGTAGAACAATTTGAAGACGGACTTGATCAGCTTTTTCGCGAGAGTTTAGGTAGAAGTAAATACGAGTTCTGGGCAAAACTTCCGGATGCAACGGGTTTAGTTGGCCAGTTCTCGATGGGTAACGAACCCAGTTTCCATATTCCGTATTTATTTAACTATACCAGCTCGCCCTGGAAAACTCAAAAATGGACACGCTTTTTAATAGATACCTGGTTTAAGGATAACGTGTTTGGAATTCCGGGAGATGAAGACGGAGGAGGGATGTCGGCTTTCGTTGTTTTCTCAGCAATGGGATTTTATCCCGTAACTCCCGGTATTCCGGAATATACGATAACAAGTCCCTTGTTTGAGGAAGTTACCATTAAACTTGAAAACGGTAACAAATTCACTGTTCTTGCCCCGGGATTATCTCCCGAAAAGAAATACATCCAAAGTGCCAGACTAAATGGCAAGATACTCGAAACACCGTGGTTTACTCATAATGACCTATCGAATGGAGGAATACTAGAACTTGAAATGGGCCGCTTGCCTAATAAAAAGCTTTGGAATTAAACTAGAAAAGAATCTGGATAATATAAATGTGAATACCCAAACCAACTAAAACCTTAATTTACCGGGAGCCGGCTTTAAACCGGCCGGCTCCATTTTAGTTGATTTTTTATTTTAAAACTAGGATAGGTTAATGGGCTCTGCAACATTTGCAGGGCCTTTTTTTATTATTTTAGCGACTATCAATTATTTTGTATCTTGCCGCTAATTGTAATATGTACATTAACTATTCTGAAATAATAACCAATGAATCGAATCAACCATCTTTTAACTGCTATCTTTTTTAGTTTACTCGTTTTTGGCCAGTCGTGTTGTACCGCACCAACTGTTGAAAAAGATCGTTCAACACACGTGCTTTGGTACGATAAACCTGCTACCTATTTCGAAGAAAGCCTGGTGCTTGGAAACGGTAAAATGGGTGCTTCCGTTTTTGGAGGCGTAGAATCAGATAAAATTTACCTGAACGACATTACACTTTGGGCGGGCGAGCCGGTTGATCCGTATATGAGCCCTGAAGCGTATAAAGCGGTACCAAAAATTCGGGAAGCTCTAGCCAACGAGGATTACGAATTAGCCGACAAATTAAATCACCAGTTAATGGGGAAGTATTCCGAATCGTATGCGCCGCTGGGTACTTTGTTTATCGACTTTCCACAAAGCACTAATATTGAAAATTATCAGCGTGAGTTAGATATCGATAAGGCTGTTTCAACAACTTCGTATGCGGTTGATGGTGTGAATTATAAACGAGAGTATTTCGTTTCATACCCCGATCAGATAATGGTGGTGAAATTAAGTGCCGATAAAAAGGATGCATTAAATTTTGCTGTAAAATTCGACAGTCAGTTGCGTTTCAGTACCTCTACTGATGGAGATGTGTTTAAAGTGGAAGGATATGCGCCTTTTACTGCGCTACCAAATTACCACTCCGGGGATCAGGAGCCAATTCAATTTGATAAAAACCGTGGAACGCGCTTTTCCACTTACATGAAAGTGGAAAATGATGGTGGAACGACAGCTTGTTCGGATAGTTCGATTACTGTATCGGGAGCAAGCGAAGCTGTGCTTTATGTTTCAATAGCCACCAGTTTTAATGGTTTTGACAAAGACCCGGCAAAAGAAGGTCTGGATAATAAAGCCATTGCGTTAGAGAAACTGGTAGAAGCTGAGAATAAAGGTTTATCAAAAATAAAAGAAGCTCATGTGGCTGATTACGGCTCGTTAATGAACCGCGTTCAGCTTGATTTGGGAGAAACAACAGCACCGGAATTAACTACTGATGAGCGTTTGAAAAGATATTTTAGTGGTGCCGAGGATAAGAATCTGGAAGTGCTGTATTTTCAATATGGTCGATATTTGCTGATTGCCAGTTCCCGCACCGAAGGTGTGCCGGCCAATTTGCAGGGACTTTGGAATCCGCACTTGCAACCACCATGGAGCAGTAACTACACCATGAATATAAACGTGGAAGAAAATTACTGGATGGCTGAAACCGGCAACCTTAGCGAAATGCACCGTCCACTGTTGTCGTTTATTGGCAATGTAGCACAAACAGGAGCCATAACGGCAAAAACATTTTATGGTGTCGACAAAGGCTGGGCTGCCTGTCATAACTCAGACATCTGGGCGATGAGCAATCCTGTTGGTGGATTTGGAGAAGGTAGTCCGGTATGGGCGTGCTGGAACATGAGTGGCCCATGGCTTTCAACACATTTGTGGGAACATTACCAGTTTTCGCAGGATGTTGATTTCCTGAAGACAAAAGGTTATCCGCTGATGAAAGGTGCAGCTGAGTTTTGTTTAAACTGGATGGTGGAAGATAAAAATGGAAATCTGATCACATCGCCATCTACCTCGCCCGAGAATAATTACGTAACAGATAAAGGTTATCGGGGAGCTACATTATATGGGGCAACTTCCGATCTGGCTATGATTAGAGAGTGTTTTTTGCAGACCATTCAGGCATCGGAAGTGTTGAATGTAGATGCTGATTTCAGAGCGGAACTGGAGCAGGCGTTGGCAAAAATGTATCCGTATCAAATTGGCAAAAAAGGGAACCTGCAGGAGTGGTATTACGATTGGGAAGATGCCGATCCTAAACACCGTCACCAGTCGCATTTGTTTGGCTTGCATCCTGGTGGACATATTACACCGGGCGAAACTCCCGAACTGGCAGAAGCTTGCAAAACAACACTCGAAATAAAAGGCGATGAAACAACAGGCTGGTCGAAAGGCTGGCGAATAAACCTATGGGCGCGTTTGCTAGATGGTAATCATGCTTATAAAATGTACCGCGAGTTGTTGAGTTATGTCGATCCTTCGGGAACAGAAACACAATACAGTCAGGGTGGGGGAACTTACCCAAATTTATTCGATGCACATCCTCCGTTCCAAATCGACGGAAACTTTGGTGGCGCAGCCGGTGTTATCGAAATGTTGATGCAATCGCACCAAAACCGAATTGATTTATTGCCTGCGTTACCTGATGCCTGGCCTCAAGGTTCTGTTAGTGGAATATGCGCGCGCGGAGGCTACGAAATTTCGATGGACTGGAGCGATGGGAAATTGAATAGTGTAACCGTTCTTGCCAAAACAGGAGGTAGCACAAAACTCGTGTGCCAGGGCGAAGAGAAAGAAGTTGAATTGGCAAAAGGGGAATCGGTGACATTGGAATGGTAAATGTGTGGAATAAGATTTGAGAATGCGATTAATTCTGTTTAAAGCCCGGCGATTAAAAAAAGCAGAACTCGCTTTTAATGGTGGGAAATACCGGGAGGCGGTTAAGCTTGGCAATCCTTTGACTAATGTGCTAAACAACGAAATGGCTTTCCGGGCAAATCGGGTATGTGGTTTAGCGCTTTACAAACAGAAGAAATACGAAGAAAGTCTGGAGTATCTCGAAAAATCAAGTCAACTCGGAAACTACCGGCACGATTGGTACAACCTGGCAATGGCTTTGGTTTTTGCAGGAAAACTGGAAAAAGCGGAAGATGCTTTTAAAAACATCTACCGTACCAATGTGCAGCCCGGTTATTTGTACGCAGTGCCCGTACCCGGTCTGCTTTATCAATACATGAAAGCCTTAACGAAAAAACAGTTTGCCGACGCCTCCAAAGCACGGGCAAACGAATTAAAGCAGATGTATGTTGGTGTTGGCCCGGACACAGCCAAACAAGTTCAGCGCGGATTGCCCAATTTTACCACTTTTCTGGCGGAAGTTGAATCGCTGTTTGAACCGGAAAGGTTTGTTGATTGGAAAAAAGACTTAAAAATGTAGTGCAACCTATTTAGCGGTTAATCTTTTCAATCGGCAACACCGGCATATCATTCATATCCTGCAGGGCGTTTATTAGACCAATTTTTTGGTAATCGTGCAGATCATCGACGGTAATACGACAAACCGAAATTTTGTTTTCTGCTAATAATCGTGCACGTTGTGTTCCCGGAAGAAGGGGAGTGTCGGGTGTCCACCATTTAACGCCATCAAAAAATATGGGGTTGGCTGTAAAACTGTCGGTAATACAATTGTTTTGAACAATCAGGATATCGTCGCAATCACCTCGTTGATCGTATAAATGTTGCAGCTGTTTACGGTTGGTGTATTTGTTGCGGTATTCAATGCTGTTATCTTTAATCAAACGAATGCTGTTGACAGTCCGGTATTGATGGGGTATAAACTCAATTTTTTCAATTTGTTTGGCATAAACCACACGGCACCGAAAAAGTCCTTCTGCACAGTTGACCGGTACTTCAATCAGTTCTTCCAACTTCAACTTTGGTGCTTTGGGAAAGAATTTCATCCGCGCCAGATTAAAGCGCGCCTGATGATACTCCAGGTTAAACAGTTTCCCGTCTTTGCATTTTATGGTTTCCAATAGTTGCATAGTTTAAAAAGCTTCGAGTCACTAGCTCCGAGTTACGAGTATCAAGTTACCAGCTTCAAGTTGCGAGCCCCGAGTTGCTAGCAATAGGCAATTGCCAAATAGCAGTAGGCAATGTATCAATTCTACAATTTGTCAATTTAAGCATTTCTGCATTAAAGTATTCACAAATCAATCTTTCAACCCATAAATCCTTCAGCTCCTCAGTCCCTCAGTCCTTCAATCTTTCTTAAAAACCGGAATATAAACTTTTTTCACCAGCTCTTCATATTCGCTTTCGGCATTGCTTAAAAAAGTTATTCCGCCGCCACTCTTGTAAACTAACTTATCCTGTTGTTTCTCGATATAACGAATAAGTACACAGCTGTCGAGGTTTTGCCCGTCGAAATAGCCAAAAATACCGGTGTAAAATCCACGCTCGTAGTTTTCGGCTGCTTTAATAATTTCAACGGTTTTCTTTTTGGGTGCACCGCAAATCGATCCGGCAGGTAACATTTTAAAAATAATGTCGCCAATCTGTTCGGTATAGTTTTCTGGCAGATCGCCACTTATTTTTGAACTTACCTGCCACAAATCGCGCTGGTTGGTTTTTAATCGCTCGAGGTAGCGGAATTTTTCAACCGTTACATTTTCAGCTACCAGGCTCAGGTCGTTACGTATCAAATCAACAATGGTGTTATGCTCAGCCAGCTCTTTCGAGTCGTTCAAAATACGTTCTTTGGCGTTAGGCAACGATGCATCCATTGTCCCTTTCATGGGGTACGACGAGATTTTTCCTGCATCGATCTGAACAAATATTTCGGGCGAAAAACACACAAAATTTTCTTTCAGCAGAACCTTGTAACGCGCTCCGCTATGGTGAAAGATCTCTTCCAGCGACAAATTGGTTTGAACCGCTGTTGGTTGTGTGTAATTCAGTAAGTAGGTATCGCCATTGTGAATATGGTGCTGAACAAGATCATATCCCTTTTTATAGTGACCGAATGAAACCGGCTGAGTTTCCCATTCTATTTCTTTTTCATCAGTTGGCGGCTGTGCAAAATTTGAGCGATTATTCGCCTGCCACCAAATTTTGTCAGTCTCATCGGGCCTGAAAAGTTTTACGTTTGTTGTGTCAAAATCAATCACAAAAACAAACGCTTCCTTCTTGCGGCCCCTTTCATTCATTTCCGATATTATTGTTCTTCTTCCCTTCATGCCGTGCTGCAAAAGTATTAAAAAGCCTGATATTTTAGCCCGAACTTTGAAGCGGTTCATTCGAGGGTTTCCAACTTTATTTCTATTTTTACGTCAAATTCGTACGAAGGATGGATATCGGAAAAAAAATCAAAGAAATTACTGATAAATTACCTGAAAATGTGCGGCTGGTGGCTGTTTCGAAAACAAAACCCAACGAGGATATTTTGAAAGCCTATAACGCCGGTCAACGTATTTTTGGTGAAAATAAGGTACAAGATCTAAGCAAAAAGTACGAAGAGCTGCCAAAGGATATTGAGTGGCATTTTATTGGGCATCCGCAAACAAACAAGGTAAAGTACATTGCCCCTTTTATTGCGCTGATTCATGGTGTTGATTCGATTAAATTGCTAAAAACCATTAATAAAGAGGCCCTTAAAAATAACCGGGTAATTAATGTGTTGTTGCAGTTTCATATTGCTGAAGAAAGCACCAAGTTTGGTTTGTCGCCCGATGAGGCCGATGAACTGTTAGCTTCAGAGGCATTTAACGAACTAAAAAACGTGCGGGTAACCGGAGTGATGGGAATGGCCACTTACACCGATGATGAAGATCAGGTTCGTAATGAATTTCGCATGTTAAAAGGTATTTTTAATTCGCTGAAAAATAAATACTTTTCCGGTGCTGAATTTTTTACTGAGATTTCAATGGGAATGTCGGGCGATTATCCAATTGCGGTTGAAGAGGGCAGTACACTGATTCGTGTGGGAAGTAATATTTTTGGAGCACGGAATTATTAAAACAGACAGACAGATTTATTGAAATAAGGACAGCGTTAAAGCACAACTTTTTTACTTTTAACGCTCACTTCTAACTTTAAACATTTATTATGGCAAATTTAGAAACTACATACCTCGGGCTGAAACTCAAAAACCCTTTGGTTGCAGCCAGTTCAGGACTTACCAGTTCGATTGAAAAAATTAAAGAGCTTGCCGATGCCGGTATTGGAGCAATCGTCTTGAAATCGATCTTTGAAGAGCAGATCAATAACGAGGTAACCAGTATGCTGGAAAAAGATCAACAGAATGTTGGTTATCCGGAAGCCGAAGATTACATAAAAAATTACCTGCGCGACAATACGGTAACCAAACATTTGGAGTTGGTAAAAAAAGCCAAAGAAGCGGTTGATGTGCCAATTATTGCCAGTGTAAACTGTGTGTCGTCGAAAGAATGGACAACTTTTGCCAAAGATTTTGAAGAAGCCGGTGCCGATGCCATCGAACTGAATATTTTCTATTTGCCAACCGATCGTCACGAAAAACCGGGAATGATCGAACAGCTTTATCTCGATGTACTTGAAAAAGTAAAAAGCGAAGTAAGTATTCCGGTATCGGTTAAGTTTGGTTTGAACCACAGCAATATTATCGGTATGGCCGACAAACTGAAAGCAAACGGTGCCTCAGGTGTAGTAATGTTTAACCGTTTTTACGAGCCTGATATCAACCTCGATAAACTGGAACTAGTTGCGTCGGAAGTATTTAGTTCTCCATCCGATTTGCGCCGATCTTTGCGCTGGGTGGGTATTGTTTCGTCGTCAGTTACACATTTGGATATCGCTGCTTCAACCGGAATTCACGATGGAGATGCAGTGATAAAGCAGTTACTTGCAGGTGCGCAGGTTGCACAGCTTTGCTCTACCTTGTATGTAAATGGAGCCAGTGTGGTAAGCGGAATGTTAGACGACCTAACTGCTTTTATGAAAAAATGGAACTTCAAAAAGATCGAAGATTTCAGAGGCCGTCTATCGTATAAAAATATACCCGATCCGATGGTTTACGAGCGCTCGCAATTCATGAAATATTTCTCGAACAGAAAATAATCACCAATAAGATGATTAATATAAAACCGGTATTTCTTGGCGTTTTTTTATGGTGTTTAGGAAGTGCCGGTTTTGTTTTGGGGCAGGACGTTCCGGTTATAGAGAATACCAAAACCGATCCCATTATCTATTGTTCTGATTCGGTTTATGTGGCTCCTTATATCTCTTTGCTGAATATTCAGATTGATGCAGCAGATAAAGGAATGCAGGTGTCGATTGTGAACTATGAAAGGGGAGAAGATAAGTTGGGCTATGATGCGGTTGCAGGATTAAATTACAACTGGAATAACTCGAACGGGACACTTGAGATAAGTGGCGTTGGAACTGATGAACAGTACCGCGAGGCCATTGCGAAAGTGTTTTATTACAATCTAAGCGGAACAAGAAGTGTGGGTACGAGGGAGTTTGCAATTGGTTTGTTGGATGCCGATTATTTACCTCATACCAAACATTTCTACCAATATATTGCCAGTCGTGGAATCCGATGGACAACAGCCAAAACAGAAGCTGAAAATCTGACTTATTATGGCCTAAAAGGCTACCTTGCGACGATTACTTCCTCTATTGAGAATAATTTTATCTGGTCGAAAATTGATGGTGTCGGCTGGATTGGTGGTAGCGATGAAGATAAAGAAGGCGACTGGTATTGGAAAACCGGACCGGAAGCTGGCACTTTGTTCTGGCGGGGAACTTCCGGAGGAACGGCTTTTGGATTTGCATACTGGAATAATGGGGAACCAAACAATGTGCAAAAATCATGGGGCGATGATGAGGATTATGCGCACATGGTTGTTGATCCTGGAGGAAAAGCAAAATCATGGAACGACCTTCCGGATGAAGGAGATAGAGATGAACCAAACGGCTATTATTACCCGCAGGGTTATGTGGTTGAATTTGGGGGAATGGAAAACCTTGAATTACAATTATCAGCCACAGCATACATTGAAGTTCGGGAAAGTCATCGTCCGGAGCTGGATTACAACCAAGTTCAAACACTCTTTTGCGGAACTATGACGGCAACTGTAGATCTGATCTTTCAGAATTCGGATCCACAGGTAGAACTTATAACTCTCGATTCAGATGCAACGGTTGACAACGGTTTAACCTCACAGCCTACGATTACGGTAAATGAATTTGGCAAATATTATTTTCAGTTAAATACCATTGATGAGGCAGGTTGTCCGTATTCTGACACGGTGATGTTTGAGTTTCATAACCAGCCGGAAGCTGTTTTTAATCTTGATTCAAACGAGTGTTACGGTTACAACCTTCAGCTTTCATATACCGGATTAACTGTTGAGGAGACTGAATTTACCTGGTATTACAATAACGAGGAATTTGATTCTGGAGTTGAGTTGGACAGTGTTACTATTCCGCTAGGATTTGAAAATATCGACCGTTCGGTCACCTTAAAAGTTAACGAGCAGGGATGTATCGCAACTTCTTCGCCATACGACGTAAAAGTAAAACCCGATATTATTGTTTCTGTAGAAAATCCGGAGGGCTGCTCTCCATTAACCGCAGAGTTTACGGCAAGCACAAACAAACCTGCTGAATCGTATCTCTGGAATTTTAACGATGGAAGTACTTCAATTGATGAAAGTCCGGTTCACACCTTCCTAAATGCTGAGGATGTACAACTAGATTTCGATATCAGTCTGACAGTACTCGATATAAACGGATGCGAAAATACCGCCGTTTATGATACCTTGGTACAAGTGTACCCGGTTCCAACTGCAGGTTTCGATTTTTATCCGGAAGAGGTATTGATTAGTGATCCGCAAGTAAATTTTACCAATTCAAGTCATGCTGCAACGGCTTATCTCTGGGATTTTGGCGACAGTATTTACACCAACGAAAAAGATCCGGTGCACTATTATACCGCCATGGGAATTTACGATGTGTCGCTTGAGGTTGCCAACAGTTTTGATTGTACCGATACGATCGTTAAACAGTTAAGTGTTGCGTTTGATAAACTAAATCCGCCAACCGCTTTTTCTCCAAATGCCACCAATACCGAAGATCAGGAGTTTCGATTGTACGCCGAAGGAGTAGTAGATGAAGGTTACAATTTGTTGATCTTTAATCGCTGGGGCGAAGTTGTTTTTGAGTCGGCCAGCCAGGAATATGGCTGGGACGGTAAAATGAAAAACGGCAATTTTGCACCGACAGGAGTTTATACCTGGATCCTGGAATACAGGGACTTTAGAGGCGTTGGGCACAAACAACAGGGCAACGTAACCTTATTGTTCTGATACAATCGATTGCACTAAAAGTTGTTAAAATTGTTGTCTTCAAAGTGGTTTATTAGTATCTTTTAGCTTCATCAAAACGTATAAAAAACAGTTCGCTCAAAAAATGGATTTTTATTTTGAGGGATAGTTTTGAACGAATGGATTGATAATTAAAAACCGAGAATATGAAGCGAAAATTTCAATTTGGATCCTACTCCGAAAAACAATATCCGGTTTATAAGGAGTACTCACCAATTAAAAAAGAACACGATTTCCATCCGGAAGAACATTACGTTGTTCCTTGGGAATTAACCGATGATTCCGAGAAATATATTGATAAAGTTAAAGCATGGGAATAAGCAGTTTATTCCTTATCGGAACTTCGCTTTTGGCTCCTACAAAAAATGTAAGAGAAAATTCGTGTGAACCGTGACTGTAGTTCGAAAGTTCGGAGAGGGTGTAGTCGAAGCTGTAGCCAAACTGAAACTTCTCGCGAGCAAAGCCAATCAATGCAATTATTGCATCGGGTCGCGTATCAATATTATTTCTAAACCAGCCTCCAAATAAAAAAGATTTCTCAATCATATAAATTCCCATGTTCAGCTGCTTAAACGAGCCCTGCTGTTGGTACAAAATATTGGGCGAAAGCGTAAAACGTCGCGACAACAAGTCGTGATGAAATTTGTGTAAGCGCGTTCCTGCATGAATTGTAACCTTCATCGGAATTTCGCCTTTGTTATCACCTTTATAAATCGATTCATCAGGGGTTGTTAAATGGTGTACACTCGCGCCCCAGAAAACATTTCGGTGTTGCCCTACAGCCCCAATCGCAAAATCAGGATAGCTTCTCGATGTTTCATCTACAATATAAGTTCCCGTTCCCGAAATTATACCCGATAGCTGGTCTATTTCCGATGGAAATATCAAGCCACTGGGATCAAATTGTTTTACAACAAATCCTGCATTTAATCCCAATGTCATAAAACTTTCCATCCCCAATTTTAAATGATAGGAATAGGAGAATGTTGCTGAGCTTGTTGTAATTATGTTATTTGGTTCGCGATCGTGATAGGCTTGAAATCCAATTCCGGCATTGCGTTTTTTTAGCAAAAAATCGTACGATAGTGAATAGGTGGTAAACGAATTTCCTTGTTGCGGCCACTGGTTACGGTAATTTACCACCAAGCGAGACAGTTCGGTGGTACCGGCAAAAGCAGGGTTAAGATGAAGTGGGTTGGCGAAAAATTGGGAATAACCGGGATCCTGAGCATAAACTGCACAAGGAAGCATAAATAGCAGACCTAATAATATTTTGAAGTTCATTAAGTGTTCCCGATTCGAATGAAGCGCCAAAATACAAAATCATATTAGTTTTTAGCCGGTGCCCACGGATTAATTTTTGAATAATCGAAGGGTGGAACAACAATATTTAGCGAAAGCTCGCATAAAAACGAATTTTCATCCGAAATACCCGGAATTGCCATTCCTGCATTCAGGTTAATCCGAACAAAATTACGTTTGTAGCCAATTGTTCCGCCAAGGGTATGAATGTTATTGGTAAAATCATCCTGAACGAAAAATCCCCAGGTTTTATCGGTGTGACTCGATAACATACTTAAACGGCTTAATATGGATTCTTCATTGTAAAACACAATTAGTTCAGGAGAAAGTTGAAACGGTTTTGAGTACAGATCCTTCTTCCTTTTATCCAACACACCGGACATGTAAATTGTTATGGATACCGGCCCGGGTTGATGATCGTATTCAAATTCCTCAGGAGCCATTAATCGATAAGGTGTTGCGCCTGTTATTCCAAACTGAAAACTATCGTTTGTCCATAAAAAGCCTAGCTTTGGTTTTATAGTTGTATATCTGAAAAAAGAATCACCTGGCGGGCTTGAAAGATCATTTCTGCCAAGAAGTATACCGTCGAGAAAAGCGACCGTCCATTGTTTGGTGCCAACGAGTAAATTTGTCCCGACCGATAAAAGAATTTCTCCGTTTTTTGTTTTTATGGGAAAGCCGGAATACGAAAATCCAAACTCTGTTGTACACACATTTAATTCGTTTATCAGCCCCTGTCCGAAAGTTAAAGCAATACCGCCTTTTAACTTATCGGAGTACGAATCCCACGAAGCATATAACAAGTTATAGGTTTGCCCTTCGTTGACATAATAATACTGATTTCCGCTATGGTAAGAGTCATTGTTGTTTAAACCTGCAAGTGAAGGATTAATAGCAACTTTGTTGTTAAACGGCAACAGGTAAGTTTCGCTTTGCGCATACGTCTTCACTCCGCTAAAAAACAGGATGATAAACAACGTTATTTTTGAGGATATACGCAAAGCGGGAGAAATGATCAGGTTGATAATTTAAGAAACTCTTCAAGCAGGTAAGCACGCTGATCTGTAGCAACTTTTAACGCTCCTGCAACTTTTAATTTTAGTGGTTTCATTACTTCCGGCGATGGAAAATGCTCCATATTTTCAATAACTGTAAAAGCTTCGAAAGCAGTTTCCCATTCTTCGCTAATAATCAGATTTACAAAAACTTCAATGTACTCAGAATAATCAAGTCCGTTTTGCCAGCAAACCGTAAGCACTTTTTTTCTTATCGATTTGTATTTGTCTTCCTGCAAGGCGTTTATAAATACCGGAATGGTTTCTTTGTCTTTAATTGTTCCCAGTAATTTTTGTAACTCCTTTTCAATTTGTGCATCGTTATCCGTCAGCATCAGCTCAAATAAAATGGGCAGGTAGTCCTTATTCCCCTTTTCTTTTAAGGTATTTATTGCGGCAAGAACTTTATCCGTTTCTGCCGAAAAAAGTTCTTTTTTTATCGTCTCACTAATCTTTGTCTTATTCATATTTATTCGTTCTAAGGATGCAAATTTAGCTTAATCTAAGGGCTAAAACAAAGTACATTGCAAATGTATGAACATATTATTTACCTTTACACGCTTATGAAAAATATCGACGAATTACAGGAGGCGCATGTTGGGCGATTGATGCTCAAATATTTTATTCCGGCTTTTATCGGAGTTTTTGTAAATGCACTCTACAATATCGTCGATAGAATATTTATTGGACAGGGAGTAGGCGCAGAAGCGTTATCTGGTATTTCGGTAATTTTTCCGATTATGCTTATTATGATGGGTTTTGGCATGCTCATCGGTATTGGTACCAGTGTTTATGTTTCGATTAACCTCGGGAAAAAGGATATGGAGAGAGCTGAACAAACGCTCGGAACAAGTTTTATCCTGATGGTATTAGCCTCGATTTTAATTATGGTTGTTACCTATTCGCTGAAAGAGCCGATTTTGCGTTCGTTTGGTTCAACCGCAGAAACATTCCAATATGCCAACGACTATCTCGATATCGTTTTGGGGGGAGTAGCATTTATGGTCATAGGGTTTTCGTTAAACAACGTTATCCGCTCCGAAGGAAATGCTAAGGTAGCTATGACTTCCATGTTGTTGAGTTCAATTACCAACATTATTCTCGATCCCATTTTTATTTTTGGTCTCGACATGGGAGTGAAAGGCGCCGCTTATGCAACCGTTATCTCCATGTTTGTATTGATGGTGTGGGTGTTGTATCACTTTATCAAAAGTAAGCGGGCGGTTGTTCGCTTAAAGGTAAAACACCTAACTATTAACTGGGAGATAATGCTGGAGATTCTTGCTATTGGAATGGCTCCTTTTTCGATGCAAATTGCCGGTAGTTTTGTGCAAGGATTGTTAAACAAAAAACTTATCGATTTTGGCGGCGACCTGGCTGTTGGTGCAATGGGGATTATCAACTCGGTATTAACGCTGGTAATTATGGCAATTGTTGCTTTAAATATGGCGTCGCAACCAATTATAGGTTTTAATTACGGTGCAAAATCGGTAAAACGAATTAAAGACACGCTTAAGATAACCCTTGTTGCAGCTACGGTAATCGCGATAGTTTCTTATGCGCTAATCGAGGCTTTTCCCGGTTATATAATTGTTGTATTTAATAACGACAGCGAGGTATTGTACGATATTGCGACCCGGGGATTACGATTGGTGATTCTGGCACTGCCTATAGTGGGATTTCAGGTGGTTGCATCCAATTTTTTTCAGGCAATTGGCAAGGCCGGTTTATCGATGTTTGCAACACTTTTTCGTCAGGTGATAATGCTTATTCCACTTATTTATATTTTACCTCAGTTTTTTGATATAGACGGAATCTGGATCAGTTACCCTGTTGCCGATACCATGTCGGCCATTGTGGTCGGTATTATTCTTTATCGCGAGTGGAAACGCTTACCCTTAATTATTGAAAGCTCCGATGAAGAAAAGAACTAAACTCATTATTCTATTAGTCATCCTGGGGGCTACTTTTTATTGTCTTTTTGTACAACCCGAATTATTGGAAATAAGCATTTTCAAATCACTGAATTTTCCTTTGGGAAGTTTGCTTTCGTGGACTGGAATAGTTGCGTATGTGTTACTTACCCAGCTTCTGATTTCTGAATCAAAATTGTATGGGATCGACAAAATTATAAGGCGCCTTCATTTAATCTTTGCACTCATTTGGTTGCCTGTTTCTTATGCTTTATCGGGTAATCTAGCATTCAGTTTTCACAACAGTCAAGGTAGTTTTAAGCTTTGGGTGTACTATACTTTACTTATTTTGCTCATTCCGTTCGTTTTATTTATTCTGAAACTTTTAGGTAAAGCCAAAAACTAAAAAGTAATAATAAATTATTGTAAAATCATGTAATAAGTGCTGGTTGAAATCAATCATGAAAATTGAATTTATAATTACATTTGTTCATTATAATTCAAAATAAATCATAATGGCAATTTCAACTATAAAGGTTAGCGGCGAAATGGGCCGCAGCTTTTCAACCAAAATGAACTGTTCTCATCCTTTTGTTATCGATCAACCTAAAATGGCCGGTGGAAACGACGAAGGACCAAATCCACTCGAAATATTTTTATGCTCGTTACCGGCTTGTATTTGTGCAATAGGACGAATAATTGCGTTACAGAAAAAGATTAATCTAAACGGTATAACTGTAACTGCCGAGGGCGATATTGATAAAGATTTTTTGCTTGGTAAAACTACCGAAGGGCGTGCCGGTTTTACCGAGATAAGAAGTTACGTAGACATTGATGCGGATATGACTACAGAAGAAAAACAACAATTTTTAAAGGAAATTGAAACGCGTTGTCCGATAGCTGATAACATTGCTGAACGTTCCGTGATTAAACCGGTTGTAGTAGAAGATGCAACTGTTTAAATAGTGAGATTTTAATGGTAAAGAGCCGCCTGTTGAGACGGCTCTTTTTTTATAATTTTTCTTTTAAAGCTTCTGCTGTATACGATTTTTTCTCCTTTAACAAATCTTCCGGCGTACCTTCAAAAACAAGGTGTCCGCCTTTATCTCCGCCTTCAGGGCCTAAATCAATAATCCAGTCGGCCGATTTAATTACATCCATGTTGTGTTCGATAATCAGGATGGAATGACCACGCGAAATCAATGCATTAAACGAATCAAGTAGCTTTTTGATATCGTGAAAGTGTAATCCGGTTGTTGGCTCATCAAAAATGAACAGGGTTGGAGAATCCTTTTCTTTAGCTAGAAAAGAGGCCAGTTTTACACGCTGACTTTCACCGCCCGATAAAGTACTCGACGATTGCCCCAGTTTTATATAACCAAGACCAACATCCTGCAGTGGTTGAAGACGCTTTGTAATTTTTTTCTCAGTCGAACTTTTTCCAGTCTTAAACAACTCAATGGCTGCGTTTACCGTCAGGTTTAGAATATCATCAACGTTCAGATCCTGGTAGCGAACATCCAGAATATCTTCTTTAAACCGTTTCCCCCCGCAACTTTCGCAAAGCAGGTACACGTCGGCCAAAAATTGCATTTCAACTTTAATCGTTCCTTCTCCCTGACACTCGTCGCAACGGCCACCATCAACATTAAATGAAAAATGCGAAGGTTTTAAACCCTGTATTTTTGCTGCCTGTTGTTCCGAAAATAATTTCCTGATTTCATCGTAAGCTTTTAGATAGGTCACCGGGTTCGAACGAGAAGACTTTCCAATTGGATTTTGATCGATAAACTCAATGGCATCAATCATTTTGTAATCGCCTAGAACTGCATCGTGATGCCCTGTTTTTTCACCGTAGCCACCAAGTATTTTGGTGAGGGCAGGGGTGAGGATCTTCGAAATCAACGACGATTTACCTGAACCACTGACACCTGTAATAACGGTGAGCGTATTCAGCGGGAATTTTACGCTAATATTTTTGAGGTTGTTTTCTCGGGCACCAACAATCTGAACTGAATTTGTCCACTTTCTGCGCTGATTCGGAACCGGAATTTCTTCCACGCCGGTCAGGTATTTTGTGGTAAGGCTCGTAGGACTTTTTATCAGTTGCTCGTGCGAACCCTGGAATACAACTTCGCCACCATGTTGGCCTGCCAGTGGGCCAATATCAATAACTTCATCAGCGGCACGTATTATGTCTTCATCGTGTTCAACTACCAGCACTGTGTTGCCAATTTTCTGTAGCCGGCGAAGTACTTTTATAAGCTTTTCTGTATCGCGTGAGTGAAGTCCGATACTTGGCTCATCTAAAATATAAAGCGAACCAACCAGGCTGCTACCCAACGATGTGGCCAGGTTTATTCGTTGCGACTCACCGCCTGACAAAGTTGATGATAAACGGTTTAGCGTGAGATAACCTAAACCAACATCATCTAAAAATTCTAAACGGTTCGTAATTTCAATAAGAATTCTTTTCGCAACCTTTTGCTCGTGATCGCTTAATGAAAGTGTATTGAAAAATTCTTTCAATTCAGCTACCGGTATTAAAACAAGTTCCTGCAATGATTTGCCGGACACCTTTACATAACCGGCTTCCTTTTTTAACCGGCTTCCTTTACATTCGGGGCAAATTGTTTTACCACGGTAGCGGGATAACATTACCCGGTATTGAATTTTGTAACTGCCTTCTTCCAGGTGTTTAAAAAACTGGTTTAATCCATCGAAGTATTGATTTCCGGTCCAGATCAGGAATTTCTGTTCTTCGTTTAATTCGTAAAATGGTTTATGAATTGGGAAATCGAACTTTTCCGCCGAATAGATTAATTGGTTTTTCCACTTGCTCATTTTCTCTCCTTTCCAGCAGGCAATGGCATCCTGATAAATGGATAATGATTTGTTCGGAATTACCAGGTCTTCATCAATACCGATTACTTTTCCGTAGCCTTCGCAAGTGGGGCAGGCGCCAACCGGGTTGTTAAAGCTAAACATGTGTACCGTTGGTTCCTCGAACTCAATTCCATCCGCTTCAAAACGGTTCGAAAAGCTTCGCGTTTCAGTACCATCCTCTTTATATATTTTCACCAGGCACTCTCCGTGTCCTTCGTAAAATGCTGTTTGTACCGAATCAGCCAGTCGGCTTTGTGTATCCTCGTCGTATTTTACCGCAGCACGGTCGATAACCAGATTGCAGCTGTCGGTGCAAAAGTCGTTGGTTTCCGCTTTTACCAGTTCGTCAATACGTTTAATCTCATCATTGGTCTCGATGCGCGAAAATCCCTGCTGCATTAGCAACTCAACCTCTTGCAATATAGACCGGCCGTTTTTCGCCTGCAACGGCGATGTAATAATGAGGCGTGTTCCTTCCTCAAAATCATTTATATAATCAACAACATCGGTTACACTATTGCGCGAAACAACTTTACCCGATACCGGCGAAATGGTTTGTCCTACCCGCGCATAAAGCAGCTTCAGGTAGTCGTAGATTTCGGTGGAAGTTCCAACGGTCGACCGCGGATTTCGTGTATTCACTTTTTGCTCGATGGCAATGGCAGGGGGGATTCCGTTAATAAAATCAACTTCAGGTTTGTTTATCCGGCCAAGAAACTGACGGGCGTATGATGAGAGGCTCTCAACATACCGGCGCTGCCCTTCTGCGAAAAGCGTGTCGAATGCCAGCGACGACTTCCCTGAGCCGGAAACTCCCGTAACAACAACGAATTTATTTCGTGGTATTTTGAGGCTTATATTTTTAAGATTATGAACCCTTGCGTTCTGTATCTCAATGTATTTAGCATTTTTGCTATTCGACATAATTTTTAATAAAATGCGATAAAATGTTAAAAAAACTTGCTATTGTCGGTAAAATGTTTCATTTTTGAACGGTACAAAATTAGAATAATACTTTAACTACACTAAAATTTGAACGCCTATAGATAAACTTTACTTTTTTATTTACACATAAATAGAAGGTAATGTTCAGACTCGACAAACTGAACGATAATGAACTCGTTCAACGTTTCATACAAGGCGATCATGAATCACTTGAAACATTAATAGTTCGGCATAAAAGCAGGGTATACTCGTATATTTTGCTCATTGTGAAGAACCAGCAACTGGCAGAAGATATCTTTCAGGATACTTTCATTAAAGTAATTCGCTCGTTAAAAAGAGGGAAGTATATTGAGAATGGAAAGTTTGTTTCCTGGGTACTTCGTATTGCGCACAACCTGATAATTGATCATTTCAGGAAAGAGAAACTGCAGGGAACCATCTCTAACGATAATTCGGAGGTTGATATTTTTAACTCGCAGAAGTTTTCGGAAGAAACTGTGGAAGACCAAATGGTGTATGCACAGATCTTAAAAGAGGTAAAACACCTGGTTAAGGAACTCCCTGAAGATCAGCAGCAGGTTATCTATATGCGGCACTACATGGGGCTGAGTTTTAAGGAAATAGCCGAGCAAACCGATGTTAGTATTAACACGGCATTGGGCCGAATGCGTTATGCTTTAATCAATTTGAGAAAGTTGGTTGATGATAAAAAGTTAAACCTTACAGCGGTTTAACTTTCTTTAACACAATAATAGATAGAGGAGGGCGTTTTAAAGGAAAATATTTAAAATGCCTATGGTAAAAAACTCTACTCTAATTTATTTTGTAAACGACATTCAATGCAATTTTGAAGAGGAAACAAGAAAGATGGATTTCGAACCATCTGAACAAACAGTAAATAACATCCTTAATTTTGCCCGTTCGTACGACGTACTCGAAACAAAGACGGCGGGGGATGTTGAAATGATATTGAACTAAGAATAAAAGGCACCGATTCGGTGCCTTTTTTATTTGTAATTTCTTTACTTAGTCGCTTTAACGGTAAGTCGTATAGTAATATATCCCAGCGTACCTGCGATTAAAGATCCTATTAAAATACCCATTTTAGCCGAGTCGATCAACGCTGCATCGGAGTATGCCAGGTTGTTGATGAATAACGACATGGTAAATCCAAGTCCGCCAAGAAAAGAAACTCCTGCAAGCTGTTTGAAATTTACGTTTTTGGGAAGCTCAGCAATATTTAATTTTATCGATAACCACGAGAATGAGAATATGCCGATAAAGTTTCCAACGATCATACTTAAGGCAATATTTGTTGATAATGCCAGGTTTGTATCGCCAGAGAATTTAAAGGCAACGCCGGCATTGGCGAAAGCAAAAATTGGCATAATCAGGTACGATACCCAGCCGTGTAACATGTGCTCGCTGTGTTGTAACGGCGAAGTGGTGTTTTCTGCAAGTTCCTCCAGTTCTTCAATGGCGTGCATCTGTTTGTGGGTAAGTACGCTTTTTTCGCCTTTACCTTGACTTGTGCATTCATCAAGGAAATTATCGAGCAGTTCTTTTCCTCTTTCGTAAAACGAACGTGTATCTGTTTTTCTGCGAAGAGGTATGGTAAGTGCCATTAAAACTCCTGCGATTGTAGCATGAATTCCAGATTTTAGGAACAGAACCCAAACGATTATACCGCCAATAAAGAAGAGGTATTTTGAATAGGCATTAAAACGCGCCAGGATAATTAGTACGGCAACAATGCCCAGTCCAATAAATATATTAGCCCAGATTAAATTAGTGCTGTAGAAAAAGGCAATTACCAGAACGGCACCGAGGTCGTCAATAATAGCAAAAGCCATTAGAAATACTTTAATACCATTGGGTACACGGTTGCCTAAAAGGGTTAATATTCCCAACGAAAAGGCAATATCTGCTGCCATTGGAATTCCCCATCCTTCTCCACCGGCGTTTCCGGTATTTAAAACGGTAAATAAAACGGCAGGAATGATCATCCCTCCAACCGCTGCGAAAAATGGCAAGGAAGCCTTCTTAACATGGCTGAGTTCTCCTGATAATATTTCCCGCTTGATTTCCAGTCCGATCAGGAAAAAGAAAATGGCCATTAAACCATCGTTAATCCATTTATAGATGGGTTTAGATAATTCAAAACCCGGAAGACTAAACGTGATGTAATTTTTCCAGAACTCCAGAAAGTCGTGGCCAAGTGGGCTATTTGCTAATAGTAACGCAGCAATTGTTGCAGTAAAAAGAACAATGCTACTGGATGTTTCGAGTTTGACAAATTGGTTAATCGGATCTTTTATGAACTTCATTTATATAGTTTTTGAAGAAAACGGTGTAACGTGCGTTTTGTTTAAATTCTGGGTTCAAATTTAGAAATAAAAATTTTTGCGGGTGCTATTGTCTATATTAAAATAATGTTTTACTTTAGTGATATCAAAATAATATCAAAATACTAAATAATTAATGTCATGGAAAAACAACATTCAGCTTTATCAGGTTACATGTTCCTGTTTTTGGAACTCTTTTTAATTGTAGTTATCATTCTTGGATTTATGCGGGGAATGATTGTTCCTGCGATTGTATTAATACCAGTGTTTATATTAATCGCAATTGGATTTACGGTGGTTGATCCAAATCAGAGTTGTGTAATGATTTTATTCGGTGCATACAAGGGAACCATTAAAACAAATGGTTTTTACTGGGTGAATCCTTTTTATGTTCGCAAGAAAATTTCGCTGCGTGCACGTAACTTCGACAGCGAACCTATTAAGGTGAACGACAAACTTGGTAATCCAATTATGATTGGGTTGGTGTTGGTTTGGAAGGTAGAAGAAACCTACAGAGCTGCTTTTGGTGTTGATGAGTTCGAGCATTTTGTTGTGGTACAAAGTGAGGCTGCACTTCGCAAGTTAGCCGGTATGTATCCGTACGATAATATTGAAGATGAAAATGCCAAAGTAACTTTACGCGACGGAACTGAAGAAGTTAACGATCAGTTGGAGAAAGAGATTATTGAACGTCTTGAAATTGCAGGTATACATGTAATTGAAGCCAGAATTAACCACATTGCTTACGCCCAGGAAATTGCCCAGGCCATGTTAAAACGCCAGCAGGCTACTGCAATTGTGGCTGCCCGTTACAAAATTGTTGAGGGTGCAGTAAGTATGGTGGAAATGGCTCTGGATGAATTAAGTGAAAAAAGTATTGTTGAGCTTGATGAGGATAAAAAAGCAACCATGGTAAGTAATTTAATGGTTGTATTGTGTGGCGATAAAGATGCAACGCCTGTGGTGAATACCGGATCACTTTATCAGTAATCAAAATGAAAAAGCTTCTTTTTAAAGAAGAACAGGAATTTGATAGACGGCGGCTGTTGCTTTTAACGATTGTTAGCTTGGCGGCCACCGGTATCCCTTTTTTCAGAGGAATATACTTTCTGATGGCGGAAAACCCACCCGGCGATAATCCGATGGGCTCCGAAGGATTGATTGTATCAGGTGTAATGCTTTTGGTTGTGGCAGTTATTTTTACAATGCTGTTCCGCGCCAAACTCAAAACCAAAATTACTGTCGATACACTTTCAATCAGTTTTCCGCCAATGAAAGGGAAATGGAGAGATATTGACCCCGGAGAAATTGAACGCTATGAATTGCGGGAATACCACCCGAAACGAGAATACGGAGGACGAGGTATTAAACGCCGGTTAAGGAAAGGTAGTGCATGGACCGTATCGGGAAGAATTGGACTTCAGTTATACATGAAGAATGGCAAAAGATTTCTGATAGGTACACAAAAACAACAGGCGCTAGAACATGCCATGCAAAAATTGATGGAAAAGGAGGAGTAGAATGGCGAAGAAAAAATCGTTTGTATTGCGCGTAAGTCCAGAAATGCTGGAAGCTGTTGAAAAATGGGCAGCCGACGATTTCAGGAGTATGAACGGGCAAATTGAATGGATAATACATAAAGCATTAAAAGATGCCAGACGACTAAAAAAAGCTTCAGACGATGGGACGGTATGATCACATAAAATCCAGAAAACAAAATCAACCGACTAAATTGTCGAGGGTACGGAATATTATATTAATACTTGTTTTGGCTTTGGCTATTGGCGGATTTATCATTCAAGTATTATTGCAGATAAAAGAAATAAACTAATAATTATTGGAACAAAAGATGGGTAGATATGATCATTTAAAGGTTGAGAAAGA
This sequence comes from Draconibacterium sp. IB214405, assembly GCF_033963885.1. Taxonomy (NCBI): domain Bacteria; kingdom Pseudomonadati; phylum Bacteroidota; class Bacteroidia; order Marinilabiliales; family Prolixibacteraceae; genus Draconibacterium; species Draconibacterium sp. IB214405. Next base: position 530,734 of record NZ_JAXBMA010000002.1, read on the forward strand.
AATAAAAAAGAGTAAACAAAAAATGGTTCGTGAAATAATAACCGTAATTGTTATTGCATTAGTCATCAGTGGGTTTATTCTTCAGGTAGCGATACAGTTAAAAAAGTAACAGGTAACAAAACTTATCGAAAATGGGAAAATATGATTATTTGAAAGATGGCAATAAAAAGAGGTTTAAAACGAGATTAACCTATGAGCAAAAAAAGTTTATTCTGGCACTTGTGATCGTATTTGTAATTATTATAATTCAGTTAGTAATTTATCTGAAAAGCAAGTACTGATAAACTGAAAACAATACAAAAAACAGAAAATCATGAAGAAAAATTTCAGTTGTCCCAAATGCAGTAGTTGGGAATACGAAGAAGATGCAATCAGAACAACCGGTGCCGGATTTACCCGATTTTTTGATATCCAAAATCGAAAGTTTATAGCCATTTCCTGTAAACGATGTGGTTACACCGAATTGTACAAAGCCGGAAGAGGAAGTACCGCAGGAAGTATTCTCGATTTCCTTACATCATCGTAAACAATTAAACAGTTTTATCAGAATGATAGTACTTGTTCCTGAAAAGGGGCAGGTTTTTTTGGATCTATCCTAAATGCGTAAAGTAAGTTCAGTCAAATTTCCTGTATCAGAAAAGTGAACTACTACTTCTATTTTTCCTGCCGGAGGCCATCATTTTTGCCTTGATGCAAAAAAAGATGCAAAAAAATCAAGGCTGCTTTTGAGTTTTCCGCTCCATTTTCATAAAACCCAAATTCGGACGGGTGATCTCCTCAATTCTTCGGAGCTTCCCGCTCTCATTAAGGTTTTATTTCAACTCCGGGAAAAGCCCAAAAGAGGCCGGTCCACTCCTGCATAGTAAATATACAACGATATTGATCGAAGCTTCGGCCTCGGCCGGTGAGCCGGAAAACAAACGATGACAGCGTTAAAATAACTGATGTCTGAGGAGGTACGACGAGTTTCAGGAATTTTAGCTGGCATCGTGTAGCTTTTCCGAGAGAATCGGGCGCAGCCTTGAGTTTTTTGTTTACTTTTTGTCTCAAGACAAAAAGTAAAATCCTCCCGATAGGGTAATTGATCTTAGCTTGTTTTTGAAGATTTCGATTCGCATGTTGATGAATCCAAAACAGCATTTAATCGCTTTAAGCGAAATTGGGGATGGCATTTTGTCAATTCCCTTTTAACTTTACTTTAAATCGTTTCATCCTGTTTTTTCAACATAGGTTTTCATCGCAAATTCCCTTATTTTTGGTCTGCTTAAAAAATTAGAAATCAATAATTAATAATTACTAAAGCCGGTTAACCGGTTTAAGTTTTGTTCCGGATGATTGTTTTCAACTTCCGGCTAAAAAATAAACAGACATGAGTATTAGCGCATTACAAAAAGAAAGGGCTAAATATCAGCCTAAACTACCTAAATCGTTAAAAGGCGACGTAAAATTGGTTGAGGGTGCAAAAACCGAATCGGTTGCCGACCAGGCAGAAATTGCAGAACTGTTTCCGAATACATACGGAATGCCATTAATTACTTTCGAAGCTGCCGATGCTGCTGCCGAAAGACAACCTGTTAATGTTGGTGTAATCCTTTCAGGAGGTCAGGCTCCGGGTGGACACAACGTGATTTCAGGTATTTTCGATGGAATTAAAAATATCCATCCTGATAGCAAATTATACGGTTTCTTAGGTGGTCCCGGCGGATTGGTTGATCACAAATACATGGAACTAACTGCTGATATCATCGACGAGTACCGTAACACCGGTGGTTTCGATATTATCGGTTCAGGACGTACAAAACTGGAAGAAGAAGCCCAGTTTGATAAAGGTTTGGAAATTGCAAAAGATTTGAGCTTAAACTCATTGGTAATCATTGGTGGTGACGACTCAAATACAAATGCTTGTGTATTGGCAGAGTACTATGCGAAAATCGACGCAGGTGTTCAGGTAATTGGTTGTCCGAAAACAATTGACGGTGACCTTAAAAACGAAATGATCGAAACTTCATTTGGTTTCGACACCGCTACAAAAGTATATTCAGAGTTGATTGGTAACATTCAGCGTGATGCCAACTCAGCTAAAAAATACTGGCACTTTATTAAACTGATGGGACGTTCAGCTTCTCATATCGGTTTAGAGTGTGCTTTGAAAACGCAACCAAACATCACTTTGATTTCGGAAGAAGTTGCTGAAAAGAAACAAACTTTAGGCGAAGTAGTAGATTATATGGCTGGTATTGTTGCCAACCGTGCTGCTGACGGTAACAACTTTGGTGTTGCGCTTATTCCTGAAGGTTTGATCGAGTTCATTCCTGAAATGAAAGTGCTTATCTCTGAATTGAACGACCTTCTGGCTGAAGGAACTGACACAGAGAAAGAATTTAAAATGTTGAAGAAAAGTCACCGTAACGAATGGGTAGCCGGTCAACTTTCTGAAACTTCATCAAAAGTATTCAGCTCACTGCCATCAGGAATTGCAACTCAGTTGACTTTAGATCGCGATCCACACGGAAACGTACAGGTGTCGTTAATCGAAACTGAAAAATTGCTGGGTGAAATGGTTAAAACCCGTTTGGATGAAATGACAGAAGCTGGTGATTTCTTAGGAAAATTCGGAACTCAGTACCACTTCTTCGGTTACGAAGGCCGTTGTGCAGCTCCATCTAACTTCGATGCTGACTACTGTTATTCATTAGGTTATACTGCTTCCATACTTATTTCAGAAGGAAAAACAGGTTACATGGCTTCAGTGCGTAACACAACATCTCCGGCTGACGAGTGGATTGCAGGTGGTGTTCCTGTAACTATGATGATGAACATGGAAAAACGTCACGGTCACATGAAACCGGTAATTCAAAAAGCGCTGGTTGAATTGGAAGGTGCTCCTTACAAATACTTCGTTACAAAACGTGGTGAGTGGGCAACCGGAACTGAATTCGTTTATCCTGGTCCTATTCAGTATTTTGGTCCAACTGAAGTTTGCGATCAAACAACAGAAACATTAAAATTAGAGCAGGCTTAATTAGCTGCTTTAAAGTACGATATACTAAAAACCTCTCCGGCTTTGTCGGAGAGGTTTTTTATTTTTCGGCTTTGTCAACAAAAAGGTGGGAGGGTGGTTCTTAATAAAAGTTAAAAATTAGTACGATATTTGATAAGAATAAATTTTGACATAGTGATCTTGATTACTTTCGTTAAGTATTTAAATATGTAAAATCGCCACGAAAACAATTATCTTGAATAGGTAAGCATTTTTATTTGTAAAAAGAAAACATAGTGATTTGATTCTCTTTATCTTAGCTAGTAATTAGCGGAGCCATGAGATAAATGAGGCAATTGCTTATTTATTATGGAAAACAAAATCAGATTAACAATACTGTTTCTACTATTTGTTTTTGCATCCAGTGCATCTAATGAAGCCACCGAGCTGTCAGGATTTGTATTTGATAAAGAAACAAAAGAGCCCATTCCCTTTGTAAACGTTTGGATTAAAGGAACTACCCGCGGTACCATGACCGATGCGGCCGGGCACTTTATATTGTCGGCTGCCCTTAACGATGACATTATTTTTTCCTCTGTTGGTTACGAGAGGCAGGAGATAAAGTACACCACAAGTGTTAAAACGCCAATGGATGTGCTGTTGGAGCCTGATGTTCAGCAGATAAGCGAGATCAAAGTCAGGCCCGAAGAATCGAGGGCAAAGGTTTTGTACCGGAAGATAATGGAGCACAAAAAGGAGAATCGTGATAAAGTTGAAAATTATAACGACTACAAAGCTTTTGAGCGAACTTCGGTTTATATGGCCATCGATTCTACATCGAAAGTAAACCGGATTATTCCAAATATGAATGAAGTAACCATGAAAATGGATGATCAGGATATTCGGTTTTCGCCCATTTATATGGCCGAGTTGGGAACTTTAACCAAGGATAAAAAAGATAGTATCGTTTACAATAAAAAGGATGGAATTTTTCCGAAACTTAATCAAACCATTGAAAGTCTGATTTTGCTGAATGTGGTGATCGACCTCGATTTTTACAAGGATCAAATCAATATTCTAGGTCGCGGAATAATCTCGCCACTTAGTAATTCGGCACGTTTGCACTACGATCTTTATTTGAACGACAGTACCATGATCGACAGTGTTTGGTACTATAACTTCTCGTTTACACCAAAAAATAAGTACAATCCTTTGTTTACCGGGCGATTTACGGTTGAGGGGAAAAACTTTGCACTTACCAGCATTTACGCTTATGTGCAGGAAGAAGCGAATATCAACTTTGTAAATGGTTATCGCTCGAATGTACAGTACCGACAAGATGAAGATGGAACCTGGTTTTACGACAATCAACAGATCAGTCTGAATCTGTCGTTGATGTTGAATAAGGATACCGTTTCGAGGTACGGTTCGCAACGTATCGATCAGATTTCGAGTGGAAACTGGATGGTGAATAAGATTACGCAGTATTCTACTTCAAACCATCTCGATGAAATTCGGGGTTACAATTGGCGCTCGCAACCGGAGTTTGCCACCAGCCTGATGTCGGACGGAACCTACGAACGCGTTGATAAGTTAAAGGAAAACCAGGTGGTGAAAGGTATCGACGCAGTTGGGGGAATGGTGCTTACGAGTTATATAGATCTGGGGAAAATTGAACTTGGACCGGTATTCGATATTTATAGTACCAACGCAATCGAGGGCCAGCGTTTTTCCATGCCCTTCCGCACGGGGGAAAAAATGTGGGAACGTTTTACGGTTGGTGGATTCTTGGGTTATGGTACCCGAAACAAAGAATTAAAATACGGACTAAATTTTGGCTGGCAGTTAACTCCTGACGATAAGTTTATTTTGCGTGGAAGTTATTCCGACGACTATAACCTGGTTTCGCAGGATAAATACCTTCGCTTTATAAAGAAAAACCCGAATACTCGTGGTAACGGAAACTTTATTGCTGCCATTACTTCGCGCGAGGAGAATCCATACCTGCAACAAGAGAAGAAAACTCATGTAAATTTGGAGTACAATACCGATAATATCATTCTGGAAGGAGGAGCTTATTATTCTTCCAGTCACAGCACTCCATCGATTCGATATGTGAACAATGGCGTTGATTACAATCATTATTCGGCTTATGGTGCCTTGTTTAATGCCCGTTTGGCATTCGGCCAGTATTACGACCAATACTATTTTATGCGTGTTTACTACATCGATCAAACGCCGGTAATTAACTTAAGCTGGGATGTAGGTCAGGCTTATGTTCCGGGTGATAACACACCTGATTTTGGCATGTATTCGCACTTTCACGGTTCGGTAGTTGGTAAAGTAAACTGGGGACCAACATTTATGCGCTATATGGTTAACGGTGGTTACCTGTTTGGCGATGCTCCGTATGATTTATTGGATATGCCGGTAGGTTCGCAGTCGCTTGGATTTGCCAAATACCGCTTTAACCTGTTACACCAGGCATCTTTTGCACACAATGTGTACACCAATGTGCACCTCGATTGGGTCGGCGGCGGAATTATCTTTAATAAAATACCATTATTTAATCGTTTAAAATTACGCGAGATGGTATCGTTAAAAGCACACTACGGAGACCGAACAAGTGCTTACAAACCAATATTTGATCTGCCGGAAGCCTTCTCGCAGGATTTAACGGTACCATATGCCGAGATTGGTGTGGGAATAACAAATATATTTAAAGTACTACGTGTAGAATATATTCATCAGCTGGGAGGCACTTACATGAACAGAAGTTTCACCGACAACAGCGGAATACGTTTCAGAGCGGAGATGAGTTTTTAAAACGGAAATATTTAATCCGGGAGAGCTGGCTGTTTAGTCCTTTTCTTTTGATTTTTCCCATTGTTCGCGGGCCAGTTTTTGCATGTCAACGACTTTGTCGGTTTCATCAACAATTTCAAGCCCGAATAAGGTTTCAATTACATCTTCCATGGTAACCAGGCCAACAATGGTCCCAAATTCGTCGGCTACCATGGTCATGTGTTGTTTCTCCAGAATAAACACATCAAGTAATCCGGCAACAGAAAGGTTGTCCTGCACAAAAAGTACCTTCCTTTTAATTTCAACTGCCTTGCGCGAGTGTTTATCGGCTGCAATATTCTCTAAAATGGCATCCTTCAAAATAAACCCTGTTATGTTATCTGTGGTCTCGCTGTAAACCGGTATGCGCGAAAACTGGAAGGGATTATATTCTTTATAGATTTCACCCAATGTTTGATCTTCATCCAAGCTAAGAACCACGGTTCGTGGTGTCATGATGTCTTTTACGACCTGATTTTCGAGACGTAGTAAATTCTGAATGATCGATTTCTCCTCCTTGTCGATAGCTCCGCTTTTTAATCCTGCATCGGCCATTGCAGCAACATCAGCACGATTAAGTACACTTTTCTCACCATCTCGTTTTATTAGGTGCGTAACCCATTTGCTTAACCATACAAACGGCGCAAGCAGTATCATCAACCCTTTTAACGAACGAATAGTAAAAGGAGTGAGCTGTTTCCAATAAGTTGCACCAATGGTTTTCGGTATAATTTCGGATAGTATAAGAATAGCCAACGTCATCAATCCGGCAATTAGCGACTCATAAGTCACTTCAAATAGGTAGAAGTTGATCTTTGCCGTACCAAAAAGTTCTCCTGCCTGAACACCCACACCAATGGCACCAACCGTATGCGCGATGGTATTCAGGGTTAAGATGGCAGATAACGGGCGGTCGATATCATCTTTTAAACCACTAAGGCGTTTGCCAAGACCAGGTTTTTCCATTTGCATCCGGCTTACATACGATGGTGTAACACTTAGCAAAACGGCTTCCCAAATGGAACATAGAAATGAAAATATGATGGAGATGAAAAAGAAAAAGAGTAGTGTCGTCATATTCCGATAGAGCATGTTTTATACGAAAATACAGAAATATTCCGATAAATTTTCTTTCCGCAGCAAATCACTTAAACGACCTTTTTAGTTGAAAATGCGCCTTTCAATTGTTTTGCTTAAAAATAAAAGGAGAGACTGTTTGAACGAACAGCCTCTCCTTGTCCCTACTATTTAAACCAGGTGTCAACCGGCATTAAAAGTGTTGAACCAATGCCGATCTCCACCACGAAAAATGTGTCGTTTCAAGTTCCTGCTGCGTGGGGAAGGGGTAATACAGGTAGTTGTCCTTATCACCAATAAAAAAGCCGCTTTCTATAGTGCGGTATGGTAGCTCGCTGTGGCGCACCCGTAGAACTGTTTTTGTAAGTCGCTCTTCAGAATGATGCAATTTTATCAGGCATTCTCGCAGGTGAGCTGGGTTTCGATAAGGTAAATTTTTGATGGGTAAAGTTGGATCGTTGGCCAGATCATTCAGTTGCAGCTCGATAAAAAACAACTTTGGAACCGATACCGGTTTTGATGTATCGGTTAAAAAGCCAATAAATTCAGGCGGATTGAGTTTACTCGCTACCATGGTAGAAAACGGATTGTATTGCTGGTAAAGGTGAATACCTTTCTTTTCAGTCTGCGCGTATTGCGATTTAGTTAGCTCAAGTACCTTGCCATCGTCGGTTACCAGGTAAAGGTTTGTAAGCGCTTCAAGAGGTACTTTTTCAAAAACCCTGTAGATCGAAAGGTAAACCGATCGTTTAGGTTCACCGTTTTCGTATGGCACCAGCTTTTCATCCACATAAGTTTCCGGCAGATCAGTTTTAGTTGGATCAATTTCGAAAAATACCGATTGCGAACGCAGGTTTTTTTTGGTTCCAACGGCCATATAATTGCCAAAGTCGGATGGAGTGAGATGGGAAGCTATTAACGATTCGGGAGTGGCTACGAGGTAATAATGTTTTTCCATGACTATATCTTTTAAAGGTTAGCAACAGGAAATCAGACAAAAATAACAATGGTTTTCTGAACGTATTTTGCGTTTTTGTGTACGTATTTTAGGACATTTGGTTTTGAGCTTTCTACTAATATTCTCAGTGTAACAACAACTTAACGGTGCTGGGGCGTATTCGATATAAAGTTTATTTCGCGCGGTTTATGGATTAAAACCAACAGCAAATATTATCTTTAGTAAAACTTTAAGCCGATACCTCTTTTATGAAAAGGATTATCTACTGTTTCTCAGCCTTGTTGCTCATTTTAATGGCCTGTAACAGCACTCCACAAAAAAGTGAAGAACAACCAGCATCCGGGGAGGACGATGGTATTCAGGTGGTTCGTAAACCTTACCGAAACTCTGAGCAAATTGAATACGAAATACCGGTTGTAAAAGGGACTCAGATAAAACACGGAATTCAGAAACGTTATTATTTACACGGCAGTTTGTATTCGACAATTCCTTATGTTGCCGGCGAAAAACAGGGAGTGGCTTATACGTATTATAAGGCTTCGTTAGAGGAGGAGCCACAAGTTTGGAAAGAACAGCCTTATGAAAATAACGTGTTACACGGAGTTTGTAAACGTTACCATCAGGATGGAGCTTTACAGGCCGAATATGAATATAAAAACGGATTGCGCGCTGTTGGCCTGAAAGAATATCGTGAAAATGGTAAAGAAATTAAACAACCAGAGCTGATAGTTACCAAATACCGGGTAGCACAAGGCTATTATATTGCTGCCCAACTATCGGATAACAACAAAAACGTTGACTACTTTATTGGTGAATTGGTGGAAGGTAAATACCTGCCCGCTAAACCAAAAGCCTTACAGGTAAGAAGTGGAATAGGGGAGATTGTATTGGAACAAACCAGTGGGAAAGTTACCATCACTGCTGAGTACTCCACTCGCTACCGGAATAAGGGAGTGGTTACTGCCAGTGTTAATTTACCCTGAATAAAATCTCCGGATGGTTTGAGTTAAGCAGAGTTTTGACGGAATCAGGACTAATCCAGAACAATAATTTCCTTGTCCAGAACGATGCCGGACATGTCCACAGGGTCTCCGAACTTGTCCGGAGTGATGCTGGAATATTCCATAACGATTCCGGACTAGACCATGAAGGTTCCGGAACAGTCCACAATGATACTGGAACATTCCATAATCTTATCTGAATACCTTAATCTAAACGTTGCATACAAATGGGAACCACAAGATTTTGTTATTTCACGCAGATGACGCAGATTTCCGCAGAAAAACTTTCACCTTACCGGGTGAATAAAAATCAGCGATGATCAGCGATATCTGCGTGAAACCCTAGTCGGGGCAGCGCATTAAAAAAGCCACCCCTCAAAAAGAGAAGTGGCTTTGATATATCTAAGTTTGATAACTTCGATTGATTACGATCCAAAGTCGTCGAACAATACGTTTTCGTCAGGAACGCCCATATCGTAAAGCATTTTCTGAACGGCATCGTTCATCATTGGTGGTCCACACATGTAGAAATCAATTTCTTCCGGTTCTTCATGCTGGCTCAGGTAGTTGTCGTGAATTACCTGGTGAACAAATCCTGTTTTGTATTTAATATCCAATTCATCGGCTGCAGGATCAGGACGGTCAAGTGCCAAATGGAATTCGAAATTCGGGAAGTTTTTCTCGATCTCTCTGAATTGATCGTAGTAGAAAACTTCTTTCCACGAACGTGCACCGTACCAGAAAGTAACTTTCTTTTTCGATTCTTTAACCGTGTGGAACAAGTGGAATAAGTGCGAGCGCATTGGCGCCATACCTGCACCACCACCTACGAACATCATTTCGCTATCGTTGTCTTTCAGGAAGAATTCTCCGTAAGGACCCGATACAGTTACTTTATCGCCCGGTTTCAGGTTGAAAATGTATGAAGAACAAACACCAGGATTAACTTTCTTAAATCCGTTGCTTGCGCGATCGAACGGTGGAGTTGCGATACGAATGTTCAACATTACAATGTTACCCTCTGCAGGGTGGTTAGCCATTGAGTATGCACGGAATGTTGGTTCCGGGTTTTTCATAACCAGATCGAACATACCGAATTTTTCCCACTCTTCGCGGTATTCTTCTTCAATATCCATGTCCTTAAAGTTCACGTCGATTTTAGGAACATCGATCTGAATATATCCACCCGATTTGAAATCAAGGGTTTCGCCTTCAGGCAATTTAACCACAAATTCTTTGATGAAAGTAGCCACGTTGTGGTTCGATACCACTTCGCATTCCCACTTCTTAACACCAAGAACCTCTTGTGGAATTTTAATTTCCATGTCTTCTTTTACTTTTACCTGACAAGCCAAACGCCAGTTGTCGTTTTGCTCTTTACGGGTAAAATAACCGGTTTCGGTAGGCAGGATAGAACCACCACCTTCTTCAACCTGGCAACGACACATTGCGCAGGTTCCACCACCACCACATGCCGATGGTAGAAGAATTTTATTGTTACCAAGTGTCGATAACAGTGTATTTCCCGGTTCTGTTTCAATTTCCAGGTCGCCTTGGTTAATGCTAACCTTTACACTTCCTGATGGAGTAAGTTTCTTTTTGGCGAACAAAAGTAAGGCCACCAACAGAATAATTACGCTCAGGAAGAAAACAACACTGGTAAGAATTACGGTTGATTGTGCTGACAATAATATCATCTTGCTAATTGTTTTTTGATTTTTACAATTTAATTCCGCCGAATCCCATAAATGCCAATCCCATTAAACCGGTTACAATAAATGTAATACCAAGTCCACGTAACGGGCCAGGAATTTGTGAGTATTCGATCTTTTCCCTAATAGCAGCAATACCAACGATTGCCAGCAACCAGCCAACGCCCGAACCTAATCCGTAAACGGTAGCTTCGCCAACGTTAATAAAAGCTTTTTGCTGTAGGAATAACGATCCTCCAAGGATAGCACAGTTTACTGCAATAAGCGGAAGGAAAATACCCAACTGGTTGTACAACACAGGAGCAAATTTCTCCACAATCATTTCCACCAACTGAACCATTGATGCAATGATGGCAATAAACATGATAAAACGTAAGAAACTAAGGTCTACGTCGGCAAAACCTTCGCCTAACCAAACCAAAGCACCTTCGTTTAATACAAATTTCTCTAAAAGGTAGTTAACCGGAACAGTAATGCCTAACACAAAAACTACAGCAATACCCAAACCGGCAGCAGTACTTACTTTTTTCGAAACAGCTAAATAAGAGCACATTCCGAAGAAGTACGCAAATACCATGTTTTCAATAAAAATTGACTTAACAAATATATTAATCAGATTTTCCATTTGAATTTTGTTTTTGCGTTAGAATTAATCTTCGATCAGTTTGCGGTTGCGACTACGCTGAACCCAGATAATTACACCAACAACAATAAGTGCCATTGGAGAAAGTACCATCAGTCCGTTGTTTTCGTAGAATCCACCGTTTGCAATGTACCAGCTGTCAGGAATAATTTTAAAACCTAACAATGATCCTGATCCAAGCAGTTCGCGGAAAAAGCCAACTACAATAAGAATAAAACCGTAACCGGCTGCGTTTCCAATTCCATCGAGGAACGATTGCCATGGGCGGTTACCCAATGCAAAGGCTTCCAAACGACCCATGATAATACAGTTGGTAATAATCAATCCAACAAATACCGAAAGCTGCTTACTTACATCGTAAACGTAGGCTCTCAGAATCTGGTCAACCAAAATTACCAGGGCAGCAATTACTACCAGCTGAACAATGATTCGGATACGATTAGGAATTGTATTTCGTAATAATGAAATAATCACGTTTGCAAATGCCAATACAGCCATTACCGAAATTGCCATAACAATTGACGGCTTTAGTTGTGCAGTAACAGCCAGCGCTGAGCAAATACCCAAAACCTGTACGGTAATTGGGTTACTGTCGTTTAACGGGTCCGACAGTAATTTTAAATTTTTCTTTGAAAATAATGGTTCGCTCATCTCTCTTAATTTTTATTCTTGTTTAAGAATGCTTCATATCCTGTAAAGTCGTCTTTTAGCATCGCTTCAAGACCCTTACTTGTAATTGTACCACCTGAGATACCGTCAACCTTGTGAATTTCAGGAGCAACCTGACCGGTTTTAGCAACCAGAATAGAAACCATTTTACCTGCTTCATCAAAGATCTCTTTACCTTTAAATTGCACTTCGAAGGCTGAAGTTGATATTTCAGCACCCAGTCCCGGAGTTTCTCCTTCGTGATCGAAGTTGGCACCGAAAATGGTGTTCATATCGTCGCTTACCGAAACATATCCCCAGATAGGTCCCCAAAGACCGGCTCCGTATACCGGAAGTACATATTTGGTTCCTTCTTCTGTATCGCAAACAAATACCGGAAGTAGCATTTCGTCGAAACTCTTAGCACGTTCCTTTTTTAGGTCGGTTGCGAAAGCGTCACCGTCAACTTTTTCACCTTTGGTATTCACCAGGTATTCGTCAACAATTTTTTCAGCGTAAATAGCTTCTGCTGTTTCTGCTGTACTTTCGATATTTACCGATGCCAGGATATTTTGTTTTTTCTCTATCTCAACGTTCTTTTTCTGCGCTGGCTTTAATGCCATTGAAACCGAAGCAAGAACGGCAGCCACAATAATTACCATAATGGCTGCATATAAAAATGTGTAAGTATTACTATTTCTGTCCATCTTTTCTTCGTTTTAATTATGCAGAAACTTTAGCTCGTTTTGTTCTTCTCTTAACATGACTTGCTACCACATAGTGGTCGATAGTCGGAGCAAATGTGTTCATCAGCAGAATAGCCAACATCATACCTTCAGGGAAGGCCGGGTTGATAACACGGAAAATGATGGCCAGAATACCGATAAGGAATCCGTAGATCCATTTTCCTTTTTCGGTTTGTGATGCCGAAACCGGGTCGGTTGCCATAAAAATAGCTCCAAACATAAAACCACCTAAAATTAAGTGATGCCAGAAAGGCATTGAGAAATAGGTAGCAACTTCAGGCGATAAACCTGCACTGCCCGAAACGGCGTTAAGGATAAGTCCCATAACTGCACCACCGGCAATGGTTGATACCATAATTTTCCAGCTTCCGATTCCTGTTATAATCAATAATACAGCTCCGATAAGGATTGCAAGTGTTGAAGTTTCACCAATTGATCCCGGAATAAAACCAAAGAATGCATCGGCTACACTGTAGTTTAAGTTTCCGGCAGCAGCATTTGCCATTGGAGTTGCTCCTGAGAAACCATCAATTACTTTATCAGTATCTTTTAATGCGATCCAAACCGATTCGCCCGACATTTGAGCCGGATAAGCGAAGAATAGGAAAGCACGTGCTACAAGAGCAGGGTTCCAGATGTTCATTCCGGTTCCGCCAAATACCTCTTTACCCAAAACAACTGCAAAAGCTGTTGCTACTGCAATCATCCAAAGCGGTGTATTTACCGGCATAATCAATGGAATAAGCATACCTGATACAAGGAAGCCTTCCTGAATTTCGTGACCACGAAGCTGAGCGAAAACAAATTCGATTCCCAACCCAACTGCATACGATACAATTACGATAGGAAGTACTTTAATTAAACCAAACAGGAAGATTTCGAAAAATCCTGTAGCGGCTAATTCGCCAATGGCTTTAAAATGTTGTACTCCTACGTTGTACATTCCGAACAACAAAGCCGGAACCACCGATAAAACAACAATCGACATGGTACGTTTCAAATCGATGTAATCGTGAATGTGTGTACCCGTTTTCGACGTGGTTTTCGGTGTGTATAAAAATGTAAAGAATCCGTCGTGTACCGATTGGAGCCAATGGTATTTGCCTCCCTTCTGAACCAGCGGTTCTGTCCTTTCAAAAAAGTTTTTTATGAATTTCATCTTAAAAGACTAAATAAGTTACGTAATAATTAACCAAGCTCTTTGATCATGGTGTTAATTCCTTCGCGTAAAATTTTCTGAACTTCGATTTTTGAAGTACAGGCGTATTCACACAAGGCGAAGTCTTCTTCTATCACTTCATAAATACCAAAGTTTTCCATTTTGTCGATATCGTTAACCAGGATTGCCTTTAAAAGGTATACCGGAAGAATATCCATCGGAACCAGTTTTTCGTATTGGTTCGACAAAACAAAAGCGCGTTCGCCACCATGTATGTTGGCATTCATTGTGTACTCTTTTTTCGGGAACAGTTTTCCGAAATAGGTTTTGGTAGCACTGAATTTACTGAAACCTGGATCGGCCCAGCCTAAAAATTCATACTCATCACCTTCCGGAATAACACTTACCAATGAGTCGTAATAGCCAAGGAAACACTTTTCTGAAACTTTTTCGCCGGTTAGTACATTGCCGCTAATGATACGTTTGTTGTAGTCTGTTTCAACAAGTTTTCCACCAACAAGATCTTTAATCGGAGCTCCCAAAACAGTTTGTACATATTTTGGTGCTTTTACCTCTGATCCGGCAATTGCAACGGTACGTGTAAAATCAACTTTTCCTGTTTCAAACAGTCGGCCGATAAACAGTACGTCCTGCACGTTGATTGTCCAAACAACTTCTCCTTTGTTAATAGGATTCGTGTTGGCGATCTGAATTCCTACGTTTCCTGCAGGGTGAGGTCCATCAAAAGTGTTTATAACAGCATTTTTTACCGACGAAAACGCAGAACCGGCCTGAACGCCAAGGTTTACTTTTCCTTCAGTAAGTTTTGCTAATGCATTTACACCTGTTTGGAAGGTATCCAACTGACCATCCATAACAAAATTGTAATCCGGCGCCAAAGGAGCCGTGTCAAATGTTGAAATGTAAATGTCTTTTGGTTGTTCTTCCGGACTGGCGACAATACCGTATGGACGTTTTTTGATAAACGGCCATAAACCACTTTTTAAGATTTGTTCCTTCACCTCTTCCGCCGATAAACCTGATGGATCAGCTTTTGTAAATTCGGCTGAACCAACTTTTTCGTCGGTCGAAATAACTACTTCCAAAATCTTACGACGCTCACCACGATTGATCGATACTACTTTTCCTCCAAGAGGTGCTGTATAAAGAATTTCTGGATGATATTTGTCGTAGAACAAAGCATCGCCGGCTTTTACTTCGGCATCAACTTTAACACTAAGTTTTGGAGTAAGTCCCGGGAAATCGGTGGGTTTCAGAGCTACTGTTGCCGGAACCGGCAATTTTTCGAGTGCCTTTTCTGCACTTCCTTTTAGCTTTATATTAAGCCCTTTCCTTAACTTAATTACTTCTGACATATCGAATTAAGAATGTATTATTTTTAAGTGTGCAAAAGTATTAATTTAATCGGCTTTTCGCAATGGTTTATAGTAAAAGTTCAATACTTTCAAATATGAAGATATGTGTATGTTGTGGTGTGTTTACTATTTTATTGATAATTAGAATATTGTGAAATGATAATTGATGTTATTTATCTTCAGATTAAATTAACATGTTTTGAGCGCTTTTTTGCGTGTTTAACTATAATATTTATTCACTAAATCCTGAAATTTTTACTTTTGTTTTTGAATTGAGATACGAATTGCAGATTTTTACGTTTTATTGAAAACTAACAGGTTTTTTGTGTCGTATGTTTTACTCGATTTTATTTTGATAGCAAACTGTAAATCAGGCCGACACAATTTTAAACGATTTTACCAATGAAATACTTCATATTCACATTTGTGTTTTTTATAACGAGCTGTTTTTATGTAAAGGGGCAGGAGGAAAATTTTTATTACGAAGATGCCAATTACCGCGAAAACATAAAAACAGTTCAGGCCTATCGCGATGGTTTTGAATTGTCGAACCCGATTATGGGGTTAAATGAAGACATGACCCTTGTGTTTAAATTCGACGATATGTCGGAAGGTGTAAAAGATTACTATTATACTGTTATTCATTGCGATGCCGACTGGAATGAAAGTTTTATTTCGCAGGAAGAATATATCGATGGATTTCTTGAAAATCCGGTTGATGATTATGGCATGTCGTTTAACACTACTTTTAATTACGTAAACTACAAAATCGAAATTCCCAACGATAATTTGAGGTTTAAACTCTCGGGTAATTATGCTTTGGTTGTTTATGAAGATCAGGACAAGGAAAAAATAGTATTGTCACGTCGTTTTCATATTTACGAAAATGCAGTTCGTATTGAAGGAACTGTGCGGCGTGCCACACTCGATGCATTTAAAGGAACAAATCACGAAGTGGATTTTAAAATACACCATCCTAATTTACCCATCTTAAATCCACGCGAAGAAGTAAAAGTGGTGATTATGCAGAATAATCGTTGGGACAATGCCATTCGAAATTTAAAGCCATTGTACATTCGCGAGCGGGTGTTGGATTATGATTACAATCGTGAGAATGTTTTTCCTTCAGGTAACGAATTCCGTTATTTCGATAACCGCACAAACCGAATGAACGGCGAAAATGTGATTGCCACCGATTTTCACCGGCCATATTATCATAAAACCCTGCAAACCGATGAAGTGCGTGCCAATAAACGCTTTTTCTCGTACCAGGAAATGAATGGAATGTACGTTATCGAAAGTCAGGATCAGGAAGTGCGCGATTATGATACCGAATGCGATTACACGTTTGTTCATTTTACACTGCCTGTTGAGGCACCGCTGCTTGGCGGATCGGTGAATGTATTTGGTGGCTTAACAAACTGGAACGCAAACAAAGGGAACGAAATGACCTATAATTTTGATCGCGGGCAGTACGAACTGACATTGTTGCTTAAGCAGGGTTATTACAACTACATGTATGTTTATGTGCCGCAAGGATCGACTGTTGCGGATCATACAAACATTGAGGGAAGTTTTTGGGAGACTGATAATGACTACCAGATAATGGTTTATTACCGCGATTTAGCCGGAAGATACGACCGCCTGGTTGGTTATGCCCAGTTAAATTCGGTAACCAACAGGTATTAAAACTCTACAACTTTATTATTTGAATTTCGAATGATGATTAACGGATAACGAATGAAGAAGTGGACTTCATATTCAAGGTTAATCAGTTTTCTATAAACTTTTTTCAATGGAAATCTTACGTGTGAACTTTGTGGCTCAGCTGAATTGCTAGCTAACGATTTTCATGTAGCCACGTCCTTCTTTAAATGGAAGGGTAAACCAGAAATTACTGCCTTTATTTACTTTTGATTCAAACTCCAGTTCTCCACCAAGAAGTGTTACATAGTGTTGGGCAATCGGCAAACCAATTCCCGAGCCGGATGTGCTTTGGTTTATACGGTTTTGTACGCGGTAAAAACGACTAAAAATGTGCTCATAATCTTCTTCAGGAATACCGATGCCGGTGTCGGAAACATAGAATTTGATAAAGTCGTTTCGTATCATCTCAAATCCAAATGTTACCTGACCCGAAGTGGTGTATTTGACCGCATTGTCGACCAAAATTGTAATCACCTCTTTTAAAAGATCCTGATCGGTTGAGAAACCAAACTCCTGTGTTGCGACATCCGAATTTAAGCTTATTCGAATATCTTTTGAATCGGGCAAATTCGAGAAATAAGTATTATAAACATCACGTAATACCAAATTAACCTTGCAGAAAGCAGTATTTACTGGAATGTTTTCGGTCTCAATTTTTGCGAGGTGAATGGTGTTGTCAATCATATTCAGCAACTGCTGACCATTTTGAGTAATGTCTTCGGTAAGTTGAAGACGTTCCATTCCTTCAAGCGATTCATCAGCCAACATGCGTGTAAAGTTGGTAATGATGTTCATTGGAGTACGAATTTCGTGTGATAGGGTGGCCAGGAATGCCGATTTTAGGCGATCTGATTCTTCTGCTTTTGCCAGCGCTTTTTCCAAACCAAATTCTGCTGTCTTCCTTTTGGTAATGTCGCGCGCAACCGAAATTACTGCATTGGCATTTAATTTGGCCAGTCGCATCTCGAACATAAAAGTACCGTTGGGCGTATTCAGCGAGTATTCGATGGTTTCAATTGAATTGGTTTTAATACAATGCTGAATGCAGGAATAAATTTTTTGCGCCATTTGATCGGGGAATCCTGCACTGAAAATTGAACTGCCAATAATATTACTGTCTTCAATTTTAAACAGATCACTTTCTTTAATTACAAAGTCTTCGTAAATACCATCCTTGTCGATTACAAAGAAAATATCAGGAATGGCTTCGAGTAGAACTTTGTAACGTCGTTTGCTTGCCTCGAGTTCCGCAATTTCCTTTTTCGTTTTGGTGATGTCCTCAAAAACAAGGTAGTACACATTATACATCGGATTGATAACATGTACTTTGTACCATTTGTCGAGATTGGCCGCATGAAATTCTGATACCCTTTTTTTATTGTAGAGTACCATTTTATTTACATCGAATCGGCCTTTAAAAATCAGATCGAAAACATACTCGGCCTCTTGTTCCTGTACTTCGTATAAATTTCGTTTAAATGCTGCTTCAAAAGCATTATTAATCTTTTCTACCAAAAGACTGGTGATATTTCCGTCTTCGTCGCGTACTGCTCTCAGTCGCGAAATAAGAAACGACGAGTTTTGTACCACCCGGTTAATACCTTCGTTTTGTGTACTTAATTGCTCTTTTAAAGCATCTATGTGAGAGATAAGCCGTTTGCGTAGATAAAAAGTAACAAGGAAAAAGGCTGTAAAAATTAGCAGCGGATTACTTGCAAAAGGATAAAAATAAGTGAACGCATCAGTTAGGTGGTCCGCCTTATATAAATGAAAACTTATCAGGGCAAGCGACACAAAAAAGTACAGCACCACCCTGGTTTCCATCAACGAAAAATAGTAGAGGAAAACGAGCCCCGCCATCAACCACCAAACTGATAAATGTATGGTTTCGATTAATGGTGCATGTTGGGTGAGGTCTGAAATGTAATAGGAATAAAGAAAAATAGGGAGAGCAAAAATTGAATTAATAGCACAACTTTTCCGTCCGTTAAAACCACATACAATCGCTAAAATTGAAACTGATAAAAGTAAAAGGATACAAACCAACGAACCGTCATTATCGGGAGTCACCAATTGTTTTATGGACAAAATAAGAGATACAACACCCACAACTCCCCAAAATAATAGAAGTTGAAAAAGCTGCGTTTTTTCATTTTCTTGTTTAGCAGCCCAGAATCTTTCTGCTAATATTTTATTTATCCTCTTTAACAATAATGTAAAAATATTAAAAAAGCGATACGTCTCGCCAAATCAAACGGTTTTTAGGGGAAATATTGTCAAAATGGGAAACTGAAAACCTGATTTTTGTCTCGTTTTTGAAAATGCATATGTTAAATCTCTGGTTTTAAGATGATTGAAAATGACTGATTTTTGTCACTCCTGATTTTTGTTATGCTTTTCGCGAAACCGATTTTTTAGATTTGCAAAAACTGTACGAGATAACAACAAACAAATAAAAATAGTATTATGCCAAAAGGGATTTACAACGTACCGGTTGCAAAAAACGAACCGGTTTTGAGTTATGCTCCGGGAACTCCGGAAAGAGCAGAGCTGCAAGCAAAATTACAGGAACTTCGTTCTGAAGAAATCGACCAGCCAATGGTAATTGGAGGGAAAGAAGTTTTTACTGACAGAAAAGTAAGAATGTGTCCTCCACACGAAATTGCGCATACATTAGGGTATTTTAACCAGGGTGATGCAAGTCATGTTGAGATGGCTATTGATGCTGCTTTGGAAGCGAGAGAAGAGTGGGCAAATTTATCGTGGCAACACCGTGCATCAATTTTCCTTAAAGCCGCCGATCTTTTGGCAGGTCCTTATCGTGCAAAAATTAATGCAGCATCGATGTTGGGACAATCAAAAAATGCTTTCCAGGCAGAGATTGACGCAGCTTGTGAGTTTGCTGATTTCTTACGTTTTGGTGTTCAGGTGATGACTGATATCTACAAATTACAGCCTGAATCAGCTAAAGGAATCTGGAACTACAACGAGTACCGTCCCTTGGAAGGTTTTGTTTACGCATTAACTCCGTTCAACTTTACATCAATCGCAGGTAACCTTCCTGCAGCACCTGCCATGATGGGTAACGTAGCTGTTTGGAAACCTTCGAAAACTGCTGTTTATTCAGCTGGTGTAATCATGGAGATTTTTAAAGAAGCAGGTTTGCCAGATGGCGTTATCAACCTTGTTTATGCTTCAGGTCCTGTTGCTGCCGAAACAGTGTTGACTCACCCTGATTTCGCAGGTATTCACTTCACAGGTTCAACTGCAGTATTCCAGAGCATTTGGAAAACCATCGGTGAAAACATTTACAAATACAAATCATATCCTCGAATCGTTGGCGAAACTGGTGGAAAAGACTTCATCTTCGCCGATAACACAGCGAAAAAACGCGAATTGGCAATTGCCATGTTGCGTGGTGCATTCGAATACCAGGGACAAAAATGTTCTGCAGCGTCAAGATGTTACGTTCCTGCAAGTATCTGGCCAGAAGTAAAAGAGATTTTTGGTGCTGAGCTGGCTACCGTAAAAATGGGGCCGGTTGAAGATTTCACCAACTTCGTGAACGCGGTAATCGACGAGTCGTCGTTTGATAAACTGAAAGGTTTTATCGATCGTGCAAAAGAAGACGAAGATGCTGAAGTGATCTTTGGAGGAAACTGCGATAAATCAGTAGGTTATTTTGTTGAGCCAACTGTTATTCTGGCTAAAAAACCAGATTATATTACTATGCAGGAAGAGTTGTTTGGTCCGGTTCTTACCGTTTATGTTTACGAAGACGAAGACATGGATGCAACTTTAGATTTAGTTGATAAAACATCGATTTATGCACTTACAGGTGCTGTTTGGTCGCAAAGTCGTTACAATATCGAAAAGATTTCAAAACGTTTGGAAAATTGCGCCGGAAACTTCTACATTAACGATAAACCAACTGGTGCTGTTGTAGGTCAGCAACCATTTGGTGGCGCTCGTGGTTCGGGTACCGACGATAAAGCAGGTTCTATCTTTAACATGCTTCGTTGGACTGCAATCCGCACCATCAAAGAAAACTTTGTACCACCGGTAGATTATACATATCCGAACTTTCAACCGGATAATGAATAAATATTAAGGTTAAACTGTTGAAAAAGGGGAGTCGGAATTATTCGGTTCCTCTTTTTTTTGATCGTTAAAGATTCTACTTTTGTATGCAATATTTAGGAAACATGAAGAAAGGTATATTTCAATCCGGATTTTTTAAAACGATTGGCAATAAGTTTGTTATTGCTTTTGTTCTTTTTGCAGTCTGGATTATTTTCTTCGACGAAAACAGTATTGTTTCTCACATCCAAAGCAAACGTCAGCTAAACGAGCTAAAGCAGCAAAAAGAGTATTACCAGGAACGTATTACTTCCGATCGGCAAAAACTGGAAGACCTGAATAAAGGTAAAGACGAGCTGGAAAAATTTGCGCGCGAACAGTATCAAATGTCAAAACCCGACGAAGACGTTTTTATCATTGTAGAAGAAGAATAGAAAGGTACTTAATCTAATTTTTAGCCCCGTTTAAAACATTCTGTTAACAATTCCGTTACAAGGTATTAGAACAATTGCAGGTATTTGATAGCGAATATAAATTTCTTATATTGCTTTTATAATGAGTGAGAATCTTGACATATTCAAAATAAAATCGAACAATATTGCACCGCAAAAAGGGCGTATTTTGATTGCTGAACCATTTTTGGCCGGTAATTATTTTAACCGTTCGGTGGTGTTTTTGGTGGCCTATAGCAATAAAGGAGCCGTTGGATTTATTTTGAATAAAAAGGTCGATTTTCCTGTTCAGGATGTCTTTCCTGATTTCCCCGATTTTAATGCCGATGTTTATCTAGGAGGCCCGGTTTCAACTGATTCTGTGTATTTTATACATAAGCTGGGAGACAAACTTCCGGGAAGTATTCATGTGATGGGCGACTTGTATTGGGGAGGCGATTTTGAGGTTTTAAAAAGAGATATTCGCAGCGGAAAGATTAATTCATCTGATATCCGTTTTTTCCTGGGTTATTCGGGCTGGGATGGTGGCCAGTTGGAAGATGAATTAAAAGAAGATTCGTGGTTGGTTACCGATGTTGAACAGGAGGATGTGATGAAAGACCTGAGCGAAACTTCGTGGTTCGATTTTGTTAAAAAAGCCGGACAACGTTACTCCGTGTGGGAGAATTTCCCTGAAAATCCATCACTCAATTAGAAAAATTTCATTTCTGATCTTCAACTTTATTTTCTAAAAAGCGATTTAATCCTGAATATATTTGGTCGGTATAGTTGTGCACGTAGCGCCGGTTCTCAAAACCCAAAACCCATTGAATTCCTTTTGTTTCGGAAGCAAAGAAAATTTCGTCCATTTCCAGCAGGTGTTTTACTTCAATAACCTCGGTTTCTACCACATTCATTTTTAGTTTGCTTGCCAGTCGAATTATTTCCGGACGAATAACATCTGAATAGCAGCCTGTTTGCAGTGACGGTGTATAAAGGACATGCTCTTTTATCATAAAAAGATTCGCAGAAATGCCCTCACAAACAGCTTGCTTTTCATTGAGAATAATCGCTGCCTGATTTGCTTTGTCGTTCATTTCTGCACCAACTAGTTTCCAGAATGTTGCTTTCGCAAATCTCGAGTTGTTGTTTTGCGAAAAACTTAACAAATTAGAGTCTGATATATTTATAAGCAATCCTTGCTCATTTGCCTGGAAATTGAAATCCTCAAAAGCTTTGCAGGTAATCAGGTAATCAATTTTTTCTTCTGCGATAAAAAACTGGAATGTGATAAGCCCGGTTCGGTAAAAACGGTTTTTATTCAGCATTCGTTTTATCAGTCGGAATAACTCACGTCGGTTTTTAAACAGATCAGGAATATTATGTCCGAGTTGTTTGAATTCATTTTCTAAAATATCCAGGTTTTCATCGAGAAGTGGAATGCCTCCAAAACCAAACCAAATGCTGTGTTTGTGCATGTCGGGAGTAGTTAACAGAAAAGGGGTAAGATTGGCTTCTGTTGCTTTAAGAATGTTGTTATTTGCCAGAATGTAGGCCATAAACTAGAGAAACGAAAACAAGTTGTCGATAAAACGAGAGAACAAATCCGGCTTCAAAAGAATTGGGAAAATAAAACCAAAAACAGCTCCCAAAAAGTGGGCGTCGTGCGCAACATTATCCGATTGTCGTTTACTCATTTGGTAGGAGTAAAAGAGGTAGCCGGCAGCAAACAAAATGCCTGGAATGGGAAGCACCATAAATAAATAAAGCGGCTCCCATGGCTGGAAAAATATAGTTGCAAACAAAACAGCAGAAACAGCTCCCGACGCGCCAACTGCATTGTAGTAATAGTTGTTTTTATGCTTTATCAGACTCCATATATTCGAGGCTAAAATGCCCCCAAAATACAGAAGCAGAAAATACGCTGTGGCTTTATTTCCAAAATAGTAGCCAAAATAGAGGATTGTGTTTCTGCCGAAAAAATAAAGTACCAGCATGTTTACACCCAAATGCGACCAGTTGGCATGAATAAACGCATGACTCACCAGACGGTAATATTCTTTGCGGTGGATAATTTGCGCGGCATTAAACTGCAGCTTGGCAGACAACTCGCGGTTTTGAAAGGCGATATATGAAATAACGGCAGTTACGCCGATGATGAACCAAACTATCATTAGTGTAAAATTTTATAGATCATTTCCTTTTGCAGGTCTCCTGTTTCAACCATTGTTGACACGTTGAAACCCTTACTTTTCATGTCGTACTCGCGCAAAATACCCATAATTTCGTATAGTTTGGTCGGAGAGTAGCGCTTGGCTGCCATCACATAATCTTTTACAAAGAAGGGATGAACACGAAGTTCGGCAGCAACATTTCGTTCCGATTTATCTTTTAGGAAATGATACGTAAACAGTTTTGAGAAATAGAAATACAAGCCGGCAACGGTTTTCTGTATTGGGTTCAAGGTTGGATTCGATCCAAAATAGTTGATAATCCGGTTGGCTTTTAAAACATTCTTTTCGCCCAAAGCATTTTGAAGTTCAAGAATGTTAAATTCTTTGCTCAACCCGATATTCTTCTCAATATGTTCGGGTGTAATTTTAGTGGTGTCTTTAACCGCAATTACCAGTTTGTTCAACTCGTTTGCAATTTTACTTAAATCCGTTCCCAGATACGAGGTGAGCAACAAGGCGGCCTGCGGTGTAATAGTGTAATTATGAGCTCTCAAAAAGCTATCGATCCAGCCCGGAATTTTGTTCTCGTACAGTTTTTTTGAGGTAAAAAGTACACCATTCTTTTTTATGGCTTTGGCCAGTTTTGTTCTCGAATCCAGGTTCTTGTATTTGTAAGCCAATACCAAAATGGTTGAAGTCAGTGGTTTTTCTGCATACGAAGTCAGCGTGTCGATTTTGCTAAGACTTTGTGCTTCTTTCACAATAATAACCTGTTTGCTGGCCATCATCGGGAAACGTAACGACGCTTCAACAATTGTTACCGGATCCGAATCTTTTCCATAAAAGATGGTCTGGTTAAATCCTTTTTCTGCATCGGTAAGTACATTGTCTTCAATATAATCCGAAAGCTCATCAATAAAATAGGTTTCTTCACCCTGCAACAAATAAATGGGGTGGTAGATGCCTTTTTTTAGGTTTTGCAGTATGTCGCTATACTCCATTCTAGAATCGTAAATGTTTTACAGAAAGTCCGTGGTTTTTAATTTCCAGCAATGCATCGATACCGGCCTGAATATGACGCTCTACATACGACGAGCTGACGTATTTGTCACTTGCGTCGGTTTTTACGCCCGTTGAAATCATCGGCTGATCGGAAACCAGTAATAAAACTCCGGTTGGTATTTGGTTGGCAAAACCAACGGTAAACAGGGTTGCTGTTTCCATATCGATTGCCATCGCCCTTGTTTTTTTGAGGTATTTTTTAAATCGGTCGTCGTATTCCCAAACCCGGCGGTTAGTGGTTAATACCACACCTGTCCAGTAATCTTGTTCCGAATTACGAAGAATGTGTGAAACCGCACGCTGCAAGTTAAAGGCAGGAAGTGCCGGAACTTCAGGAGGCAGGTAATCTGACGATGTTCCGTCGCTGCGAATAGCGGCAATAGGCAGGATAAAATCTCCCAGTTGATTTTTCTTTTTTAAACCACCACATTTTCCAAGGAACAAAACAGCTTTTGGATGTATTGCACTTAGCAAATCCATCACAGTGGCTGCGTTTGGACTTCCCATTCCAAAGTTGATCATGGTAATTCCTTCGGCAGTTGCACTGGGCATGTTTTTGTCGGATCCTTCAACCGGAACCTCAAATTTTTTTGCAAAGCGTTCAACGTAATCCTGGAAATTTGTGAGCAAAATATATTTGCCAATTTCATCTAACTTTTTACCTGTATATCGCGGTAGCCAGTTGTCAACAATTTCTTTTTTCGTCTTCATAAGCTGAATTATTCTACCTTTGAACAAATAGGAATACAATTGGTTTTAAGGCGAACACAAATGTACATTTTTCGAGCTCGCCAGCCAAGTTGAGTTAATAAGTTATTGAGAAGATTATGTACAAACTGAATTTGCCGGAATATACTTTCCGAACAAAAACAGAAAATGATAAAACCTTCATATTTGATTCGATACGGAAAAAGTTTGTGGTACTGACACCGGAAGAGTGGGTGCGGCAAAACTTTATTCAATATTTGATACATGAAAAAAGCTATCCGCAGAATTTAATGGCTGTAGAAAAGCAGATAAAAGTTAACCAGCAACAACGTCGTTTCGATTTGCTTATCTATCAACGCAACGGAAATCCACATTTAATAGCTGAGTTTAAAGCTCCAAACGTAAAAATTACCCAGAATGCTTTTGATCAGGTGGTGCGCTACAACATGGCTTTACGTGTTGAAAGGGTAGTAGTGTCGAATGGATTGCAGCACTTTGCCTGTGCTATCGATTACGAAAAGAACAGCTATTCGTTTTTGAAAGAAATTCCATCGTTTTAAATTATTTTTTGCACCGTTCTTTAGAGCGGTGTAACGAAACAAGATGGTGACCATGATTTTTTAGGATTTTGGTAAACTTCAAGTGACCAAAATCCTAAAAAATCAGATTAAGGTCGACTAATGCAGGTCACCGCCTTGAAAGACGGTGCAATAAATAGTATTCGCTTTGATTGAATTCTTAAATAGAAGATTTTACCCCAAAAACTTCTGATAAAACAGTTCATCTTTCCAGCCTGAGAACGTTTTTATCCAGTCTTTTTTGATACCGTTTTGAGTAAATCCTGATTTTTCGAATAAGTGAATACTTCCCAAATTGTCGGATGTAATATTGGCGTACAATTGTCTTAATCCAAGAAATTCGAATGAATATTTTGATAAAGCTTCTAGCGCATCGCTGGCGTAGCCTTTTTTGCGGTCATCGCTTTTGTGAATCAGAATACCAACTCCGGCCCTCATGTGATAAGGCTCGAAATCGAACAGGTCAATTGCCCCGACTGGCATTTTATCAGTTGTTTCTATCACCAGCCGAAGCTGTTTTGTTTCGTAAATGTCTTTTGCCGATTGTACCAGGTACTGCACAAGAATATGTTTTGAAAAAGGAGTTTTTGTATTGCTCACTTCCCAAATCTCAGTATTGTTTTCCCATTGGTACAAGAGGTCAATATCTTCCGGTTCAAGGGGCCTGAGTACAATTTTTCCGAAATTAAGTTTTTCCTTCATCTTTAGTCGTTTTTGGTTGATCAACGATCGAGGTGTTTCCAGGCTTTCAATAATAATTCAACGTCAGAAAGTACATTGTAATCTTTTGCATACAACCGGTTCAGCTGGATAGATTTTTCTTTATCCAACTGAAGTGTCGGAAACATATCACCCGGATTTAAAACTCCCTCTTTAATCGATGGAAGTTTGCTTTCATCTGCAACGCCGGGAATGTATCCGATCCAGGATTTCTTCCCGGAAATTACGCTGAAAATATTTGTAATGAAGTTTCCTTTTTTTGAGGTGAACCAGATTAAAACCGGGCTCAGACATAAAATCAGTATTGAAGTCACCAGATCCAGTAATCTTTTTCTGCGCTTATTTCCTCTTTTTGAAATGGCATTGAGATTCACCACGTATAAGTCGCCGGCAGTGTGAATGGAATTACTTCCGATGATACTAGCACTTTCGGGTGGTGCAATTTTGTAGTCAATATCCAAACGGCTAAGATCGAGCATGGCTTTAATGATTTCGGCCGAGCTAATGTTTTCTGCACAAAAAACAATTTCATCAATGCGGTTAATTCGAATGATCTCTTCCAGTTGGCTCAGTTCTCCCATATAATTTTTGCCTTTATCGTTACCGTCGATGGCAATAAATCCTGCCAGTTGCGATCGAATCCGGGTTTCTTCCAGAAGCTGTTGAATTCGGCGTGCTTCTTTCGAATGCCCCACAATAGCAATTTTACGGATACGCTGCGAGTAAAGTCTGAAATCGCTCAGTTTTAGCCAGTGCCCCAACAAACGGTATGCGATCAGGATAATTCCCGACCAGGCAGTGCCAAGTAGAATTAATGCACGCGAAAAGCGGTATTGTTCATCAACGAGCGAATAAGCCAGCAACAACGAAATTAATCCCCAAAGAACACCACGGCTTACTTTGTAGATGCTCACCGGCTTTTTATAACCACCGGAAAACAAGATGCCAAAGAGAAAAAACAAGCTGTAAACCGGAACCACAAATTGCATAAATTCGGGCGGGTAATAATCGGGCTGATGAAACCGGAATTGTTCCCATGATGGAGTGATCAGCCAGAATCCGGCGAAAATTAGCATAGCATCAACGACCGGAATATAGATTTTTTGCAAAACACGTTTTGAGGCTGATAACAACGCACGGAAATAAATGGCCAGGTGAATTAACAAAGCAAAAACATTTGCTTTACTTCCCGAGAAATGTTTGCGAGCAAAAATTACCATCGCATTGTAAAATACCTTCACGTAATTCAGCGAGCCTTTTTTAGTACTTTCTCCTTTATAATGGATAATTGTCGTTTCGGGATAGTAATAATTTTTATATCCCCCTTTTTGAATGCGGTATGATAAGTCGATGTCTTCGCCGTACATGAAAAAGGTTTCGTCCAGCAAACCAACCTTGTCGAGTGCCGATTTGCGCAGTAACATAAAAGCACCGGCCAGCACATCAATTTCATGAACTTCATCCATGCTAAGGTAGGAGAGGTGATATTTTCCGAATTTACGTGATTTCGGGAAAAGCTTCGAAAGACCAAACATTTTATAAAATGCTACCCAGGGAGTTGGCAATCCTCGTTTTGATTCGGGCAGAAAAACACCTTTGCCATCGATCATTTTAACGCCAAGTCCTCCGACATCGGGATGTGCTTCCATAAAAGAAATCACTTTTTCAAAGGTATCTTCCTCAACAACAGTGTCAGGATTTAGCAGCAACATATATTTTCCATTTGCCTGCAGAATGGCCTGGTTATTGGCTCGTGAGAAACCCACATTTTCAGTGTTTTGAATAAAAGTAACATGGGGGAATTTCTCATTGATCAACTGCGCAGAGCCATCAACTGAGTTATTATCAACAACAAAAACTTCGCCTTGCACGTTCTTTAAAGCCTTTTCAACCGAGTGAAGGCACTGTTCCAGAAAATGTTTTACGTTGTAGTTGACAATAACAATTGAAATATCCATTTTTCAGAGCTGGAGTTTCCGAAAAGACTGGTTCTGTTTTAGCAGTCAGTTTTCGAAAACGACTTTTAAGGTTGCATAATAATGATTCTCAAATGTAAGGTTTCCTTTTCATAACGAAAAAAATCCGGCTTTCTGATGCGAATTTTATTTTCCCAACGAACTTTCGAAAGGAACGCGATTCGTTAGTGAACGTCCAAGTGTGATTTCGTCGGTGTATTCCAATTCGTCGCCAATCGAAACTCCTCTCGCCAGCGTAGAGATTTTTACTTCTCTACCTTTCATTTTTCGATAGATATAGAAGTTTGTAGTATCGCCTTCCATAGTTGTTGAAAGCGCCAAAATAATTTCGACGACTTTACCTGAATCTACCCTTTCAATCAACGAATCGATTTCCAGTTCAGCCGGCCCGATTCCATCCATCGGTGAAATAATACCTCCCAGAACATGGTAAAGTCCGTTAAACTGGTGCGTATTTTCCACCGACATTACATCGCGAATATTCTCCACCACACAAATTACACTTTCGTTGCGCGACGGATTAGAACAGATCTGGCAAGTTTCGCTATCCGAAATGTTATGGCAAACTTTACAGTGTTTTATTTCGTTTCGAAGTTGTATCAGGCTGTTGCCGAATGAGTTGACTTCTTCTTTGTCTTGGCGCAAAAGGTGCAAAACCAGGCGCAAAGCACTCTTCCTTCCTATGCCGGGTAATTTTGAGAATTCGTTTACAGCCGCTTCCAATAGCCGCGATGGATATTTATCGATATTCATAGAAGCAAAAATAGTGTTGAATTTTAAAATATGATACGAGAAAGCAATTTTTCGCATAGAGATGTCTATCCTGACTTTTCCATGCGTAATTCATTGCATCGAAACCTAAATTATACGTATCTTATTCAGATAAAATTAAATCCACTTACAATGAAAATTTCATTTTTACTTTTCATGCTTATTTTCGTTACAGTTTCAGTATTTGCACAAGTGCAGGATACAACGGCAGTTGACCAGCAGGAAGAAACAAATTTACCCAAGCCAAAACTGGACAAAAGCAGAATTTATTATGGCGGTTATGTTACGATGAATTTTAGTAAGAATTACAGCGTGATTGGTGCGCAGCCACTGGTGGCGTATAAACTTACACCAAAATTGTCGGTTGGAACTCAGCTATCGTACGAATATATTAGCGACAGCCGATACATCGACGATCAGAATGGTTCGAATTATGGGGCCAGTATCTTCAGCCGCTATCGCGTAACACCACGATTGTATGGGCATACCGAGTTTTCGTTAATGAGTTATAAGTGGTTTTATTCGGATGGTGATGAAGATCGGAAACTTGCTCCGATGTTTTATGTTGGTGGTGGTTACAGTCAGCCCATATCACAAAATACATGGTTGAATATTCAGGTTTTATTTGATGTGTTGAATCACGAAAATTCGCCTTATAAAGACTGGGAACCCTATATTAGTGTAGGATTTGGAGTGGGATTTTAACGAAAGGGAAAAAGTTACCAATGATAAAACATGCCGGAGTTAATAGATTTCCGGCATGTTTTATTCTAGAAAAAAGTTTAATCTTAATCAAGACTACTTTCCTGTGCGTCGATAACAGCAATGGCTGTCATGTTAATGATTTCGCGCACGGTGCTGTCGCGTTGCAAAATATGGATGGGTTTTTTCATGCCCATCAAAATCGGCCCGATTGCCTCGTAAGGGCCAAGTGCCTGTAAAATCTTGTAGGTAATATTGCCTGAACTCAAATTGGGGAAAATAAGCGTATTGGCATCCTGATCGCCCAATTTATTAAAAGGATATCGTGAATAACGCAATTTACCGTTTAAGGCGTAATTGGCTTGCATCTCGCCGTCAACAATCAAATCCGGATTCTTTTCCTGTAACATTTGCACAGCTTCTTTTACTCTTATTGGGCTGCCTTCACCTTTATAGGCTCCAAAGTTGGAGTACGACAGAAGTGCAATGCGCGGTTCGATATTAAACTTGCGAACTTCGGCCGCAGTAAGTAAAGTGGTATCGTACAGCGTTTGCGCTGAAGGATTCATATTAACTGTGGTGTCGGCCAGGAATAACGGGCCACGTTTTGTTAACAGCATATACATACCTGCGATGTGATTGTATTCCTTTTTTACTCCAATTACCTGCAACGTAGGACGGATGGTAGAAGAGTATTTTCTGGAAAATCCTGAAATAAATGCATCTGCTTCGCCTGTTTCCACCATCATCGAACCGTAATAGTCGCGATTCATCATTTTTTCCACCGCTTCATTGTAGGTCATACCTTTGCGTTTACGTTTTTCATAGAGGATTTTTGCAAAATGATGACGTTTTTCGTCGCTTACCGATTCACAAAGATCAATAATTGGAACATTGTCGATATCCAGTTGATTTTCTTTAATGAGCGCATGAATTTTTTCTTTGTTACCCAGAAGAATTGGTTTTGCAATTCCTTCGCGGATAACAAATTGAACAGCTTTCAGAATGCGAAAACTATTTGCCTCTGCAAATACAATACGTTTTGGATTTTGTTTGGCCTTGGTACGAATCGCCATTATCAGTCGGTTGTCGATTCCGAGGCGTTCGGTGAGTTCACGTTCGTAGGCTGCCCAGCTTTTTATCGGTTTCCGGGCTACACCGGTTTCCATTGCGGTATGTGCAACGGCAGAAGAAACGGTAGTGATCAACCGCGGATCAAGCGGTTTGGGAATAATGTAGTCTTTGCCAAATACAATGTTGGTCATATTGTAGGCCTTGGCAACCATTTCCGGGACATATTCCTTGGCAAGTTTCGCCAGCGCTTTGGCAGCCGCAATTTTCATTTCTTCGTTTATTGTTGTTGCTCTAACATCCAAAGCTCCTCGAAATATAAACGGAAAGCCCAACACATTATTAATCTGATTGGGGTAATCGCTACGTCCGGTAGCCATAATAATATCTTTACGTGCTGCTGTAGCATCTTCATACGATATCTCGGGATTTGGATTGGCCATTGCAAAAACAATTGGATTTTTAGCCATCGACTTAACCATTTTTTTGCTGACAACACCAGCAATCGACAATCCAAGAAATACATCGGCATCTTTCATGGCTTCTTCCAGGGTATTTATTTTTCGGCTGGTGATAAACTGCTGTTTTACTTCGTTCAGATCGGTACGTTCGCGGTTGATCACCCCTTTGCTGTCGACCATTACAATGTTTTCAGGCTCAACGCCCATGCTGATATATAGCTTGGCACACGACACGGCGGCTGCTCCCGCGCCGCTTACCACTACTTGTATATCTTCAATGAGTTTCTTATTCAACTCAAGTGCATTTATAAGAGCAGCTGCTGATATGATTGCGGTTCCATGTTGATCGTCGTGAAAAACAGGAATATCCAGTTCTTTGCGAAGTGTTTCTTCAATTTTAAAACATTCAGGTGCTTTTATATCTTCCAAATTAATACCTCCAAAAGTTGGAGCAATTGCCTTGACTACTTCTATTAATTTGTCGGGATCTTTTTCATCAACCTCGATGTCGAAAACATCTACATCTGCAAAAATCTTAAATAGCAGTCCTTTTCCTTCCATAACAGGTTTTCCTGCTTCCGGACCAATATCTCCCAGTCCCAAAACAGCTGTGCCGTTTGAGATCACTGCTACCAGGTTCCCTTTGGAGGTGTATTTATACACATTCTCCTTGTTCTTTTCAATTTCGAGGCAAGGTTGTGCGACCCCCGGCGTATAGGCCAGCGAAAGATCGTATTGTGTATTATGTGGTTTTGTTGGAACAACCTCTATTTTTCCAGGTCTGTTTTTTTTGTGGTAGTTCAGTGCATCGACTCTACGGATTTTAGGCATGGCAGTATGTTTTATGATTTCTTATAAATGTAAAGAAAATGCACTGCCCATAAAATGTTATTGGTCAGAAATAAAAGTGTTATGCAGCAAATGTTTAAAAGGGATTAATGATAAATTATTGATGGGATTTTAAGGTATTAAGTTGGGGGATTAGAGGAATCAAATGTAACTAGAAAGGCGTTAACCGAAATGTTGAATTTCAATTAGCGCCTCTTCTAAGTTCTTCGTTTTCTAAAACGAAAATATGTTGAACTCTGAATTTTTATGCAGGATACGCCTTCTTAGTTTTTCTTGCTTCTTTACGCTGAAGTAAGTATGAAGGAATGAATGAGAAAACTAAACCTAAACCGAAAATAATTATAAACTGCAGATTAACATTTAGTCTCAAATGATTAAGTCCAAGGGCAATTGCGATTAAAATAACGTTGCCGGCTAAAATAGTAAAAGTAACTTTTAGGTGCGAATTAAGCAGCGAGAGTAAACGATGATGGATATGATTTTTATCCGGAGAAAAAGGTGAACGACGTTGTCGGATTCGTATAGTCATCACTCTTAAAGTGTCAATAAGCGGTACAATAATAATGGCAAAAGAAACGGCTGGAGCTCCTCCTATTCTGTATGGTTCTGGTGCAGTTAGATTCAATTCGTTAAAATAAATAACCATCACAGAAATAAGCATCCCAATGATAAGCGATCCTGTATCGCCCATAAACAGTTTATTGGTGTGTCCAAAAACATTGTAAAGAAAGAAAGCTGCCAAACTTCCTGCTAATGCAAATGCCATAATTGCCAATACATAGTTTCCACTTAAATAGAACCAAGTTCCATATACAGTTGATGCCAGTATGCCTAGCCCAGATGCCAGTCCATCAACACCATCAATAAGGTTGAAGGCATTTATAATAACAATCATGGCAAACAGGGTCAGCGAAAAACCAGTCAGTCGGCCAATGTTGTATTCGCCTAACATGCCATGTAAACCTGTAAGTTGAATATTCCCAAAAACAATTAATAGTACGGCAGCAATTAGCTGAATAACAAGTTTCTTTTTTGCAGAGATGACCATTAAATCATCTTTCAGACCGATAAAAAACATTAATAACACAGCGGCATAGATATATTTTAGCGAGTCAAATTTTAATCCGTCGGTAGCAAAAATACTACTTAAAGTAAAACCTATAAAAATGGCAACTCCTCCCAAAGGCGGAACTATTTTTGTGTGAATTTTTCTTTCCTCAAAGGGTTCAAAGAGGTGTTTGGCTTTAGCTATACGTATGATTGGTGGAATGGCAACCAAAACTAATGCGAAACTGAGTATAAGTGCTGAAAGGATTAAAATTATTTCCATATATTCTGTGTTGGTTGTTTAATTGGTCATTTAATAGTTTTAGGTCCTACATATTCACAACATTTAAAACGGGTCCTGACATTAATATCTTCACTACAATATAATGCTGTTTTATCAAATGTAAAGAAAAATTTGCAAATATAAAATTAGAGATTTAATTATCTCTAAACGATAACAATTTGTTAGGGTTACGTTTTTTTAGTGGTACAAAAAGGTGATAATTTCTTTTTATTTTTGGGAAAGCATTTATCTTTAAGTCGTTCAACAGAATAGAAATAAAACTATAAAAGATTTGAAACACTTAGCCCTATTCATTAATATGTTTGTGCTGTTTGGATTTGTTGTTTGTAATGCCCAAACAAAATTTCAGCCGACCGGTGATTTTACCAGTGCGATGAATATAAATATACTGGATGTAAAAGTAAATGGTGTTGATCTGGTTGCTGGCGATGAAGTCGGGATATTCGATGGTGATCTATGTGTAGGAGTTGTAGTATTGCAGAAAAATCTGGAGGAAACTCTGGATGCTATTACTCAATCGGCAGTGGCTGGTGCCGATGATTCCGAGACGGGTGAGAAAGACGGTTTTATTTCTGGAGATACAATTGCTTTTAAAATTTGGGATAAGTCGGAGGACCAGCTAATAGATATCGATAGTGTAAAGTTCTATAATCCTAAAAATGGGAGTGAAATCGCTCCAAGAAATTTTGAAATTGGGGCAACAGTTTACGTTTCATTAAGTGGTAATTTCAATTATATTCCAAAGTCAGATGCAGGATTCGATATTCAGTTATACGAGGGGGAATCAGGTCAATTGGATGGTAGTGGCTCTTATGATTTAGACCAGAGTTCATTAGTGTATAGTTGGTCCGATTTGGATACTTTGGGTTTAATTAACTCAAATGAAATTTCTCCATCATTTACAGCTCCACAGGTAGAAGCGAATAAAGATTACCGTGTCGTGTTGGAAGTGAATGATGCTGAGAATATTTCGTCTCCGGACACGGTAGTGGTAACAGTTTTGAATGTTACTTCGGGACCGGTTGCAGATGCCGGTTTAGGCCCTGTAGTGATTGCAGAAAAGGATACTTTAATGTTGGATGGAACGAATTCTTTTGACCCGGACGGTTTGGTACTAAGCTGGCAATGGACGATTTCAGACAACCGGACAGAATTAATTAACAGCGATTCCGCAATTGCCAAACTTGTTACCCCGGAGCTTACGACGGATACTGCAGTATATGCTGTATTAAAAGTTACTAATTCATCAGGCTATTCAGCATATGATACGCTTCATATAACCATTTTAAATATTAATGTTCCTCCCGTTGCGGTCGCTAGTTCCAAAGCTGAGATAAATGAAGGTGAACAAATAAGTCTTGAGGGAAGTAATTCTTATGATCCAGATAATGCGCCTTCTGGATTAACATACCAATGGTTAAGTTTAAATGAAGGTGTTCTTTCAGATACAGAGAATGAAAATGCTGTTTTTACAGCACCCTGGTTGTTGGCAGATTCTACATTCTTATTTACGCTGACTGTTTTTGACGGTGAAGATTACTCTACTCCGGATACTATTGCAATTACTGTTCTGCATTCCAATTTATCTCCGGTGGCTTCTGCAGGAGCGAATTTGATTGTAAACGAAGGCGATGTCGCCGTTCTTGATGGTAGTATGTCTTTCGATCCTGAAGGCGATACTTTGGTATTTAAGTGGAACTCGGATTATTTTGTATTAGACGATGTTTTTGCAGAACAACCCACTTTGAGTACCTATGAAATTCATCGAGATACCATGGCCTTCGTTACACTGAAAGTGAGTGACGGAGATTTATGGTCGGAACCT
Source organism: Draconibacterium sp. IB214405 (assembly GCF_033963885.1). Lineage (NCBI taxonomy): Bacteria > Pseudomonadati > Bacteroidota > Bacteroidia > Marinilabiliales > Prolixibacteraceae > Draconibacterium > Draconibacterium sp. IB214405. The sequence goes on from NZ_JAXBMA010000002.1 coordinate 566,344, forward strand.
GATACGATAAAGATTACGGTGAAACAACTAAACAAGTCTCCGGAATGGATAAGTCTGCCGGAAGATACTGCATTTTTGGGGCAAAGCTATGCCGGGCTAATTGAGGTTTATGATCCCGATCTATACGATACGCTGACGATATTAGGTATTAATTTACCTGACTGGTTAAATTTGACAGACCAGGGAAATGGAAAAGCAGAATTAATCGCAGACTCTATTCCACATGAGGAGAATATTTTGGGAGATTGGAATATCAATATTTTTGCAAGTGATGGTAATAGTACAATTGATACCGTTTTTTCGATTCATATTAGTGTATTAACGTCGGTTCTGGAACTTAAATTATCGACTATTTCTGTTTATCCCAATCCCGCTCATGAGAAGGTAAGTATTAAATTTCAGGACCCGGTCTCATCAAAGGAGACTCTACTTATTTTTGATGCATTCGGTAAGTTAATTCTTCAAAAAAATATTGAGAATCAAATTGAATATTTGAATGTAAGAGGTTTCAGTAAAGGCATGTATATTATACAGGTGGTCGAAAATGCTCGAATTAGAAAAAGCACTAAAGTTTTGATTAATTAAATTAATTAACTTCAATTATAATATGTTGGTCTTATATATGATAATCAAATATCTCTTTTAAGTAAGGCTTGCTTGATAAAATTGGGAGAATGATTGTACAATTAGGATTATTATGATTATTTTGGCAGACAAATATATCAAGCCCCTGATTACCCAATAGAAATACGAATCTCACGACCGGACGCTAATTATTTGATTATAAACCTTAATAAAAACCAAAAAAGTGAAGACTAATCTGTTCCCTCTGTTGCTTGCATTTTTTCTATTTCGTAGTTTAAATTTGACTTATGCTCAGGATGAGCCATCCGATTTTACAGGACGTGATCTTCGGCAACGAGAAACAGCGGCACAAACCGACCGTTTCAACTTTGTTCCCAACGAGATCATTCTTCGTTTTAAGGATGAGGTACAGCTAAAAAGCGGATCGCAATTAAAATCGACCGGTATTTCCGGTATCGATCGTGTTTTGCAAACTGCCAGAATAGAAAACGTCGAACCGCTTTTCCCGAAAGCAGAACGGCTAAAAAGCAGTCACATCGTAAAAACACCGCTGGGACAGGACATGGAGGTTCCCAGTCTGCACAATATTTACAAAATCACGCTGCCTGTATTAAAGTCGAACCAGCCACAGGAAGCTTATATTCACGAATACATTCAGGAACTTCTGCAGCAGCCGGAAGTGGAATACGCTGAACCCAATTTTATATATACCATTGGTGATTTTGAGCCGGCCGGACCTGCAATGACAATGCTGGAGGCAATGGAGCAGCCGACTAACTACAACATTTCGCAAACTGCCAGCGGATTGATCCCCAACGATCCTTTGTACAATTCGCAATGGGGGATTCCGGCTTGTAACATCGATGATGTTTGGAATACTACCAAAGGAGATTCAACTTCGATTATTGCCATTATGGATACCGGTGTGGATAAAGATCACCCGGACCTCCAAAAGAATATATGGAAAAACGATGCTGAAATACCCGGGAACGGACAGGATGACGACGGAAACGGAAAAGTAGACGATACCTGGGGCTGGGATTTTATCAATAACGACAATGAACCTTACGACGATAATTCGCATGGAACACATTGTGCCGGTATTGCAGCTGCAGTAGGCGACAATGGAATTGGTATTGCCGGTGTAAACTGGAAGGCACGTATTCTGCCGGTAAAGGTTTTCCAGTCATCCGGACAGGGTGATGCAGCCACCATTGCACAGGGAATTACCTACGCCGCAGAAAAAGGCGCCAATGTAATTTCCATGAGTTTTGGTTCCTATGCCAAATCTTTAGCCATGCAGGATGCTTTAGCAAACGCTTATGCTACTTCAGTTTTAGTGGCAGCTGCCGGAAATGACAGCAAATGCATTGGACCTGGTTCTGGGTGTGCTCCCATGTATCCAGCAGCTTTCTCATTTGTTTTGGGAGTAGAAGCAAACAGTTCTGCCGCGCGTGCAGGTTTCTCTAATTATGACCAGGATGGTCCTGTATTTTCCAATTATTCTGATTTATTGAATTATGAGTTAAAAGCACCCGGTGCAGGAATTCTTTCTTCCATTCCCGGTGGAAATTACCGTGAATACAGTGGAACTTCAATGGCAACGCCTTTGGTGGCAGGAGCTGTTTCGCTTTACCGCGAACAAAAACCGGAAGAATCGCAGGAATTGTTGTTTGGAAATTTGATCCATTCCATTAATCAGCATATTGATTTACAGGAAGCATTAAATAGTGTACCGGAACCGGTTCTGGATATTGTTTCCTACGAACTGATTGATACAATCGATGGTGATGGGGACGGACGGGCAGATGCCGGAGAAACAATTGAGTTAAAAGTTACAGTTCGAAATACATGGGGACAGGCAACCGATGTAATGGTGGGAATTGATTTTGCCGAATTTGAAGATCAATCTGTAGCAGAAATCCAATTGGATACAGCTACTATAGGAAGTGTTTCTGCCTATGCAAAACGTTTTAATGAAATTCCTCTGAAAATAATAATTGGAGAAGAGGTTGCTGATGGACGGGATATTGTTTTTGATTTAAGAACATGGTATGGAGACTGTCTGGGTGAGAAAATCAAGACAATTAAAATAAGTGTAGAAAACGGGATTGAGTTAAAAGGAGTGTTAAACGAAGACTTAACATTATATCCAAACAAACATTATATAATAACAGATAACTTGGCAGTTGCTGAAGGAGTGACATTGACTATTAAACCGGGAACGACTTTGAAATTTGCAGAAAGTAAAATGTTAGTAGCTGCAGGAACAGTAGTAGCATTGGGTAAGCCAGACAGTTTGATCACATTTACAAAAAGAGATTTGTCAAATTCATGGCAAGGAATTAAAGTTGCCTCTACAGGAATATTAACGTTTAATTATGGGATTGTATCATACGGTGGAAAATTCGATGGTTACGATAATAACAACCTTATTGTCGTCGATGGTTACTCGACTAAGGTTTTAATATCCAATGTTTATTTTAAAGATAACTTTGGATGGAATATGTTATATAACTTGAAATATTCCAAGTTTTATAATAATGTTTTTACAAGAAATCAACCAGGGCGAGCGGTATTTTTTAGTTTGTACAGAGCTAAGTTAGAAAATAATGTTATTTCAAATAATTATACGGCCTCCGGAGCAATCTCAGATCATTTTAGTTATCCTGATAGTATCGTTTCGAATAGTATCTGGAATAATTTTATTCAAGAAGATAGAGAAATGAATATTGAGGTTTATGAAGATAATTTTTCTATAATTCAGATTCCACCAAATTATTTTGGTACTGCCAATGATATAAAAATTAAAGACGCAATATACGACTTCGAAGATAATGGAGATAAGGCATTACTTGATATTTCAAATAGATTGCTTATACCACCAATAGACAACCACGGCTTTGTCTGGAAGATATTAGTAAATAGCATCGATGCCCAGGATGAATTTGACTTGCTTGACCCAGTAGGCGTTGGTCGGCAAAAAATAGAAGTGTACTTCAATCGAGCCATGGATACTACCATTACTCCGCAAGTATCAATGGGCGTGCGTTATCCTTATACCCAAACTTCCATTGCAGAAGATGGAAGTTGGAGTACCGATTCCACCATTTACACGGTTTATTTAAATGTTGGTTTAACAACCGGAGATGGAATTAATACCATTCGTGTTTCGGGAGCACAGGATCCCGACCATTTTGAAATTCCCATCGAAGACCGCCGATTCCGGGTAATTGTTAATGGAGCCGGTTCATTATCAAGTGGATTTATGGCTACAGCCGGCATGGGTTTAGTCGATTTGGAATGGGAAAACCCTATGGAAGGAGTAGAGGATCTACTGGGTTATAATATGTATCGTTATACTTTTGTTAACGACTCGGTTACCAGCGATACCCTTCAAATTAATTCTTCTCTGCTTACCGATACACTTTATACCGATTTTAGTGTAACTCCGGATATAAAATATTATTACTGCTACAAAACCGTTCGTACCAACCTCAGCGAAAGTGATTTTTCGAAAGTGGTAGCTGCTACACCATACACAGCCGCTAAAGGTGATGCCAACGGTGATTTAAGTGTTAATGTTTCTGATATTGTAACTGTTGTTAATTATATATTGGAAAACAATCCGCAACCATTTATTCACGAGGCCGGTGATGTGAACAGTGACGAAGCCATCAATGTGCTTGATATTGTAGCGCTTGTTAACATTATCCTTAATCCTGAAGGAGGTGCGAAAACCGGTGTATTTGGAAATGCGCAGATCAGCATCGAGGATGGAATTGTTTATGTGGATTCACCTGTTGAACTGGGCGGTATTCAGTTTACCTTGGCTGATGTTACATCGGAACAGGAAGTTGAAATTCTGGAAGCACTGGAAGGTTTTGAAGTGGTGCGGAAATTTGAAGATGGAAAACTCACCATTCTTGCCTATAGTTTATCGGGTAACACCATTTCTGAAGGAAAAACGGCTTTGCTGAAATTGAATGAAACAAATAGCTGGATCTTTGAAGCGATCCTAAGTAACACTTCAGGGCAAAGCATCGACTGGGAATTAAAAGGCGATGTAACAGCCATAGAAACCATGAAATTGAATGCCGGCTTTTCACTCGGACAAAATTATCCGAATCCATTTACCGGGACAACTACCATTCCTTTCAAACTTGAAATGGATGTGGAGGAAGTTTCTTTGTCCGTTTATGACATCATGGGAAGAATGTTAAAACAATGGCAGTTTGATGGAGTGAATAAGGGAAGCCACCATGTAGAATGGCAGAGTGGAAATAATCCGGGTGTGTATGTTTATAAAATGCAGATAAAAGAAAAAGGGAATATCTCCAATGCAAAAACTAAGAGAATGATTATTCAATAAAGATTATTATGATTATTTTGGCAGCCCAAATATATCAAGCCCCTGATTACTCAACAATACTACTTCCAAGGTAGGACGCAATATTAAAAAATGAACTTTGATAAAACCAAATCTGTGAAAAAACGTTTTGTATCCCTGTTATTTACACTTATTATTCTTTGTAATCCGGTATTGAATTACGCTCAGAATTTTGTTAATTCATTGGCTATTGATCCAGCTAATCCTGAACCTATTATAAAAGAGGTTATTGTCAAGTTTAACGATAATGTTGAAGTAAATAGATTAAAATCAAACGGGGTACCAAACATTGGCCTAAAAGATTTTGATATTCTAGCCGAGAAGTGGTCATTTATGAGTATGAAAAAGGTGTTTAAAAATTCCGAAACACTTAAATCTACTAAACTCATTACTTTTCCGGATGGAAGCCAAACGGCACTGTCATCCTTAGACAACATTTTTAAAATTGAAATCACATCAACCGCCTCTGTGGATGAAGTGGTCAAGGAACTCAATAAGTTAGGAGAGGTTGATTATGCAGAGCCTAATGGAGTAGCTGCAATTTCCAACTTCGCGTCTGATTCATTTCGGGGTACTTATCCAAACACCGAGGACAGAAATAAGAAGAATTTAATATCCTCAAGCAATTCATTGAACCTGTTGAATACTGACGATCCATTTTTTGAAGATCAGTGGTATTTGAAAGCCGTAAAGGCCGACTCCTTATGGGCTCATAATAAGGGTGATTCAGTTCAGGTGATTGGGATTTTTGATACAGGGGTTGATTGGTTGCATCCTGACCTGAAAAATAAAATCTGGAAAAATAAAAGTGAGATACCAGACAATGGCATTGATGACGACGGGAATGGATTTGTAGATGATGTTAGAGGCTGGGATTTTGTAAATGACGATAATAATCCGATGGACGACAACAGTCATGGAACGCACTGTGCCGGAATCGCCGGTGCTGAATCAAACAATGGTATCGGTATTTCAGGAGCTAGTTGGGGCGCAAAGATTATGCCTATAAAGGTTTTTCAGAGTAATGGAATAGGTTATTATTCTCAGATCGCTGAGGGGATTTGGTATGCATCACAAAACGGATGTACGATTTACAGTAATAGTTGGTCGAGTCTGGGGGAATCAACTACAATACGCCTGGCGTTGGAATATGCTTATTCTACCGGTGTGATTGTTGCAGCAGCAGGGAATAAATCGACAAAAACAGATTTACCTTTTCCGCCATGGCCACCGTATGAACCGAATTATCCAGCTTGTTATAACTGGGTATTGGGTGTTCAGGCCACCGATCAGTCTGGCAATGATGCATGGTTTACGAATTTTGATCCCACCGGCCCTGTTGTCTCGGATGGCAGACCTTACGGAATGATTTACTACAATGATTTTGATTATAATTATGAAATGCGTGTACCGGGAGTTTCTTTTATAAGTACTGTTCCCGGAGGACAATATCGTAGCTATAGCGGAACCTCGATGGCAACACCCTTGTTAGCTGGAGGAATTGCGGTGATGAAAAGTATATATCCCGAATTAAAGAATGAGCAGCTCTTTTCAAAACTAATTCAGCCTATCAAGGAGAATATGTTTAAGGCGTGTGTATTGGATTTGATGAAATGTACATTTAGTGATCCTGAGCCCGATTTATATTACGTTGGATACAACGTCGTAGATTCGGTTCAAAACGGGAGCGATGGCGATGCTCGTATAGATGCTGGCGAAACGGTTGATTTATCAATAAGAATTAAAAATGCAGGAGGTTTAGGAGATAATGTTTATGCAAAACTTCGCTTTGCGGAATTTGAAGATACTACAGTTGCTCAAATTTTGAAAGATACTTGTTCGTTTGGTTCTGTTTCTGAATATGCCAGTAAATCTAGTTCTGATGGCATAAGAATTTCTTTTAATAATAACATTGCTGATGGAAGAATGGTGAGTTTTCAATTGATGATCTGTCAAAAAGGATTATCGGATACTGTATATCAGGATTTGGCCTTAAAGGTTGAACATGGTCTGGAGATTAATGGGGTTTATCAGAATTTACATTTAACGCCTGAAAACTACTATATTGTTACAGGACCTACTGTAATCGATTCTCTTGTCATTGATCCAGGAGTGACGCTAAACTTCACATCAATGATGTATTTGGTTGTTATTAGTAGGTTGCAAGCCGTTGGGGAACCAGATAGTATGATTTCTTTTAAGGCTTCGGATGACGGAATGAAGTGGAAGGGTATTTCTGTTGAATCAAGCTGTGATCATGAATTTTCATATTGTATTTTTGAGGATGGATTGACAGACTATACAGAATTTTTGTTGCCAAATGTAAAGAAAGTTACTCATTCAATATTTAGATATAATAATGCCTGCATTATTCAAACAAAAGAAGAAGGAGATTATTCGTATAATCTTTTTTACGAAAATACTACAAGTTCATATGGTGGTTTCGCAACAATAAGGTATTTAGGATTATCTGATTTTCATTACAACATATTGATGAATAATACGGTGAACTATAATGGGATTAAGGGAAGTCCATTTACGTTATTAAGTACATACAATTATCCAAATTGGCTACCAAAAATAACCCAAAATATATTTATGAACAATAATTATATGCAAGATACATATGATATCGATATACAAGGGGAAATGAACATTTATGCCTTGGATACTAATTATTTTGGGACAACTGATAGTAGTATGATAAAAAGTCATATTCTTGATTTCTTTCAAGACGCATCAAGAGCTGTATTAATTCCTGATCATATTTTAACGTCTCCTTCAGAACAATGTCATGGAGTTGTCTGGAAAGTAGAACTTAATGATCAAAATCCTCAGGATGGTCCTATTGTTTTGGGAAGCGGTCCCGCAAAATTTTCGGTTTATTTTAACCGTGCAATGGATACGACATATGTCCCATTTCTGACATTTGGAGTACGGTCTCCATTTACACAGAATATCGTGGCTGATTCTGCCAACTGGAGTGCAGACCACAAGGTGTGGACAGCATACGTGAACATAGACAAGACTTCCGGAGATGGAGAGAATACTATACGTGTAGCGTCCGCGAGAGATCTTGATCATTTTGAAATTCCAATCGAAAGAAATCGCTTTAAATTTACGATACAGGCTGCCAGCTCCCAGTCCGTTGATTTTATGGCTACACCCGGAATTGGTAGGATTGATTTGACTTGGCCTCTTTCGGATAAGACAGAGACTTTGGGGTATAATGTGTACCGGTATTTGAGTCTTGGAGCTGATCTTGATACGGTAAAGCTAAATGCAGATTTATTAACAGACTCGGTTTTTACAGACTTCAGCGTGGAACCCGATTCAGTTTATTACTATATGTTTACCATTCTGAATACCGATTTTTCGGAGGGAGATTATTCGAAAGTCGTTTCTGCAAGTCCGTTAAGTTCAGCAAATGGTGATGCCAATGGTGACCTGTCTGTAAATGTATCTGATATTGTTTCGGTTGTTAACTATATTTTAGAAAATGATCCAGAGCCCTTCCTGTTTGATGCAGCCGATGTGAATTACGACGAAGCTATTAATGTGCTGGATATTGTGGCTCTGGTTAATCTGATCATGAAACCCGAGGGAAGTACAAAAGCAGGTGTATTTGGATTAGCACAAATTAGTATTGAGGATGGAATTGTTTATGTGGATTCGCCTGTTGAATTAGGTGGCATCCAATTTACACTGGCTGATGTTAAAATGGAACAGGAAGTTGAAATTTTGGAAGCATTAGACGGTTTTGAAGTGGTACGAAAATTTGAAGATGGAAAATTGACAATTCTAGCCTATAGTTTATCGGGTAACACCATTTCCGAAGGAAAAACGGCTTTGCTAAAATTGAATGAAACAAATAACTGGATTTTCGAAGCCATTCTTAGTAATACTTCAGGTCAAAGCATCGACTGGGAATTAAAAGGTGATGTAACAGCTATAGAAACGTTGAAGCTCAATTCAGGTTTTGATCTTGGGCAAAATTATCCGAACCCGTTTACCGGTCTCACGACTATTCCTTTTAAGTTGGAAATGGGAGTTGACAAAGTGGATCTCTCAATTTATGACATTTTGGGAAGAAAGCTAAAAAGCTGGCAGCTAAATAATCTGCCGAAAGGTGAACATGCTGTTGAATGGGATGGAGCCAATTACAACGGTATTTGTATCTACAGGATGTATGTGGAAGGTGATGGAATGCAGTCGTACACAAAAAGCAAACGAATGATCATACACTAGCTGCTTATGAAATTTAAAATACTAACAATACTTTTACTTCTGTCAGGCTGGTGTTTATCAGCTTCGGCTACCGTAATTATAAGTGCAGGCAGTTATGAAGTGCAGGCAAACAGCACTCAAACAATTCAGATCACCGTCTCAAACGACGTGACTTTTTCTGCCTTTCAGTTTGATCTGATCATTCCTGAAAATTTTTCGCTGGTTGATCAAAGTGCTCAACTGGCAGGCCGTGAAAACGGACATGATTTTTCGTGGGAATTGATTGATGGAAATGTTTTACGTTGTATTGCTTACTCAACGACTGAAGCTGTTTTTAATGGAACGAGTGGGGCAATTGTAGAATTGGAGTTGAGTTCGGAAACCAAACCGGGAACTTATACTTTGGAGCTTCAGAATGCACTTGTTGCAAGCGATGGCGTAGACGTGCTATCCTCAGTCAACAATGGTACTATAATATTAAGAGCTCCTGAAATAACGGTATCAACCACCTCGATAGCTTTCGGCGAAATACCTCTTTTACAGGAAAGCTCGCGCAGTTTTACAATCCAAAACACGGGTAACAGTACCTTGTCGGTTTCGGGGCTGTCAGTTTCAGACGCTGATTACACTTTAAGCACTACCGAATCATTTACTCTCGATGCAGGAAATTCGCTTGGAAGAACCGTTACATTTTATGCCACGGAAAAAGGATTAAAAGAAGGTGAGATCAGCATTACTTCAGATTGCCCTGCCAATCCGGTTAAGACCATTCAACTTTCAACACTTGCCTTTGCCGTGAATGAGATCCATTTGGGAGCGGTGTCTGGCAGGTCGGGTTTCACGGTTACACTTCCCATTTCGATCAATAACATGGAGCCTTTTACCGGTTTTCAAACCGAAATTGTACTTCCCGAAGAGCTTACTTTTGTCCCCGGTTCGGCTGCTCTTTCAGGACGAGAAACCGATCATCTGATACAAGCAGACACTACCCAAAACAAGTTGATTATCGCAGCCTTTTCAGGCAGCAATGATAATTTCACCGGAGAAGATGGTCAGGTAGCATCAGTCGACTTGTTTCTGGAAGGGAACGGAGGTTATTATCCGCTGACAATAACCAATGCCATAATTGCGGATCAAAATGCAGACAATATCCTTTCTGACTATTTCAACGCAAATGTTCGTATACAGTCCCCGTATATTTCACTAAGTAGTACGTCGTATGATTTCGGAGAAGTTTCAGTACTAAATTCTGCCGATTATTCTTTTACCATACGTAATTATGGAGATGATACTCTTAAGGTTAATTCCATTTTATCCACATCATTAAAATTTACTTTGCCGGAGTTGCAACTGCCAATGGTTATCCCTCCTTCAGGAAATGAAAGTGTGATGATACGCTTCAGTTCAGAACAAGAAGGGAGCTTTGATGGAAAGCTGGTGATCAGAAGTAATTATTCGGAGCGCGATCCGGTGTATTTTTCAATGAACGGAGAAACGTATAATCCGGATGAATTAAAAATTAATGATGCAATAGCCCGACAGGGAGAACCTTGTTTGGTTTCAGTAACAATGGATAATCTCTCGGAAATATCAGCCTTTCAATTCGACTTGGTATTGCCAGGGGGTATTTCGGTAAATAAAAACTCAACTCATTTGTCCGATCGTTCTAACGGTCATAGTCTTGCCATTAGCGATATAGGTAACAACACTTTTCGCTTTATATCGTACTCGGGTAGCTTGAATACCTATAGCGGCTCAAGTGGCGAGCTTATTAGTATTGCGTTGGGCGTTGATCCGTCAGTATCTTTGGGCACTTATCCTTTACAGCTTCAAAATGTAGTTTTGAGCGATGTAAACAGCCAAAATGTGGTTTCCGATTATTTTGATGGGGCGTTACAAGTACTGGAAGGTCGAGAAAACCAAACTCTGGTTTTTAAGAATGGATGGAACCTTTTCTCACTAAACCTTTATCCTGATTCGCTAGATCTGATGCACATCATTCAACCCTTGATAGACAGGGGGACAGTTATAAAAATTCAGAATGAAAAAGGATTAGCCATAGAAAACCAGGGAGTGTTTGGTGGCTGGAAAAATGACATAGGTGATTTAAATCCGGAAGAAGGCTATAAAATAAGTATGAGCGAAACCGATTCCATTAAGGTTTTTGGAAATCGAGTAACGCTTCCTGTTTCCATTTCGTTAGAAGAAGGTTGGAATATCATAGGGTATCCTGGAGAAGTTGCTGTCGATGCAAAATCTTTATTTCAACCATTGATTGACAACACCACTTTGTTAAAAGTGCAGGATGAAAAAGGAAATGCAATAGAAGACTTGGGTATTTATGGCGGATGGCAGAATTTTATTGGCGATGTTGAGCCGGGTAAAGGATATAGAGTGAAAATGAGTTCAGACGAATTATTACAAATCAATTGACTTAGTAAAACATCTCTATACTTTTAAATCAATTTTGTTTGGGGAGGAATGCTGATGATCTAACTGTAGAAGAAAGAAGAGACTGGATATTGCCAACAGAAATAAATATGTTGTTTCTTGTTTATCAAAAAGTTAGTACTTTCATCAAAACAAAATTTTAAAGACCAAACTAAATTAGTCTATGAAAAAAGTTATACCCCTGCTTATTTCTCTTTTGTTTGGAGTAATGAGTAATGTTCAGGCTGCATATTTGCGCAATGTTCCAGTTACTATAACGCAACCATCAGGAGAAAAAATCAATTGTTTTGCCAGTGGCGATGAGTATTATAACTGGCTACACGATGCAAATAATTTCACCATAATTAGAGATAAGACAACGGGCTATTATGCTTATGCAATAATAGCAGATGGCCAGCTATCTGTCTCCTCCTATATAGTCGGGAGTGTTGATCCTGCATCGGTTGGAATTGATCCGGGCTTAAAAGTTATTCCTGAGCGTGGAACATTAAAATCGGGAATGATTGATGATATTTCTTATGCACCTAAAACCGGAGATTACAACAATATCGTAATATTTATTCGTTTTGCCGATCAGGAGGAATTTACCGAGGATAATACATTTTACGAAGATCAATTTAACGGACAGGACTTTTCAATGCGTGGATATTTCTCTGAAGTATCAGGGGGGCAGCTCGATGTTTATTCATCTTTATATCCTGTCTCAACTGATAGTTCTGTTGTATCCTATCAGGATGCACAGGTGCGGGATTACTATGTGCCGTATGATTCGGTTACCAACCTTATTGGTTATGTGGATGATGCGGAACGTACCGAGCGGGAACATACCTTATTGGAAAATGCGATAAACTCAGTGAAAGATGAACTTGAGTCCAGCGGAACAAATTTTGACTCCGATGATGATGGATATGTCGATAATATCTGTTTTATTGTTCAGGGGACCACCGAGGGGTGGAGTGAATTGTTGTGGCCTCATAAATGGGCATTATATTCCTATAACGTTACCATATCGGGAAACCGTGTTTGGGAATATAATTTCCAATTAAGTGAGGTAACAGATGTTTCTGTGTTGTGTCACGAGATGTTTCATACACTTGGGGCACCGGATCTGTATCATTACAGTGATGAGTCTAATGATCTTTATCCTGTGGCAGGCTGGGATTTAATGGCATGGGATTATGCACAACATATGCTAACCTGGATGAAGTTTCAGTATGGAAACTGGTTTAATGAAATACCGGAAATAACACAAAGTGGTACCTATAAACTTCCTGCGGTAGGTAACAGTTCATTTGCCTGCTATAAGATTCCGGTGCCCGAATCTACCGATGAGTTTTTTATGGTTGAGTACCGGAAAAAGATTGGTTACGATACGAAATTACCCGCATCATATGATGAAGGTCTTTTGGTGTATCGTGTAAATACCGCTGTTACTAGCGGCAATCGTAATGGACCACCTGATGAATTGTATGTTTTAAGACCTGGCGTTACCGAAAATGCTCCAAACGGAAGTTGGGCTAATGCTACTTTTTCAGCTGATGAAGGAAGAATGCTGATAAACGAGAACTCAGATCCGCTGGCTTTATTGGCTGACGGGACACAAACCTCACTGAGCATTTACGATGTTGGTTTTATTGGAGATTCTATTGAGTTTAAAGTCGGAAGTCCTGAATCCATTCATACTTTAACCGGTAGCGATGTAAGCATAGATAGTGCCGGAGTCATCACAGCTTGTTCCTATGATTTCTCGACTACTGATATCATTATTCCGGATACTTTATGTGATCAATTGGTTACAGGTATCGGGGCAGGTATCTTTTCATCTCAAGGAATTACTTCTGTCGAATTGCCCTCAACTTTGATTTCGATCGGGAATATGGCCTTTCAAAACAATTCGCTTACTAATATTGATTTAAGTGTCTGTCCGGGGCTTAGCTACATTTACGACAATGCTTTTGAGTCCAATAACCTGGATACCTTGTTTATTCCGGCTTCTGTTCTTCAAATTGGCAGCGAGACATTTGTATCAAATAATCTGTCGGAGGTCCTGTTTCAGACCGAAAGCAATATTGAAGAAATTGGGAATAGTGCTTTTTCTGCAAATCCGGATCTATTGGAAATATCTTTCCCGACTCACATGTCGGAGGACTTTTCTCACTACGAAGATGATAGTAGTAATTCCTATTCGCCCGGTGATTCATTCACCGATTTTGTGTCGAATTATGTCACTATTTTCAACCAAGATACCTTACTGTCACTGGAAGCGCGTGTCAATATTGTTGATGCAGCTTGTAATGGAGGACAAGGAAGTATTGAAATTAATATTTCAGGAGGGCTTGGAGGAACTTATGGCCTGGGTGGACAACTTGAGGAAGCACTAACCGACAGTAATTCCTACGTTGTAATGATCTATGATGTGCAGGCACAGAATTTTGTGGAAGAAGAAGTTCTTCATGATGCATCTGATAGCACCAATTTTTTACTTAATGCTGGGGAATACCAGGTCACAGTTGAAGACAATGCCGGTAATGATACACAAATCACTGTCGTTGTTTCTGAACCTGAAGCTCTGCTTTTAGATGTTTCCATACGCGGTATTGCAACCCTCCCCGGCGATTCGCTTGAAATTATTGATGTAGCTGCATTTGGAGGAATAGCCCCATATCGGTACGAGGTATATCGAGATGTAAATTTAATGTATCCGTCTACCGATGTTGATAGCTTTGTTGTGCCAACAGGGGCAGAATATGAGGTAATCGTACAAGATGCTAATGGATGTTTGGCTTCAACTGTTATATATATCGAAACCATTGATCTTTGTCCACAACATTTTCATCCCGTTTGGGAAGGCAGTAATCCTAACGACCCGATGAACGTTTTTGTAGTTGATGCCAAAATTGACGGTGTTGACCTGGAACCGGGTGACCAGATCGGCATCTTTGATGATACTATATGCGTAGGCTACGGTAAAGTAGAGCAAACAATTGAGGGTGAAAACATCTTAAGTATTGTGGTTGGTGCTGACGATGGTACAGGAACCGGTTATACACCAGGAAATGAAATAAGCTGCAGAATATGGCGCTGCAATGATCAGCGGGAATATTTATCGGTTGATAAACAATGTTACACAAATGAGTCTGTTCCGATAACTTGTTCTTCATTTCAGGTTGGAGCGAGTAGTTATGTAGCTTTGTCCGTTACCAGTACAATCAATTTTGCAGCCGATTTTTATCCGGGGTGGAATATCTTTTCTTCACCGGTTAATCCTGATTCAACCGACCTGGAGTTTGTTTTCAGTAATTTGATTAACACCAGTATCCTGTTAAAGATACAGGATGAGACAGGTGCCTCGCTCGAAGATCATGGCACTTTTGGTGGCTGGATCAACAATATCGGGAAGCTGCATCCTGCCGAAGGATACAAGGTAAAAGTTACCGAATACGATAGTTTGTATATTACGGGGCAACTCGTAAATTACCCCTACGGTATTATTCTGAATAGTGGATGGAACATTATTGGATTCCCAAGTATGCAGGTTGTAGACGGAATGGAGGTCGTACAGCAGTTACTTGATAAGGGAACATTGATAAAAGTACAGGATCAACAGGGAAATTCAATTGAAGATCTTGGCATGTTTGGCGGCTGGCAAAATTTTATTGGCAGCTTTTGGGCCGGAAGAGGTTTTAAAGTAAAAGTAAGTGCACCGGATACCCTGTGGATTTATGAAAATTATGCGAAGTCGAGTACGATTAAAATGGAAAGCGTTGCTACTACACATTTTAAGCCGGTTTTTACCGGTAACGGAGTAGATCATATGAACTTTAATTTTGTAAACCTAAGTGCCGGAATGATTAATCCGGGAGATGAGTTGGCCATATTTGATGGCGATAACTGTGTGGGGGCTGTTACCCTGCTTCCAAAACATTTTGAAAAAAATCTGGTATCGATACCCGCTTCTGCAGCTGATGGAAGTTGGATGGTCGGATTTACAGAAGGCAATAATTATAGCTTTAGGTTGTGGCAGGCAGAGCAATACCGGGAAGTAAGTATACACCCGGATCTGATAAAAGGAGAGCCCTCTTTTACCAAAAACGAATCGGCGATATTATCAATGGAATTGCTGGCCATGGACGTAAACGAACTTACTGAAATTACAGCTGTCAGGTGTTATCCGAACCCGTTTGATGAGGAGATAACAGTTAATGTTCAACTGGCTGCAGACGCCAAGGTAGAAATGCAGGTGATGAACCAAACCGGACAGGTCGTAAACCGCCTTGTTGAAAGACAAGTATTCCCTCATGGATCACATAACCTGATTTGGGGAGGAAAGAATGATGGTGGGCAAAGTGTTAGCTCCGGTATATATTATTTACGAATAACAATTGGGGACCGGATGTATAACAAGAAAATAGTTTATAACAGATAAGACAAAAGCAGCTTGGAAAGGCTGCTTTTTTATTATGATAGGTGTTCGATGTCGTAAAAAATAACCGACGTTGTTTAAATAATTAGTATTTCAATATCCGATACAAATCGAACAAAAGTTTGTCATTTTGTGCAATTTAGAATCAATCTATTATTAATCTAAAATGATATTATGTATATTTAATTCGATAAAAAATAATAAACCAAACAAATAACAACCAGAGTTCGTGCTTTTCCCAAAACGTACACAATAAGATTAACATATTAAATTACAATGAAACACACATTTTACCTTAAACCATTGCTACAGCTATTGCTGTGGGCTTTATTAATTATTTATAGTGCAACTACAGGCTTTGCACAAAGTTATACACTAACCGATGAAGATGTGGTAGTGGAGAATGGAGTTATTACGTCTTGTATAAATAGTTACTCCAGTACGGCCATTGTAATACCCGATACGCTCGATGGTCAGTTGGTAACAGGTATAGGTGCTTCGGTTTTTAAAACCAAGCTTCGTTTTATCTCAAAAATAACCTTTCCTTCCGGATTGGAAAGTATTGGTGATCATTCTTTTAGCGGTACTAATTATATGGGGCTGGATACCGCCGATTTTGCAAAATGTCAGTCTTTAGCCTCAATCGGTATTTACGCGTTTTACGGAAATGATCTGGTTGAGATGAATCTGAATTCGTGTACATCGTTAGAGACAATTGGAGATTATGCATTTAAAAATAATAATCTTCCAGAATTGGATTTGAGTTCTTGTAATGAATTAGCACATATAGGTGTGAGTGCATTTGAAAGTAACAAAATCAGTAATTTGAATTTGAATTCTTCGTCGCTTAAAACAATTGGAGATTATGCATTTCAAAGTAATCTGGTTGGCGAATTAATACTGGACGCCTGCCCGGCTTTAACTGAAATTGGAGAATATGTATTTTACCAGGCTGGTATAACAGCAATAGATTTGAGTGGCTGTACCTCATTAGAATCAATTGGTCTTAGTGCTTTTTATGGTAGTCTGGCAACATCGGTCGACTTCAGTGCGTGTTCATCTTTAAAATACATTGGACAATATGCATTTAAGGAGAGTTATAGTCTTCAAACCGTAAATTTTGCCAATTGTACCTCTTTGTTATCCATTGGTTTTGGAGCATTTCAGATTACGCAAATAGAATCAGTCGATTTAAGTAATTGTACGTCATTACAAACGATTGGTGATCAGGCTTTCTACAATAATGGTGGTGGAATATCAAGCTTAACCCTCGGGAATATACGAAAGCTGACTTATATTGGTACCGATGCTTTTAGCGGTGGTACTCCTACTTTGAAGGAATTTGTTTTACCGGTTTCTGCATATGACGGAGTTCAGGGGTGGGAAGATAATAATGGAACCGTTTGGAATGCCGGAGATACGGTAACTGCAGATGATACATACTACAGCGCAATAATTTATTATACGCTAAACGATGATGATGTGGTGGTTGAGGATGGAAAAATAGTAAGTAGCGTAGAGCATTTTCCATTCTTATATATTGATATTCCGGACACTCTTGATGGCCAGATTATAACGGGTATAGGAGACCATGCATTTTTAAACCGAAACCTTTCTAGTGTAACTGTTCCTACAACCCTACGGTTTGTTGAAACATATGGTATGGCAGGTAATAACTTTCATATTGTTGATTTATCACACTGTACGCAGTTAACGAATCTTGCCTGGTTTGCTTTTTATGCAAGTACGGCTGTGGATGGGGAATTAATTTTGCCTACTCCAAATATAACTGGTAAAATATTCAATTACTGGGATGTAAACGGAACTTATTATCCGGCAGGCAGCGTAACAACAGATGCCAGCTGTATTGCAGTTTTTTCTTATTATGCCACATTTTCGGTTACTGATACAAGTTTAAATCCAATTCTTAGTGCTACAGTAGAACTTGACGGTTATGGTAATAAGTCTACAAATAGCGAAGGAGTCGCGGTATTCGACAGTGTATGGGCCGGAACAAATATGGCCTATACTATTTCTGCTTTAGGGTATAACGAGGCTAACGGAGTGATTAATGTCTCAGATACTTCTGTTATTGAAAATGTGATTTTATCTCCGGAGTCTCCTTCAAGACATCTAGATTCGCTTGCACTGGTAGCATTGTTTAACGCAACCGACGGACTAAACTGGAACAACGATTCAAATTGGTTATCAACTGAGCCGATTGATACGTGGTATGGTATAACCGTAGATTCCGGAAGGGTTACAGGAATAGAACTAGATGAAAATAACCTAGCTGGTTTGTTACCGGAGTCGATCGGGTTAATGGACCAAATAACAAATCTACATTTGTCAGATAATCAATTATCCGGATCACTACCATCAGAACTTTTCCAACTGAATAATATAGAGCGAATTGATTTTGCCGGAAATCAGTTTTCAGGGAGTGTATCGTCAGAATTCGGAAATCTGATAAATCTTACTTTTCTTGGATTAACCGGAAACGAATTTACGGGAGATATTCCAGTCGAACTCGGGAATCTGGAGAATCTTCAAATTTTAGGTTTAAATTTCAATAGTCTTTCCGGTACTATTCCAACAGAATTAGGAAACTGTACAAGTTTATCTTATCTAAATCTGAGAGATAACGATTTGATTGGGGGCGTTCCAATTGAATTATGTAATTCAAGTTTGAATTATATCAGTTTAGAAAATAATTATCTGGATTCAACAAGTTGCCCAACCATACAATGTCTACTCCAAAATGAAGTCATATTTATAGATGATTCAACTCAAATTCAGAAAAGTGGTTACGAACTTTTAACCATGTGTAGTGAGCAGGACACCTTGTTGCCACTTGAGCTTTCTGAGACGGTTTCCGATGCCTTATGTAATGGAGGTCATGGAACCATAGTAATAAATATCTCAGGGGGACTAGGAGGATCTTATGGACTGGGAGGACAAACATCGGAGGCACTAACCGACAGTAATTCTTATGTGGTAATGGTCTATGATATGGATACACAGAGTCTTGTGGAAGAAGAAGTTTTGCCAGATGCTTCTGATAGTACCTTATATGCACTGGTTGCGGGAGCCTATCAGGTAATTATTGAAGACAATGCCGGAAATGAAGCACAAGTAAGTGTAATTGTTTCTGAACCGGAAATGTTGTTTGAAGACATTTCTGTACGCGGAATTGCATCCTTTCCCGGCGACACCCTTGAAATAATAGATGTTGCTGCATTTGGTGGTACAGCTCCATATCAGTTTCAGGTATATCAGGATGGTGTTCTGAAATATCCTTATACTGAGGTTGATAGTTTTGTTGTACCAACCGGAGCAGCCTATGAGGTTTTGGTTCGGGATGCTACCGGATGTTTAACTTCTGCTGTTGTTTTCATTGAAACGCCAAGCAGTTGTTCACAACATTTTTACCCCATCTGGGAAGGAAATGGGGTTTACGATCCGATGAATATTTTTGTAGTTGATGCCAAAATTGACGGTGTTGACCTGGAACCGGGTGACCAGGTCGGCGTTTTTGATGATACTATATGCGTAGGCTACGGTAAAGTGGAACAAACGATTGAAGGAGAAAACATCCTAAGTATTGTGGTTGGTGCTGACGATGGTACAGGAACCGGTTATACACCAGGAAATGAAATAAGCTACAGAATATGGCGGTGCAATGATCAGAAAGAGTTTTCATCGGTTGATAAACAATGTTACACAAATGAGTCCGTTCCGATAACTTGTTCTTCATTTCAGGTTGGAGCGAGTAGTTATGTTGCGTTATCGGTGACTACCGTTATTGATTTTGCTTCCGACTTTTATCCGGGGTGGAATATTTTTTCAGCACCGGTTAATCCTGATTCAACCGACCTGGAGTTTGTTTTCAGTAATTTGATTAACACCAGTATTCTGTTAAAGATACAGGATGAAACAGGTGCTTCACTGGAAGATTATGGCACATTTGGTGGCTGGATCAACAATATCGGGAACCTGCATCCTGCCGAGGGATACAAGGTAAAAGTTACCGAATACGATAGTTTGTATATTACGGGACAACTCGTAAATTACCCCTACGGTATTATTCTGAATAGTGGATGGAACATTATTGGATTCCCAAGTATGCAGGTTGTAGACGGAATGGAGGTCGTACAGCAGTTACTTGATAAGGGAACATTGATAAAAGTACAGGATCAACAGGGAAATTCAATTGAAGATCTTGGCATGTTTGGCGGCTGGCAAAATTTTATTGGCAGCTTTTGGGCCGGAAGAGGTTTTAAAGTAAAAGTAAGTGCACCGGATACTCTGTGGGTTTATGAAGATTATGTCAAGTCGAGTACGATTAGAATGGAAAGCGTTGGCACTTCACATTTTAAACTGGTATTTGAGGGGAACGGCGTAGACCATATGAACTTTAATTTTGTAAACCTTAGTGCCGGAATGATAAACCTGGAAGATGAGTTGGCCGTATTTGATGGCGACAACTGTGTAGGGGCTATTACACTGCTTCCGGAACATTTTGAAAAAAATCTGGTATCGATACCTGCTTCGGCTGCCGATAATGGCGGAATGGTAGGATTTATTGACGGTAACAATTATAGTTTCAGGTTGTGGCAGGCCGGGAAACAAATGGAAATGAGCATTGAACCTGAATTAATAAAGGGAGAACCTTATTTTGTCAAACATGAATCGGCAATATTATCGATGAAACTGTTGGAAATGGATGTAGAGGAACCTTATGAAACTACAGAAATAAGAAGTTATCCGAATCCTTTTAATGAAGAAATTACGGTTAATATTCAACTGGCTGCAGATGCCAAGATAGAAGTGCAGGTGATGAACCAAACCGGACAGGTCGTAAACCGCCTTGTTGAAAGACAAGTATTCCCTCATGGATCACATAACCTGATTTGGGGAGGAAAGAATGATGGTGGCCAAAGTGTTAGCTCCGGAATATATTATTTACGAATAACAATTGGAGACCGGATGTATAACAAGAAAATAGTTTATAACAGATAGGACAAAAGCAGCTCGGAAGAGCTGCTTTTTTATATATACAGTTTTGAAGATTGTGGATTATTTAATTCTATAACGAAACGAAAGCATAGCCCCCAAACGGGTAGTAGAAACTCCATTGTCATAAAGACTTCCATGGTCTGCTGCCAATGAAGCTCTTACCTGATACTTTTTTCTATTCGGCAACCAGCTAATTTCTCCCATAACGGAACCTTGCTTGCGGGAAGGATCATATGTTGATCCTCCCTGACCATCATGTTGCCCATAGTTATTGCTGTAGGTCATGAATCCTTTCCATCTCCATTCGGAGGAGAAGTATCCATCTGCACCGATATGAAAGCCGATAAATCTTGTGCTTTCAAATCCTTTGCTTATCCCATCTTCAACTATCAATGGTGCAAATACCGGACTCACCATGGCCATTTGTTGGTAGGTAGCACCGGATCTGTATATTCCATGATTAAAGTAGTTATCTAAACCATGGCCCTGAAGTACGCCGTTTTCATCGGGAACCAGGTGATATGTTCCACTCTGGTTTTTGGTATTAAAGAATTCAAGCACAATATTTTTTATCAGAGGTTGCTCCTGTTGAAAAGCAAAGTGTAATCCCCATAAATTATCTACATAGTTGTCGAGTTGCATTCCTGAGCGGTCATCAAAAGGGTGACTCACATAAAGTGTGGTATGCACTTTTTCCCATTCCTTTTTTAATTGCCCCTGGTAAACACCGTATCCGTTTCCAATAACATTCTCCTGATCGGTCATCAAAGCATTTTCATCTCCTGCACTACCTGTTACATAATCAAAGTACGATCCCCAACCCTGTAATTCTCCATAAGTAGGGTGCGTACCTCCCCACATTACAAAATGCTCAAGACCTCCGGTTATTTCTATAGTTTCCGGTTTGCCTAACCGTAAATACAGTGCTTTTCGGTGAAGATGAGTATCTTCTACATAACGATCATCGTTTAAAAGACCCTCTTCGTAAAAACCATTAATGGAAAACCAGTCAACAAATACGGGGACAAAACGATTAAATCCCATTCTTATCCGTGGATGAGGTCTTGCGTTGCGCGAAGCGGCCATGTTACCGTTGGAGATTGACAGTCCGGCATAAACTTCTTCCTCGGGAAAAGCTCCTATCTGCATTTGCAGGAATTTCCAGCTGAGCCCACCAAAAAGTTGAGTGAACCGGATATCGTTTTCGTCGGCCAAAAGCAGGTCCAGATCAAGACCTGCAATAAAATGAAAATCCGAGTCTCCGAATTGTTTCTGATGAAAGGCGTTTAAACTGAGGTTTTGAACGGTACTGCTGTTCGGATCGAATTGCCCCAGCTGGTTGGCCCATAACCAAAAGGGGAGTTGGTTCTTTGTCCCGGCCAGTGAGTTGAACTCCAGGTTTACAGATTGGGCGAAAAGACCGGATAAGGGAATTATCCACAGCCAAAATAATAATGTTGTCTTTCGTAAGCGTTGCTTTTGCATAAGGTATTAATATTGATTGGCAGGAATTTATCCTTTTAGGTAGTGTTCATACATCATCTTAATCCCTTCTTCCAGTTCTATGTTGTGCTTCCACCCCAGGCGGTGTAATTTTGATGGATCGGTGAGTTTTCGCATGGTCCCGTCTGGTTTTGTTGAGTCAAAACTAATGGATCCCTGAAAGCCTATTTCCTTTTGAATGACCTCTGAAAGCTGTTTGATTGAAATTTCTTTACCTGTTCCGATATTGATATGCGTATTGACAACTTCACCTTTGCATTCGGCTTTTACATCTTCAAAATTTCTGTTCTCCATCAAAAATACACAGGCATCAGCCATGTCTTCTGACCACAGGAATTCGCGCATTGGCTTACCTGTTCCCCAGAGATCGAGAATGACTGAATTATCGATTATTTGAATGCCATATTTCCTTAATATTTTAAAAACTTTTTCCTTGGCAGAATGACCATCTACTCCTTCAACAGGACGACGGTTCAGGTCTGCACGAATTGCATCCCAGTTATTTTCCAGCAAACATTTTGACAAATGTATTTTTCGCACCATGGCCGGCAATACATGTGAGGTTTCCAGGTTAAAATTATCATTCGGGCCATACAAGTTGGTCGGCATTACTGATATAAAATTAGTACCGTATTGCAAGTTGTATGATTCACACATTTTTAAACCTGCAATTTTGGCAATTGCATAAGGTTCATTGGTGTATTCCAATGTGTCGGTTAACAGGCAATTCTCCGGCATTGGCTGCGGAGCCTGCTTTGGATAAATACAGGTGGATCCCAAAAACAGTAATTTCTTTATCCCGTGCACATACGACTGATGTATTACGTTGTTCTGTATTTGCAGGTTTTCGTATATGAACTGGCCTCGATAGGTATTATTGGCTATAATTCCGCCAACCTTTGCTGCCGCAAGAACAACATATTCGGGTTTCTCCTGTTCAAAAAAATCGGCTACTGCTTGCTGGTTCATAAGGTCCAGCTCTTCGAAAGTTCTTCCGATCAGGTTGCTGTAACCTTTGTTCTGAAAGTTTTTCCAGATGGCTGAGCCAACCAAACCGCGGTGCCCTGCAATGTATATTTTTGCGTCTTTGTTCATTCTTGTATTTTTTTGTCCACTGATTCCACTAATTATACGAAGAGCACTGGGACTGTGAGATTGTGGGCACTGAGACTTTGAGAATTTTGCTTTTGGCATCTCATCTTCTCATTGTCTCAATGTCTCATCTTCTCAAGGTCTTTCCTAAAGTCCGGATTCTTTTCTTCGTATCTTTATTTTCATACTTCCTGTAGGTTGCTTGTCGGCTACAAATATCAAATAGCCACCACCACCTGCTCCAGCCAGCTTCCAGGCAAGAGCCTGATCTTTATAACTGTCGATCACCTTCTCAATTTCCTTATTTAACATGGCAGGAAACATGGTTGTTTGCGCTTCGAATGATTTTTTAAAGTATCGGGCAAAATCTGTTAGGTTTTTATTGAGAATGGCTTTCCATGCATTGTCAGCGGCATTGGCCAATACCTTTACATTTTCATTTGAGATATAGGTTTCTTTCAATAAATCTGTGCCGGCAGGTCTTGGCCATAACAACACCATAAACAAATGTTCTTCCAGCCAGTCAAGTATTCCTTCATCATGAACAGATTCAAACTGTAAAGGCCAGTAATCATTGTCGTAATAGTGACGCACCAGACCTGGCATACAAATGCCAATGGCATCTTGCGCCCCGGATATCAGTGTTGATCCCGGAGTGTTTTCATATTTAAAAAGTATCTCAGCCAGTTTTTCAGGTTTTTCTAATGGCAGATAGTAGGGCCATATTTTCTTTGCGGCATTACGTGTTGACGTACTCATGCCACAACGTTCGTTATATTCAATAACAGGTTCAAGCGATAAGGTAATTGCCCATCCCGGGTGAAATTTAGATACATAAGGCTGATCTATCCAGGTACCGGCTAAATCGATACGATAGGGAAGGGTGCAGTTGTCCCCGGAACGGATAGAAGTGGTTGATCGCGGAGGTAAGCCTGCATCGGGAATACGTTCTAAAACCTTTAGCTCAATACCTAATGATTCGCACAACTCTTTTTTTGCCGGTGAATAACCATCTTCATTGACAACAAAATAGTCGGGTTTTAATTCCTTTAGTTCATTCTCAAAATCCATGATGCCGCCGCCACTGTTTACAAAAGCTTCGGTGACGTGTTTAATAGATTTTACCATATACAGGCGTTCTTGTTCGCTGTTGATTGTACGTCGACCTTTTAGGTCGGCTACAGTTTTGTCGGAGCCTAATCCTACATATAGATCTCCGTAATGGGAAGCTTCTTTAAAGAAGGCTACATGACCACTGTGTAACATGTCATAACAACCCGATACAAAAACTTTTTTTTTATTATTCATTCTATTTAGCAATTATTTGGTTGGTGAGCAGTGAGACTGTGGGCTCTGAGCTCTGAGACTTTGAGACAATGAGCATTGAGATTTAGATAGACCATTTTTCGGGATGTTTTTGCATTGAAACTAACATACCAATAATGTTTTCGTACTCCTGATCAAGCAGTGAGTGATCTTGTATCGAGATATAACGGCACTGCAGTGCAAAATCCAGCCAGTTTTGTGTTTCGGCGGCTTCCGCTTCACTTTCATTTAATTTATTCGAAAAAGATTTAGGGTATTTTCTTCTGCGAAATGCCTCTGCTGTATTGGCACAAACAGATCTGGATGAGCGACGTATTTGATCAGTCAAAGAATAAATTTCCTCTTTGGGAAATTCTTTTGTCAGTTCAAAAATCTTCATAG
Organism: Draconibacterium sp. IB214405; assembly: GCF_033963885.1. Classification (NCBI taxonomy): domain Bacteria; kingdom Pseudomonadati; phylum Bacteroidota; class Bacteroidia; order Marinilabiliales; family Prolixibacteraceae; genus Draconibacterium; species Draconibacterium sp. IB214405. The sequence goes on from NZ_JAXBMA010000002.1 coordinate 591,741, forward strand.
CCATCCTAAATGCAGCCTGATAAACTTTTAACTCTCGATGTGTTTTTATCTTTTCCATGGTTTTTGTTTAGAATTGAGATGGTGGGACTGTGAGCGCTGAGAATTTATTTAGCACGATTCTCATCTTCTCATAGTCTCATCGTCTCTCTCTCATTATCTCCTCTTCTCCCTCTCTCATTTTCTAATAGTCTCCTCTTCTCATGGTCTTTCTTCCTTTATTCAAAGTAATTCATTATATGGTAACCACCGTCTTTCAGGTAACTTTCTTTTTTCATTAGTTTTACGTCACTCTGCATCATGTCGGCAACGAGCCCCTGCAGATCGTATTTTGGTTTCCAACCCAATACAGTATTTGATTTTGTAGGATCACCAATGAGCAGATCAACTTCTGTTGGACGGAAATACATGGGATCGACACCGACGAGTTGAGAACTGTGACTGTGAGCACTGTGACTTTGAGACTGTGTGAGGCGTTCTTTAAGTGCAGGCAGGTATTTTTCTCCAACTTTTTCAATGAATAGTTTTTCATCAATCGCCGTTAACATTCCTCTTTCATTAACACCTTCACCTTCAAACGAAATCTCTATACCAATTTCAGCTGCAGCCATTTTAATAAAATCACGGATGGTAGTAGTTATACCGGTAGCAATTACATAATCGTCGGGCTGTTCTTGTTGCAGAATGAGGTACATGGCGCGGATGTAGTCTTTGGCATGTCCCCAGTCACGTTTACTGCTCAGGTTACCCATGTAAACTTTTTCCTGAAGGCCCAGTGCAATTTTCGACAGCGCACGGGTAACTTTTCGTGTTACGAAGGTCTCACCCCGCTGCGGACTCTCATGATTAAAAAGGATGCCATTACTGGCGTGCATATTATAGGCCTCTCGATAGTTCACCGTTATCCAGTAGGCATACATTTTTGCTACGGCATAGGGCGAGCGTGGGTAAAAAGGCGTTTTCTCATTTTGTGGTACTTCCTGCACAAGGCCGTAAAGCTCTGATGTGGAAGCCTGATAGATTCGTGTTTTTTCAGCTAAACCGAGCAAACGAACAGCTTCCAGTATCCGGAGTGTTCCAATACCATCGGCATTGGCAACATATTCCGGCGTATCGAAACTCACTTTTACGTGGCTCATAGCTGCCAGGTTATAAATCTCATCGGGTTGAACCTCCTGAATGATCTTGGTGAGGTTCATACTGTCGGTGAGGTCGCCGTAGTGTAAAATTAGATTACGGTTCTCAACATGCGGGTCCTGGTATAAATGGTCGATTCGGTCAGTGTTAAAAAGAGATGCACGGCGTTTAATCCCGTGAACGATGTATCCTTTTTTTAACAGATATTCCGCGAGGTAACCCCCGTCTTGTCCCGTTATACCTGTTATCAGGGCTGTTTTTTGTGTCATGTTAGTGAATTCTATTAGTTGTTGTATTTGATGTTTTTCTTCTATTCGGCTAAGGTATAAAATAGTTTAGTTTTAAGCACGATTTAAAATTCCTTTGCAAGTGCTTGTTTTATTGAGACCGTTCTTTTTCAATGCTATTTCTTTTCCTGAGAATATTTTATAAGATGAAACAATTATTGGATATTTAACTATTGTGAAAAACTTCTGTAAAATTCATACTAATAATGACCATTTGTGTCTTAATAAATAGGAAACTGCTTCAGATGAATACAATAAATTTATATTTTTGAGAAGCTAACAATTCCCAATTATGGATAAAATCAGAGTATTAATTGCCGATGATGAATGGCAGGCAATAGATTTACTTAAAAGTCTTTTACAGGAAACCGGGAAAGTAGAAGTGGTTCAGGTATTACAAGATCCTGTTAAAATTGAAAGTTTGGTTAATAAACTAAAACCTGATGTTTTGTTTTTAGATATTGAGATGCCGGGGATAAATGGCCTTCAGGTGGTTGAGAACATTAGGGAGTATAATCAGGATCTAATTGTGATATTTGTTAGTGCATACAATAAATATATTGAAAATGCCATAAAACTGAATGTATATACATACCTGTTAAAACCAGTTGACAGAAAGGAGTTAAAAGAATTAACAGACAAGTTGTCGCTTTTAAAAAGAGTAGATTTGCCCTCGGCGCACAATAAACTCAAACTCCCCATTAAAAGTGGGTATGTATACATCAAACCGGAAGAACTACTGACATTTAACGCAGAAGGCAACTACACACGCATAATGACCATAAAAGGAGAAGAATATCTGTCTTCATACAATATGGGGCGTTTATTTCAAAAGTTACCATCCTGCTTTTATCGAATAAACAGGAGCTGTGTACTAAACGGCGAGTTTATATACCGGATCGATAAAACGAATCAAACTTGTGAGGTAAGGATTGACGATAAAGAGATGGAATTTGAGGTATCATCGAGTTTTATTACCGAGTTTAATCGCAGACATAAGTAGCATTTTTTCAGAGTTTGAGTAATGATATCTGTGGAGTTCATATTTTACGCCTCTTGCTTACATCCTATTGTGCCCTGATTCATTAATTTGATTATAATTTCTCTCACCTAAAATCTTCGTTGATAAATACCTCTTTTTATTGATAAATCCCATGCCTTATCACTAAATAACGGACTTTTGTTTATATGGAATGATTCTACGTGTTTATACTAACCAATATCCATAAATTTATAATCAAAGATTGATAAAAAATAAGGGGTCTTTATAATGCCACAAGCAAACAAATAATCATCAATCTAAATTTTCTAAGCCAAACAATTACATGTTCATAACTGAATAGTGGAAGTGTTACATACATTCACGAACGGTTCATACTTAGGGATGAGGCGTTTCGGATAACCACACATTAAATGTATAAACCTAAAGCGTACAATGTGATGAAACGTTATTCTTCAATTTTAAACTCGTTATTTCGTAAGTTTTCAGTAGTTGTATTTGGAGTTACCCTGTCACTTCAATGTTTCGCAACAGATTTAAGTGGTGTAAATGATACCATTGTTTCATTAACTGTTGCCGAAAGTCCCTATTCAATAACTGGTGATGTTACTTTTAATGCAAAAGTTAATATTGAGGCAGGAGTTGTTCTTGAATTTTCAGATGATTTTATATTTCAGGTAAATGGTCAGTTAGATGCAGAGGGAACCGAGGCTAATCCTATAGTTTTCCGTTCATCTACAAGTTATCCTTTGGGCAGTGTTAAGTTAAATCCCATAACTTCGGTTTACCCGAACTACTACCAGGCTTCGTACTGGCATTTAAGTAAATTGATAGGAGGTCTGGAGATAATGAATAGCTATGAATTACGAAATTTTGAGATTTCGGAGTGTACCAGGGGTGTTATTATTCAGAACCGCAGTCAGGTTAATTTGAAAGATTTTACGATTCATGATATTCAGAAGGAGGGTATTTATTGTAATTACAACAGTTATGATGGGAATCCGGTTATTAATATAACAGGAGGAGCGCTATACAGTTGTGGTCAAGACATTTCTACAGGCAATTATTCTGCTGCACGTTTTTATTATGATGATTATAGTACAATAAATTCCACAATGCATGTCAATCTTGAGAACCTTAAAATACATGACAATGCTTATTATGGAGTTTATCTTCAAAAATATACCGGAAATATTAATGCAACGATAACAGGATGTTCTTTTACCAATAGCGCTTCCTATGCGATTTACTCATACAATGTTCCCAGTGTCAATGCTACAAAGAACTGGTGGGGAACGACAGATGGTTTAGCAATTAATAACATGCTTTATGGTGATGTAAGTTTTGCTCCTTATCAGACGAGTGATGGGGGTACACTGACAACACATATGTTACAAGGGAAATTTATGGGGAGTCAAGAATTTGAGGCAGGCAGTATTTATAGTATTGTCGGAGATTATAATTCACAGACGAGTGATGTCTTGGCTATTGCTCCCGGCACTGTCATTGAGTTTGCCGGAAATTTTAATTTTCAAGTAAATGGTCAGTTAGATGCAGAGGGAGCGGAGGGTAGTCCGATAGTATTTCGTTCATCGACTGATTATGCATTGGGTAGCGTTTTTCTGAATCCGGTAGCTTCGGTTTACCCGAACTACTACCAGGCTTCGTACTGGCATTTAAGTAAATTGATAGGAGGTCTGGAGATAATGAATAGCTATGAATTACGAAATTTTGAGATTTCGGAGTGTACCAGGGGTGTTATTATTCAGAACCGCAGTCAGGTTAATTTGAAAGATTTTACGATTCATGATATTCAGAAGGAGGGTATTTATTGTAATTACAACAGTTATGATGGGAATCCGGTTATTAATATAACAGGAGGAGCGCTATACAGTTGTGGTCAAGACATTTCTACAGGCAATTATTCTGCTGCACGTTTTTATTATGATGATTATAGTACAATAAATTCCACAATGCATGTCAATCTTGAGAACCTTAAAATACATGACAATGCTTATTATGGAGTTTATCTTCAAAAATATACCGGAAATATTAATGCAACGATAAAAAATTGTCAAGTGTCTACAAATGGAGGAAATGGCATACATATGGCTAGCTCTATTATTTCAAATTTTCAGAATTTAACATCCAACAATAACTCAGGTGATGGCATAACTTTTAATGGAAGTGGAAATTCTATACTCACAAATTTAAGACTACAAGGTAATGAAGCTACAGGTTTGTATATTAATAATGGTGGGAGTTCGCTTCAGATTACACAATCATCAATCAACACAAATTCCACTTATGATATATTTAATAATAGTACCCAAACCATTAATGCTACTAATAATTATTGGAATTATACTGATCCAACTATAATTGAAGAGCGTATATATGATCAGGTAGATAATTCTTCTAAGGGCTTGGTCGAATATGATCCTTATTTACTTGAGGAACCAAATTTTGAACCTCTACCAGCCGATTTTAATGTCGATGGTAATGTAAATGGTTATGATCTTGCTCAATTTGCCGTTGCTTTTGGTTCCACATCAGAAAATATGAATTGGAACGAAGCCTGTGATCTAAACACATCTGGACAGGTGGATGGATTTGACTTGGCAATTTTCGCTACTTATTTCGGGCAAAGTACTTTAAAATCTACTTATACACATCCCTATTATATCTTATCCAATTTAAAATCGGAGAATATTGCAAAACTTACTTTGGAAGCTGACCTGGAAACATTAAAAAGTGAAAATGAGTTTTCCGTTTTTGTAACGGCCGAAGATATTCAAGAGGCGATTGGCTTAGCTTTTAATGTTAACTACAATAATCAAATGTTTGAGCTTTTAGAAGTTGTTCAATACAATGAGATTGAAAGTAATGGCGAGAGCATTTTTTTAAGTCAAATTGATCAGGATAAGGGTAACGTCGTAATTGGTTTGGCAAGCCTTGATAATACCGTTAATGGTTTAAATGGTTCTGGTACAGTTTGCGAACTAAAATTTAAAACAAAGGACATAAAATTGCCACTAGATTTTAACTTCTCAGATGCTGGCTTGATTGCCATGGATGGAAAAACCGAATTGGAACTACAAACGAACGATTTGAGTATAAATGTAACTTCCATCGATGAATTAACAGATCTGGATGTTATCGCTCTTTCACAAAATTATCCCAATCCATTTACTGAAGAATCAAAAATTATCCTGAGTATACCAAGAGGAAACGGAGAAAGTATAAATCTGGCCTTATATGATATAACAGGGAAAAAGCTTTCAGTAATAAAAGAAGGCTGGTTGGATCCTGGAGTTTATGAATTTACAATACAGAGAAAAGACCAGAATGGAAAGCGGTTATCCGGAGGAATCTACTTTTTAAAACTTACGGAAGGAGATGTGAACCTCCAGAGAAAAGTAATAATTAGATAAACACACAATTGTACAAAAACTAAATCATCAAAATATGAAAAGAATTCTACTCATTTTATTTGTAACTACATCTGTAATTACGCAGGTTGTTGCAACAAATGTATCCGGTGATATTACAAATAACACAACCTGGACAGCAGCTAACTCACCGTATATTATTACCACCAATGTTTTGGTGCACGATACGGCACGCTTGGTTATTGAGGCAGGGGTGCAAATAAAAGTTGATGCAGGATTTCAACTTTCTGTTGATGGAGAGTTGGAAATCAACGGCACCGAGGCTTCCCCGGTCGTTTTTACCTCGAATTCAGGTTATCCGCAGGCAGGAGACTGGAAAGGGATTATATTTAATGATGCGAGTGATGAAGGACGTCAGTCGATAGTTAATCATGTAAAGATCAGTTATGTAATTCGTGGAATGACCTTTGCAGATGTAAATGTTCCAAATTATGTCGCAACGGTAAATGGGCTTGAAGTTACCCAGTTTAGTGAATATGGTATTTATACGCAGAATGCGAGTCCGGTAATCTCAGATATATTGATAACGAATACCGGTTTGCAATACCAGAAAGGAACGGGTATATACAGCAATGGAGAGCCTGCAGCAACGTTTAGTGGAGGAAAGGTCGAGAGCTGTTCTAAAGGGATTTATATCTATGCTTCTTCACCAAAGGTGATGAATATGGATATTTCATGGCATCTGAACCAGGGGATTGAGGTTTATTCACATACCTCAAATATATCACCGGAAATAACTTTTTGTACTGTTTCCGGTAATAGCGGAGATGGTATTTACTTGCATGCATACTCTACAAGTAATCCAGGGCCAAATGCTATTATCAATAATTGTAACATTATGGGTAATAACGGCTATGGATTAAAGACTTATGTTTATCAGAATGCGTCAACAATTTGGTTGGATGCTACTAATAACTGGTGGGGAACATCTGATCCGACAGAGATAAACGATATGATTTATGATTATCACGAAAATACATCTGCTTCTTATGTTGATTTTGTTCCCTTTCTAGATGCTGAGGGTGGAAATTCGTATTCAGGAAATTACAAGCTTGGTCCGGTAGAAAATGACGAGGTGTGGAATTCTGCAGCTGTATTGGTAGGAAATGTAATGGTTAATAATAATAACACGCTAAGCATAAGTGCCGGTACACAGGTAAAAGTTGATAATGATGGTAAATATTCATTCGTTGTAGACGATGGAAAGTTAACGGTAAGCGGTACCGAGGCTTCCCCTGTAGTTTTTACCTCGAATTCGGATTATCCACAGGCAGGAGACTGGAAGGGTATTGTTTTTAATGGTGCCAGTGATGATGGACGTCAGTCCACAGTAAGCAATGTCAAAATAAGTTATGTAACCCGTGGTTTGACTTTTGCCGATACTGATGTTCCGGATTATGTCGCAACGGTAAATGGGCTTGAAGTTACCCAGTTTAGTGAATATGGTATTTATACGCAGAATGCGAGTCCGGTAATCTCAGATATATTGATAACGAATACCGGTTTGCAATACCAGAAAGGAACGGGTATATACAGCAATGGAGAGCCTGCAGCAACGTTTAGTGGAGGAAAGGTCGAGAGCTGTTCTAAAGGGATTTATATCTATGCTTCTTCACCAAAGGTGATGAATATGGATATTTCATGGCATCTGAACCAGGGGATTGAGGTTTATTCACATACCTCAAATATATCACCGGAAATAACTTTTTGTACTGTTTCCGGTAATAGCGGAGATGGTATTTACTTGCATGCATACTCTACAAGTAATCCAGGGCCAAATGCTATTATCAATAATTGTAACATTATGGGTAATAACGGCTATGGATTAAAGACTTATGTTTATCAGAATGCGTCAACAATTTGGTTGGATGCTACTAATAACTGGTGGGGAACATCTGATCCGACAGAGATAAACGATATGATTTATGATTATCAGGATAATACGAGTTCTGCCAATGTTAGTTACGATCCTTACTCCTTAGAAGAAATAACATTTGTTATTCTCCCGGCAGACTTTAATGTTGACGGTAGTGTAAATGGTTTTGATCTGGCACAGTTTGCTGTAGCTTTTGGCTCTACACCTGAGCTGGATAATTGGAATGAGCCATGTGACCTTAACTCTTCGGGTATGGTAGATGGTTTTGACTTAGCCATTTTCGCAACGTATTTTGGCCAGTCGAATCTGAAATCGAGTTATACGCATCCATTCTACGCCTTGAATAATCTAAAGTCGGAACATTTAACTAACCTGAAAATAAAGGCAGAACCAACAGATTTTAGAAGCAATAACGAATTCTCTGTATTTGTAACTGCAGATGAAATAAAAGAAGCAATCGGTTTGGCATTCCAGGTGAACTACGATCGGGAAATGTTTGAATTACTTGCAGTTATTCAATACAATGATATTGAAGGTAAAGGAGAGAATATCTTTTTAAGTCAGATTGATCAGGATAAAGGACAGGTCACGATTGGACTGGCAAGCTTAGATAATACTGTAAACGGATTGGATGGTTCCGGAACCGTATGTGAATTAAAGTTCAAATCAAAAACTATAAAACTGCCATTATCCTTTAAGTTCTCAAATGCCGGACTAATGGCTATGGATGGAACTACGAAATTAGGTCTTAACACAACAGACTTCCAATTGAATTTGACTGATATTGGTTCTATTGATGAACCAGGAGTATTTGCGTTGGGACAAAATTATCCGAATCCATTTTCAGAACAAACAAAAATTCAATTCAGAATTCCGACAGGAGAAGCTAAAAAAGTAAAATTGGCGGTTTATAACCTGGCCGGTCAGGAATTGGATGTAATCTTTCAGGGAACGCTTGATCCTGGAGTCTACAATTATGAATATAGCCGATATGATGCAAAAGGCGGAAGATTACCAGGTGGAATCTATTATTTAAATCTGACCGATGGAGAATATCAATTGAGTCGGAAGATGGTGGTATTACCAAAATAATCGATCGTTAGTTAGTTCAGATTAAAATACTAAGGTATGAATTCATATATAAAATATATAAATCTATTCAGACGGAGTACGATTCTACTTATTGGATGTTTGATAGTAAGTAATCTTGTTTACGGAGAGAATTTTGGCAATGGAATAAATGGAAGTGAAGGAAATGCTGTAGAAAGTGTTTCGGTTTATTTAGATCCAATTACATACAATGCCGGACCTCTGGAAACCTTTACCGTTGATATTATGCTGGCACCGGTTCAGAATGTGATGACATTTACAACTGATTTAATGTTTAATCCTGAAGTTGTTGAGTTAACCGGTGTAACAGAAGGCTCTTTCTTAAATAATGGAGGAAGCGACCAAACTACCTTCTTAAAAACCATAGATAATGAAGGAGGGAAGTGTGTGCTAGCCATAACGCGCTTAACCAGCCCGGCCAGTGGTGTTTCTTCAACTGTGAATAAGTCGGTACTAACACTGCACTTTAAGTCAAAAAGTACAGGTACCAGTAATCTTATTCTCTCAAACACTGGTTTAGTCGAGCCTGATGGAGTAACAACAATTCCGGTTGCTACAAGTCACTCAACCGTTAATGTTGTAATGCCAAATGAATATGCCGACGTGTATTTTGATAAAACGGAGTATTATGCTGATCCGGATGAAGTGATTACCGTTGATATAATGGTTGGTCCGGTGGAGGATTTAATGACGTTTACAACGGAATTAAGTTACGATCCTTCGGTTGTTACCATATTAAGTGCAACGGAAGGTGAATTTTTAAATGAGAACGGAACTGCTCAAACCACATTTTTAAAGAATATAAACAATGCAACCGGTAAGTGTAATTTAGCTATAACACGTTTAACCAGTCCTGTAAGTGGTGTAACTTCAACTTCCTCAAACCGATTACTTACTTTGACTCTAAAGACCAATAATTTTGGAAGCTCCGAAATTATTTTGAACAATACCGGTCTTATTTTACCGGATGGTGTTTCTCAATATGTTGTAAATACAGACAACTTTATGGTAAACGTAAACATTGATGAAGATCATTCAACCGTATCATTTGATCCCGATGAGATTATCGTATTCCCGGGAGAGAATTTTCAAACATCGGTTCAGGTATCCAATGTAAATGATCTTTTTGGTGTTTCTTTCGATATAAACTTCGATCCTGCCCTTGTAAATATTAATTCCATTAGCGAGGCCATCTTTCTAAGTGAGGACGGTCAAACCAATACAGTGTTTTTAAAGGACATCGATAATGCAAACGGAAGGGCTGTGGTTGGAATTACACGTTTAAATACAACAACTGGTATAAGTACCGGCTATCCGCAGGAAATGTTTAACATTCAGTTTTCGGCAATTAATTCGGGAACCGGTAATATTTATTTATCGAATTCCGGCTTATTAGCTCCCGATGGTGTAACAACTTATCCCGTTTTAACCGAAAAGTTAGAACTTAATGTAAAATCCGATGAAGCTTTTATAAGAGGGAAAATTACAAACAGTGCAACTGGTTTACCCATTGATGGGGTTATTGTAAAAGCTTTAAATTATGAATCTTCACCATCCGATGCTGAAGGATATTATGAATTAAAAGTTGCTTATGGTTATGGTTACGAACTTATGGTAATGTCTGGTTCATATGAACCTGTAACTATTTCGGGTATTCATGTCCCTGAGTCTAATCCTGAAAAAACTGTGGATATACAGCTGACTCCTGTTCCGATAGAGTATACCGTTCAGGATTTAATGCCTGATCCCAATCCTGATGTTTCTACTGTCGTGCAGGGAGGAACTTTACATCGCTATTATCAGGTCATAAATAACTATAATGGTAATCCGCTTTCCCTTGTTCCCGTTGAAGTGGTAGGAACAAATTATTATCAGTTGATTTATTCAGATAAGAATGGATTTATTGATATTGCTATTCCCAGTCACCGGATAGGGAGTGGAGAGGTTGGTGATCAAGAAACATTTTCAATTAGTTCAGTCAATAATATAAATATTGATTCACCATTAAACTTTATAACAGAAATAGAATCGAAAAAATACTCTCGATATTATGGAGGAAGTAACTTTTTAAAATTGGGAGGTGCATTTATGTTTATTGAGGCTAGTGTAAAACTAGAACAAGGCGGAATCACCACGCTAACAGTTGATGAAGCCAACTCATTACTTCCTCTCGAGGTAAACATTAGTCGACAAGGCCGCTCTACTGGTGAAATCGGATTTAAAGTGCGTTCTCCTGGAGTTAAAACTGAACTTGGAGTAGTTTCTGCAGGCGTTGGAGCAGAAGCTGGTTTGGGTGTTGATATTACCGGAATTAAGGAAGATGAATATGTATTCCCTTATGTATCAGAAAATGACTATCAAGCTATAGCCAAATACATTTTGGTAGCCGATGGAAGTTATAAGAAACTAGATAACACATTAATCCGCTTGTTAACATTATGCGAATCTGTATTTTCTAATGATGCTACTTTATTAGAGGCAAATGTATCGGATACATGGGGAATAGAGATAGGTCCATATGCCGAAGCATCTGCTTCTGCAGGAGTTGAAGTCGCTAAAACTGTAGGACTTGGCGTATCTGCGAATGTAGGAGCAAGTGCAAATGCAGGAATTATGGGGAAATTTAATCATTTGGAGAATCAGTTCGAAAGCTCCCTTAGGTTGTCTGGGGAAATAAACATTAATGCCAGCGCAGGGCTTAAATTATCCACAAAAGAAGAATCAACTGGTAATTTTTATGATGGAGGTCTGGGCCTTTCCATAGGTATGGATGGACGTCTAGGATTGCAATTTACCGCCGTTTTAGATTATAATGATTTAACCAAGATCAAAGAATACCGAATTGCCATATTAAGTAGAAATCTATTAAATCAGTGGGAGCAGGAAATAGAGTATCGAATATCAGGCGATCAGGTAATGGAAGCTATTGCAGGTCTAACGGATGAAATCCGTAATGTCACTGATGCACCTATTTCAGGAATGAGTATTAAAGTGAATTCCAACACTTTTCAAAATATTCTTGCAAAAGTATTTAATCTAATAAATGACATCCAAACAACGGCGGATGGAAACGCTTCAGTGAGTTATGAGATTAAAAGAAGTGATTTGAGTAAAAGCATTTCTTTTAATGTAGGATTTGAGGCATCTGCAGCTGTTTTGTATGCTAATGTTGGAGCAGGAATATCGTTTGAAGAAGGAAAATCAATGATAGTAGAACGAGGGAAATGGGCATGGGGAGAACATTTCGTTAATCAAAAGTTTGATAATGTTATTCCCACTGTTCCTTTAAGTTATGAAACTGTAATGAGAGATATAATAAATGAGGTACCTAAATGGGTGAGATTATTAATGGGGGATTTTAGAGGATTATTTTCAAGAGAAAAAAGTGCTCAAGTACAATATGCAATAAGTGAAAATGGCTCTTATATTGATCTTCCGCCAGAAGCAGTTCCTCAGGATATTGATTCAGTTTCTGTTACATCCTGGTCGTGGTACGGAGAAGCTTCAGATTTAAAATCAGCCAGTGTTTCAACAAGAGTAAAAGAAATTGCGGAACAGAACCGTATGATGGCAGAGGAAATTTACGGAATGCAATATGGTATAGGTGGTTTTTATCAGTTTGAACCCTATGGAACAGAATTGCTTGACACGGCTATCCTAAATATTAAATATGATCCAACAGAATTAGGAGATATTGATGAAAACGCGTTAGGCATGTATTATGAAGATAAGGCAAATAAAAAATGGGTGTATGTTGGGGGTGTTGTTGATACTATTGACCATTCGGTAACAGCTCCAATTCAACAACTGGGTTTATTTACGCTTGCTCCATCAATGCCTTATGGTGATTTTAGTTTATATTCCAATCCGGATAGTATTTACGCGGATAGTATTTCCGTAGCTACAATCTCTAGTAGTTCAATATTGAATAATGATTCAACCGTTATAGAGGATGGAACCTTATTTACTGTTGGCTTGTCACATGGGACAGTTTTAACGTCCGATCTGGATACTTCATTCGAAGGCATTCAAATTGCTTCTTTAGACGGTGAAATTAATTTTCAGATAAGATCCAGTCATCTTGCCGGTATTGGAGAAATAAATGTTACCAGTGTTATTGGTTCTGCAAGTTCAAATTCAGAAGTAGTCTATTATGACACGATTGCACCGGCCAGACCAGTAATAAAGGATATAATTACAGGAGATGGAGAGGTTGTTCTAAACTGGTTTGGGAATAGTGAGGAAGACATTGCAGGATATGTTATTTATTATGACACTGATACCGTTGCTCCCTTTAATGGTGTTCACACAGTTTATGGTACAGAATCACCAATAATAGTGGGCACTGACTCAACTTATAATCTTTCCGGTTTATTAAATGATTCGACCTATTATTTTGCTATATCTGTTTACGATGCATCGGGGAATGAAGGACCTCGTTCTGATTATATATCCGGAGTACCAGGAAATGTGAACATGAACGTTTCACTTGAAGCCGGATGGAACATTTTTTCTGCTCCGAATTATAATAGTCCTAATGATTTGTTAGATGTTTTCCAGACGAATATAAATAATGGGTCACTGATTAAAATTCAGGATGAAGCTGGTCGATCGCTAGAAGATTTAGGTGAGTTTGGAGGCTGGACGAATAATATTGGAAATATAAGTCCTACAGAAGGTTATAAAGTGAGATTGCTGAATGAGGATCAGGTTCACTTAAATGGAAATGCAGTTGACTATCCTTTTGCAATTCCTTTGGCAAACGGTTGGAATATTATTGGTTACCCCCAATTGCAAAATACCAATGGCATAGACATTGTGCAGTCACTAATCGATGAAGGAATACTTATAAAAGTTCAGGACGAGGCCGGAAACTCTATCGAAAACTGGGGCATTTTTGGAGGTTGGCAAAACCTAATAGGAAACTTCCAACCCGGCGAAGGTTACAAAATTAAGGTAAGTGCACCGGATACTCTTTGGATACTGGAAAGTTATCCAAAATCTTTGGCAAAAGTTTCAGTTTCTGTACCGACACAACACTTTAAAACAGGTATTTCTGGCAATGGTGTAGACCATATGAACTTCAACCTGGTTGGCCTAAATGAAGATTTGTTAACTGCCGGTGATGAACTGGCCATATACGATGGTGTAAATTGTGTTGGTGCTGTAGTACTTTCTGAAGAAATACTTCGAAATGGTTTTGTTTCAATAGCTGCTTCAGCAAGTGATGATTCCGGAATGCCCGGATTTACAGAAGGTGATGGATATAAAGTGCGCATTTGGAAAGCAGATTCTGATAAAGAACTGGAACTTGAAACAACATATGTTCAGGGGGCGGAAGTATTTACCAAACATGAATCGGTTGTGTTGAGCCTCGAAAACTCAGTGCTGACAGCTATTGGTAACATGGCAAAACAAGAACCGGCCAAGGTAAGCTGTTTCCCAAATCCATTTAAAAATGAGCTTACAGTTGAAATTAAGTTGCCGGAAGATTGTCGAACAAAAGTGTTTGTTGTAACCCAAACCGGGCAGCGCATTACCCAACTACTGGATGATGCGAACCTTAATCGAGGGATCCATCAGCTAAAATGGAATGCTAAAAATGGTAAGGGAGGAGAAGTGGCTCCGGGTGTTTATCATATCGTAACAGACATAAATGGAATTATTTATAAAAATAAGGTTGTACTTACTTATTAATAATAAATTATTGATTAATTAAAATTGAAGAGGTATTGTTGTAATTGTATGAAAATAAGAGTTTTAAAATTTATTAAAATGAGGTAAAATGAGAAAATAAGAGATATTGTTAAAAACGAGTGAATTCGAAGATAAGTTTAACTGGTTCAAAAATTTGATTCGATAAATATTTTTGTAATTTTATAAAGTCAACCAATTTGAAATCGGATACTTAACCAATTAAATGTAACTATTATTTGCCCGGATAGACACATTCGACCCAATTAGGCTTGTGAACAAAAGATTGTTTCTGTCCACTTACTTCGAACTCACTAATAACAATACCCAAAAAATCAACTCAAATGAAAAAACTGTACTTGTTCATTCTATGTATTTTATTAATTGTGCCGGTAATATCGGCGCAAAATAATATTATGTCCACTCGAGAACAGGCGCTTGTACGGTCGAAAGCGTTAAGCGAATCCAGAAAAACTGAATACCGTGCGAAACTTGAGACTGAAAGAGATGCAGGCATGCAACTAAAGAGTGCTTATGCAATTGTTGACGTAAATGAGACGGACTCGCTGGCATTGCTGGAACTGTATGAGGCCACCAACGGTGATTATTGGAATAATAATGAAAACTGGCTGACAGGGCCGGTGGATACTTGGTATGGAGTATATGTAAATGGCGAAGGGAGAGTGACCGAAATTAGTCTGGACAACAATAACCTGACAGATTCACTTCCTGCCGGTCTGGGACAACTTAGTGAACTCCAATCTCTTGTTTTATGGGGAAACTCACTTACAGGCTCCATTCCTTCAGAATTAGGTAGTTTAGGTAATTTGTTTAATTTAGATCTGGGAGTCAATCAGTTAAGTGGGTCAATTCCCGAATCGCTGGGATTGTTAAGCAAACTGGAGTTTTTGTTTCTGGGGAGCGGAAACCAGTTAAGTGGTGAAATTCCGACATCGTTAGGCGATTTATCCAACCTTCTTTTACTTGCTCTTGATGATAACCAGCTTGGCGGTGAAATTCCCACGGAGCTAAGTGGCTTATCCATGCTTACTGATTTGTATTTGCAAGGGAATCAGTTAAGCGGTTCTATTCCTGAAAGTTTTGGGGATCTTTATAATCTTCAAATCATAAATTTATTTGACAACGAGTTAAGCGGTTTCATTCCGGAAAGCTTAGGCCTTTTAGTGAGTTTAATTGACCTTAATCTGGGGTGGAATTACTTTGAAGGATCAATTCCCGAATCGTTGACCCAACTCATTAATTTAGCATCTCTTGATTTAGCCGGTAATCAGTTAAGCGGTTCAATTCCTCAAGATATCGGTGACCTATTGTTGTTGGTAAATTTGCATATGAGCTGGAATTCTTTAACAGACAGTATTCCATCATCCATTGAATATTTATCAAATCTGTACCTGTTAAATCTGGCAGGAAATCAGCTAAGCGGTTCATTACCTGGGGGCCTGGCGAACCTCGATTCACTCCGCTACCTCTATGTCGCTTATAACGATATTAGCGGAGTAATATCTCCGGATTTATGTAATCTGCCCTTAATAGAAGCTGATTTTAGTTACAACTGGTTTGATGAAACTTCTTGCGAAGCCTTTAACTGCCTGTATAATAATGGAGTGAATTTTCCGGATATTTACCAGACACAAAATAATGACTATGACTTGTCCTCCTGTATTTATGATTCAACAGCCTATTGTGAAAATATCGGTATGGTTGGCGAATTTAATAACTGGGGAAACGAAGGATATGATGTGCGGTTGATACAGAACCGATATGATTCAACAGAATGGACAGTCAACTATAGTTTTAATGGCACTACAGAAGTAAAATTTCGGCAAAACGAGGCCTGGGATGTGAACTGGGGGGGCAGCAGATTCCCGGATGGAATTGCGATTCGCAACGGTCTGAATATCTCCGTTCCGGCCGGTTTTTACACCATAAGTTTTAACTGTGCCACTTTGGCTTATTCGTTCGAGGAAACCGGGAGTGCATTAACGGCATGTTCAGAACAGGATTCGCTGGCGCTGGTTGATTTGTATAATGCAACAGACGGTGATAACTGGACCAACAACGAAAACTGGTTGACCGGCCCCGTTGCCAGTTGGTATGGAGTTACCATGCAGGACAGCAATGTTACCGAACTCTGGCTGAATAGTAATAATCTTAGTGATAGTATTCCCGATTCTATTTTAGAATTAAGTGCTCTGGAAGTTCTGGATATGGGAGGAAACGGTATGACCGGATCGATTCCGGAAGACCTGGGAAGCCTTTCAAACCTTCGATTTATCTTTTTATGGGGCAACCAGTTAACCGGACAAATACCAAGCTCATTAGGAGAACTCTCCGGATTAAATATCCTGAGTTTAAACGGTAACATGCTAACCGGGAATGTTCCTGCCGAACTGGGATTCTGTAACGACTTGTGGGAGATCAATCTCGACTGGAATAACCTGGATGGGGAGATACCTACAGAACTTTGCAATATAGAAAATTTGAATTCAGCCAATTTTGCCAACAATTATTTTGATGCGAACAGTTGTGCCGCCATAACTTGTTTGCTGGCAAACGGAGTAAGCTTTAATACCTCTGCCGAGCAGACTCAGAAAAATGGATATTCGCTGATAAACGACTGTGGAACTGTAGTTGATTCAGTATGGGTTGTTTTTCGGGTGAATATGCAAAACGAATATGTATCAGAGAATGGTATTCATTTAAACGGCAGTTTTTCCAACTGGTCAGAAAGGATTGAAATGCAGTTGGATTCGGCAGCGGTTTATTCTGCATCATTATTGCTGGAAGCCGGACAGACCTTTGAGTATAAGTTTATAAACGGAGAATATTACGAAATACCACCGGCGAACTGCACCGTTGACGAATTTAATAATCGAGAACTTTATGTTTCTCATTCCGGTGATGCTTTAATTCTTGATGTGGTTTGCTTCGAAGGGTGTGTAGACTGCGGAGACTTTTCAATTCCTCAGTACACTATACGCGAAATCCAGGGCGAAGGTGATGTTACTCCGTTAGATTCTCAAGTGGTGAGAACAAAAGGTCGCATAATTGCAATCAATCAGTACGGATTTTTTATGCAGGATACCACGGGAGCCAGAACCGGAATATTCGTTTACGCCCCGGAATTGGCGCTTCAGCTGAATCAAGGGGAGAATATTGAGATTATTGCCATGGCCGTTGAGTACAACGGAAGAACAGAACTGACCAATCCGCAATGGTTCGATTATACCGATGAGTTGTTTTATGTTTCGCTTACCAAAATCGATGTTTCTGAAATCGGTGAGGATTACGAGGGGGTTTTTGTTTCCCTTGATTATGTCACAGTGGTATCAGAAAACGCCTACAAGGAATATGTGGCAGTTTCCGAATCGAACGATACCATTATTATCGATAATTACCTTATGCAGCCGGTAATGGAGGTCGGTAGAAGTTATATTGTTTACGGAATTGTAGATTATCAGTACGGAAGGTACGGCGTGAATCCTCGGGCACAGGCAGGAATCATTCCCTTGTATGATCTTACTTTCAGGGTAAATATGCAAAATGAGAGCATTGGAGCAGGAGGGGTCTTGGTTGGTGGCGACTGGAACTCCTGGATGTCGTGGGTTGATCCGGAAGAAATGACAGCTGACGGAGACATTTATTCAGCTACCATAAAGCTGGCAGAAGGAGAATCAATCAGTTATAAATTCCTAAACGATACGGTATGGGAAAGTGTACCTTCAGCCTGTACTGATGAAAACGGAGACCGTTATGTAACCATGCAGGACTCAACGCTAACTTTGGATGTGGTTTGTTTTGGCGGCTGTACTTCATGTCCTGCCGACAGTATTTTGCAATATACGATCCGTGAAATCCAGGGAGAGGGCGATACTTCACCGCTCGAAGGCAGCACCATACGAACAAAAGGGCGTATAACAGGCATCAATGAATACGGTTTCTATCTGCAGGATACAACGGGTATCCGGACCGGAATATTTATATACGATCCGGTGCTGGCAGCCCAGCTTAACCAGGGAGATAATATCGAGCTCATCGCCGAGGTAATGGAATACAACGGACGCACAGAATTGTTAAATACCCAATGGTTTGATTATACAGATGAAGCCTTTTATGTATCCCTGTCCTCTGTGGACGTTGCAGAAATAGGTGAAGATTATGAATGTGTATTTGTGAAACTGGATGAGGTAACCGTGATTGATACAAATGATTATCAGGAGTACGTTGTTGTTTCACCACAGGGAGATACAACCATTATCGGGCACTATTTAATGGAACCGGAAATGGAAATCGGACAGACTTATAAGGTATACGGAATAGTGGATTACCTCTATAACCGATTTGTTGTCAATCCCCGTGCTCAGGCAGGTATTATTCCGCTATACGAGCTGACTTTTCTTGTAGATATGCAAAATGAGGTAGTGGATTCGACTGTTGCCGTTGCAGGTGACTGGAATTCGTGGATGTCGTGGGTAGATCCCGTTCCCATGAGTGGCGAAAGTTCGGTTTATACCGCAAGCATAAAAGTAGTTGGCGGAACAACCATCGCTTACCGGTTTAAGAATGGAGACGAATGGGAAAATATAGCCGGAAGCTGTACCGACGAAAACAGCGATCGTTTTTTTACTATGCCCGATTCGTCGGTTACATTGGATCCGGTTTGTTTTGGAGCTTGCTTTTTATGCAGCGCCGATACCTTTCCGCTCTACTCAATTGAAGAAATTCAGGGTGAAGGAGAGATTTCTCCTTTAGAAGGCCAGACGGTTAAAACAAAGGGCCGTATTATAGCCGTTAATTCATATGGTTTCTATTTGCAGGATACCACCGGAGAAAGAAATGGAATATTCGTTTATGATACTACCCTTGTGGAACACATCGTACAGGGGGATAATATTGAAATTGTAGCAGAGGTACTGGAGTACAGCGGAAGAACGGAATTATTGAATACGCAATGGTTTGATTATACCGATGAATACTTCGATGTTTCGCCGGTGAATATCGATGTTGCGGATGTAGGTGAAGACTACGAATGCGTTTTTGTAGCACTGGAAAATGTAACCGTGATCGATACCACTATCTATCAGGAGTACATTGTTATTTCTCAGGAAGGAGATACAACATTGATCGGTCATTATCTGATCCGGCCCGAAATGGAAATAGGGAAAAGTTACCGGGTTTACGGAATCGTGGATTACCAATACGGAACTTACCGGGTGAATCCGAGATCGCAAAGTGGAATAACTGAGATTTATAATAATATTGGGATCGCAGGATTGATCAGTCCGGTTCGTAACGAATTCCGTAGTTTTCTGTATTGCGGTTTAACGGAGAACGAATCTGTTACCATTCGAATCTATAACGACGGAATTTATGCCTTTGATAATCCTATTCTGGCTTACCTGGTCGATTCGGTGGTTATTTCCATCGATACACTGGAGCTAACTTTACTACCGGGCGATACATTGGATTATACCTTTACGAACACAGCCGATTTTTATCATACGGATTACCGCAGAACTTATGCTTTTGAAGCCAGCATTCTGAATGGTGATGACAATGCTGCGGATGATGTTTTCACCACGATTATGAATGTTGATGGTGATTATGAGGATGCTCCCGACTGGACAACGTACAATTCATGTGACGGAATGATCTCAGATGTATCTCTATCCATTACCGAAGATAAGAATGGAGCTATCTGGTCTTCCGGATTTAAGGGGGCCGATCGGTATAACGGAGAAGTGTGGGAGAATTTTACGGACGAAAACGGTCTGAATGAAAACTATAGCTGGGCCATTGAAAGTGATAATGAAGGAAATGTTTGGTTTGCCGGTACTGGCGATTCGGTGATAACAAAATATGATGGAATGAATTTTACTTACTATCCGCAACCCGCACTTTTTGAGGAATGTATTTATAAGGACACGCAGGGGAATATGTGGTTTGGCTCGTACGAAGGTGTCGGAGTAGCATTTTTCGACGGGGCGAACTGGACTTACTATATGAAAGAGGACGTCGGTTTTAGCGGTAATATTACAAGTATCGGAGAAGATGTAAACGGTACTATCTGGGTCGCTTCTTACGATGGCGAAGGAAAAGTGTACAATTTTGACGGTGTCAACTGGGAGGAAGTTGAATTGCCTTTTCCGGCTACCGGAACTTATGTTACAGAGATATTTTACGATTCAAAAGGGAATACCTGGTATACATCAATGGGGCTTACCACAAAATATAATGGTGAAACATGGGAATTTTATGATACAACGGATGGAGCGCTTGAACTCTGTCAAGATATTTCGGAAGATATTTACGGTAATATCTGGTTTGGCGGAGATAAGGAACTGGTGATGTACGATGGCGATTCGGTAAGGGTTTACGATGTGAACAGTGGCCTGGCAGCGCTGGAAGACGGATTTATTTATGCAGTGTATGCCGACAGCCAGGGAAATGTATGGATAGGCATGTACAACGGAGGAGTTACCAGGTACAAAATACCGGTGGAAGAAATCTGCACCTCACTCCAGTTTCAGGCGGGGTGGAACCTGTTCTCGGTTCCTGTGCAGCTCGATTCGGCAAGAGTGGGCTACAATTTTCAGTCACTTATCGATCACGGATCCCTGATAAAAATTCAGGATGAATGGGGTAATGCTTTTGAAGATCAAGGTGTTTTTGGTGACTGGAACGATTCCGAAATGAAGTTGCTTCGTCCTTTCGATGGCTTTAAAATCAATATGAACTGGTACGACAGTCTGCGCGTATGTGGTGTACCCGTTACCTATCCGTACCCCATCTACCTGTACGAAGGCTGGAATATAATGGGGTATCCGCAGGAGATGAATGTGGATGCCATGGAAATCATTCAGCAACTGGTTGATCGTGGAAGTCTGTTAAAGGTGCAGGACGAGGCCGGGCAATCCATCGAAGACATGGGGATTTATGGTGGCTGGACCAATTTTATCGGGAACTTTTCTCCCGGCAAAGGCTACAAAATAAAGGTAAATACAAACGATACCCTATGGATCTATGCCGATTACACCAAGTCCTCCATTCGAAAACAAGAGCGGATTGAACCGGTTTATTATTCCAGGGTATACAGCGGAAACGGCGTGGATCATATGAACATTAATGTTGTTGATCTGCCGGGAAGTCTGGAACAAGGTGATGAATTAGCAGTATACGACGGAAGCTCCTGTGTAGGTGCTGTGGTACTGCAACAAGAGGATATCCTGAAAGGACTTGTGTCCATTCCTGTTTCGGCAGCTGATAATGCGGGAATGCCTGGTTATTCAGAGGGACACAACTATGAATTACGTTTATGGAAACAGAACACGAATGAGGAGCAGGTACTTTACCCGGATCTGATTAGCGGATCACCGGTATTTACAAAACATGAATCAGCGCTGTTAAGTTGTGCAAAATACAACACTACAGGAGCTGATAATTTACTCATTGAGGGCGGAATGAAGCTATATCCGAATCCGTTTAATGAGGAATTGACCGTAGAAGTCAATATCTTAGTGGAAGCAAAGGTGGAATTGCTTGTTATTAACCAGCTGGGGCAAACGATAGCTTACCTGGCCACAAACGAACAATTAAACGCCGGAGTACATAGGTGGAACTGGAACGGCGAAAATGCCGGCGGGCAAAAAGTTAAACCGGGTGTGTATTATATACGTTTTAGTGAAAACGATAAAACAGTAATTAACAAAGTGGTGCTAACAAAATAAAGAAAAAGATGGAACGCAGATAACGTGAACATCATCCTGAACTCCTGACTGCCGTCAGGCAGGTGTTTCAGGATCTGGGGAGATTCTGAATATGCATCGTTTTCACCCCTAAATCCCCTAAAGGGGACTTTAAGACGGTGAAAGGAAGAAGAGCAGAAGGACCATGATAGAAAAAGAATATGACTAACCCGGGGATTCATCCCCGGGTGAAGAAGTGGAAACGATAAACGGGCTTTAGCCCTTAACAGGAGAATAACTAAAGACTGTCATCCTGTCCCGATAGCTATCAGGAGGATTCAGGGTCTGTGTAAAGACAAAGAAACAAGATGTTGAATCCGTCAATTGACGGACAGCATGACGCATAAATGCAAGATTATTTAAGAAAGAAACAAAAGAAAAAATGATTAACTAAATTAATACGTGAAAAGCTAATTGTTGTTGTGAATATCAGTTCGTTTACCCCTTGCTCTAAAGGGAGCGAATTGATTGTCTCTGCTCCCTTTAGGGGCGGGGTATTCAGAGAGAACCAATTTGCGAACCAGTTTTAAAACGAAAAAAACAAAAAACAAACCAATATGAAAAAAATTTACTTACTACTTATTACAATTCTATTAGCTACCGGTGTTGGTGCCCAGAGCCACTTTACCCCGGCATTTGAGGGCAACGGTTACGACCACATGAATATCTACATTGTGGAGAGTATCATTGAAGGCATGGATATGCAAACCGGAGATGAAATTGCGGTGTTCGACGGCGACATTTGTGCCGGTGTATTTATGCTCACCGAACCATTAATTGACAGCACCCTTGGTTTTATTAATGCCTCCAAAGCCGACCAGGATACCTCCGGGGCTTACCTTGGTAATGGTTACGAACCCGGCAATACCATAAGCTTTAAACTCTGGGATACCAGCGAAGGCAAAGAATACGACAATGTAGAAATCACCTTTATTGACCCGGGAAACGGGCTTGAAGTGGCTGCCGTGTCTTTTACTGTGGGGGCTTCGGTGTTTGTGCGGCTATCTAAGCCATCAGGAGTTGATTTAGGACAAACGGATATTTATGCGGCGACAACACCGGTAAGTGCACGACGTGCGATACCGGTTACTTTTACAGAGAATGGCAAGATAGGGAGTATTAGTATTTATCATCATGGTGGTACTGGCAATGTATTGCTGGGAGTTTATTCTGATGCATCAGGTTATCCAGGGACTATATTAGGGGTTACTGCTTCGACTCGGGTAAATGCTACTCAGGGTTGGCAGACGGTTTCATTGACAGATTCTGTTTCTGTAGGGTCCGGAGAAACTGTATGGCTGGCATTTATTTTTGAGAACAGTGTTACCATTCGGTATGAAGTAGGGTCACCGGGTCGGGCAGCGAGTACTGAGACATGGTCATCTGGTCTTTCTGCTGATTTTGGTGTATCTGATGTTGCGAATTACAATTATTCGATGTATTGCACCTATGTTGTGGATACTACGGTTGTTCCGGGTCCATCAGGAGTTGATTTAGGACAAACGGATATTTATGCGGCGACAACACCGGTAAGTGCACGACGTGCGATACCGGTTACTTTTACAGAGAATGGCAAGATAGGGAGTATTAGTATTTATCATCATGGTGGTACTGGCAATGTATTGCTGGGAGTTTATTCTGATGCATCAGGTTATCCAGGGACTATATTAGGGGTTACTGCTTCGACTCGGGTAAATGCTACTCAGGGTTGGCAGACGGTTTCATTGACAGATTCTGTTTCTGTAGGGTCCGGAGAAACTGTATGGCTGGCATTTATTTTTGAGAACAGTGTTACCATTCGGTATGAAGTAGGGTCACCGGGTCGGGCAGCGAGTACTGAGACATGGTCATCTGGTCTTTCTGCTGATTTTGGTGTATCTGATGTTGCGAATTACAATTATTCGATGTATTGCACCTATGTTGTGGATACCATAATTCCCAAATCTATCGAATTTCAAACTCAACTAGTATCAATTTCTTCTAAATATGAAACCGATAAACGTGTAGGATATAGTGAAGAAAGTATTAAGGTGTATCCAAATCCGTTTGTGAGCAACTTGAATATAGAATTTGAAACGGAAGACCAAGAATCTGTAGTAATATTCATTTATGATGATCAAGGACGGATGATAAAAATAATAGATACACAATTCTTAGAAGGTCATAACAATATAAACTGGGATGCCATTGATTACAGTGGTAATAGAGTAAAACCCGGAATATATCTAATAAGTTTGCAATCGGAATTGCGTCGTGAAACTTTTAAAGTAATTTATCAGGGGAAATAGTAGCTAAGATTCCTCAATAAAAAACCACATCAAAATTCTTTGATGTGGTTTTTTATGCAAATATAGTCTTCTCACCCTTGGTCCCTATAGGGGAACATTTTATCTAATGCCAAAATTTTAAATGATCAATATCCAATTCCCAATAATTAAATCATGAAACAACGCAACGTGGGTCTTTTATTTTTTTCTTATTATCCTAGAGGAATTTAATATCTGTAGCCCCGGAATTTATGTCGAGGAAAGGAGCGAAGCGAATAAGGTAGTGCACACTTGCCCCCGATCAGTAAAGTTTGTTGTTTGTATCGCAATGATGTTTGTTGTTTTACAGTAGTCTCTTGGTGTGCTTAAGTTCAATCAAGACAGGCCTAAAAGGGGGGGTGATTTTAACTCCTTGAAATACAATTATCAATGTACATTATCTAACATATAGTATCCAAATGATTTATGACATGTGGATCTCAGCCATTCTTCAAAATCTGCAATCGGTGTTCGCTAATTGATACTCTTCATTCTTCCGACTCCCAGCTTAGTCTATTCTTCTTCCGTTCTCAACGAAGATCTAAATTTCCAGAACCAAAATACATATTTAAAGGCATTGAGATAACGTGGGAGAAAGGTCTTTGGATCGGCAATTATCCTTGCCAGCCAGCCCAAGTAAAGTTTATCCACCATCGACGGGATCTTTGCCTGAGTGCCTGTAAAAAAAGAAATGGCCGCCCCAGTGCAAATGATAGTTGATTTTTGAATGATCTTTTGTTGCAGGAAGTGCCCCATAATTTCCTGTTTGCCTCCAGCTATACATAACATAACAAGATCGGGTTGAAATGTATTAATCTGCTCAGCCAATTCTGGATCTTCCACATTAGCATGAGCAGGATACATGGGGGCATTGTAAAAAGTCAGGTCTTTTTCCTTGCAAGCCGTTTCCGAAAGTAGGAGTTGTTTTATCTTTTCACTCTCGGTAGGGCGTGGACTTACCACAAACAATTTTAGTGGTTGTTGTTTGAGGTAGGCCAGCATATCCTGAATTAAACGATAGCCCGAGTATTTTTGTGCATTTATACCGTGCAGTTTGCAAAGCAGGGAAAACAAACCACTATCCATAACACTGTAAGTGGCATTCTCAAGGGCTTCGTAATACCAGGGATTGTTTTTGCTTTCCACCATAGATGGTGCAGCAGGTACGGTAATTAACTGTGCCGAAAGAATATCCTGTTCAAAATTGATTTCTTTTTTTGAAAGGAATTTTATGTTTTTCCAGTAGATATACATGGATTTGAATACTTGAAATTCGATACCCGCTACTTGATGCTTGATCAATTGGAGTATTCCTATTTAATATGTATTATAATCTCTTCTCTGTTATTGTAGAATTAACGTTCTAACTCAAAGATTTTGACATTGATGTAAAATCGTACCAGGAATCTTAGCACGCAAAGACAATGTTAGTAAAACCGATTAAAGTATTAATCTTATCGAATTTAATAGGGAAAGGATCTGAAGAAGGACATGGAAATTCTAATTAATAATCTTTAGGCTTCCATATAGACAGATCTCTGTCGATAAGTTTTTCTAATTTTTTTATATCAGGAAGGTATAGATCATATAAAATATTTTTCAATTCCTGACTTATTTGAGGTTTTTGATTTGGGAAGAAAAGTGATAAAATCTTTTCATCAAATTTTGTTATGCTGTATGCAAGTACTTTGTCTGTAAATTTTAACTGCTTTTTTGATAATCTGGTTTTGTCGGCATTATACATGTATAATAATCTATTTCGTTTAACCACCCATTTGAGCCTATGTATATTGTATAAAACTTTCATAGGACGGTCATCCAAAGACTTTGGAATATAATTAGGATTTACGTCTAGATATTTATAAGCTATTTGAATAGAATCGAGTGGTGAAGAAATAATATCTTCATGTAAAAATATTAAAAGGTTATTGTTTTTGATAAAGTAATTGTATTCTTTTAAATACTTGTAATAGTAACCGAATTCAATGATTTCTGAGGATCTTTTATTGTCAGATACAAAGGAGGTTTTTGAAATTATTTTTCGTATTCCTATTTCAACATCAATCGGAGGTATAAAACCATAATTTACATTGTGAAAATATGCGGAGATGGCTCTATCAACTGGGTTTCGCAAAACAGCAATCAATTTTGAGTTTGGAAGGTGTTTTTGAATTCTTGCAGGAACTTCCGGCTTCCCAATATAATTTGGTCTTTTTATTCCGAGACATTTTTCTGTTCTTCCGTTAAATAATTTAGAAAGCTCTTTAATGTCAGCGTTTTCATAGTCTGGAGACTCAAAAAAAGGCGTTTCACCGTGTGGCAGAAAAATGTCAGAATGATCAGATAAACATTCTTGCATAAAAGTAGATGCCGATTTTTGGGCCCCAATTATTACAAATGTTGGCAACATTTTGTTTTTATCAATTGATAGGTTATTGATTTTAGTATTCATCGAATCTTTTCAATTTTTATGTTGTTATTGGCAATTATTACTCTGTATACTACACTTCTATAAATCTTTTTCTAATTGCTTTGGCAGGGTTTCCTTGATTGATGGAATAGGGCTCCAAATCTTTCGTTGCCACCGAGCCTACCGTTAAAATGGAATGACTCTTACAGTGTACGCCCGGGCAAACTACTGATTGGGCACCCATCCATACACCATCTTCCAACTCAATTGGAGCGTTTCGGTAATCGAAGGAGGAAACTGAATAATCATGATTGCCGGTGAGTAGCATAGCTCCCTGAGAAATACAAACATTACTGCCGATCTTTACATGATCCAAATTGTCAATCCAACATCCTTCGCCTAACCACACATGGTCACCTATTTCCAGTTTCCACGGAAATTTAATCCTCACTGAGGGTTTTATTACCAGCCCTTTACCCACCTTGGCACCAAATCGGCGTAGTAGGAAAACTTTAATACTCACTATGGGCATCCAGGAGGATTCAATGAGTAAGGCATGTAAAAAAAACCAAAGCGTTTTCTTGACTGCTCCCGTTCCTTTGTCGAAGGTATTTGGGTTGAATGTCTCTAATCTTGTTGGCATAAATGCTTATTTGTTCATTTGGCTTACATTCTCCATGATATCCATAATCTTGCTGCTGAAACGTTGTTCTGTAAAACGTGATTTGACGTAAGTCGCATTTTTCACAGAGAATTGCTTTACTTCTCCGGCTATATCTTCTGAAATTGTTTGCAGTGCTCTCGCAATTGATTTCGGATTCTTTGCTTCCACAAAATAACCATTTTCGATTGATACGATATCCGGGATACCAGCATGGGCGGTAGTAACAATTATATTCCCAGAACCCATCGCTTCCAAAATAGAAATGGGTTGTCCTTCCATTTGGTACCAGGTTGGCAGGACAAACACGTTGGCTCGTTGAAAGGCTTGTAGTTTTGACTCGTTTTTAACCAACCCGAGGTATTCTACTTTTTCTCCCAAGGCCGTTAATTTCATTTGTACCTCCGTGTAAATATTGCTCTCAATTTTTCCGGCTAACTGTACACAAAAGGCTACGCCTTTTTTCTGGAGTAGGAGTAGCGCATCCAATAAATCAAGGATGCCTTTTTCTTCCATCAGGTTGCTTAAATAGAGAATGCGAAGTTGATCCTTAGGCTTCTTTTGTTCTTCATATGAAGTCAGGAGTTCTTCGTCCACAAAATTTTCGACAACGAAAATCTTCTTATCTGGTAGCAAGCCGGCGAAGTTCTTGCGGAGGCTTTCCGATAGGACAATCCCGGCAGAAGCATGAGAAACCAGTAAACGAAAAAATTTAGATTTAGCTCCTTTTAGTTGTTGATATTCCGTCCCCAAATAATTTCCGTGCACATGAATCACATAGGGTTTATGAAACAGGATGCATAACAGGATAAATGGCGCATATTTGGCTACGCCAAAAAAGGTTTGGCCTGGGGTTAGGTATACAGCTTTAGCCCCAAATACTTTAAACGCGTAGGAATAGGTTTTTAAAAATCCCAGTGCTTTTTTTAATGAGAAGTTAGTTCCTTGTTTCGACGAAACAACAGGCGTACTAGTATTGATAGTTTGGTATGCTGTTCCTTTTTTTACTAGGTTTTGACAAAGAACTTCGTTGGCATATGAGCAACCGTTGATAGGCTCAGGGAGCGGCCCAGTAATTAAAATCATACTTATAATGTTTTTAGTGCCTGACTGACCATATGATCCATCATGAGATTTGCCTGAACATAGTTACGGGCATTTTTACTCATTTGCCCTCTCTGTTCAATTGTGAGATTCTCTATTTGTTTCAAGGCATCTGGTAAGTCATTGAACAGTATAGCATTATAGCCATGTGTCAAATAAGAGTACTCTACGCATTGTAAAACTTCAGGCGAACGTTTAAAGGTTAACACCGGTTTGCCATAGGCTAAAGCTTCTACAACCGATAAGCCTACCCATCCGGGCTGCAGATATAAGTCAGCAATCGTAAATAAGTCGTCTTTCAAACTTTGATTGTATGTCGAGCCGAAATCGTAAACATTTTCGAATAAGTTAAAATCCGGTTTCGCCGGACCATCACCAATAATGATAAAACCATATTCTTGAGGATCTAACTTATTAATCATCGCTAGCATTAAGTCAATACGTCGATAGTTGTTTGTAAACCTGGCACAAAAGATAAAGCAGGTTTTTTGCATTATGCCATAGCGCTCCTTAAGCTTTTCTTTGGTTTCTGAATGTTTGAAATTTAGTATCTGTTCAACACACGATATCGTGTTGTTCAAAGCAATAATTGGCTTTCTAGGAAAAATTACTTGCCATTGCTCCGCTTCTTTTTCCGTGTAAGTCCATGCACCGTCGGCCAACGAAAGCATCCATCGTAGCAAGAAGTCAGGTTGAATTTCTTCTTTTAGATATCGCTTAACCGAAATGCCTTGCCCCCATAAAATAATTCTTTTTCGATGGATAAATTTTGTAAATAACAAGAACCAGGTTCCTAGATGACCAAAGTGCAACATTAAAACTAGTGTTTTGTATTCCTTGCGGAATAAAGAAAATGGGTCATAGAAAAGAGCAGGACCAAGTTGCCAGTTTTTTATTGATATGACCTCCAACTTTGCTGCATCAAAATATCGTTTTTTAGATGCCTTCAGGTCATAACATATGATGTCCGTTTTAGAATGACTACTAATTTTAGTAAAAAATTCCTCTCGATAATGTGGAATATGTGGTTGAAGAAATGCTACCTTTTTCATTTAGATTCTGTGGTAAAACAATCAATCAATACTTTCAAAATTCATTGGATATTGAGGTATTTATTACTGCGAACAATAAAGGCAAGTAACAATATAGGTGTATATTTTATGTATGCATAAGGAATCCCAGAATGGTATGCGCTAAGCGTATTGTAAATTGTAAATATGTAAAAATAAATGATACTACTATTATCTAGCTTAAATGATTTTATGAAAATCCAAATAGGATACAATACAATTAGAACGAAAAACAATATAAAACCAATTATGCCCATATCTACATAAGATTGCAAAAGCGGATTGTCCAGCTCAATTGTCATATATCCTTTTCCGAAAAGAAGATTAAAAAGGTTAAAATCAGAGTTTATCATTTCGTAAGCCGAATTTCTTAAGTTAACCCTTGATATTGCTGAACCATAGAGGTCCGTTTCTACATTCCCAAAAATAACACCTATGCCTAAATAAATATTTAAAAAAACACTATCTACTTGCTCTTTAATTTGATTGTTTGTTGTATAAATAATAATGAATAGAATAATCAATATGCACGAATAGAAAAATACACGAAGGATATCCAATTTAAAATTCGGCTGGATATAAATAAAAAGGATAAAGGAAAGAAAGGCGATGAGAATAGATGTGCGCTTTCCTAGGAATAACATTAAATAAATATCGGTTGCAATAAATAATAGTGCAAGAATGTTGATTGTTTTATTCTTTCCAAGCATAAATAAAGACGCAATGAAATTGATAAGAAATCCATAACTCATTGTCAAAAGATCGATTATTGAGTTTT
Organism: Draconibacterium sp. IB214405; assembly: GCF_033963885.1. Taxonomy (NCBI): domain Bacteria; kingdom Pseudomonadati; phylum Bacteroidota; class Bacteroidia; order Marinilabiliales; family Prolixibacteraceae; genus Draconibacterium; species Draconibacterium sp. IB214405. The sequence continues at coordinate 622,389 of NZ_JAXBMA010000002.1, forward strand.
CATCATTCTCCCGGTATGAGAAGATTGTGTTTTCACTTATTAGACCTTTAATTAAAGTGTATGCTCCTAATGAAGTTGCAATGGATGAAATAATATAAATCCAGGTTTTTGTACTTTGGTATGACGATCGGGGGGGATTGGTTGACAGTGCGATAAAGAGAGCAATTATGTACAAATGAAAACTTAAATAGCTGGAATTCATATTATCAGAAAACACCCCGTAAATAATCATTAAAAGCTGAAATAATGCAATCGCCGAGCCAATTCGACTAGACAATGGAAGCCTAAGGTTAAAGAGGTTTTTGTAAGATATGATGAGAACGACTGATGAAGCCATGATGACAGGAGACCACACTATTACAGGAAAATAGTAATTGAGGTACATGCTTAGGGGAACTCCGATCAAAACAAAAGAAATTCCTATATCAGTAATATAGTTGCGGATTATTTGCTTGCTATATGTTATTCTCATAAACTTTTGTTAAAGGAAAACTTGTTCGTATGTTTTCAAAACTTATAAATTAAATATTTTAATTTTCCAAGCAGCCCGTAGCAGATGCCCTTAATTCCAAGGTTTTGATAGAGGTAATCAAATTTCGCCTTTCTTGCAGATGTTGAAACAACGGAAGAAAATCCCCCATATTTAAAATTGGCAATTGTGATTGGCACTTCAATGAAAGTAAATCCTTTTAAATAAAGCCGACGAGTAAGTTCAATATCCCCGTAATGTTTGTGCTTTGTTTTATAGTACAGTTCTTCATCACATACCTCGCGATTATAAAAAATAGACTGGTGGCAGGCCATTATACCTCCGTATTTTAATGAAGACAACTTTTCAGGGTGAATAGTTCTTCCATTGGTGATTTTACTTCCATAAACAACTCCTATGCCATGATATGCTTTGTTTTCGAATACTTTGTCTACAGTTACTAAGTCATAAAATGTGTCACCGGCATTCATAAAGTTTACCCATACCCCAGAAGCATATTTGAGGCCCTTGTTCATGGCGTCGAAAATGCCTTCATCCGGTTCTGAAATTAGAATGTCGACTTTATCCCTGTATTTATTAATAATCTCTAATGTGCCATCGGTGGAGCCTCCATCGATAATGATGTATTCTATTTCAAGGTAGCTTTGATTGATTACTGACAGAATAGTTGGCTCAATATCGTTTTTACAATTAAAGCTAACTGTCACAATAGTTATTTTTGTTTTCATTGGCTCTACAAAGTATTGTGTGTAGTTTTGCGAACGAATTTTGCTGGGTTACCTGCCCATACCTCATTGGCAGGGATATTCTTACTGACAACACTTCCAGCTCCAATGATGGAACATTCACCAATTATAACTCCTTTCAAAATAATACAATGCCCGCCAATCCAAGCCCCATTCTTGACTATTATTGGCGCAGACTTAATAGTTGTGTCAGGTTTGCCATTTAGAAATGGTTTCATCCTGTTATCGAACTCTAAAGAGTGAAAGTCGGTATCGTAAAATTTACAATTTCCTCCAATTAAGACATTATCCTCTAATATAATCTGATTGCGACACACGAATGTAGAATTAGAAATCCCAACGTTATTTCCAATTACCATTTTTGCTTCTTTCCCAATAAGAATATTTGTTCTGGTATCACCACCAATTATATTGAACTTAGAACTGCTGTTAATTCTGATTGATGTACCACACAACAATTGTCCATCGACATTCAGGTTAATTAAACCATAGACCTTTGGATGACATTTTCGTAGGATTTTGACTTTAAAAAATTTTACTGAATTTAGAATGTAATGAATGCTACGAACAGAAAAGGCGTAATTAATGATCTTAAAAAAATATTGCATGTTTTAGATGTATTGTGAAACTTATATTCCAATTTAACGAGGAAAATAATTACAAAGGATTTACACCCTAACTGGAAAAATAAGAATTATCAGGATTAATAATTTTATTTTTAACTCTCTTAAGAAATCTATAAACAGAGGAGTAAAAGGTTTTTGGTTCTTTAAAAGTATACCAAGGAGTTTGAACTAAATAGTTGTAATATTCAATTCTGAATGGGTGAGTGCAATATGGATCCCATGGTTTTGGTTTTGCAACAAAGTGAATTATTGTTGGATCTAGAGCTTCCTTCGGGAAAGACTTTTTGTAGTCTAAATAATCATTTATAATTTTTCCTTCAAATTCATCATTAATAATTAGAGTTCTTTTTATGAAAAATATAGTTAACATATTCCACTTACAGCTAATTTTAAAACTTTTATCATGTAAAACTGCATTTAATGCATCCTGATCATGGAAAATAATTCGATTTTGATTAGTTGTTAAATAACTAAGTAGTTTTTTGGTTATATTATGCTGACGCCAATAAGATAAATTAATTAATAATACACCTGCATTAAAATATCCATAAGAAGGGTCATAACCTAATCTAATTGCATCTTTAATCGTTCTTTGTGTAATCTGATACACGGCGGCTACTGCAAATGTTTCTATATCCACTTCCCACAATTCCTTAATTGATTTTCTTATTATAATATCACAATCCAAATAAATGACTTTGTTAATTGAAGAAGGTAAGAGAAAAGGAATAACTAAACGGTAATATGTTGCTAAACTAATATGAGATGTTGATTTTAAATATGGCATTGGTAAACTTTGTATTAGGTCAGAATCAACTTGAATGTATTTGAAGTTACCTCCTCGGGCCAAAACAATTTCTTCCAGAATTCTATTGTTGGAATCAGTAAGACCCTCAGAAAGTATATAAATATTTATCAATCCCTTGTTGTTTTCAAGCAAAGAAACCAATGTTGCTGCACAATGTTGAACAAAATTATTATCAGTAGAAAGTACGATATTCATTTATTAGCTTTATTCTCTGTATTTTAAAAGTCTAGCTGGATTTCCAGCAACTATTGCAAATTTAGGTACATCTTTTGTCACGATACTTCCTGCCCCAATTACTGCCCCATTTGAAATGGTTACACCGGGAAGAATTACGGAGTTTGCTCCAATCCAAACGTCATCACCAATTGTGATTGTATTATTTTCTTGTGACCATGGTTGGTTGCGGATTAAATCGTTTTTATTTGTTTCATGATTTGAAGCAACAATTGTAATATTTTGTGAAATTAGACAATTTGCTCCAATTTTAATTGTTCCACCTGCTGCCCGTATATTATTACCTTCTCCAATATAAGTATTTGATCCAATCGTTAAAGTCGAATTTTTGAACGAATTTTTGTTTGAATCATTAATGGCAATAATAATGGAGAATGCTCCGATATATACCTTTTCTCCTAAAATAATTGCTTTTCTATTTTTATAATTTATTATTGCTCTTTTATTAATTATGGCATGTCGGTTACATACAGTAAATACATAATATTTGGGATTCCGAAATATAAAATATATTAATTTATTAAATACAATTTTCATTTTCAAAATTAATGTCATACGAAAACAATATTAAATATTTTTAATTTTTGAGATTGTTTGAAAGAAAACTTTTATCGTATTGTATGCCCATTTATGATTTAATGAAAACTTTATAAATTTATCTCTAATCGTCAACGGTTTAAATGATTTTATCACAGATTTATCAACCACTCCTGCATTTAAGTCAAATGCTTTCAAACATAAATATCTGGCATAACTAATTTGTAATTTCTCACAAATGTCTCCTAAACGATATTTTTCACAAAAGTAAAATTGAATATCGAAAACATATTTAAGAAAATTATATCTTTTTTCAATGTTCGAATGAAAAGATACAGAATTAGGTAACTTCCTGTAAACAGCCGTAATTTCATTGATATATTTTATTTTTGTAATTCTACTAACTTCAATCCAAAGAGGATAATCTCCCATTTTGAATTCATACCATCTACTACCAATAGTTTTTAAGGCTAATTGTACATATTCTTTTTTAACTAAGACAGAAAGTGTTTGTATATAATTTTTTAGTACTATAGTTGGAAAAAAATTGCCAGAAGAAGGAGCAGCGTTATTTAAAAAATTGAAAGTTCCTTTGATAGAGCCTTTTTCCTGGTCGAATACAGTGGCATTTGTATATGATAGACCATAATCTTCATTGGCCTCCATTGAATCCACCTGTTTCTGCAGTTTATATGGATCGGTCCAATAGTCATCGCCATCCAAAAACGCAATGTACTTGCCAGAACAATTTTGTAGAATGTTATAAAAATTATAAAGACGACCATGCTTTTGGCGATTTTGCCAATAATCATCTCCAATTTTTCTTTCAAGGATATTTATAGATATTTTATCTGAATTTGAATAAGTTCTGATGATTTCGAGAGTATTATCTTTTGAGAAATCATCCCCAACTACAACTTCAATATTGAAATTAGTTCGTTGGAACATTATTCCATCCATTGCACTTTTTATGAACTGCGCATGATTGAATGTCATTAATCGCACACTAACTAAAGGATTGTTTTCAGATTTTATATCCATAATGTAACAAATATCTTTTTGCGGTTCTGTTGAATAAATCAACTTGGTTTTCAGATAAGTCTTTTTTGTAACGGTTAACTTTTGTTATATCAGGTTTTTCCAATGTTTTTCTTTTCCAATCCAATGTTTCTATAGGTTCATGGTTGTTTTTTAAATTTGTTTTATGGTAATCCAACATACTGTGTTCAAATTCCAGATCTAAGAAATTACAGATTTTTAAAAGAATTTCTTTTGTAGTCGTTAACAAGTCCTCGTATTTAACTAGTAGATATCTATCTGGAATCTCTTCATTTAGCTGTTCTATTTTTTTATTATTTTCCATCCATTCGACGGCAATTTTATCCATGGATAATGGAAGTTGAGGTTTATAGGGTGAGTCTGTTTTCAAATTATTAACTTCAAGATAAGAACACGCTACATCTCTGCCGTCTCTTACGATATGTATAAATTTTGAATCTGGCCAAATTGATCGAAGTTTGTCAATATGGTGTATGTAATAGTTATTCTTATCGGCAATTGCTTTGATTCTATTTGGATATGGATCGAAAGCAATATAAACACAACTAACTAATTCCCCATAATTTTTAGGCGCTTCAGTTTTAATGAGTTTTAATACTTTTGTTCTATCAAGATTCCATGTCTCAATTTTTTTGCTTGTAAATAAATCGTCTATAAAAGAATTCAGCCTATAACTTTCATTGTCTTTAGGTGTCCAATCACTATATTTTTCAAACCACCATTGTGCAAATCCACATTCAGGAGGTGAGACAATCTTGGAATGCTGATTGAGCATGATGCGAAACAAAGAAGTACCAGATCTGGGATTTCCAAGAATATATATATATTCCATTATTTTTTATTTATGATGTGAGATATTTGCTCGATTATATCTAGATCCATCGAGGGATAAATGGGTAAACAAATTACTGAATTGGCTATTTTATGGGCTTCCGATAAATTTGCGGCTTGTGAAGAATCCAGTCCTTTGTACATTGGAAATTCACTGATCAACGGATAAAAATATCTACGCCCAAAAATGTTATTTTCTTTTAATTTTTCATAGAGTTGATCCCGAGTGATACCCAATTCCTTTTCATCCACGAAAATGGGGCAATATGAGTAGTTGTACTTAATATTCACTTTCTCTTCTAGGTATGATATTCCTTTAATAACACTAAGCGCTTCTCTGTACTTCTTTAAAATTATTTCACGTTTCAGAATGTTTTTTTCGAAATGCTTTAATTGCAACAATCCCAGAGCAGCCTGCATTTCGTTCATTTTTGAGTTTATTCCTGGAGCCATGACAGTGGTTTCCCCTGCAAAACCGAAGTTTTTCAGGTAATCAATCCGTTGTTTGGTTGCAGCATCGTGGCAGATAATGGCTCCACCTTCCATGGTATTAAATACTTTGGTGGCATGAAAACTGAGTATTGAAAGATCGCCATAGTTAAGAATGCTCTGTCTTTTATATCTTACTCCAAATGCATGTGCAGCATCGTAAATAACTTTGAGACCGTAAATGTCAGCAATTTCTTGAATGCGTTCAACCTCGCAGGGGTTACCATATACATGAACAGGTAAAATCGCTGTGGTTTTTGGGGTAATTGCAGCTTCTATTTTTTCGGGATCGAGATTGCAGAATTTCGGTTCAATATCCACAAACACCGGTTTAATGTTATTCCACCATAAACTATGTGTTGTCGCTACAAAACTGTAAGGTGTAGTGATCACTTCTCCAGTAATTCTTAAAACCTGCAATGCGGTTACCAGTGCTAGAGTACCATTGGTAAATAAAGAAATGTAGGGGACATTTAAAAAGTTAGCCAGCTCTTTTTCCAATTGCCTGTGAAACGGGCCGTTATTAGTTAAAATTTTATTGTCCCAAATCTGTTCAAGATATGGTATGAATTCCTGTATTTCTGGCAGGTCGGGTTGGGTAACAAAAATTGGGTTATCAGATTTTTTCATTTTTTTTAATTCTGTAAGTTGAGAGTTTTTCCAAAGCTATTTCTTTTAAAAAAAGATAGTCTCTCATTTTTATAATTTCGCTTATAATTATTGTAAATGTTGCTCCTGTTAAAATTTGGATAATTAATGTCCATATCGGTCTTAATCTAACAAATGTTCCAATATAATAAACAGTTATCGCCATCGCCATTGCTAACAGGAAAGAAGGAATAATGTCTCTGAGTTGCTCCAATATCGAGTAACCGATCATTCGTCCGCTCCAATAACTATTCAGGTAATAGGCGATCAGCGTATTTACAAACATTCCGACTATCATGATTTTTATTCCCCAAAAAATTCCAACAATTATCGTGGGAATAGCAAGTAGTTTTTTTATGATCTCCAATTTTAGAAAAAGGTCGGACCGGCCCTGAACCTTCAACATATTCAGATTTAGGGCTTGTAACGGGTAAAACATTCCAACACAACTAAGCATTTGAAGCAATAAAATAGAAGACCGCCATTTTTCACCAATCAGTGTGATGATCATCGGCTCGGCTATTGCTGCCATTCCCAGCATCAGCACAAATGTGATAAACATCGTACTACGTATCAATTTTTTATAACTATTTCTGAGACGTGGAATGTCGTCCTGAATACTCGATAAAACAGGATAGGTAACCTGGTTGATAATTCCATTCAGATTCTGCGATGGAAGATTTTTAAACTGATCGGCACGTGTGTAATAGCCCAATTCCTGAGCAGAGAAGAACTTGCCAATTACCAGTAAATATATCTGTTGGTAGATCGTATCGATAAGCCCACTTACTAATAGTTTGCTTCCAAAACCGAATAATTCTTTAAAAGATTCTTTACTGAATTGCAAGGCTGGGATCCAACGGTTCCAAGTCCATAAAAGCAATGTTTTAATTAATTGCCTACTTATGCGCTGTGCAACAAGACTCCATATTCCAAAACCTTTGTATGCCATTACAATTGCAATAACGCCGGAACATAGAGATGATATTAATGAAATTTTTGCCTGTAACTTAAAATTGATATTTTTTATCAGAATTGTCCGTTGAATTAGACCAAGAGCGTCAATCATAAGTAAGGATCCCAGGACCTGTAAAATCAACATTAACTCGGGTTCTTTAAAAAAGGAACTAATCGCCGGTGAGAATATATATAGCAGGATGAAAAATACTATGCTAATGAGTAGATTGAAATAAAAAACAGTGGAGTAATCTGTATCGGTACAGTTTTTTTTTCGAATAAGTGCTTGTGTGAAACCACCATTCACGAAGGTGTACGAAACAGCAATAAATATGGTTATCATACCGATCAATCCAAATTCGCGTGGCGAAAGTATTCTTGCCAAAGTAATTCCCACGATAAAGGTTATCCCCAAATTTGCTATTTGATCGATAAAACTCCAGGTAAGACCATATAAGGTTTTTTGCCTAAGACTCAAAATAATTTTAGATTAATTTGTACTTCAAAAATGATAAAAACTTGTTGGTAGATTAATACATAAAACTGCTAGATATACTATATAAAATTGATATTAACAGATTAATACCGTAACGTTTAATATGTACAGAGTTATATTTCTAATTAATATTTCATGATACTAATTAATTGTAGTCGAAGTGTCCTCATATTTTAAGATGTTTCCTGATTTTTCACAATCCTCTTAACTTCCTACATTTTTCAATACAATCATAATCCTGCGCCAGATCACATACAAATTAGAAAACAGTTGTTTTAAAGCACTATAGTGCAGGTAAGGATTCACATATTCATAAACCAGCTGTCCAAATTCCGGTGTTTCTTCGTATATTTAGATATAACTTTTGAATAAGGCTTTTATTCATCCCTTAGATTGGTTCTCAACTAATCCATTTTAAGCATAATAATTTGGGGCTCCGATAAAGCTGTCATCCCGCATTTTTCCACGAATGCCTACTAAAAATAGTTAGCCAGATAATGCTCAAGTCCCAACTAAATTTCCAGTTTTCAATATATTCCATATCAGCTTTTACCCGCTTTTCCATAGCGCTGAGGTGTTTGGTTTCGCCACGGTAACCTTTTATTTGTGCCCACCCGGTAATTCCCGGTTTTACGTAATGCCGGATCAGGTACTGATCGATCAGCTTCGAATACTCTTCGGTATGTTTTAACATATGCGGACGCGGCCCTACAACCGACATGCTACCTGCCAGTACATTAAGAAACTGTGGGAGTTCGTCGATATTAGACTGGCGGAGAAAGCGCCCCAGTTTTGTTATACGTTTGTCTTCGGGTGTTGCTTGTTGGGTATCCGCATTGCTGTTCACTTTCATACTGCGGAACTTCAGGCAGTTAAAAGTTTTAATGTCGATACCCGTACGTCTTTGTACAAAAAATACCGGGCCTTTGGAATCCAAACCAATCAGGATAGCTAATACCGGAATCAGCCACGAAAGAAGAAACACAGTAACTGCCAATGAAAAAAGAATATCGAAAAGTCGTTTTTGAATCCGTGAACTGACATTGTCGAGTGGTATTTCCTGTGGGTCAATCACCACCAGGTTGCCAAAGGATTCCATGTTCATCCGGTTCCGGAACCATTGCTGGTTTTTGGGTATAAAACGCAGTCGTACTCCTTTGCTGTTGCAGACTTTTAAAACGCGTTTCCCTTTGCGCTCTGCATCATCGCCATTAAAAAAAGAAATGGTATAAAAGAGGATGTTCAGTTTGTGTTTATCGATTAATTCTTCAAGTTCATCGGGGTGACCAAGAATATTTTCATCTGATGTTGTTTTCGAACTTATAAATCCTGAGAAATTATACCCGAGTCCCGGATTACTGTCAATGATCTGACGAATGGCAAAAGATGTGTCATTGTATCCGACCACCGCTGCCTGAACGGTATTTATGTTTTTGCTTCGTTTGTATTTCAGATAACGATAAACGATAAAATACAGCACTATTTTTTCGAAATAGAAAAGCAGTGAATATTCCAAAAAGAACCTGCGTGCCAGGTGGTAAGGCAGTAATACAACTGCAATAGTAGCCGCTACGGCCATAAATACCAATTGTCGTTTGGTAATCCGGACAACCCGGTTCACAAAACTATCGCGCAAATACAGGTTCTTTTTTGAAAAAGTCAGGTAGGCGATGATCCAGGAAAGGTTGCCGTGTAACAAATAAGTACTTATAGAGCGAATATCACGTGCAGAAATGCTCAGGTCTACCCAGGCTACAAATACAATAGCAGCCTGAAGCATAAGTAGATCAATGATCAGAAAGAAAATAAGTAATTCGGTCTCCCGGGATCTCATTTAGTTTAGTTATCAGAAATTATTAGTTCGTTAGTATGTTGAAGGTAAAGAAAAATATTAAAAAGTTCAGCAGCTTTAAAAAAGAAATCGGTACCAACTATTCTAAGTTCTACCAGGCAGTAAATTTCAAACAGGTCCATCAACAGATTACCTATTCTAATATTCTAATCTTCAAATCTTCTAATCCTGCTAATGTCCTCCTCCTTTAAATACCACCACTATACCTCGCCAAATTACATAAAGGTCAGTAAGAAGTAGTTGAAGAGAAGAGTAATGCAGGTAACGGTATACATATTCGTATTCATATACCGGCTGGCCAAATTCCGGTGTTCCTTTACGAATATGTCCATAACCCAGCAGTCCTCCACGAACCAATTTACGTGTAACATTGCCCTGTGCCAGATCACGTTCGTAATGGTGAACGGCAATGGGGCGTGGTCCAACAAAGGACATATCGCCTTTCAGGATCAGGTAAAATTGAGGCAGTTCATCGAGGTAAAACTTTTTTACGAAACGTCCCAGGTATGTCCGGGCTTCCGGAATCCATTCATTTTTATAGGCATGCCAATCGCCTTTGGCCTGTAGTTCTTTATCGATGTAACTTTCTTTGATCAGCCTGATCTTCCATTTTTTAAATTTTTGGCCCCGGCTCATTCCATAATAGTAAAAAAACAGGGGACCTTTATTCTCCGGAATTACTACTCCTTCTATCCAGTTGGCAATGAAAAGAATTAGAAATACAGGAGCAGCCAGTAGCAGGAAAAACAAGGCTAATATTTTATCGAACAGCAGTTTTGGGAACGGTACTTTAAGCGCTTCCTTTAACTCGAAAATTTCACCGTATTTTTCTTTTATTTCCGGTGTCGGCGGTTTATAGGGAAAGGCCTCATCAGGTTCTTCTAGTTGTGTATCGATTTGATGTTGTGTCATATTTGTTTTAACGAGCGTGGCGATCTTATGCTGTTTTTTATACGTTTTTTTGTGCAGAGGGGATAAGGCTGCCACGGTCGTTCCTCCCTCGCAGACTCGTGCAATAAAGATCGTTTTATATACGGATATTCTTTTTTCAAAACTTTATTTGGTGCAAGATTTCATGAGGGATCCGTCAGCTGACGGAGACTGAAGTGGTCTCATTCCCTCTGCACTGATTTTTTTATTTCTTTTTATCCATATTCTCCACCGGCACGGTGACTTTCCTTACTTTCTTTTTCTTACTGAAACGAAAGATCGGTTTATACATATGTTTGCCATCCTTAATAACGCCAAAGTTGGAGTGGTACCAGGCACGTTCATGCAGGTAGTACAAGGCAATTTTAATAACTACATCAGCCGCACCTATGGCCATTCCAAAATCGAGGCTTCCGGTAACAATCCACCCGATTACAAAAGTGGTTAATGAGGCTATGATCCGCCATGTAATGGCTTTGGCTAAGTGTCTTCTAGGTAGTACTGACATGGTGTTATTGTTTAAAGTTGTTGGGAAGAGGTTGTCGTTGTTGTTATTGTTGTCGGGTTGTCGTAATTGAGAAACAACGCGAACCTATTTAGCAGTCAACTATTCTCAGGTTATCATTCTGGTCTGCCTGGTTTCCAGTTATTTTCTACGTAACTTAAAAAATTGAAAATCTTTACCCCCAGTTTGTCAAGTTCTTCTGCTATATCACCCCATACTGATTCGGGGTGGATTTCTGCAAGGAATTCTGCCTGAGATGTAGCTTCAAGACAAGAGGCGTGACTTGTAACTAGAAATTTGATAAAATCGGCTTTGTATCGTCTTCTTCCGTAGCCTTCAACAATATTGTCTTTAACTGATTGGCTTGATCTGCGTATTTGACTACCTGTTTCAAACTTATCAGGATGAGGTAAATCCACGCTGTTGTGGTATATCTTAACTGCAGTTTTGAAAGCAATGTTGTAAATGTCCGGGTCTTTATAGCTTTTCATTGGTATTAAGTTTTGGATTGTTATCGGGAAGAGCTTGACGTTGTTGTCGGATTGTTGTTGTAATCGTTGTCGGGTTGATAACTTGAGAACCTGACAACGTGAGCATAGCGAGCGGACAACAACTTCTTCTTCTTCTACAAAATCTCACTCGGATCCCACCGAATCTCCGGGATAATACGTTTTAACATCTCCCGTACATTGCCGTCCATGTCCGGATCTGTGTTGTCCACTTCGATAAACGGATTTTTAGGATGTTCGAAAGGAGAGGAGATACCTGTGAAATTAGGAATCTCGCCGGCACGAGCTTTTTTGTAAAGCCCTTTAGGGTCGCGCTGTTCGCAAACTTCCAACGGTGTGTTTACAAAGATTTCCAGGAAATCGTCTTCTCCAATAATTTCTCGGGCCATATTGCGCATCTCGTCGGTAGGACTGATAAAGGAACAGATCAGAATAATTCCGCAATTCATAAACAGCTTACTTACTTCGGCTATACGTCGTATGTTTTCTAAACGGTCTCCTTCGGTAAATCGCAGGTTTTTGTTAATCCCCGAACGTACATTGTCGCCATCCAGTATCTGGCAAAAGTAGTTCAGTTCAAACAGGCGTTTTTCCAGCTTACTCGCTAAAGTGGTTTTCCCGGATCCGGAAAGACCGGTAAACCAAATTACTTTGCCTCTTTGTTTTAGGTAGACTTCCTTTGCACTTCTGTCTTTGATTTTGTCAAATGTTGTGTAGATGTGATTGTTGTTATTCATGATGATGATCTGTTTTAATAATTTTTGAGCTTAGGTGGCTCAGATGTTGGAGATTCCTCTCTGTGTTCGGAATGACAACACTACTATTTGGTCGGGCGGCGCGGGGACCAACTTTATTATAACGAGATGGATTGTGCGCCGCCGGGTGTTAATAAATGCTCTGTCATTCCGAGGCCTGCCTGCCGGTAGGCAGGGAGGAACGACCGAAGGAATCTCATTTAGCTCTACCTTACTTCACGATAAAGTATGGATTAAGCAGGTTCTCTTTATTATATTTCAATTCTTCGCTTAAATCAGTTAACATGAGATGCTTCCCCGCTGCATTAGCAATGGCATGGCCGGCGGCTGTGTCCCATTCCATGGTCGGGCCAAAGCGTGGGTACTGATGTGCAGAACCTTCGGCAACCATACAAATCTTTAGGGAACTACCTTTAGATACAATCTCGATTTGCGGATGTTCTTTTTTTAGTTCATTGATGTAGTCTTCCGTTTCTTGGCTCATATGCGAACGACTGCCCACCACTTTAAAAACTTCAGAACTAAGTGGAGCAGGGAGCTCTTGTCCTTTGGCTTTTAATTGTTCCAGATCGCAGTTTTCATTCGCATCTTCCAGTTTCCAGGCTCCGTCTTCCGGCGAGCCGAAGTATAAAGTTTCACTGACCGGAACATAGATGACACCCATTACCGGTTGGTTGTTTTTTACCAGGGCAATGTTAACGGTAAACTCGCCATTCTTTTTAATAAACTCTTTGGTCCCGTCAAGCGGATCGATGAGCCAAAAGGTATTCCAATGTCTACGTTCTTCGTATTCGATCGTTTTTCCTTCTTCAGACAGAATAGGAATACCGGTTTCTGCCAAGGCAGCTTCAATCACCTGATGGCTTGCTTTATCAGCAATGGTCAATGGTGAATTGTCGGCTTTTTTCTCTATTGAGAAGTCGGATGTTGGATCCTTATAGATTTTAAGAATTTCTTCTCCTGCCCGGATGGCAGCTTTTATTGCTGTGTTTATGATTGTCATTAATGCTTTTTAGTTTTTTCTGTTCAATTCAAATTGCTGTGTGTTGGTTTCTCCGCCAGCTGGCGGATTTACAAGTTTACCGCGGTTCCCGAACTATCGGGACAGGCTGTTCCTGCCTGCCTGCCTGCCTCGCAAAGACAATTGATTGAATTTGCCGGGCGGCGTGTGAACTTTATTGATAAAATGAGATGTCTAAAACGCCGCCGAATCAGACACAACATTTGGTCATCGCCCCCGCTGGCGCAGATTTGCAATCTGTGCCAGTGCCTGCAGGCCAATACTATTTTATAACATTAAGTATTCCTTGCTCTCCTGCATAATCAGCCGCACTACTGTACAAGTAATCTTCTGCCCGGAATACAATTCCTTCTTCAACCGGATTTATCCCTGTGGAATAACGCTTCGCGTTAGATCTTTGATTTATTCCACGGGATTGAAATGGATGCCTGCCTGCGGTAGGCAGGTAGTCTATTTTTTGATCAATGACCTTATTGCTCCAGAACTCTATCGGTTTATTGTCACCTCGCCAAAAACGATAACCTTCCGGAATTTTAAATTGTTGTAATAACCATTCTTTTCTGCTTTCCAGACTATTTTCTTCAATTGCCTTTATTATAGCTTTGCTAGTAAATTTTTTAAAATCACGAAGAATATCTTGCAATAGGTGGCCATCTTCAGCCCGTGTAATTAAATGTATATGATTAGTCATTACACACCATGCAAAGATTTCCATTCCTTTGTTTTTTTGGCAGTATTTTAAGTTCTCAATAATGATGTTTTTGTACTCATTACGCGTAAATACGTCAACCCATCCCTGCACGGCAGATGACACAAAATAAACTCCATCAGGATTATGAAATTTGTATTTCCGGCTCATTGTTTAAATACAATATTTTTTCAGCCTTGTGGCTGAGGTACGGATTGCAAATCCGCACCAGCGTGGGGAACTAGGGGAGATGATGAAACTTGTTTTTCCTACTCATTGAATTTTTTTAGCCTTTACCATGTCGAATGAGGCTTGGCATCAAAATCTCCGATTTTATTCTACTTGATGACGGGCTAAAGCAAGGATTGCAAATCCGCGCTAGCGCCGGAAGCAATCTGATTTGATGACTGATACTTATTAAAAATTATTCTTCTTCCTTCCACCGTTCCTTAAGCGTTGCCAAAAACTGTTTTCCAAAGATCCAGGCGATGGCGATCACACCACCGAGGAAGGTCCATATCATTAAGGTTTTTGCACCGCTGTTATTATCTTCCAATGGAACGGTAACCGGTTTAATTACGGCAAAAACAGGCGTGTCTTCTTTTACCTTTATCTGTGCCTGTTCCATTTGTTGAGCCAGTTGCGAATACACATCAAAAGCCAGCTGGTAGTCGCTTTGCAGACGCTCTTCCTGGGTACGGGCAAGGGCAGAAGTTACATTTTTATTACGATCGCGGAATTCGGCCAAAGCCGCCTGTGCTTTTTCAAAATCAGCTTTTTTCTCCGCATAACGTTCTTCGATAAAATCAAGTTGAGCTTTGGCTTTTTCAATTTTAAATTCGGTGATCGAAGCCTGTAAAAGTTCCTGTGCTTTTTGCCCTACCTGTGCTGCCAGTGCTGCTTCCTGAAATGTGGATCTTAACACAATATAACCATCCTTATCATTGGTTTCCAGATTGACATTGCCGGCTACTATTTTGCGTACTTTCTCCTGATCCTGTGTTAAGCGGATCGTTGTGCCGGAATTCATAGGATTTACCGATGCTGATTTTTGTTCACCTTTTATGGCTTTCAGTAGCACAAAGGGCAGGCCGATGGTATATTTTTTTACCTGGGCCAAAAAGCCGGGTTTACTGTATTCGGTGTAATAGTCAAACAAAGAAACCGGCTGTTCTACATCCGAAAATGTAAAAGTAGTATTCATCAGTTCCAGCTGAAAGGGAACACTTTGTACGATCTGCGGATACACAAAAGGCGAAAGATCGCTGCTTGTATTGTCCATATTCAGGTTAAAGCCGGCCATCGCTGCCAGCGAGGAAAGACCGCCCATTTTATTGGAACTGCCGGCCAATTGGGGAACCATGGTGGAAGAAGCGGTATATTCTTTTGGTGTTAACAGTGCGACTGTCACACCCAAAATTACAAATACGACCACCACTTTTATGATGAATTTTCGGCTTTCCCAAATGGTCTTTGTCAGGGCAAGAAGATCAATTTCGTCTTCTTCGGGAGCGTTATTTTTTATTTCTTCAGACATTTTAGCTTTTTTGACCCTTAAATCCCCCGAGGAGGACCTAAAGATGATTTTTTATCCGACAATTCTAATTGGTAAGGTTTACAATCGTTGCGATTGATACGGTTAAGGAGGCAATTGCACTGGCAATGGCCAGCCATCGTCCAGATTCTCCAGGTTGTTTCTCCGGTTTCTCCGGTACTACCACCACACTGCCGGGGGTTACTTCCGGGTAGCGTTTAAAAACCACTCCTTTGGTTACGGCTGTTTCGCCGTTAGGGTACCTTACATAGGTTTTTTTACGTTTGGCATTGCTGTCGAAACCTCCTGACCGGTCGATATAGTACTTGGCGTTTTTGCCGCTTTGATAGGTAATCGAGAATGGATTCTGAACGTTACCGGTAATTTTTACAGTCTGCATAAATTCAGGAATACTAAGGCGGTCGCCATTATTTAAGAAAAGGTCTTTTTCGCTTCTTGGGTTTTCCAGTATAGTAGCCAGGTCAATGGCCACTCGTTCAGCTCCCAGTTCTTCGGAATAACGTTCAAGCGTTGCACCTGCCAGGTAAGCCTGTGGTGTGATCCCTCCGGCCATGGTTACCAGGTCGGAGATGCGCAATTGTTTATTGCTAATGGAATAAGGGCCCGCGTAGGTAATTTCACCGGAGATAAAGGCGGTTTCTCCCTGTCGGTAGTTAGGTGCCCGCCGTACGGAGATATGATCGTAAGGCTGTAACTGAAGGTCGGCATCATTTTCACCGATCGTCAGCTTCCTCGACAGGTTGGCAACGATAATATGCCCTACCGTATCAGAAAGAGCAGCTGCCTCAGTATAAGACAATCGTCGTGCAATTTCGATAAATGTGCTGTCGGCACCTTCGGTAAAACCTCCGGCCAGAAAAATTGCATCACCAAGTGTTAATCTATCCGACCAGTTGAATTGTCCCGGTTGAAGCACTTCTCCATCCACGCTAATGTATTGCTGTTCCTTTAATTCAAAATGCGATTTAATCAGGACCATATCTTCCGGCTGTAAAACGATGTCTTTGCTTCCTTCGGCAATTTCAGCCACACTAAAAGCAATGGTTGAAGTGCTAAGATCGGGATTGTAGCGGGTGATCATTCCTCTTGACTGAAAGGCATCTGCCGTCAGGCTGTCTGCCTTTAAAATAAGTTGTGATAAAGTTAAACCTTCTGTCCATTCGTATTCTCCGGGACGGTAAACTGCTCCGGCAATCGTGATCCGGTTGGCAAAACTTTCGAGTATTTTGGCATTACTGACTACATCGCCGTTTAGTAGGGGGGTGGTTGCCATCTGGTCGTAACGTACATCAATGATCTGTTGCCCCTGCTGGGTTTTACGAAGTACCTGTGTCCGTGCCAGGTAAGCATTTTCGGTGAACCCTCCGGTAAAACGGATCAGGTCGTTGAGCATATCCCCTTCTTTAAGTTCAAATATGCCATTACGTTTGAATTCTCCTTTGACCTCCACACGTTTATCGGCAGGAGGAATAAAAAGAATGTCGCCGTCTTTTAGAACAATATTATCAGTAGGATCAGCACTCACCAGAAATTGATAGATGTCGATGACTTTTTCGATTTTATTGTCGCGGATCACTTTGATGTTGCGGAATGAACCGATGTTATTGGGGCCACCCGAAAGGTACAAACCGTTAAAAACAGTAGCTGTTACCGGCAGTGTGTAGGTGCCCGGCGTTACCACTTCTCCCACCAGGTTCACCTGAATTGACCGTAACTGCCCCATATTCACCTGGGCAAAGGTCCCGGGATTGTTTCCGCCCATATCGGAATAGATTTCCGTCAACCTGCTTTTGATTTTTTCTTCTGCTGCGTTGAAAGTCAGTCCGGCGATGTACACCGGTCCTACATCAGGGATATTGATCTGTCCGTTTGAATTAACGTTTAACTGGTAATCGTTTTGTGAGTTTCCCCAGATGTGGATCAGCAACTGGTCGCCAATACCAATCTCATAGGTTTTGGGTGTCTGTATATTCAGCCGGGGCTCAAATGTCAGGTTTTTGCTGTTAAAAAGGTAGGCGCCAAATATCCTTCCACGTGTTTCAAAACCGGCACTGCGTGTCGATCTTTCCACATCCTGCTGTTCTTCTACAAGTTCACTGGCTTCTTCCACGGGATCGGAGATCACGGCATCACCGGTGCCTTCCTCTGTAATGCGGTTGCGAAAATCGTTGATCTGTTGCTCGGTAGCTCCGCGCTGACGTGCGAGGTCTGCTGCGTCGTCAACGGACAGACCGGCATCCTGCATGGCTTGCTGAGCCTTTTTTATGTCTTGCTGCGGTACTGTTTTGACGTCCACATTTTTAACATCCTGTGCGCTGCTTGCAAAGAATAAAAAGATGCAGGCAAACACTGCCAGTATCCTGTTTGGTATAATTTTCATAAAGGTTAAATTTTATTCGAATTTAACTAAATTCTTGTTTAAATTTTGTCTCGGACCCTTATTAATGGTTCCAAAGAAGTAAAGAGGTATTATTTGTCAGGTATTCCTTTTTTTCCTCGGGGGGGAGTACCAGGTAACGTATCCTCCGGTTGATCTGTTTTTCCACTTTTTGTGCCAGCTCTGATAAATGATTGTAGTTGATATTTTTGCCGATCAGCAAAAGGTCAACGATCGTTGAATCCTTACCGGAAGCGAGGTCGCCGACAAGGTAGGCTTCATCCAGGTTTCCGATATTGGCCACTACGTTGTCAATCAGCCGGTCGATACCGATTGTTTTTCGTAAAATGCTGTTTATTTCCTTGTACAAGGGGTAGTCGGTATTCGCCCGAAAATATTTTTTGTTCCCTGATAGCTCCGCATTTAATAAACCGGCTTTTTCAAAACGGTTCAGTTCGATTCGAATGGCATTGGTTGATTCCCCAAACTCGTTCTCAAGGTTTCTAAGGTAACTGGTTGTCTCCTTGTTCAGAAAAAACTTGAGTAATAGTTTTAGCCGGGTTTTGTTAGTAATTAGAGATTCTAACATAAGGGAATTCTGTTTTAAATCGGTTAAACGGGGACTTCGGAATCGTAAAGGATTTTTACTGCTTTGGGCACTGCTTCGCCTCCTCAGTTACAGGTGTCGTATGAGTAGGTTGCTTTTAGTAGAATTGAGTAACAAATGTACTCGTTTTGTTCGGATTCTTATGAGATTCTTTGAAAATATTCAATCTTTTTGACTATTTGTTAAATTAAACATAAGTCATTGTTTGGTTTGTTTGGTGATTGTGTAATGGTCTGGGAATGTGTTCGATAGTGGTGTTTTTTGTTGCTCGGTCTAATATTATTTCCCGGAGAAAGGCAGTACCGGTTGATTATATTTTCCTTTACGGCTTTTGTGTTTCCCCAGTTCGTTGGAGTGGTAGAAAATACCAATCTTAAACTCAGTATACAAACCCCGGATATCATAATCAGTACGTCTGTTGTATTCGCTGTTGCCGATATCATTGTTATAATTGTGTACAGCATCCAGAAAATCGTAAGGTGAATAGTTCAGGGCTATGGATGTGTTGATGATCAGATGCCGGCTTTGATAGGTTCGTATACCTGCCGAAACAAAATACAGACTTTTGGTCAGGTTCCAGTAATTAAAAGCACCGGTATTTTTTCCAAAGATTAGTTCATCGCCCGGAGCATCGATGTAACTGAATTTTGACGTATAGCTGGAATAACCGAGTCCGGCCCGGATAAAAGGTTCAAGACGCATCGGGCGGGTAAAATAGTCGAATTTACGGAAATAGTAGCCTACAAAGAACTTTTGCCCAAAGAGCTGCGTGCGGTATTCCACCGGGTCGCTGATGGGCAGAAGCATTGCCGGGTGGATACCTTCCGCCGAAAATTGCGGATCATAAGTTTCTCCTTTTAAATAGGTGAGGTGTACATCGGTTCCAATTTCAAAATGATTGGCAATTAATTTCGATAGTTCGATGCTAAAAGCGGGCGCCATTTTGTGGTCGAATTCGTTGGGGATTTTTGTAAAATCGGGTGTCAGTTCGGTATTTACCTTGGCCATTCCCAGGTTGACACCAATAATCAGTCCGGCATTGGGATGTTGTGCCAGGGCAAAAACAGAAATAATAAGAAAGCTAACTATTGCTATGAGGTGTTTCACGTTATCCGATTTATGAGTTTGTAAAGAAAGGAAATTATTTGCAACATAAAATTGATTTGCCGGAATTTCCGCCGCTCTTAAAGTTTATTTAGTCTATATCCTGAAACGGATTGGGTGGAGGTTTATTGTGGAGATTGGGAGAGGATGGGAAGATGAGACTGCAAGATGAGACTGCGTGAATATGGGCACTGAGACTGTGAGAGGGTTGAGATAGAAGGAAAAAAAGTCATGAAGGTAAAAGTGAAAAGTAGAAAGGCAAAAGGAGAGGGAAGCATGATTGATTAAGGTTGGATTGGTAACATTGAACGGAGTCAGGTACACAGTCACAGTGAGCAGTCGCAGTTGACATTTTTGTGTTTTCTACTTTGTGTGACTTTGTGATTCCTTTGTGCAACTTTGTGGTAAAACTATAGGATAATAAATTTGAGGTATTAGATTATCGTTTCGGGTAGTGCGCTGAGATAATTAGCTGGAATCTCCACCATGAATGAAGTTTCTATCTGTTCGATACGGAGGGCAAATTTATTTTTTCCACGCGATTCAATAAGCTCGCCTTTTAGTCCGATCATAGGGCCTTCGATGATCTCCACCAACTTGCCGGGTTTGAAATTTTCGGTGGTAACGTCCACGTTAAAATCAAACTGCTGCAAAAGGGTACGAAGGACATCAATTTCCTGCTGGCTGACGATGGCAGCTTTGCCTTCGAAAGTGATGTAGTGAACCACATTATTCAGCTGTAAAACCTTGTCGTAATCTTTGCGGGTGATGTTCACAAAACAATAACCGGGAATGAGTGGTGTCTCTACCCATTTTTTGCGGTCTTTCCATTGTCGCAACCTCTTTTGCAAAGGAAGGAAGCACTCGATTTTGTTCGTGCTAAGTTCCTGAATTACTTTTTTTTCAGCACGCGAACGGGTGTAAACCACATGCCATTTCTTTTGAGCCTGTACGGTAGTCATTAGTCTGTCTTGTGAAACAAAAATAAAGGACAAAAATATAAATTGCAGTTGAAATAACGCGGTATGTTCAACAATATTTTAAACGGGAATAAATTTAGGTGAAATGCTGAGTAGTGTTAAGGTTTTTGGAAGGGATTGGGGAGTAATGAGAGTTTGAGAAGATGGGACTGTTAGATGAAGATGTTAATGAGTGATTGGATTAATGAGGCAGGAATCTTGAGCGCTGAGACGATGAGGCAGTGAGAAGATGAGAGGGTGAGAAAATGAGAAAATGGTCAATCTGAAGTAAAAAGGCAAAGTAGAAAGGCAAAAGTGAAAAGTAAAAATTAGAAAGGTAAAAGGAGAGGGAAAGATGATTGATTAAGGATGAATTCGTAACATTGAACGGAGTCAGGTACACCGTCGCAGTTCACAGTTTTGTGTTTTCTACTTTGTGATTCCTTTGTGCAACTTTGTGGTAAAAATGAGCACTGAGAAATAAGACGGTGTGCGCTGAGACTGTGAGAGTTTGAGAAGATGGGACTGTTAGGTGAAGAAGTTAATGAGTGATTGGGTTAATGAGGCAGGGATCTTGAGCGCTGAGATGGTGAGAAAATGAGAGACTGGGAGCACTGAGATGATGAGGTAGAAGTAAAAAGGAAATAGGAGCACTGAGATGTCGAGACGTTGAGATTGGGGCTCTGAGACGTTGAGAGTGAGAAGATGAGACTGTGAAAAGATGAGTGAGTGTTTAAATGCCTGGTGGCAGATTGATTAAGTTTGAAAACAGATTGGTTAAGATTGGATACGTAAATATGTAGCTAGGTGAATGAGAAATGTCGTAAATGAATGAGGAGTGCAGAGATATTGGTAGGGAGAGTCGAGCACGGAGATTGTTGAGAGACCGAATAGCTCGTAACTCGAGGCTCGTAGCTCGTGACTTAGTATTCCTAAAACGTATAAATCAGTGCGAGCCCTTTTTGCTCTCCTGTTTTGAATGGAAAGATATCGAGATTTTTAAGGTGTTCACTGTCCCATTTGTATTGGTGTGTGAGATAGATGAGTTCGGTAGAGATCATTCCAACTCCGGCGCCAACCAATACATCGGAGGCCCAGTGCCCGCCTTTTGCGACGCGCATTACACCTACTGAAGTAGCACAGGCATAGGCGCCTATGCTGTACCAGGGGCTAAGTTCACCGTATTCGCGATGCATCCATTGGGCAGCAGCAAAAGTAATGGCAGTATGACCCGATGGCATGGAGCCTCCTTCGCCGGTTGGGCGTTCAACATCAAGAATGCTTTTAAGGCTTTTTGTAATAATGGTAGTAAGCAACATGCTTTTTCCCAGTATGGCAGTTTGGTTACCAATGTTGTTTTTGCCTTTTATTCCCAGTGCATTTAATGAGTAAACAGCGACAATGGGAGCAAATCGTAAATAATCATCCAGGTCGCCGGTGTAGTTAAAATGTTCCCAGCGCCATTGGTCAATATCATATTTCCAATCGGAAAAATGGAGAATCGTTCCTCCGGTGATCAGAATAGATGGTGCAATAAAAGGTTTAAATCCTCGCTGTTTATCTGCATAACAAAAATCGATACGGTGAATGGAATCATTGTGAAAGACATAGCCCGGATTACCATTGTTCGTAAACAGTGAAATTCGTTCCTTATTCTTTTTGTCGGATGCCATTCCCTGGAATGATAGAAGCAGAATAAATGCTATCAATATGTTCGTTATTCGTATTGATTGATATTGCACGAGGCAAAAATAGAAAAAGGATTTGCAAGGCAAAAGGAAAAAGTTTATCCCGGTGAAATGATGTCACATCAAAATCTTCAATTTTATTTCACGGGATTTAAAGGCAGAAATAAGCACTAGTTTGAAGCAGGGAATGAGTAATTGAGTGAATGGATAATTGGGGAAGAGGAAGAGAATTGAGCACTGAGCACTGAGAGAATGAAAATGAGCCTATGAGAATTGAGCACTGAGATGGTGAGACGATGAACTAGATTGAATAAAGATTGATGAAGATCGAATGAGTAGGAAGCGAGAAGTAGGAAGTATGAAGAACGTAGTCAATGAAGACAATTTCTTATTTCTAATCTGAAACCAGTCGCTGATAAATCGTCGTTCATGCTTTTGACTTTGTGAACCTCTGTGCCATCTTTGTGTGACTTTGTGGTTCAAATTGACTAATGAAGATTGAATGGCATTTGAATAACTTTCAAATTATATGTTGTGACTATTGTCTACTGCGCTTTGCCATCTGTCTACTCGCAAATAAAAAAGCACTACCTCCAAAAGAAGATAATGCTTAAAAAAAACTATGATGATTTCATCTAAGCCAGAGTTGCAACCATAACAGCTTTTATTGTGTGCATGCGGTTTTCGGCCTCGTCGAATACCAGCGATGCGTTACTTTCAAAAACTTCTTCAGTAACTTCCATGGCTTCCAAACCAAATTTTTGGTAGATTTGTTCGCCAATTTTTGTGTCGCGATTATGAAAGGCTGGTAAACAATGGAGGAATTTTACATCAGGATTACCGGTGAGTTCCATGGTTTGTTTATTTACCTGGTAAGGAAGCAACAGTTTTATACGTTCCTGCCATACTTCGTCAGGTTCTCCCATTGAAACCCACACATCGGTGTATAAAAAATCGCAGTCCTTAACTGCTGCAGCAACATCTTCGGTAACGGTGATCTTAGCACCTGTTAACGCTGCTATTTCCCTGCATTCTCCTTGTAGTTCCTCACTAGGTTGACATGCCTTTGGTGCTGCTGCCCTGAAATCCATCCCAAGTTTGGCGGCACCTACCATCAGTGAATTTCCCATATTGTTTCGGGCATCACCCAGGTAGCAAAACTTGACTTCTGAAAGTGGTTTGTTACAATGTTCCTTCATTGTCAGGAAATCAGCCAGGATTTGTGTCGGGTGAAATTCGTTGGTGAGGCCGTTCCAGACAGGAACTCCTGCATATTCACCCAGTTCCTCAACAATGTTTTGTCCAAATCCTCGGTATTCGATGCCGTCGTACATACGTCCCAGAACACGTGCTGTGTCTTTCATGGTTTCCTTTTGGCCGATTTGCGAACCTGTTGGTCCGAGGTAGGTGACCTGTGCTCCCTGGTCGTAGGCTGCCACTTCAAAAGCGCAGCGTGTGCGGGTTGATGCTTTTTCAAAGATCAATGCAATGTTTTTACCTGAAAGCAGTGGTTTTTCGGTGCCTTCGTATTTTGCTTCTTTTAGGCTTGCTGAGAGTTCCAGCAGATGAGTGATTTCAGCAGGAGAGAAGTCGAGTAGTTTGAGGAAGTTTCTGTTTTTTAAATTATAGGTCATTCTATATTAGTTTTTTATTTGGTTGCTGTTGATTGTAATTCGTTACTAATTTTTTTACCACAAAGTCACACAGAGAAGTCTCAGAGTTTCACAGAGAACAAGGCAAAAAAAAAGAGTAAAGTCAAAAGTTTTAAACACAATTTATCAGTTTTTCAATTTAACAATCTCTCATCAATCTATTTTCAATCACAATCAATCTTTTCTTCATCGTCGTATTCCCTGGTAATTTTCGAGCCGTAATGTTTGTCTTCCAGTTTAGTGGCTTCGGTGATTACACATTTGCTGCCTCCGTTTTTTATAAAATTCAGACAGGCTTGAATCTTGGGCTCCATTGTGCCTTCCGCAAATGTACCATTTTCGAGGTGTTTTAGGGTGTCGGCATAATCTAAAAATTCCAGTTTTTCCTGAGTCTCCAGTCCGAAATCTTTGTAAATAAAAGGAACATCGGTCAAGATGTACAGCTCGTCTGCATCGATGTTTGTGGCCAAAAGGCTGGAAGCCATGTCTTTGTCTATAACTGCATCTAACGTGCGCACATCGTTGTTTTCGTCGAAATAAACAGGTATACCTCCTCCTCCTGCAGCGATCACGATATTTCCGTTTTCAAGCAGCTGGCGGATAATTTGTTTGTTCACAATATCAACAGGCATAGGAGAGGGGACTACTCTCCGATAACCGCCTTTGCTTTTAGAAGTGGACTTAAATTCCCATCCTTTTTGTTGCCAAAGCCGGTCGGCTTCCTCTTTATTGTAAACCTTTCCGATACGTTTTGACGGGGCTTGAAAAGCCGGATCGTTTTCATTGATCTCAACAAGCGTAACCATGGAAATCACATTTTTATCGATGTGGTGTTTGTTGAGCACATTGCGCATCATTCGCTCCATCATAAAACCAATTCCGCCCTGCGAATCGGCTACACAAATATTTAGCGGCATTGGGGCAATTCGGTATAGTTGTTCACCGGCATCGTTGCGCATTAGAATGTTTCCAACTTGTGGACCGTTGCCATGAGTGAGAACCAGTTCGTAACCATCTTTAATCAGATGAACCAGGTTTTCGAGGGTGTCGGTAACATTCTTTTCCTGCTGAGCAATGGTGCCCGCTTCGTTACCGCGCAAAATGGCGTTTCCGCCCAAAGCAACAACAGCTCGTTTCTTCATTGGTCGAATTAATTAGCCGCTTGAGAAAAGTTCAAGCTGTAACAAACTTAGGAAATCAACACAAAAAACGAAATGGTATTAGTATTGATTTTGTGATGTTTAAACTATTATAAAACAGTCTTTTGTGATTGATTTATTAATTCGGAAAACAGTTGGTTGACTTTCTTACGAATTGGCATAAAAGAGGTCGATTTTGTTAACAGTTTATTCTTGATAAGCAGTGCAGGAATAAGCTGGTCGGCATAACTTCTGCCTCGTTTTTTTAGTTAAATTTGCGTTCTGTTTTACCTGTTTGGATTAAAATGTACTGATTTTCAGGTATTATTTCGCGGGAAAAACTGCGGTTTGGTAAAAATTTTGCCGCACGCAAAATTGCGGAGAAACTAAATCGTTATATATTGAATATAAAACCGGAATAAAAATAACTCCATGGCATTTAGAGCTAAGAAAAAACCTGCTAAGACAAAAAAGAAGCGCACCAAAAAACGTATGCCGCTGATTAATAAGGAAAAACTATTTTTCCTGTTCGGGTTATTCGTGCTGCTTGTTGCGGCTTATTTGCTCATTTCATTTGTGTCGTTCCTGTTTTACGGGGCAGCCGACCAAAGTATCATGGATTCCGGTTGGTCCGAATTTTTATTCAATTCCGCAGTAAAAGCACAGAACAAAGGAATGAAAATGGGCGCTTACCTGTCGGAAGTGATTATGAACCGAGGATTTGGACTGGCGTCGTTTACCTTTATTTATCTTTTGGCGATTACCGGCTTGCGAATCCTTGGGCGAAAGACCGGCAACTATCTGAAAAGCGTTTGGTACAGTGTAATTTGTATCATTTGGTTTTCGGTTGCTTTGGGCTTGTTCTTTAACAAAACCGATGCCGGATCGGCCATATACTGGGGTGGGCATTACGGTTTTGTACTCAGCAACTGGTTACGCTCGTTAATCGGAGTTGTCGGGCTGGTTTTTCTGCTGTTTATATCGGGACTTGCCATTATTGTTGTTCGTTTCGACGGTGCTTTTGAACTTATGAAAGGACTGCTGAAAAGGAAACCGAAGCACAACGAGGAAGAAGATATTAGTTTTAATGAGGAATCTGCTCCTTCTGAACTCGAAGGAGAGGAATCGGTAACAAAAGTTATTGAAGACGATGATGATGTGGTAAAAGCCATTTTTGAATCGGATGATGAGGATGATTTGCCGCTTGTTGAGCAAGAGATAGAAATTGATGACCAAATTGAAGTAGAGGAGACGGAAGAGAAAGTAGAGGAGGAGATTGAAGTAATTCCGGTAGAAAAAGAGGATGAGCTGAATTTAACCGTTGCGCCTAAGCAGGAAGAAGAGGAATCGGATAAAGTGGAGCCTGAAGAGTTGGAAGATTATGATCCGACCCTTGATTTGGCCAGCTTTAAATTTCCAACGCTTGAATTGCTTGAAGATCATAAGTTTGGTAATGCAGAAGTTAAAAATGAAGAGCTGGTAGCCAACAAAAATAAAATTGTTGAAACGCTGCGTCATTATAAAATAGAGATCACCAAAATCAGGGCGACCATTGGTCCAACCATCACTCTTTACGAAATTGTGCCGGCTCCCGGAGTTCGTATCTCAAAAATAAAAAACCTTGAGGATGATATTGCATTGAGTCTGGCAGCGCTGGGTATTCGTATTATTGCGCCAATTCCCGGGCGTGGAACCATTGGTATTGAGGTGCCAAACCAGAATCCTGAAACCGTATCGATGCACTCGATTATTCGCTCTAAACGTTTCCAGGAGAGCAAAGCAGAATTGCCGGTTGCTCTGGGTAAAACCATTTCGAACGAAACCTTTATGTTCGACCTGGTAAAAATGCCACACATTCTGGTTGCCGGTGCTACCGGACAAGGTAAGTCGGTGGGTATTAACGTGATTATTACTTCGCTGCTGTATAAAAAACACCCGTCGCAGTTGAAATTTGTTTTTATCGATCCTAAAAAAGTGGAGCTGAATATTTATTCTGTGTTGGAAAAACATTATCTGGCAAAACTGCCGGATGCCGAGGAGCCGGTAATCACCGATATTCAGAAAGTGAAAAATACGCTGAACTCGATAAACGTGGAAATGGATGCACGTTACGATTTGCTGAAAGCGGCGCAGGCACGTAACATTAAGGAGTATAACAAGAAATTCATTTCGCGCAGACTAAATCCGGAGAAAGGACATCGGTTTATGCCATATATAGTGGTTATTATTGATGAATTTGCCGACCTGATAATGACCGCCGGAAAAGAGATCGAGCTACCGATTGCACGTATTGCACAGCTGGCAAGGGCAGTGGGTATACACATGATTATTGCCACACAGCGTCCGTCAACAAATATTATCACCGGTGTTATTAAAGCCAACTTCCCGGCGCGTATTGCCTTTAAAGTGGCGTCAATGATTGACTCGCGCACAATTCTTGATTCGCCTGGAGCAAACCAGTTAATAGGGCGTGGTGATATGCTTATTTCTCAGGGTAGCGAAATGACGCGTGTTCAGTGTGCTTTTGTTGATACACCTGAAGTTGAAAATATTGTTGAATTTATCAGTGAACAGAGAGGTTATCCAACTGCATTCCTGCTTCCTGAGTTTGTTGGCGACGATGAGCCGGGACCGGGAGATGTAGATCTGCGAAATCGCGATGAACTTTTTGACGATGCCGCCCGTATAGTGGTTATGAATCAGATGGGATCGACATCGATGATCCAACGAAAATTTTCGATTGGATATAATCGTGCAGGGCGTTTGATGGATCAGTTGGAAGCTGCCGGAATTGTTGGACCAAGCGAAGGAAGTAAAGCCCGTCAGGTGTTATTGCAGGACGAATATAGTTTGGAACAATTATTGAATAATTTGTAGACAAAATTTTTAAGCGAAAACTTTAGAGGAAGAAAAAATTGAATAAACTCAAAGGTTTTTCTTGGTAATCAAAATAATAAAGAGATTTTAAGAGGATGAAGCGTATAGTATTAGTTGTTGCCTTGGTGGCTTTTACCCTATCAGGATGGGCTCAGGAAGATGCAAAAGCAAAGGAAATTCTGAACGAGGTTAGTGCAAAAACAAAAGAGATATCGGCAATGTCGGCCAGTTTTGTTTTTTCGCTTGTAAACGAAGAAATAGAGGTAAACGATAAATTCGATGGCAACATAAAAATAAAAGGTCAGAAATATTGTGTACAGCTGCCTGATATGGGAGTGGAAGTGTTTTCGGACGGAACAACCATCTGGAACTACATGGAAGACGGTAACCAGGTGACTATTTCGAATATCGATGATGAAAGCAGTGAATTAATGGATCCTTCATCTCTGTTCAGTATTTACGAACGTGGTTTCCGTTCGGAGTTTGTAGACGAAAAAACAGAAGGTGGTAAAACGCTTTATCACATCAATCTTTTTCCTGATTCTGATACCTACGATGTTACAAAAATAGAAGTTGCAATTGATAAGGCGTCAATGATGATTCATTCTGCAACTTTATACAGCACCGACGGGAATTTGTATAGTATTCTGGTAAAACAAATGAATACAAAAGCAGCATTTACTGATGCCGACTTTGTGTTTGATGCATCGAAACACGATGATGTAGAAATAATTGATTTCCGGTAAACCGGGGTGATTATAAAAAGAAAAGCCTTGTTTCTGAAGAAGAAGCAAGGCTTTTTTTATGATTCTATTTTGTTGCTATTGTAATTCGCGAGGTTTTAAGAACAACTTGTCGGCAGTTGAAATTTCGATAAAAGATGCGCCTGCATCCTCACCAAAACGTCCGCCTACATAAATAACAAGGTCATCCATTTTTATTGTTCCCTCGTTAACCAACTCCTGAACAGCTGCCTTTTGTATCTTCATCTTGTTCTTTTTAGTTTCTAAGAACGATGAATGAACGCCAAATGAAAGCGCCAATTCGCGCATTACGCTATGTGAGTGACATTTTACGAAAACCGGGTAAAAAGGACGGTAAGACGAAAGATAACGAGCTGTTTTTCCTTTTGTAGTTGATGTAATAATTGCATCGGGTTTTAATTCGCGTGCAGCACGTATTGCCGATTGTGCAAGGTATGCAGGAATGTCCGATTTTAATGGTACAGCCAGTTCCCGACGGTCGCGGTCTGGTTCTACCTCGCGTGCAATTTTATCCATTGCTTTAATGGATTCAACAGGATATTTTCCGTAAGCTGTTTCACCACTTAGCATTATTGCATCGGTTCCCATGTAAATTGCACTTGCCACGTCGCTCACCTCGGCACGTGTTGGTCGTGGATTCTCAATCATGGTATGTAGCATCTGCGTAGCAATAATAACCGGTTTTTGAAACAGGATTGCACGGCGTACCAAATTACGCTGGATAGCCGGAATTTTTGACTCAGGAAGCTCGATCCCCAGGTCGCCACGGGCAACCATAATACCATAGGCATGTTCCAATATCTCGTCGATATTGTTAACACCTTCCATGTTCTCAATTTTGGCAATAATCTTTATCGGGCTGTTGTGCTCATCCAGAATTTTCTGAACGTCGTTTACATCTTCTTTATGACGTACAAATGAGTGTGCAATAAAATCGAGATTGTTCTCAGCTGCAAAGCGAATAAATTCCACGTCGCGTTCTGTCAGCGATGGTAATTTAATTTCTACTCCCGGTACGTTAATACTCTTACGCTTTTTAATAACACCCGAGTTGCAAACTCTACACAATAAATATTTAATGTGTTTTTCAACTACTTCAAATTCAGTTTCGCCGTCATCAACAAGAATTTTGTTACCAACATTCAGGTCGTTTACAAAACCTTTGTAGTTCACACAAATGTTTTTTACATCATCCAAAACTCCTGAAGAGTAAGAAAGTGTAACCAATTCTCCTTCCTTAACTTCTGTGTCCGAAAGAGTTTGACATGTTCTTATTTCTGGTCCTTTCGTGTCAACAAGAATTGCAATTTTATCTGAAACCGCACGGATATTGTCAACCATTACTTTCCCGCTTTCGGGAGTAATATGGGCGGTGTTAATACGGGCTACGTTTAGCCCTGCATCATAAAGCGACTGAATAAAGTCTACATCGCATTTAAGATCTGAAATTGTAGCAACAATTTTTGTTTGTCTCATTACTTCTAAATTTTAAGGGCGCAAAAGTACAATAAAACCCGATTTAACGGTTAAATTAAATTTAATGAATGATTAAATTTAATAGAGAGTACAGATTAAGTCTCAATTTACGAAACTTTGAATTGCCAATCGATACGATTCGAGACCAAATCCCATAATACATCCTTTACAAACCGGCCCAATAATTGATTTATGCCTAAAATCTTCGCGCGTAAGCGTGTTTGAAATGTGCACTTCAACAACCGGCGTTTTTATTCCTGCAATGGCATCGCGAATAGCCACCGAAGTATGTGTATAGGCTCCCGCATTTATAATAATTCCGTCGATAGAAAAACCATGTTCGTGAAGGGTGTTAATCAGTTCTCCTTCCACATTTGATTGAAAATATATAAGCTCAATTTCGGGAAAATCGCTTTTCAATCGATCATAATAACTTTTAAAACTTTCCGTTCCATAAATCGACTTTTCCCTTACTCCGAGCAGGTTTAAATTAGGACCATTGATAATCAAGAGCTTCATTATTTCAATTTTAATTTATTTTATAGTAACTTTATTCAAGATGCAACGTAATATTTTTTTGATAAAATAGTTCAGATAACTACAGATTAAGAAACAGCAGTATATAAACAGACTTAAAATTAACTTTAATTTGCAAGATTATGAAATGGGAGGAATGTAAAAAGGGATATGAAAATTATTTGAAGTTGGAGAAGTCATTGTCACAGAACTCCATTGCAGCTTACATAAATGATATAAATAAGCTGGAAGTTTTTTTTAATGATAATTTTAAAGGTGTTAACCCTGAAAAGGTTGTATTAAATCAGTTAAAAAGTTTTGTTGAATGGTTAAATGAGAAAGGGGTGAGTCCGAGAACACAGGCACGAACCATTTCAGGAATAAAATCTTTTTATAAATATTTGCTCATTGAAGGCAAAATTACCAGTGATCCGACTGCCTTACTCGAATCGCCTAAAATTGGTCGCAAACTTCCGGATATTCTATCGATGGAAGAAATAGATACACTTATAAATGCCATCGACCTGAAAAAGTCGGAAGGACAACGGAATAAAGCCATGCTTGAAACATTATACAGTTGTGGCCTTCGTGTATCAGAATTGGTGAATCTAAAGATTACCAATCTGTTCTTCGAGCAGGGATTTATTAAAATTGAAGGCAAAGCCGGTAAAGAACGTTTAGTTCCAGTTAGCGGACGAGCCATTGAGGAAATTAATAAATACCTGAGTACTTACCGGAAAAATCTACGTGTAAACAAAGACAGCGAAAATATTCTGTTCCTGAATCGTAGGGGACGAAAGTTGAGCCGGGTAATGATTTTTACGATTATTAAAAATCTGGCCGCAAAGGTTGAGCTGGATAAAAAGATCAGTCCGCATACCTTCCGCCATTCGTTTGCAACCCATTTAATAAATGGTGGAGCCGATTTACGTGCAGTACAGGAAATGTTAGGGCACGAATCGATCCTGACAACCGAAATTTATACACACCTCGATAAAGATTATCTTAAATCGACAATACACCAATTTCATCCGAGGTCATAGTAGAATTAATACAATATTTATAGAGCGTTACATCCTTTTTTGTAGCGCTTTTTTTATGTCCAAATTAAGACAAAAATACCTTATTAAACTCAAAATTTCTATTGTTAAGCTAATGTTTAATTGGTGTGAAAAAATGGTCAAATGGGGGAGATCAATCCTGTCGATTGGAAAATTATGATATTTTTGTGTCCCGATTAAAGTAGACGAAAAATTGTATTATTAAGTTAATTATTAGGTAGTTATGGCAAATTTAGATTTAAGCAAGTACGGTATTGTAGACGTACAGGAAATTGTTCACAACCCTTCATACGAGAAACTTTATGAAGAAGAAATGAATCCTGCCTTAGAAGGATTCGAAAAAGGTCAGTTGACAGAACTTGACGCAGTTAATGTTATGACTGGTATCTTTACTGGTCGTTCTCCTAAGGATAAATACATTGTTAAAGATGCTACTACAGAAAACACTATGTGGTGGACATCTCCAGAATCTCCAAACGACAACAAACCTATTACTCAGGAAGTTTGGAATGACCTTAAAGCTACTACTACTGAGCAGCTTTCAGGAAAAAAATTATTTGTAGTTGACACTTTCTGTGGTGCTAACGAAGACACTCGTTTGAAAGTTCGTTTCATCATGGAAGTTGCATGGCAAGCTCACTTCGTGACTAACATGTTCCTTCGTCCAACTGCTGAAGAATTAGAAGCTTACGGCGAGCCTGATTTCGTTGTAATGAATGGTTCTAAAACTTCAAATGCAAAATGGGAAGAGCATGGCTTGAACTCAGAAGTTTACACTGTATTCAACCTGACTGAAAAAATGCAGGTAATCGGTGGTAGCTGGTACGGTGGTGAAATGAAAAAAGGTATGTTCGCTATGATGAACTACTACCTACCACTTCGCGGTATGGCTTCAATGCACTGTTCTGCTAACGTTGGTAAAGAAGGTGACGTTGCTATCTTCTTCGGTCTTTCAGGAACAGGTAAAACAACGCTTTCAACTGATGCAAGCCGCCAGTTAATTGGTGACGATGAGCACGGTTGGGATGACGATGGTGTATTCAACTTCGAAGGTGGTTGTTACGCAAAAACTATCGATTTGGACAAAGATGCTGAGCCCGAAATTTTCGGTGCTATAAAACGTAACGCTCTTCTTGAGAACGTAACTGTTGACGCTGAAGGTAAAATCGATTTCACTGATGGTTCTGTAACTCAGAATACTCGTGTATCTTACCCAATTAACCATATCGAAAACATCGCAGTACCATCTAAAGCTGGTCACGCACAGAAAGTAATTTTCCTTTCTGCTGATGCATTTGGTGTATTGCCTCCGGTTTCTAAACTAACTCCAGAGCAAACTCAATACCACTTCTTATCAGGATTTACTGCAAAATTAGCAGGTACTGAGCGTGGTGTTACTGCTCCTCAGCCTACTTTCTCTGCATGTTTCGGTGCTGCATTCTTAACATTGCACCCTACAAAATATGCTCAGGAATTGGTGAAAAAAATGGAAGAGCACGGAGCTGAAGCTTATTTGGTAAACACTGGATGGAACGGCACCGGCAAACGTATCTCTATTAAAGATACGCGTGGTATCATCAATGCTATTCTTGACGGATCTATCGAGAAAGCTGAAACTAAATCGATTCCGGTATTCAACCTTGAAGTACCTACTGCATTGCCAGGAGTTGATTCAGGTATCCTTGACCCACGCGACACTTACGCTGATGTTAAAGAGTGGGAAGATAAAGCTCAGGATTTGGGTAGCCGCTTTGTTAAAAACTTCGTTAAATATACTGATAACGAAGAAGGTAAAGCATTGGTTGCTGCTGGTCCACAAGTTGACTAATTTAGATCAATTTTTATATATAATAAGAACCTTCTGCCTTCGGGTAGAAGGTTTTTTTATGCCTGATTTTTTAAGTTGATACCGGAACGTTTCAACTCATCGATGATTTTTGATGTGGTGGCAGCAATGTTGTAAAATAAACGAAGTTGTTGTCGTTGTAATCCAGCCTCGCTTTGTTTGATTTGCTGCTGCATTGTCATTAAAAGTTCCGACAGGTCCGACGAAAACTTTTCTTCTTTAATGGTGCTTTCTTTACCGGCCTCCGTAAGTTTTTTATCTATCTGCAGAAAAAGCGGTTCAATGTTTTTGTAGTTTTCAGTATTGGTTTCGCGATGTGCTCCCAAAGCCGAAATATGCGACAGTAACGCATGATTTAAATAAGTAATGGTTAATGCATTTTCCATAATGCGCTGTTTGCTTTTCGGTTCCTGCCGCATACTGTTCCATGCTTGTGCCAGTTCGTTGTCGGCAAGGTGTGCCTCTCTTCGGGCAATCCGGTAGTTTAAATCGTCGTTACTGGCTTTTTTATATTCCTTTGCAATGGCTTTAAAATAGTTTCTGTTCTTTTCGAGTGCCGTTGAAATAAGTCCCGAAATACGACGATACTGCCATCCCGGCCACAAAAAGCGAATGGTGAGGAATGACAAGGTTGCACCAAGGAATGTGTCAACAAGGCGCGGAATCATGATGTTTATACCACTGTCGTTTGAAATAATGTTAAAAGCACTCAATACAAATGTGGTTACAAATATTACCGCGACCGAGTATTTTTTTCGTAGCCAGTAGAAAAAGGCCATTGCCGAGCCCATCATTAACAGAACTTGTGCGGCGGTGGTGGTAAAAATCTGTAATAATGCCGCTCCGATTACAATTCCTGTTACAGTGCCCAGCAAACGCTCAAATAGTCGGCGACGTGTGTCGCTATACGTAATCTGGCTGACAAATAAACTGGTTAGCATTACCCACTGTCCTTTATCGAGATCGAGGTAAATCTGAAGAAAGTATCCTAAAGCAAATGTAAGACTGAGGCGTAAGGCATAACGCATTCGGGGATGCCTCAAAGTCAGCTGCTCTTTTAATCGCTGAAATGGAGTTCTTTCATCACGTCGTAAACGTGGAATTGAAGTACCTTCCACCAGGTTGTCGAGGTATTTTAGCGAAACATGCGAGCGATGTAAATTATGATGAAGCAGAATTAAATCCTGAGCATCTTCGGTTGGCATGGTTTGCAATTTGTCGTCGATGGCTTTTGAGATCCATTCGAGTGCCGGCGGATGGTTGTACTCCGTTCCGGTTAGCATATTTTCTGCCACCTTTCGTGTGGCGTAAGCCAGTTGACGAAGCATTTCCCCAAACCCTTCCATAATTTCAATTTGCTCGTTGCTGTTTCCCAGTTTATCGTGACGGTCGTGTGTTGAAGCCGCACGTTCGTGGAGACTTTGTAACAACATAAAACGCTGCAGATAGCTATTCAGGGCCTCTGTATTGTTCATCTCCCTGGCATAGTTATTCAATACATTTTTAATGCGTTCGAGTGAAGTTACAACACTAACATTTAACAGGGCCAGATCTTTATTAATTTCTTCCTGGTCTTTTTTATCGCTGGGGAAGAGTAGGGATTTTTTCTCCAGGTAATTGGAAAGCGCACGAAATCCCGTTGCCATTTGCTGGTCGAGCAAGCGCCATGGATTTCGAAAGATCAAGATCAGTGTTAGGATGCCATGAAAAAGCGCTCCGGCAGGTAATAGGACTGCCTGCCAGTACCAGGCCGGACTGATCTCAATGCCAAGCATAGCATAAATACCAACCAATATAGAGCCGAAAGTAATGGCACGGTAACGTTCTCCAATTCCTCCGATTAAAATGAATATGATGGTTGAGAGTATAAAACCAGCTCCAAGAATCCAGGTGTAGTTATTTAAAAGACCCACCGAAAAACTCGAGATAAAGAAACTAAGAATAGTTATCGACAACGATTTTACACGTCCTTTTGGGTGGTCGTCGGTTTCCGACAAAGCGCCGGCCAGTGCTCCCAAAGCGAGAGTTACGCCAAAATAGGGTAGGCCTGCAATGATAAAAGGAACAGCCAAAACTCCCATCGAAATGCTTGCGCGTAAAGCAAACAAACGATCGGGATACAATAAAAATACGTCTCTGAAAAATTTAATGTTGGTTCGCAGATGGCCTTTTTCCTGGTTCTTCATTGTTAAGCGGTATAAGTATTACAAAGCTAATGAATGAGAACATAATTTTACAATTAAAGTTTTTAGCTCTTACTAACTATATCTTGTAAACAAGTATCAATTGTCGGGAATTCGAATTTAAATCCCGCTTTTTGAAGTTTTTCTGCTGATACTTCGGGCGATTGTGTAAGAAGTGAAGATGCCTTGCCAAAGATGAGTTTTAAAGCAAAAGGCGGAATGGGGAAAAATGCCGGGCGGTTTAATTCATTTGCCAGGGCATCAGTAAATTTTTTATTTGATATACTTTCCGGAGCGGTTAAGTTAAACGTATCATTTTTATGAAATTCTTGTGTTGCCCAAACAAAAGCATTAATTACATCTGTTTCGTGAATAAAAGGGAAGGATTGCTCGCCTGATCCAATCTTACCACCAAGCCCGATTTTAAACGGAAGTAGCATATTTTTTATGGTTTTTGCCTCTTTCCCAAGAACAACTCCCAGCCTGAAAATAATGGTTTGTACGCTTTTGGGTAAAGCTTTTAGTTCATTCTCCCAGTCTTTCACCACCTTTCCAACAAAACCTTCATCAAATGATGTACTTTCCTCTGTATGTCGTTCTCCGGGTTTATAAATGCCTATTGCTGAAGCTGAAATCAATTTTTTAGGACGGTCTTCTTCGGGAAGTTGGCTGATTGCCTGCACAAGGTTGCGGGTTGATAGTATTCGGCTATTGTAAATAACTTTCCTGTTTCTTTCTGTCCAACGTTGAAGAATAGGCGCACCTGCAAGGTTGATAATCACATCAGTTCCACGAATCTCACCTTTGAGTACTGAGGTAGGCCCAGTGATGTGTTTTCGCTGAATTCCCAAAACACAATGACCTTCTTTCCTGAGCTTTTCAATGAGTAATGTTCCAATGTAACCGTTGCTTCCAGTAACTCTAATATTCATTTCAAAATTGAATTTGTTAGTTTAACAAAAACTTTAGGTTTTTAGTTCTTAAAAATTGTTAAGAGCAGCTGCTTATTGTTACTTTTACCGAGAGAAATGACTAAAAGCAGACAGCATATCTGGGTTCGGTTTCACCGGTGGCGGTTAAAACATCTGGGCGAACGCGGTTTTTTAACCGTGTTAAGTATTGTTGTCGGTATCCTTGCCGGTATTGCTGCTGTTATCATTAAAAATACGGTACGGTTTACTGAAGATATGGTTCACCGGCTGATTTCGAATGAGGTACAAAACTACATCTATTTTGCCCTGCCTGTAGTTGGTATTTTTCTGGCTATTGTTGTTATAAAATATATCGTTCGATCGGAGGTGCGACACGGAATTCCTAATGTGCTGCACAGTATTTCAAAACGGAAAGGAAAAATCTCAAAACACAATTTATTCTCCTCGGTTGTAACGGCATCGTTAACCGTTGGATTTGGTGGATCGGTAGGATTGGAGGGACCAACTGTTGCCACAGGAACCGCCTGGGGATCGTGGATTGCCGATATATTTCGTTTAAACTACAAGAATACGATACTAATGCTGGCCTGTGCCTGCGCAGGAGCAATGGCGGCAATTTTTAAAGCGCCCATCGCAGCTATCGTTTTTGCAGTTGAAGTGATTATGATCGACTTAACCGTTTTTTCGCTGGTACCTTTATTGCTGGCATCGTCAACGGCTGTTGTAACTTCATATTTATTTTTAGGGCAGGATGTGCTTTACCCTTTTAAAGTTGTCGAAGCTTTTGAATTGGGCGATTTGCCATATTATATTGCTCTGGGAATTGTAACCGGTTTTGTATCGGTTTATTTCACCAAAATGTACTTGTTTATAGCAGATCTTTTTGAGAAGCTAAAAAATAACAGAATAAAACTGGTAGTTGGCGGAACCGGATTGGGCGCACTTATCTTTCTTTTTCCGGCGTTGTATGGCGAAGGTTATGAATCGATAAACGAATGTTTGGCCGGTGATCTGAACTACCTTTTTAATAACAGTTTATTTTATTCGTTAAGAGAAGAATTGTGGGCCGCATTATTGCTAATTGTTGCGGTAATCCTGCTTAAAATTGTTGCCACATCGCTTACGTTCGGTGCAGGTGGCGTTGGCGGTATTTTTGCGCCAACGCTTTTTATGGGTGTAAACACAGGAATGTTGTTTGCTTTGCTGGTAAATCGTTTGGGAATCAGAGATATTAATGCCAATAATTTCGCATTGATTGGGATGGCCGGATTAATTGCTGGAGTTTTACATGCACCGTTAACCGGAATATTCTTAATCGCCGATATTTCAGGAGGATACGCGCTGTTTGTGCCGCTTATGGTCACGGCAACTTTTGCGTTTTTGATCGTGCGGGCTTTTACACCAAATTCGGTTTATCATATTCAGCTGGCACGACGCAAAGAGCTGCTGACACACGATAAGGATGCAAATGTTTTGCAGTTGATGGATGTAAAAAAGCTGATCGAAACAGACTTCGAAGTGCTTTCTCCTGATGCAACTTTGCGCGACCTCACCGTTGCTATTTCCCGAAATCACCGGAACTTATTTCCAGTAGTAACGGCCGATGGAACAATGGTTGGGATGTTAAAAATGGACGATGTTAGGGACATGATCTTTGATCATGAATTATACGATACCGTAAAAATCAGTGAATTAATGTATATGCCGGAATATTCGATCGATCCGAACGATAGCATGGAGATTGTTACTGCTAAGTTCGAGTCATCGGGGCGTTATAATCTTGCTGTTATCGAAAATGGCAAGTACATTGGATTTATTTCGCGGGCTCGTGTATTTACCCGCTATCGAAAACAGATAATAAATGTTTCTCATGTCTAGAATGTTTAGGGTTAATGTATTGAGGTTTAATAAGTTGGTGAACCGACTTGTTGCGTGGAGGATTGCAAAAATTCAGGAGAGGAATTTCTTGTACATTCTGAGTTTGGTTGTTGGACTATTGAGTGGATTGGCCGCTTTATTCTTAAAAAATCTAATTCATTTTGTAGCAGAAGAATTAACAGAAATGATTTCGGTTGAAGGATTTACATATCTCTACCTGCTTTATCCTTTTATCGGAATTTTGTTAACGGTGCTGTTTGTTAAGTATATTATTCGCGACGATATTGGGCACGGAGTTTCAAAAATTCTTTATTCTATTTCTAGAAAAGGAAGTAAGTTAAAACCGCATAAAACCTATTCGTCGATGATCGCCAGTTCGCTGACCATCGGTTTTGGTGGATCGGTAGGAGCAGAGGCACCTATTGTTTTAACAGGTGCATCCATCGGATCGAATTTGGCACGAATTTTTAAATTGCGGTATAAATACATCACCCTGATGGTGGGGTGTGGTGCGGCCGGTGCTATTGCCGGTATTTTTAATGCGCCCATGGCAGGTATTGTTTTTACCCTCGAAGTGTTGATGCTCGATCTTACCATGGCATTTTTAATTCCATTGCTGATTTCGGCAGTGTCGGCCACTGTAATCTCGTACTTTTTTATGGGTGAAGGAGTATTGCTTCATTTTGACCAGATTGCACCATTTCATATTAATATGATATGGATCTACATACTAGTGGGAATTTTTACCGGTTTAATGGGTATTTATTTTACTCGGGGAACAATGTTTCTCGAAAAGCGTTTTGCTGCCGTAAACAACTGGTTTGTTCGTTTACTTGTGGGAGCATTTACACTTGGAATTTTAATCTTTATTTTCCCTCCGTTGTGGGGTGAAGGATATACCAGCATTAACTCGGTTTTTAACAACCAGGGAGCTGAATTACTCAACAACTCGATGTTTTTTCAGTGGAAAGACAATCCATATGTGGTTTTACTCGTCCTAGGCGGAATTCTGATTTTTAAAGTGTTTGCCATGTCGGCCACAACAGGATCGGGTGGTAACGGTGGTATTTTTGCACCAACACTTTTTACCGGGGCCATTGCAGGCTATTTTTTGGTTAATTTATTGAATACCGTTTTTCATCTTGGAGTTCCTGAAAACAACTTCGCACTGGCAGGAATGGCCGGAATGATGGCCGCTGTAATGCACGCACCTTTAACAGGAATTTTCCTTACGGCTGAGCTTACCGGTGGTTACGGAATGTTTATTCCGCTGCTGATTACAGCAACGGTTGCCTATGTTACCATTATGCGTTTTGAACCGCACTCGATTTATACCAAACGTTTGGCACAAACCGGCGAACTCATTACACATCACAAAGACAAAGCTATTCTTCGCTCAATGGAGGTAAAAAGATTAATTGAGAGTGATTTTGAGATTTTATCGCCCGATGCTAGTTTACGCGATTTGGTAAAAGCAATTTCTAAATCAAACCGAAATTTATTTCCAATCGTTGATGCAGACGGTTATTTAAAAGGCATGGTAAAATTATCGAAGGTGAAAAACCTGATTTTCGAACACGAGTTGTACGATAAGGTAATGGTAAAAGACCTGATGTTTATGCCCGAATTTTTTATCTCCTCAACAGATAATATGGAAACTGTTGCCGAAAAATTTGAGACCTCGAACCGCTACAATCTCGCTGTAATTGACGATGGCAAATACCTGGGATTTATTTCGCGAGCGGTTGTTTTCTCCAACTACAGAAAAACATTGGAGTATTTTTCTCACGAATAATTTTTGGTTTCAATAGCGCCAAAATTTTATAATTAAAGTTTAGGCTGGCATAAGATTTGGAGTTAATTTCGTTACTTTTGAAAAAAATTTAAAAAGTCTCTGAATTATGATAACTCGTCGTTCTTTTTTAGCTAAAAGTTCATTACTGCTTGGAGGTGCAGGTCTGGCCTCAAAAACATTTTCAAATACTGTTTTTCAGTCAACAAATAACTACCCGATTGTAATTTCAACCTGGAATCATGGCATGCCTGCAAATGAAGCTGCGTGGGAAGTGCTTTCGAAAGGCGGACATTCGCTTGATGCCGTGGAAGCCGGAGTACGCGTGCCTGAGGGTGATCCGAATGTAATTACTGTTGGTTTAGGAGGAATACCCGATGCAAGTGGAAAGGTAACACTCGATGCCTGTATTATGGACGAAAAAGGTCGTGCCGGAAGTGTAACTTATCTGCAGAATATTGTACATCCTGTTTCGGTTGCTCGTTTGGTAATGGAGAAAACTCCGCACGTAATGTTAAGTGGAAAAGGTGCCTTGGAATTTGCCCTTGACAATGGTTTTGAAAAGGAAAAACTCTTAACCAAAAAACGTAAGGAAGAGTGGAAAAAGTGGAAAAAGGAACAGAAGGAATTCAGTAATAAGATTAACATCGAAAATGTAACTGAAGACAATCACGACACCATTGGAATGCTGGCTATTGACGAACAAGGTCGAATTTCCGGAGCATGTACCACCAGTGGAATGGGCTACAAAATGCCGGGAAGAGTGGGAGACTCGCCGATAATCGGAGCCGGTTTATTTGTTGACGGTGAAGTAGGAGGAGCAACAGCAACCGGATCGGGAGAGTTGGTAATGAAAACGCTCGGATCGTTTTTGGTGGTTGAATTAATGCGAAACGGTTTATCACCGTCAAAAGCCTGCGAAGAAGCTGTGAGAAGAATTGCCAAAAAAATTCCTGATTACCAGAATCACCAAATCGGTTACATCGCATTGAATAAAAAAGGCGAATACGGTTCGTTCTGTATACAGCCCGGATTTAATTATGCGGTTAAAACAGCTGATAATACTGAGCTGGTTGATGCCGAAGCCTGGTTAAAGAAACTATAAAAAAAAGGTGTTCGATTTTCGAACACCTTTTTTTAAATATCTTTCCGGAAGCTTACCAACGATCGTTACGATCGCGGTTGTAACCACCGCCACCGCCTCTGCGGTCGCCGCCACCACCGCCACCACGACGGTCGTAACCACCACCACCGCCTCTGCGATCGCCGCCACCACGGTTATAACCACCACCGCCACCGCGGTTGTAGCCACCACCGCCACCACCACGAAAATCGCGACGTGGGCGCTCTTGAGGAGGATTGGCTTCCTTAACAACAATCTCTTTACCTTCTAATTCGCTTTCGTTCAGCGCAGCTATAGCAGCATTAGCTTCTTCTTCGTTTGGCATTTCAACAAAACCAAAACATTTCGAGTTTCCCGTTTCTCTGTCAAAAATAACTTTGGCAGATGTTACTTCTCCGTGAGCAGAGAAGATCTCATTTAAGTCGTCACCGGTAATCGATGAGTCCAATTTTGCAACAAATAAATTCATAAAAAAATAGAAAAATATAAATGTATAAATGTAAAAACTGCGACAGTATGCCGCTTAATTTTCGTAAATATTAAAAACTCTATAGAACGATTCAGAAGTTAAAACGGAAAATCACAATGGTTGGTGAAGTACGAATTAAAATCTTAGACCAAAGTAACGGACTAATTGTCACATTATCATCATAAAGATGTTATTTTTTAATTAAAATCCAAAAAAAAGCAAGACCTTTCAAAAGAAAGGCCTTGGTAAGGTGAGATTAAAATTAATTTCTTCCGAATTTCAGAAGATGTTGTTTTATTATTTTATACAGTTTAAAAGTACAAAATTCATTACAATTCGAAATGTGGAGCAATAATTTTTTTGTTCCGTAAAATATTGATAACCGCGTCAACAATCTGGTCGTCTTCGAGCGATGCATAATTAAAGATGACATCAAAATCGTTGTTTTCGGCTTTTCTTCCAATGATTTTTTCAATAAATGCATCTCTTTTATTATCCGCTTCAATAATGTAATCTGCTGCTTCTGAGCGGGTCATATCCTTAATTTGC
This sequence comes from Draconibacterium sp. IB214405, assembly GCF_033963885.1. Taxonomy (NCBI): domain Bacteria; kingdom Pseudomonadati; phylum Bacteroidota; class Bacteroidia; order Marinilabiliales; family Prolixibacteraceae; genus Draconibacterium; species Draconibacterium sp. IB214405. Next base: position 665,117 of record NZ_JAXBMA010000002.1, read on the forward strand.
ATGATCCGGTGAATTCGCCAGTCTCCGGGTGCCTCCAGCCTGATATTTAGTTTGTTGGGTACATCTTTTAAAATTGCTCCCGACGAACGCCCCACAATAATTGTTCTTCCCTGGTGAGCCAATCTGCATATAATTCCCTTTAAGGTCAGAATCATTTTATCGTCCGAAATGTCGTAAATCGTTTCGTCTGAAAATGCTCTGCCAACTTCTTTCAAAAAGAGAATTGATTCTTTGGCATCCTCAAATTCGCCCGAGCGAACCTCGTCAATCATTTCGTTTACCACCCCTAAAAACATGGCTTTGTCAACATACTTCCACTCCACATCGGTTTTAGTTTCCGACATGTAGCTGTAACCCGTCAGAATTTTTGAAAGCTTAATGGCAATGCGCTTTGCAGAGCATCCCGCCTGTCGCGAAATAGTAAGAAATGGTCCGGGATAGTCTCCTGTTTCGAGGTTAATACATTTTGATTCCATTAGATAACTCTTCAGAAAATTTTTCATATGATTAGGATTGTTTGTTTCCAGTGTTATCAAATGTAACTCGCAGCTGAAATACTATTTTTTGAATAATAAACGTACGCGCTCGTTTCATAACCGGAATTAGTTAGTGCAGTTTACTAGACTAATTTACAATCAAAATTTGTGTAATAGAAGCTAATGTGTTATACAATAGCAACTTTGGCGAATGTTATGCAGCAACTTTTGTCAGGGATACTTATTTCTGTATTTTTATTGAGAAGAAATTTTGGAGTACTAAAATCATACAATTATACGCATGAAAGATCAGGTTGTAGTGGCGTTGGCCTCTTTTGGCATGTCGGGAAAAGTATTTCACGGCCCATTGTTAAAGGTAAATAAGAATTTTACGGTAAAGCTAGTACTCGAACGTTCGAAACGTCTTTCGAAAGAGTTGTTTCCCGATGCAACCATAGTTAATACTTATGATGCAATTTTAGCCGATAATGAGGTTGAATTGGTGGTTGTAAACACACCGGATGAATTTCATTATACCATGGTAAAACAGGCTCTCGAAGCCGGGAAACATGTAGTTGTAGAAAAACCGGCCACCTTACGAAGTGCTGAACTAAAAGAACTGATAGAATTGGCAAGATCTAAAAATCTGGTTTTTACCGTATTTCAGAACAGAAGGTGGGATGGCGACTTCAGAACGGTACAGAAAGTTGTAGAGGAAGCTCGTTTTGGAAGGTTGGTGGAGTTTGAATCGCATTACGACCGCTACCGGACGGAGATTACACCGGACACCTGGAAGGAAGAAGGCGATGAATATTGCGGCGTTTTATATAACCTGGGATCGCATATGGTTGATCAGGCCTATGTTTTATTTGGACGGCCTCTTGCAGTTACAACACACTTAAAAACTGTGCGAGAGGGTGGAAAAGTTGCTGACTATTACGATATCCGCCTGGATTATACCGGTTTTTCTGCTTTGTTAAAATGTTCGTACCTGGTAATGGATCCCGGACCAAGATATATGATAAACGGAGAGTATGGCACCTTCAAAAAGTGGGGGATTGATGGTCAGGAAGAATTGTTAAAAGCCGGTAATTTGCCCGAAGGGGAGGACTGGGGAAAAGAAGAATCAGACGATTGGGGCACACTTGTTTACACCGAAAATGATGATCATGTTGAAGAGCTCGTCGAAACGATTCCGGGAGATTACCGGATTTTCTATAATAATTTGTACCAGGTTATCCGCAACGGTAAAGAGCTTTTAGTAAATCCCGAAGAAGCACTGGAAGTTCTTCAAATTTTGGAGGCTTGTTTGTTAAGTAATAAAGAGCGGCGAACAATTTCTATCTAAGAAACGGTGTTAAGTTTGGCGTGGTCGAGAGCTTTTTCAAACGAATCAACCATATCAATTGCTAAAAGAATTTTGTGGCTAAGCCGCTTTTCAAGATTATTTTTAAGATCGTTATTAACTCCCGACAGAATTACTTTAACACCACCTTTGTTGAGTATTTTTAATGAACTTTGGAGATTATGAATACCCGTTTCATCGATAAATGAAACATGACGCATACGGAGAATTAGTGTTTTGCATCCTTGTCCTGTTTCCTGAATTACTTCAGAGTAGCGTCGTGCTGACGCAAAAAACAGCGGGCCACTAATTTCGTAAACGGCAACTCCTTTTGGCAGTTGCGAATAGTCTTCGATCACATCGGTATCAACAATGTTGTTAATGCGTTTTTCGCTAATGTCCGACATGCGTTTCATAAACAGAATGGCAGATAAAACCACACCAACTTCAATCGCAACAGTTAAGTCAACCAAAACGGTTAAAATGAAGGTGGTAAGCAGTACAATTATATCGAATACCGAACCTTTTAATATGGAAACAAACGAGCGCCATTCGCTCATGTTATAAGCCACAATTATCAGAATCCCTGCCAAACACGACATCGGAATTAACTTGGCCCATTTCCCCAGGAAGAGCATAATCAGCAATAAAGTAATAGCATGTGTAATTCCGGCAATTGGTGTACGTCCTCCATTTTTCACGTTGGTTGCAGTTCGCGCAATTGCACCGGTTGCCGGAATTCCACCAAAGAAAGGAGTAACCACATTAGCAATTCCCTGCGCAATTAGTTCTGTATTCGAGCGGTGTTTACCACTTATCATACCATCGGCCACCACTGCTGATAACAACGATTCGATACCGCCTAACAATGCAATGGTCAGTGCCGGTTCAAGGTAATTTTGTAACTCGTTAAGTCGTATTTGAGGAATGGTGAAATGAATGGTATTGCTGATCTCGCCAAAATAGGTTTCGATGGTTGCAACGGGAATTTTGAAAACCTGAACGACCAGTGTAACAAGGATAATGGCAATAAATGATCCTGGTATTTTTTTGATAAACTTTCCGCTAACAAGCGATATTCCAATTGTTGCCAGCGTGATCAGCAAAGCTGCGATATTTAGGTTGCCGAGATTAATGATGTAAACGTGCCATTTTTCAATAAATTCCGAAGGCAGGTCGGTAATGTTTAATCCCAATGCATCGTTTATTTGGGTAGAAAAAATTACCAGGGCAATACCGCTTGTAAATCCAACAATCAAAGGGTGGGGGATGAATTTCAGAAGTGTTCCCAGTTTTAATACCCCAAATACAATCAAAATTATACCGGCCAGAACTGTAGAGATTATCAGGCCGTTTATGCCGTACTGTTGTACAATTCCGTAAACAATCACAATAAATGCGCCCGTAGGACCGCCAATCTGAACGCGGCTGCCACCCAAGAACGAAATCAGAAAACCTGCAACAACTGCTGTAATCAGGCCTTTTTCGGGAGAAACTCCGGAAGCCACTGCAAAAGCAATCGCCAGAGGCAATGCAACAATTCCGACTACAACTCCCGCCAGTACATCGGAGGTCAGTTGCTTTTTGCTAACGCCATTTTTTAATAGTGTAAATAATTTGGGCTTAAAAATTGTATTCATACCAGCGAAGAAATTTCAGACAAAGGTACGCGTAATCCTGCCAGATTGTTCTGAACTTAAGTTTTAAAGATCTTGAAAATTGTTAGGTATTGAAAATCAGTAGGATAGCCGTTCGGGAATTCTTAACAAAAGCTTTGCGTGAATTTTGTTAATTGTCTAAGGTTGTGTTTGTTAGTATAGTCTTTTAAGTTCTGTTTCAACTCGCGAAATATAATTGTCAACCTGATCTTTGGTTTCAAAACCAACGATCATCATATCTACACAGCCTAATCCCAGAACAAAACGTAACGAGTTATCGATTTTTTGGCTGTCGTTTCGTAATTGGCCGTTACCAACAAGCTTCATTCCGATAATACCTTTTCCCGATTGATGTAATTGCTGAATCACTTCCACAACTTCCTGCGGATCGGGTTTGTCCATAGCAATGCCGTATGGATTGATACGTGCATGCAACACATCAACCCATGGACTTTTAACTGCCGATTTCAAGGCATCAAGTGAATGCACAGAAACGCCATGCGCCTTTATAATTCCTTTGGCTTTCAGCTCCGAAAGAATCTCCATCTGGGGTTTTAATGTTTCAGTCCAGTCTTCGTCAACCATACAATGTATTTGCACCAGGTCGATATAATCAGTATTCAGTTCTTTTCTGAAACGGTCAACCACCACATCTGCATCCGGCCGTTCATTTTCGGGAATTCCGCCGGGGCCTGTCCATATTTTGGTTGTAAGTGTCAGCTCTTCACGGTTCATTTTGTTCATGGCTTCGGCAAAAAGACCGTGGGTGCCGTATGTATCGGCCAAATCAAAATATCGGATGCCTTTGTCGTATGCGTGATGCAATAAATCGAGGCTGGTGGTTTTATCCTGTTTGGTAAGAAAACTGCTACGGTTGGTGGCATGTACACCGGTTCCCATTCCGAGCAGCGTTGTTTTTATTCCTGAGTTCCCCAGATTAACCAACTGAAAAGGATCGTGGCTTCGGGCCGGTAGATTTCCCGCAGAAATTGGATTGGTAAACAAAACATGTGCTGTACCCGCACCAAGGGCAGCGATAAATTTGCGTCTATTCATTTGTAAGTTGGCCATAAGGATATTTTTAAGTTGTTATATTTTAAAACAAGATATGGCAGAATTTGTTGAAACCAAACGATTTAGCCCTGTAGATGCCCTTCCCAATTATATTTTCGGGCGGTAGTGACGTTTTAGCCAACTTGCCAAACCATCAAGACCGGGGAAAAGAACACGTTCGGTAATATTTGCCTGATCGAGTTTATCACGTACTTCCCATTTTAATTCGGCAGGAATAATAATTCGCCTGTAAAGTTCAGGATGTTTTACTAACCATTCGTCTAAAACCTCAGTAGCATCGGTCATTACCGAAAACAGGGCAAACTGGTTTACAATCCGGTCGTCGATCGATGGCGGTTCAAAAAACAAGGCATGCCGGCTTCCAATGGTTTCATCAAGTTTCTGAATAGTAGGGAAAACGGATTCCAACATCTCCACAGTAAAAGCATTACATTTTTCAAGTGTAAGTAAACCTTTTAATGGCTCGGGAATAAGACGGTTCACCTGCACAAAATCTACTTTCCAAATCACACCATCGATATCAAACTTTTCCGTGTTCGATGTGGCAAAATGCATGGCAACAAATGGCGAATAAGTCCAATCCAAAAGGCGTGTAGCCAAACCATGATGTTGGGCCAGTACCAAAGCCCGCAGAGGTGTATTGGCCAACGAAAAATCGTCGATTCGGGCATATTTTCTGAAATTCCGTAGCATGTGGTATTCCAGCTCCGGACGATTTCCGCAGTTTCGTAAAAAACTGTTTTCCAGTTTGTACCGGCAGTCGGAAAGTCCACGAAATGCAAAGTCTGAACGGAAGCGGCCAAGGTCGGGTTTCCACGATTGATGGTAAACTTCCTGTGCCAGTTCTTCCCAACTGTTCACCCGAATATCGTTTGATGTAATTTGGCAATTCATGGTACAACGGTTCTGCTTATTGAGTTACCTAATGTACAAAAACAAAACAGGAAACCATTAAATGATTTCCTGTTTGCAGTTAAATTAATCGTATTTTATTTCTTATGAGTTATTCCAAACATTCATTTGCTGTTGTTGGTTTTTTCTCTGCAGCATCTTCTTCAGCCTTGGCTTCAAATGTTGCATTCTTTTCGGGTTCGGCTGCCTGAACTTTGTGGGTAATGATTTTTTCGGTCGGGTTACTTTTTTTTACGAGATCGATTGTGTTACTGACTTTTAATCCAAGGATATAAAAAATGGACGAGATAAGGATAATAGCTTTCATGAGTTTTCTGTTTCTAATTTGAACACCAAATTATGTAAATCACAGTAATATGCGAAATTATATCTGTGAAATGCAGCATTTACTCTGCAAACAACCGGTTTCTTTCGTTAAAAGAATATGCTCGGTTGGCATCCATATTTTGCAGGATGAGCTAATTCGATAAAAAAGTACTGTAATTATCCTTTTCTGCTGATTTCTGTCTTCGGTTTATATCGAAAGTTTGGCCAGGTAGTCGTAATGATTTCCTTGTTTAATAAGGGTAAAACTGTACCCTAATTCGTTTGCCAAAAGTTGCAATTTCTCCGAATCAATAAACAACCAATCGAATTTATCTGTCGATTTCCGGAAACTCACTTCGTATTGCATCTCACCGTAATAGTTGGTGTTGGCGAGATCAACCCATTGCGAGCCGTCTTCTTCCTCAAATAAATATTTTATGTCCGAAGAATCGATTAAAATTTGTCCGCCCTCAAGCAGAAGGCTTTTCAGGTGCGAAAGCAATTTTTTTAGACCTATAATCGTTCCACCAATTCCGGTGCCGTTCATCAGCAATAATATGGTGTTGAATTGCTTTTCGTCGTATTCAAAAATATCGGCACAAACCACTTTTACAATTCCCTGTTTTTTCATCACTTCGGCTGCCAGTTCTGATTTCTCGAGCGCTGTAACATTGTATCCTTTCTTTTGAAGAATAAGCGAATGGCAACCTGCAGCAGCACCAATATCCAGAATTTTTCCTTTGCAGTTCTTCAGGGCAATTCTTTCGAGAGGAGGAAGTTCTCTCTCGTTTCTGAAAAAATAAGACGGGTCAATAGTTTCGTCTTCCGTATAGTTCGAATTTACATGTATTTGAGGAGCTTTTCCCTTTTCAAAAAATTCTTTAATGGCGATGCCAAAAGGATCATTCATACTTCGATTTTAAAGTTACAGATGTGTGTTATTTACGATTAATTTTGTTAGAATATACGACATTTATTTCTGACAGACCAAAAAATATTGTCTAGTAATTTTCAACATATGTTACATTGTGTGATGGAGTGTTTTTTACCCTTCCGTTTTTCTCGAGACCTTCTAAATCTCAATTTCTCCAACTAAATAAGTTTTAGCTTTCCCGCCAATTTCAACCCGGTTGTTTAAATGTCTGCACTCCAAAACGCCACCTCTTTTCGATAATTGTTTGGCAACCATATTTTTTTTGTTGAGTTGTTTAGCCCAATAGGGAATAAGCATGGTGTGTGCCGATCCGGTTACAGGGTCCTCGTTTACGCCAACTGCCGGTGCAAAAAAGCGCGAAACAAAATCGTATTTTTCAGATTTTGCTGTACAGATTATTCCGCGGGCAGTAGATTCCTGTATTTTAGAAAAATCAGGTTTCAAGTTTATTATATCATCTTCCGATTTGAAAATCAGCATTAAATCGTCGCGACCTTTAAAACATTTCTGCGGATGAATGCCAAAAGCAGTTTTTAAACTGGTCGGAATATATTTGGCTTCTACAATTGATGCCGGAAAATTTAAAACCAACAGTTCGCCTTCCTTTTTAACGCTCAGTTCTCCGCTTCTTGATTTAAAGGTGATTGTTTCAGCAGTATAATTCAGGTAATGAAACATAACATGCGAAGCCGCCAATGTTGCATGTCCGCACAGGTCAACCTCTGCTTCGGGCGTAAACCATCGGATGTGGTAACAGTTATCTTCCGGTACAAAAAAAGCAGTTTCCGAAAGGTTGTGCTCCATTGCCATTTTTTGCATGGTAGCATCCGGAAGCCACTCCGTAAGCGGTACAACAGCGGCCGGATTTCCTTCAAAAACATTTTCAGCAAAGGCGTCAACAAGGTAAACTGTTAGTTTCATAGAGTAACGAATTAAGTTGCAATCAAAGGTAAGTTATTCAGGTTCAAAACTTATCCGTATTGCGTGAGTGTCCGAAACTTTTAATATTGGTTAAACATTTGATTACGAATGAAAGTTCGGCTGGAATTTAAAATTTAACTGTAAGTTTTAAATTGAACTTCCGTGATGTCAGGTAATTCGGCACGGCATATTGGTCGCCGTATATACTTGATACCCAAAAATACGAAATTGTATTGTTGATATTCAACAGGTTAAATACTTCCAAACTCAGCCACATGTCGGTAATATGCCTGAAAAACGGACTGTTTGAGCGGTTTGCCGGACTGATAAATACTTTTGAAAAACCAAGGTCGATACGACGGTAAGGAGGCATACGGAATACATCCTGGTAACGTTCGCCATTTGGTGGTCCTGTAGGAAGGCGCGCCCCGTAAAAACCTGACAGTTGCATTTTATAAGTTGGATTTCCGGGTAAATAATCCTGAAAAAACAGGCTGAAATTCATCCACTGATCGGTAGGGCGGGGAATCATTCCGTGTCCGTCGCCTTTAATATCTTCTTTGGTTTGTAAGAACGATAAACTTGCCCACGATTGTAATCCACTTACAAATTCACCGTTAATTTTCATATCAATTCCGGTGGCATAACCGGTGGCTTCCTGCTCGGCCAGGTAACGAATACGAACATTGTCAACCTGGTAAGGCACGAGGCGACTCATGTATTTGTAATAAGCCTCGGATGTAAAACGGAATGGGCGGTCCCAGGCGGTAAACAACAAATCGGTACCTCCAACTACCTGGAACGAGCGTTGCGCTTTTGAGTCGTAGTTGATGTAACCATCGCTCTGTTTCAGCTCTTTAAAAAATGGCGATTGATTATACATTCCAGCAGAAAGGCGGAAAGACATTTTTTTCTCCCACTCGGGGAAATAACTCAAGGTCGCTCTTGGACTGATCAAAAGTTCGTCGTTAAAATCCCAGTAGTTAAAACGAACACCACCTGTTACATAGAGGTCGCCGTTCTGCACCGGAACACTCCAGCTGTCCTGAATATAACCGGTTACGCGGTTCGAGCTGATTTTGTTTTTTGCAATGAGCGTGTAGAACAGGTTTACCTGTTTATCTGAATACGGAATAGAATAACCGGCAGAATCGCGGTAAATCCATTCGTTTAGTTCGTCGTTAATTTTTTCGTGTTGAAACTTTAGTCCCCAGTTAACAAGGTGTTTTTCGGAGTTGAAAGCTCCCTTGTGCGAAAAACTGTAAACGGTTGCATCCAGACTGTTTCGGGCGTGGTTGAGAAATGTGCCGATACCCAAGTTCAGCGAGCTGTCGCCAAATTCTTCCGAGCCCAAATCGCGTTCCAGTTGGTTCAGGTAATATTGTCCCTGAATGTCGTAAGTCTCATTTTCTTTGGCGTGGTACGCCGATGCAATAAATTTAAGGTTCAGGTTGGCATTTGGATGATAATTAGCTGTAACTGCTCCCAGGTAGGTTTTAAAGTCATCCTGTTCCTGTCCGTTAAAGTATACTTTGGTATTCAGAGGATTCTGCCAGGTGCCAAATGTCGTTTCGCGTGTTTGCGGAATAAAATTGTATTGGTTTTGTGCGATGTTTCCCAGAAAAGAGAGGTCGAATTTTTCATTGAACTGGTAAGTGATATAGGTTTGAAAATCGAGGAAACGCGGATCGTATTCTCCTTGTTCGTCCAAAGTTCCCAATATGTAACGGTTGGTTTTGTAACGTAGGCCTGAGATATGTGTTAACTTGCCATTTAGCGCTACATCTTCGAAATGCGCCGTAGCGCCTAGCATACTTACAGAAGCCGATCCACGGAAATCACTTGGTTTACGGTATTTTATATCGAGTACCGACGACATTTTATCGCCGTATTTGGCATTAAAACCACCAGCCGAAAAATCGATGGTAGAAACCATGTCTCCGTTTATAAAACTAAGTCCTTCCTGCTGCCCCGCACGAATAAGAAATGGACGGTAAATCTCCACATCGTTTACATACACCATGTTCTCATCGAAATTACCACCACGCACCGTGTACTGCGAGCTTAATTCGTTATTCGACGATACACCGGGTAAAGTTTTTAATCCGGCTTCAATTCCACCCGAAGCACTTGCAATGGAGTTAATAATCTTGGGGTCGAGGCTAACAATACTGGCACCATTACGTCGCTGTTCCTTTACAATTATTTCTGCCAGTTCGAGATTCGATTCGGGCATTTCAATTTGTTTGATTATCGTTTCCTCGCGTTCGGCATAAACCGAATCCTGAAAAGTCTGGTAGCCTAATGATGTGAAAATAATGGTAAGTTGTTTGCGCGCCGGAATACGAAGCAGGAATTCGCCATTGGCGTTTGTAGTGGTCCCCAGCGTTGGATATTCTTTTAAAACCACATTTACCATGTCGATCGGAACACCGTTCTGATCTTTAATTAAACCTTTTAAAGTGGCGTTGTTACCTTGCCCGAAAACAATGGTTTGGGTAAGTAGTAATAAGAATAGAATGGTAAAGTTTTTCATTCGTCTGTAATCGCTTGTTTTTATGGAGACTCATGTAACTCGCAAGATAATCATTCAGATGTGTTTTGAAATTTGCCGAGCTCGTTTCATCATTAGCACAAAACTATGCAAACACGTTTTATTATCAACAATATATTGATTAATAAATTGTGCGATCGAAAAATTATTATTTGCAATTTACGTTGTTATTCCCTGTATAACAACTGTTCTGAATGATTGGCGGAAAGTAAATTTAGTCGTGCTTCTCTTAATCCGCTTTACTAATTCGGGTAACCAATTCTTTGGTGCCGGCTTTTATACGTACAATGTAAATTCCCTTTTTTAAGTGTGCCAGCGAAAGTTCGTGTACGTTTCCTTCGAATGATTCCATGTATTGTAAACTTCCTTTCATATCGAAAATTTTGAGCCAGTTGGAGGCAGTAACAGTATTTTCGTTTTCAGGAAGCACCAGCGTACATTTGTCAACCACCGGATTTGGATAAACAAATAATTCGTCCTCGCCGGTTTTAGCATATAAGGGATTTTCAATGTAAATATAATTGTACGGATCTCGCCAGTCTCTTATGTCGTTTTGGTCATTATCGGGTAGCGGACTGTTGCTTCCCATCGGATTGAAGCGCGACAGTGCGCAGTTAACCGTGTCGCAACTGTTATCGAGCCCGTCGGAATCGAAATCCATATTTGAAAAATCCAGTTCAGCAACCTGGTCATTATTGGTGTCGAAAGCTTCAATATAATCTGAAATTCCGTCGCCGTCCGAATCATAGTCCTGAAAATCAGGAATACCATCCATATCAGTATCAACCTGCTCGTAATAGTCGCCACCTTCATCCGGATCGAAAGCTGCATCCCAGCCGTCTCCGTTTTCGTCAATAAGAAGTAGCGGTTTGCAATAGCCTTCGGTTTGCCATTCGGTAAAATCGGTAATACCGTCGTTGTCCGAATCGATATCAAAACAATCCGGGATTCCATCTCCATCGGTATCCACGCTTTCATCGCCTTCATGAACATCCAGAATTCCGTCGTTATCATCGTCAATGTCGATGCTGTTTACTACCTGGTCGCAATCGGCATCATTCTCCACATAAATAACAAGATATGCGCACGAATAAGAATCGGGATCGCTAATGGAGCTCAGCCGGTACTTAAGCACAATTTCTCCCTGAAAGTCGGGATCTGTGGTAAAGACAAAATTGCCAAGTGGACCGCAGGAAAAATTCCCCGTCTTCGGTCCCTCGATCCGGCTAAGCCACGAATCGTCGGGATCGTAGTTGTCGTTCAGCAGCAGATTGCCCGAGACCATATTATTACTACATCCTGTGGCGAGTAAAAAGGTGTCGTTTACTGCTACAGGAACAACTGTTGTTCGCTGAAATGACTGGGAGACTAAGGGATAACAAGAATCATTATTGTTCGCAGGATCCGATGCGAATGCCCACGAGAAAATGCTATGTGTCAATACACACAACAAACCCAAACCTATTTTTTTCATCTTGCTTTTTGTCTGCGGGCAAAAATATATCAGGGCACCGAATTAGTTTCTTAGAATGGGTTTAAATAGCCTGTAGTTATTAACATTGGATGTTTAAAAAGCAATCTGTTCCAAGTTTTAATTTTTGTTTGATTCGCCATAAAATAAAATGTAAACCAGCGAATAGTTTTATCTTTGAAGGAAAATTAATTTAACCGATTTTACAATGGCAGATTTTAAATATCAAAAACCATTTCCAATTTTAAAAGACGATACTGAATATCGTTGTATAACAAAAGATTATGTGTCGACCATTGAAGTTGACGGCCGCGAGATTTTAAAAGTTGATCCAAAAGGTTTGGAAGAACTGGCAAAAGAAGCATTTACCGATGTTTCGTTTTACCTGCGTGCTTCGCACCTTGAAAAGCTGGCCAAAATTCTTGAAGATCCGGAAGCGACCGATAACGACAGATTTGTTGCCCACACCATGTTAATGAACCAGGCTGTTTCTGCTGAAGGCGAACTGCCAACCTGCCAGGACACAGGAACAGCAATTGTTATTGGCAAAAAAGGTGAGGATGTGTACACCGGTGCCAACGATGCTGAAGCCTTATCGAAAGGTATTTTTGCAACTTATGCCGAAAAGAATTTACGCTACTCACAGGTGGTTCCTTTCACCATGACAAAAGAGAAAAATACAGGAACTAACCTTCCTGCACAAATCGATCTTTATGCCGAGCAAGGCAATAAATATGAGTTTTTATTTGTAACAAAAGGTGGAGGTTCTGGTAACAAAACATACTTGTATCAGCAAACAAAATCGTTGTTAACAGAAGAAAACCTAACCAAATTTGTTCAGGATAAAATTATGGATCTGGGTACTTCTGCCTGTCCTCCATATCACCTGGCGCTTGTAATTGGTGGAACTTCTGCCGAAGCAACATTGGCAACAGTAAAAAAAGCATCAGCAGGTTATTTAGATCATTTGCCAACTGAAGGTAACGAAGGTGGTCAGGCTTTCCGCGATTTGGAGTGGGAAGAAAAAGTAACCAAAATTTGCCAGGAGAGTGGAGTAGGTGCTCAGTTTGGCGGAAAATATTTCGTACACGATGTTCGTGTAATTCGTTTACCACGTCATGCTGCTTCGTGTCCCGTTGGTTTGGGTGTTAGCTGTAGCGCCGACCGTAACATAAAAGCAAAAATTACCAAAGACGGTATTTTCCTCGAGCAACTGGAGAAAAATCCCGCACGTTTCTTGCCTGCAAAAGCTCCTGCAATGAGTCCGGCTATCGATATCGACCTGGATCAGGGAATGGACAAAGTGTTGGCAGAATTGACAAAATATCCAACAAAAACACGTTTGAACCTGAGTGGTACTTTAATCGTAGCACGCGATATTGCACACGCTCAGATTAAACAAATGCTCGACGAAGGTAAACCAATGCCTGAATACTTTAAAAACCATCCGGTGTATTATGCAGGTCCTGCAAAAACACCAAAAGGAATGGCTTCGGGTAGTTTTGGTCCAACAACTGCCGGACGTATGGATCCTTATGTTGACGAATTCCAAAGTCAGGGCGGATCGATGATTATGCTGGCAAAAGGAAACCGCTCGCAAGCTGTTACCGATGCCTGTAAAAAACATGGTGGTTTCTATCTTGGATCGATTGGTGGTCCGGCTGCTATCCTGGCTAAAAACAGTATCAAATCGGTTGAAGTGGTCGATTTTGAAGACCTCGGAATGGAAGCCGTTCGTAAGATTAAAGTGGAAAATTTCCCTGCTTTCATTATCGTTGACGACAAAGGAAACGACTTCTTTAAGGAACTATAAGAACATTTGACAGATACAAAAGAAACCTTCGGAGTTTATCCGGAGGTTTTTTTATGCCTTGACCTGGGCTTTAAAAAAGAAAACGGAAAGTAGTCAGCATCCACTCTCCGTTATCATATATAAATCTATGCGAAAGATTTTGGCTAAATATAATTGTTTGTTTTGTATTTAAAAATTAAAATGTGTTAAATGATCTGTTGTTGAGTGTGTTGTAAAAGAGTAAAATGTACTTTTTATAAAGTGTTTTAACTATTTTGTATATATAAAAGTGTGAAAATAAGTATTAAGAGACTGGTGGTATTAAGCTTTTTAATGTCTGATTTGTAGGCTTTAACAGTTTTCAGAACAGAAAGCTTAAGCAGTTTAAAAAGATGCTAAAACGTTGCCTTTTGTCTGCGATTTGATTTTGTCGCGTGCCATTAAAACTTTAGCTTTGGCATACTTATAATACTGTTAAAGCAAACAATTTAATCAAATGAAAAAAGATATTACGATAGGCTGGATCGGTACCGGAGTGATGGGGACTTCGATGCTGGGCCATTTAAAGAATGCAGGCTATTCATGTACCACATTTACTCGTACAAAAAGTAAAGCAGAGTCGCTATTGGCTCAGGGCGTAAATTGGGCCGATAGTCCGGCAGAAGTTGCAGCAGTTTCTGATGTGATTTTTACGATTGTTGGTTTTCCAAAAGACGTTCGCGAAGTTTATTTTGGTGAAAACGGAATATTCGCAAAAGCAAAACCGGGTGCTGTTTTGGTTGATATGACAACCACAGAACCGAGTCTGGCTGTTGAAATTTATGAGGCTGCCAAAGTAAAAAATATTCAGTCGGTTGATGCGCCTGTTTCAGGTGGTGATGTTGGTGCTAAAAAAGGAACATTGTCAATAATGGCCGGTGGCGACAAGGATGCTTTTGATAAGGTTTTTCCTCTGTTTGAAATAATGGGTAAACAGATCGTTTATCAGGGCGAAGCCGGATCGGGTCAACATACAAAAATGTGTAACCAGATTACTATTGCAGGTACAATGATCGGCGTTTGCGAAGCTTTGTTGTACGGACAAAAGGCAGGTCTTGACTTGCCGACTATGCTTTCCTCAATTAGTGGTGGAGCGGCCGGTTGCTGGACACTCGATAACCTGGCACCGCGAATTGTAAACCGTAATTTCGATCCCGGATTTTTTGTGGAGCATTTTATAAAAGACATGGGAATTGCCTTAAAAGAGGCCGAAGTTATGGGTTTGTCTTTGCCCGGATTGGCATTGGTAAAACAACTTTACCTGGCAGTTCAGGCACAGGGCCATGGAAAATTGGGAACACATGCCCTGACTTTGGCATTGGAAAAGTTATCCGGTTTGTAAATTAGCCCGGCAAAATCAACTTCAATTCGAAAGAATATCCAGCTATGAGAAGATTTGTATTATTTATCTATTTGATTACTTTTCTTGGGCAGTCCTGTACTCAGAAAGATAATCAGAAAATACCCGCAAAAGAGCAGTTTGCTTACACTGATGTAAGAAACAATTTCGAAAATCCATCGCGCGAATATGGCGTGAACTGCTGGTGGTGGTGGTTAAACGGCAACGTAAACAAGGCGGCCATCACAAAAGACCTGGAAGCTATGAAATCGAAAAACTTTCAGGGGGCGATGATCTTTGATGCCGGAGGTCATAACCAACGGGGAAATAAAGATATTCCAAAAGGTCCGTTGTATGGTTCGGATGAATGGAACGAACTTTTTGTGTTTGCGCTCGACGAAGCCAAACGCTTGGGTTTAACAATGGGCTTTAATATTCAGAGTGGCTGGAATCTCGGTGGGCCGCGTGTAACATCTGAATACGCTGCTAAACAATTGACTTTTTCTGAAACGAAGGTAGAAGGAGGGAAAGCAGTTTCTCTGAAATTGGAACAGCCATTTACCAGAGACGATTTTTATAAAGACATTATAGTACTTGCTTTTCCGTTAAATGAAGCAGCAAAAACCAAAGAGGTGATTACCGATCTGGATTATAAGCTTGGATTTCATGAATTGGGTGGTTCCGCGCCTGATTGCAGGTTTCTTCTTTTTAATAATCCGGAAAAGGAAAAGCCAGAAGGGGCGGAAAATTATTTCATTAACAAGGATGAAATCGTTCTGTTGGATGCCTTTGTAGCGGAAGATGGAACATTAAATTGGGATGCACCTGCAGGAAACTGGAACATTATGCGAATCGGTTACACATGTACCGATGCTGAGGTTTCAACATCGAGTGGTGACTGGCAGGGACTTGTGTTGGATTACATGAGCAAAGATGCGTTTGATTTTTACTGGAACGATGTGGTTGAACCTATATTTGAAGCTGTTGGCGATCATGTTGGAACAACCTTAAAATATATGGAAACTGACAGTTGGGAGTGTGGCGGAATGAACTGGACCGACAAATTTGCACAGGAATTTACCGATTATCGCGGTTACGATATGTTGGATTATCTGCCGGTTGTTGCCGGATACATTGTTGATGATGTAAACACTACCAATGCTTTTTTATCCGATTTCAGAAAGACACTGGCTGATTTGGTTGCCGAAAACCATTATAAACGTTTCCAGGAATATGCTCATAAGTATAACATGGGAGTTCAGCCTGAATCTGCAGGTCCGCACGCCGGTCCTATGGACGGCATTAAAAACTACGGTTACAACGATATTGTAATGAGCGAGTTTTGGGCACCGTCTCCACACCGTCCGCGCGACGAGAACCGCTTTTTCCTAAAACAAGCTTCTTCTGCAGCACACATTTACGGAATTAAAATAGTAGGTGCCGAAAGTTTTACAACGATCGGTCCGCATTGGAACGACGAATTATGGCACGATCAGAAATCGTCATTCGATCATGAAATTTGTGCAGGATTAAATCGTATGTATTTCCACACTTTTACTTGTTCGCCACCCGAAATGGGATTACCCGGACAGGAGTATTTTGCAGGAACACACGTAAATCCGCAGGTTACCTGGTGGAATGAATCCGGCCCATTTATCGATTATATGCAACGTGTTCAGGCAGTTGTGCAAGAAGGCAAATTTGTTGCCGATGTGTTGTATTATTACGGCGATCATGTCCCAAATGTATTTCCATACAAACATTCCGATCCGGCAGGAGTGATGCCCGGTTTCGATTACGATGTAACCGATGAAACTATTTTCTTGCAGTTGAAAGTGAAGGACGGGAAAGTTGTTGTTCCCGGAGGAATTGAATACAAGGTTTTGGTTTTACCTGATCATGAAGTTTTATCGCTCGCTGTGCTTAAAAAGCTGGAGGAGCTGATAAATCAGGGAGCAACCGTAATTGGATACAAGCCAAAAGGAGCAATTAGTCTGGTTGGTGGTGATGAGGCCGAAGAGACATTTAAATCGCTGGCGGATCAATTGTGGGGAAATGATAATAATGCTGCAGGTTCGCGTGAGTATGGTTCCGGGAAAGTTGTTTGGGGAGCCAGTGCCCGTGAATATTTGCTTTCGCAAGGAATCGAGCCGGATTTTTCAGTAGAAAACAAAAATAGTAAAACCGACTTCGATTACATTCATTATACAATTGGTGAGGCTGAAATTTATTTTGTATCGAATCAAACGGCAGAAAAGCAGCAAATAAATGCAACATTTCGTGTTGAGGGATTACATCCTGAATTGTGGGATGCCAATACCGGTGATATTCGTGATGCGCTTGCTTTTAAACAGGCTGATGGAAAAACCAAAGTTCCGTTAACTCTGGAGCCTTACGAATCGGTAATGGTGGTTTTTAATTCGAAAATACCTGCCGACAGACAAGGAATTGCAAAACGAAATTATCCCGATTATAAAATGGTTGAAGCAATTGATGGAGAGTGGGAATTGTATTTTGATCCGGAGTGGGGCGGACCGGGGGAGGTTGTTTTCCCTGAATTAATGGATTGGTCAAAAAATGCAAATCCGGGCATAAAGTATTACTCAGGAAAGGTAAATTATACCAAAACATTCGATTTGAATTTTGTACCTGACAATGGTAGCGACTATTTCCTTCAACTGGAAACCGTAAAAGATGTTGGTATTGCTGCAATTACAATAAATGGTAAATACAAAGGAATTACCTGGACAAAACCGTTTCGGGTTGATGTTACCGGCGATTTAAAAGAAGGCGAAAATACCCTTGAAATTATGGTTGTCAACTCATGGTTTAACCGTTTGGCCGGCGATGAAATTCTTAATGATCAGAAAAAATACACTTCAACAAACATTGTAATTTCTAACGATTATTTGGGGCATAAACTACCTGAAATTGGATTGGAATCCTCCGGTTTAATTGGTCCGGTTACCATTAAAACAAGTGTTTGGGAAGGTGAGTAGATATGTTCCTGCGTTGACTTATATAATAGGTAAAAGTAATAGGTCAAATTGAAGTTCGGAGAAATAATATGTTTTGAAATAAAAATTAAAGCTACAAATCAAACCATTAATTTTTTATATTAGCTATCCTTTAATATTGTCATTAAACTAATTCTAAAACCAGAGAATTGTCTGCCTAATTAAGATGGATAAAAGACCAGACATAAAATCGCTTTTAATCTTAATCTCCAGTGATGATGACGAAAAAGCATTTAAAACCTTTTTTGACATCTTCGCTTCCAAACTTTATCAATTCTCCTTTTCTTTTTTAAAAAAGAAACTTTTGGTTGAAGAAGTCATTTCTGATGTATTTTTTAAAGTCTGGCTGAACAGGCAGAATCTCAGCAAAATTGAAAATATAAAAGCATATCTTTATAAAGCAACCTACAATACAACATTAAATTACCTGGCAGAAGAAAAAAGGATCAAAGCAATTGCGCTTGAAGATCTTGATGTTAAGCTTGGAGTGGATTGCATCAATCCGGAAACAAAATTAATTGACAAAGAACTCCGTGAGATTTTGAATAAAGCTATCGAGTCGTTGCCACCACGATGCAAACTAATTTACAAGATGGCAAAAGTGGAAGAAATGAAGTATAAAGAAATCGCCTCTCTACTCGATATTTCAGTAAAAACAATCGATAATCAAATCTCCATTGCAGTTGAAAGAATTGGAAAAGAGATCAAAACTTATCTCGAAAACAAAGGCGATACAAAGCAATATCTAACTCTATTTCATCTTTTTTTGCCTAAAGATTAAATTTTTTCAGTTTTCGTTTAGGGGAATTCATAGAATATGCTGTTATAGGGTTTATAACACGATACGATGAATAAAGAAAATATTTGGTCATATATTTCCCGAAAATTAGCTAACGAATCTACTTTAGAAGAAGAGAAGATCATTGGAGAATGGGTAGAAGAAGAGGAGGTTAATAAACTAACCCTGGAATATCTTGAACAAGTGTGGAAGAATAATACTCCTCAGAAAATCAATACTAACAGTATTTACAATACCCTGCATCACCGAATCTCTTCCTTTAATCGCAAGGAAAAGAAAACCCGCGTTTTGTATTACTTTACAAGAATTGCAGCAGCTCTGCTTCTTTTAGTGGCGTCTTCATTTTTGGTTCATCATTTTCTTACTCGTATCGATAATGAGGAAATTGCTTTTCATGAAGTACATGTACCCCGCGGAAGCAGAAGTTCTATTTTGTTAGCCGATGGAACCAAAGTTTGGTTGAGTAATGATTCAAAATTAGTGTATCCTTCAGAATTCCATGGAGAAGAAAGAAAAGTTGAGTTGCAGGGTGAAGCCTATTTTGAAGTAACTCATAATGAAAATGAACCATTCATAGTAAATATTGGCGAAAATAGAATCAAGGTACTGGGAACCGTATTTTCGGTAATGGCCTATCCCAACGACAATATCGTTAAAACTGATTTGATCTCAGGAAAAGTACAATTTCAAATAAAAGAAGATAGTAGTGTTGATCATTATCATACCTATACATTAAGCCCAAATGAAAGCATTGTTCTAGATAGGAATAATGGAAAATTATATCAGTCAGAAGTTTTGACTAATTTCTATGAATATTGGGAAAAGGGCGTTTATGTATTTAATAACGAAAGTCTTGAAAGTCTGGCAAAAAAAATAGCGAGGATATACAATGTTGAAGTGATTTTCGAAAACGAGTCATTGAAAGAAAAGCGCTTCAGCGGGGTTATGAGTATCAACGACAACATTTTTACTTTTTTCGAAGCAATAAAACGAACATCAATCGAACCAATAAACTATAAATTCGAGAAAAATAAAGTGTATATGAACTAAAACTTAAAACCGAACTGCTTATGAACATCTAACTATCAAAAGAAAAGACGGTAATGCGCCTACATTGCCCGTCTTAACTGAAATCTTATTATTTCATTTTAACAAAAAATAGCTGTAGAGCTATTAGTCATTAACTTAACACGACAAATTTATGAAAAAAAACGAATCGCGTATGGAAAGCGTATGCTTTCTACCGGTGAAAAAATTATTGCTTATGGCAAAGATTACTGCGCTCTTTATACTTGTTGCTTTTATGCAAGTTTCTGCCAAGAGTTATTCCCAGGTAGGGAAGATAAAGCTAAGTGTAAACAATGCTACTCTGGTCGAAGTTTTTCAGCAAATTGAAAATGAAAGCGACTACCGTTTCTTTTATGATAATGAACAGGTAGACTTGACTAAAAAGGTTACAGTAAGTACTGAAAACAAAGAACTTTCAGAACTTCTTAACGAACTTTTTCTGGATACCGATCTCACCTACGAAATGATGGATAACCTGATTCTGGTTAAATCGAAAAATAAAGCTGGAGATGATCTTATTTCGGCGAAATCAGAACAAGGTGACATTAAAGGAAAAGTAACAGATATTAATGGTGAGCCAATGCCAGGTGTTACTGTGGTTGTTAAAGGAACAACCAATGGGACTATTACTGATATCGACGGTAGCTATATTATTTCGAATGCACCGGAAGATGGAATTCTTGAGTTTTCGTTTGTTGGTATGCGAGCACAGGAAGTTGAAATTGCCGGACAATCTTCTATCAATGTTACTCTAGTTGAGGATATGATTGGGATTGAAGAAGTAGTTGCAATTGGATATGGAACTCAAAAGAAAGAAACTGTAACAGGGGCTATTACCCAGGTAAACACAGAAGATGTTAATTTAAGTCCGGCGCCAAAGTTAACTGATGGTTTGGCAGGAAGGGTATCAGGTGTAATTATTAATCAACGTGGGGGTGAACCAGGTCGTACAGAAACAGAGATTTTTATTCGTGGTAGAAGTACCACTGAAGATTCTTCTCCTTTGTATGTTATTGATGGAATTGCTCGTGATTATAATGGATTGGACAGGCTCGATCCGAATGATATTGAATCCCTAACAGTTTTGAAAGATGCTTCTGCTGCTATTTACGGTGCCAGGGCAGCAAACGGTGTTATCCTTATTACCACAAAACGGGGTAGAATTGGTAAACCAACTATAAAGGCTTCATACAATCACGGTTTCTCCCAACCAACCAGAAGAGAAAATCTTGCCTCTTCTGCCCAGTTTGCAGAAGCGTGGAATTTGATAAATGCTGTTAATGGATTGGAACCGCAATATTCTGATGAAGAAATTCAGAAATTTGCAGATGGATCAGATCCTGTAAATTATCCAAACACCAGATGGTATGATGTAATATACAAAGATTGGAAACACCAAGATAGAGCCAATTTATCAGTTAGTGGAGGTTCTGAAAAAGTAAAATACTTTGTTGGTGCAGGTTATTTGCAACAAAAGTCTCCATTTAATGATGGATTTGGGTATAATAAACAGTACAACATCCGATCAAATCTGGATGCTACTATAACTCCGGATCTTACTGTTTCGATTGATCTGTCAGGACGTCTTGATGATATTTTATCAGGAGACATTGATTATCCACACATTTATTTGGGATATCCATATGTTAATGCATTTTGGCCAGGAACAGATTATTATACCGATGCCCGTACCGGAGATAATGTTGCTTTAATGACCCGTGAAAAGGATTATGGATATACTTCTACAGATAGAGGAGTTTTTACCAGTAGTTTATCTGCAACCTATAATATTCCTGGCGTCGATGGACTAAGTTTAGCCGGAACTTTTGCCTACGATTACAATAAAAATTATGAAAAAGATTATACCGGAGTAACTTATATATACGACTACGATCAATCGTCAGGTGAATACATTCCTAAAATGAATTCCAATTCTTCAACACCAACGTTGGATGTGGCTTTCTTACAGGGAAAATCACAAACAGCAAACCTGCGTTTGGCCTATGTAAAAACATTTAACGATGTACATAACATTGATGCCTTTGTTGCATATGAGCAAAACAAAACACATATCGATAATTTAAGTGCAGGCCGTTCACAATTCCTGAGTGGTGCCATTCATGAATTATTTGCTGGTACGGCTGATAAAAACTATCAAACCAATGATGGCTCTGCATTTGAAACTGCACGCCAGAATTATTTTGGACGTATTCAATATGATTATGCCAACAAATATTTATTCCAGTTTTCTTTACGTCGCGATGGTTCGCAGAACTTCGCCTCAGATAAACGCTGGGGATGGTTCCCAGGAGTTTCAGCAGGATGGACGCTTACTGAAGAATCATTTATGAAAGGTTTAAGTTCTTTAGACTTTTTAAAAATCCGTGCTTCATGGGGGCAACTTGGTAATGATAATGTTGATGCCTTTCAATACCTGACTGCGTATTCTTATGGTGACAACTATATATTTGGAGGAACTACAGCACAAGGATTGGTTCAGAGTGGAGTTCCAAATCCGAATATAACCTGGGAGGTTGCAGAAACAACAGATTTAGGTGTGGAAGCCCGTATGTGGGGCGGTAAATTGGGAATGGATGTCGACCTGTTTAAGACCAGAAGAAGTAATATTTTGGCAACACGTAATGCATCGGTTCCGTATTATACAGGATTAGAACTTCCTGACGAAAATATTGGTATTGTTGAAAACAAAGGTCTTGAGCTAACCCTAACCAACAGGGGACAAATCGGTAACGAAATTGAATATTCATTAGCCGGTAATTTTACTTATATCCATAATGAAGTAATTGACATAGATGAAGCTCCGTTAAGCGAAGATTATCAGTTACAAACCGGCAAACCAATTGGAGCCCCGCTGTTATATGAAGTTATTGGAATTTTTAAAGACGAGGCAGACTTAGCTTCATATCCGTCATATTCGGGTTATGGCCCTGGTGATTTTAAAATATTAGATGCCAATGATGATGGTGTTATTAATTCGAATGATATGATTCGTCAGGACTTATCTTCCTCTCCGGAAATTGTTTTTGGATTTACTTCAAATTTTCAGTACAAACAATTTGAGTTGAATTTGAGCTTCCAGGGACAGGCTAGGGTATTGGTAACAGCATTGCCGGTATTCCCGTTTAATCCTCCCGCATTTGGGAACTTTAACGCATGGTTGGTAGAAGACGGATGGACATTAGAAAATACAGATGCCACGAAACCAAAACCGGGAATTGGATTTGGTGTACCTTATTCAAATACAACATTTCTTCAACGAAATGGCGCATTTGTACGCTTGAAAAATGCGGAATTGGCATATAATATTCCGAAATCTCTCCTAAGTCGCACCGGCATTAGCAACTGCAGGGTATATGTTTCAGGTTATAACTTATTCTCAATCGATGGATTGAAAGATTTGGGTGTCGATCCTGAAGTGAACAGTGGATTTGGTGTACCTGTAATGCCTGATCGTATTATTAACCTCGGCGTTTCATTAACCTTATAAACTAGAATCTCATGAAAAAAATAATATTATTCCTATTAACGAGTATTATCTTATTTGCTTGCAACGATGATATGCTGGAGTTAACTCCATTGGATAGAATATCTGAAAGTGCAGTGTGGAACGATGAAAACCTTTTACAGGCTTATGTAAATGCGCAATATAATGTCATTCAAGATGGATTTACCAATAATCTTATGTATTATTCCGACGAAGCATATTCACAATTTGATCCTTCCAGTGCATTCGGCTTCCGAAATAATACGTTAACAGCCGATAACGTTGAAAATCTTTATACCACATTGAATTTTTGGGAAACAGGTTATAGTTACCTGTATAACCTCAATCAATTTTTTGTAAATATCGAAGAATCAGCAATATCTGATGATGCAAAAACCAGCTTGATCGCGGAGATGAGATTTCTGAGAGCTTATATTTATACAACTTTGTTAAACAGTTACGGAGGTGTTCCGATTATCGATAAAGTATTCGATTTAAGCGAAGAACTTACCGGAGTAACCCGAAACTCTTACGATGAAGTGCTGCAATATATTATAGATGATCTGGATTATGTTATTCAGACATTGCCGGCAAAACAAACTGGAAGCGATGCCGGAAAAGCTAGCGGAGACGTTGCTCAGGCAATGAAATCCCGCTTACTTTTGTACGACGCCAGGGCCTTACATAATCCAACCGACGATGTTACAAAATGGCAGGCTGCTTCTGATGCTGCTGCAGAATTGCTTGACGCAGGTTATTCACTATATCCTGATTATGGAACATTGTTCTTTAGCGATGGAAACAGTGAAATTATTTGGCAAAGGTATTATTCTCCGGAAATAGGACATAGCTTTACTTTTCAAAGTTCTGCTCCGCTGCATGGTGGATGGGGTTTGTTTGATCCGACACAAAACCTGGTAGATGACTATGAAATGAGTAACGGGGAAATGCCCTATCTGGAAGATGGTTCTGTTAATCCTGAATCAGGTTACGATCCCGATCAGTTTTGGGTAGACCGCGATCCTCGTTTTTATGAATTGGTTACTTATCCCGGTTTTGTATTTCAGGGGAAAGAAACAGTGTATTACAAAGGTTTATATACGCAGGACTTCACTCAGACTGGTTATTACAACCATAAATTCCTGGACCCCAGTTATGTAATTGCAAATACAGGTAACTTTACGACTCCATGGATCCATTACCGTTTGGCTGAAATTTATTTGAACTATGCTGAGGCACAATACCATTTAGGTAATGAAGATTTAGCCCGCCAATATGTGAATATGGTGAGGGCACGTGAAAGTGTTGACATGCCACCAATTGATGAAACCGGGGATGAACTGTTGGCAAAAATATATCATGAAAGAAGAATTGAGTTGGTATATGAAGGACACCGCTATTTTGATATTAGGACTACTAAAATGGCTCCTGAAACTCAGTCAGAACCTCTAATTGGTAATATTGATGCAACTGAGACTGACGAAGAATATGTATATCAAAGACAGACATTATTACCGGGCAATTGGGATGATAAATTTTATTACACCCCAATTCCTTACTCGGAAATTAAACGAAGTAATGGCAGTTTAGAACAAAACCCAGGGTGGTAATAGTTTAGTTAGTAAAAAAGAGTAAGGCTAATTAGTCTTACTCTTTTAATTATTTATACTGCAATTCTACATTTTACAAGTTAATATTGAAAATTTAAGCGATCATTCCAATTGATTGGGCTGTGAATACTATTGGTTATAAATCAGAAACATAAACAAAGAAGTTTTACAAATAGATATGTTAATCTTCTTAAAGTAGGGCCTAGTAGATGTTACCTAAAATTATTAATTCTAATCACCTCGATCACTTCCATATTGTCTATATAACAACGAAAGTAATACCTCAATTAATAAGAACGCAAATCAATTAAACCTAAAAATAATGAAACGAAGAAATTTTATAAAAACTACCGGTGCTGCCGGTGCTGCATTATGTCTTTTAACACCACAAACATTAAAAGCTTTTGCTGAAGGTGATTTTGCTGCTCTTGAGAACAGTTTTATAAACCCCTTGAAATCAGACGGTCCCTGGGCTGTATGGCACTGGACAAGTGCCAATCAAACCAAAGCAGGAGTAAAAAGTAACCTCGAAGGAATGGCAAAAGTAGGTATTGCGCGTGCAACCTTGTTTAGTTTCCCTCCGGGTGATGGTTTTCGGGGAACAACAATTCTGGAAGATCCGGCGACACCGCTCACCCCCGAATGGTTTGATTTAATGAATTATGCTGTTTCTGAAGCAGGCCACCTCGGTATTGAATTGGCAATACAGATTTCTGCGGGATGGGCAACTGCCGGAGGTTCGTGGGTAAAACCGGAAGAATCGCAGCAACAAATTGTTTATACCGAAGATACGCTTGAAGGAGGTAAACGCTATACAGGAATACTCGCCAGACCACAAGTTCCAAGAACGATGGAATTTGGCCGTTTAAGTGATCCGCTCCCTGAAGAATGGAGCAGCTACTACCGCGAATTGGCCGTGTTGGCTTTCCCTGTTCCGGAAGACTGGGATAAGACAAGCAGTAGTGAGAAGGCTACAGTTACCTCAAACCTTAATGTTAAAGATTTCAATAAATTATTAGATATTCAAAACAGCGAAAATGTTCTGAACACCACAGATGCCGGTTGGATTCAGTTTGCTTTTGACGTACCGTTTTTACTTCGAACAGTTACAATGAATCCCGGATCCTACAATATGCCGGCCCACAGTATGGAGGTTCAGGCCAGCGACGATGGAAGTACGTTTCATAAAATTGGTCAGTTGGAACCGATGATGACCAGCTGGCAAACAAGTGTAAATGAATTAACACATGTGGTTCCGGAAACAAAAGCAAAATACTTCCGCCTTGTTTACAAACCCGGACCGCCTAAAGCATACGATGAAGGCTGGGCCAGTGGCACATTCAGGGGACCCAATAACCGTGGTTTCGGACCATCGACAAACGAAGGACCTCAATACGATGCATCTGTACCAATGCTGGAAAGACTCGATCCTTTAACTATTTGCAGTATCGAATTATCCAGTACTCCACGAGTTCATCATTTTAAAGGAAAAACTGCAGCCACCTGGGGAGGTGTGAGTCGCCGGATCACCAATGAAGAAATGCCGGCAGGCGCCTGTTTAAAACTAAGTTCGATTATCAACCTGACCGATAAATTACAAGAAGACGGATCGATTGACAACTGGACTCCTTCTGATGGTAAATGGAAAATTTTAAGAGTGGGTTATACTACCACCGGTAAAACCAATGGCTCCGGTGCAGGTCAGGGATTGGAAACGGATAAGTTAAGTCCCGTTGGTGCCAGAGTATCTTTCAATGGCTGGTTCAAAAAAATACTGGACCATGCAGGTCCCCGACTGGCCGGCACAGTTGTTAAATCGCTCAACTTCGATAGTTGGGAGTGCCGGGCTCAAAACTGGTCGCCTGTTTTTGCCGATGAATTTATAGCCCGAAGAGGTTACGATGCGCTTAATTACTTACCGCTTATGGCTGGAATTCCTCTTGAAAGTGCCGATGTTACTGAAGGTTTCTTATTTGATTTGCGTAGAACCATCGCCGATTTGATCAGTGATAATTTTATGGGAACACTAAAAGAACTGGCACATGCACATGGGACTACCATTACCCAGGAAGCTCAACATCCTGCCCTGGCAACCGACGGTATCTTCGGACATAAAAATGTAGATGATACTGCCGGTGAATTCTGGGTGAATGCACAAAATAACTGGAAACCCTGCGATATTGCTGATGCAGTCGCCGGGCAGCGGATTTATGGGAAAGGATTAACGGTTGCTGAAGCGTTTACTGGCGGAGGTTCATGGAAAGAAAATCCTTATGATTTAAAAGCCATGGGCGATATGCATTTTGTAGATGGAGTTACCAAAATGATGATCCACGTTTGGGCCGCACAACCTTTCCCCGATCGTAAACCCGGACAAACCGGAGCTGCGGGAACCTATTTCAACGAGAACAATACCTGGATATTCAACGGCGGAAAAGCCTGGTTCGAATACATGAGTCGTTGTCAGGCACTGCTTGCAAACAGCAAGTCAGTTTCTGATGCTTTGTATTTTTCCGGAGAAGACATTCCTTCAAGAGCACTGATTCCGCCAAAATACGGAAGTGCTTTTGTAACCGAACCTGCACTTCCCGAAGGTTACAAACACGATTCAATTAGTCAGGATGCCTTGTTAAATCTCACTCATGTTGAGAATGGACATATCGTACTCGACAGCGGAATGAAATACCGTGTTCTGGTGTTGCGTCCCGACAGGTTGCTAACACATCAGGTTGCAGCGAAAATAAAAGAATTGGTTGCACAAGGTGCGCAGGTTGTTGGCCCGAAACCACTGGGTTCACCAAGCCTCCAAATGGGAAGCGACGCCAGCAAACAGGTTCAAAAAATTGCAGACGAAGTTTGGGGGAACTTAAACGGTTCAACCTTTACTGAAAATGCTTATGGCAAAGGCCGTGTTTTCTGGGGAAAACCGATGGACGAAGTTTTGCAGACAATTGGAATTGAAGATGACGCCATTTTACTGAATCAACGTGAAACCGAAAGCGGCAAAGCATTCAAAGCAACAGCTTTTCAACCCGATGGAATCAATGCAACAGCAATGGGAGCTGAAAGAGTTGGTTGGGGATTTTTGTGGAACCACCATCAGGGTGGCGATGGTGCTGATTTTTATTTTATTTCCAACCAGGAACAAAAAGCACTTTCTGCCGATATCAGTCTTCGAATGAGTGGAAGAGTTCCGGAAATCTGGCATCCCGATACCGGTTTGACGGAAGACGCACCGGTCTGGTACGAAGAAGATGGAAGAACAGTCATTCCTTATGATTTTGATCCTGCTGAAGCTATTTTCATTCTGTTCCGCACAGCAGCCAAAGATGCAGATCAGGTTGTTGAAGTTTCAGGGAAAAGCGGGCTGTTCCTGAAAGTAGCCGATTCGGAGCTTGAAAAATGGGCTTCCGAAAATGGAGAATGGACACTTACAACAAAATCCGGAAAGCAAATCAATGTAAAAGCTTCCGATGTGCCGTCACCACTTGAAGTAAAAGGTGACTGGGATGTTACTTTCCCTTTATTGACCGGAGAAAATAAAAAAGCAAAACTCTCTGCCGGTTCCTGGACCGAAAACAGCGATGATGAAATTAAATACTTTTCGGGCACCGCCACCTACAGTAAAAGCATCAACATCGATGCAAAATTCCTGAAAGAAAATCAAAAACTGTGGCTCGACCTTGGAGTGGTAAAAGATATTGCTGAAATAAGCGTAAATAAGAAAAAACTCGGTATCGCCTGGAAACCACCTTATGCTGTTGAAATAAGTGATGTGGCTGTTGAAGGCGATAATCTAATTGAGATTGAACTAACAAACACCTGGTACAACAAGCTTACCCACGATGCCGGTCTTCCGGAAGAAGAACGAGAAACATGGGTACTCGGTGGAGGATTTGGTGGTCGGATGAGTGCAGATGGTCCGCTACAATCCGCAGGAATTTTAGGACCTGTTAGCGTGAAAAGTTTAGTGAAAGTAAAATCATAAAGAGGAGATTCAATAATGAACTTATTCCAAAACTTTAGCTCATCAGCTAAATCACTGTTTATACCGGTTCTGTCAACAATTATTTTTACAATGTTGTCAGGCTGCAATAAAACCGAAGAATACCCGAGGAATCCGGATCCACTCGGATCCGGCAAAGTCAAATGGTCGGAGTCACAAACACCGGACGGCTGGACCAAAGTCAACAATGAAGAAGGAGCTACACTAGGCTATTCGAAGAGTTCTGCTCTTCATTTAATACAGGTTGATGGTTATGCATTTAAAGACCTCAACCGTAATGGATTACTCGATAAGTTTGAAGATTGGCGCCTCGATTTTAATACCCGGGCAGCAGCCATGGTCGATGAGTTTTCAGCGGAGCAAATGATGGGAATGAAAATGAATCCATTTGGCGGTTGGAAAGTAAATGCAGATTCGCTGGATGCCATAATTATGGAGTCACTGGATTTCGGCTATCGCCAGTTGAGAGCACCTCGTGGCGGAGCTGACGACACCCGGACAAAAGTGAATTGGAATAATATGGTTCAGGAATACATTGAAAGCCTTGGGAATATGACCTGTTTACCCGCGGTCTGGATCGATGATCCCCGGTCGGGAGATGTAACCAGCTGGCCAAGCAACCTTGGTTTGGCTGCAACTTTCGATCCTGAAATTGGAGCGCAATACGGCCGAATGATGTCGGAAGAATGGCGCGCCATGGGAATATCCATGCAGGTGGCTACGCAGATGGACCTTGCAACCGAACCACGCTGGAAACGAATTCCCGGTACTTTTGGTGAAGACCCTGCCCTGTCGATGGATGTAGCACAAGGTGTTATCAACGGATGGCAATCGACTTACGATGAAGAAGGAAATGACCTGGGCTGGGGCAAACACAGCGTAAACAACCAGATGAAACATTTTTCAGGCGACGGTGCTGCCGAAGGTGGCCGTGAATCGCATACCCGCGACGGGGCTTACAACGTATTTCCCGGCGGCCAGTTTTTTACGCATACCTTACCATTTTTAGCTTGTATGGATTTGCCCGGAAAAACCAAAACTGTATCGGCAGCCATGACAAACTATTCCATCGGGATTGAAGCAGATGGTTCGCCGGTGGGTGGAGAACGTTTGGCCACAAGTTACAGCAATTACAAACTCAATCATTTATTAAGAGACAGGTACAACTGGGACGGATACATTCTGACTGATTTTGGTGTGCTGACCAGTAAAAATTATGGTGTTGAAGATCTGACTCCGGTGGAAAAAAGATTATCCCTCCTGAAAGCAGGGTGCGATGCCTTTGGAGGTGAAGGTGGAGACATTCAGGAAAGTATTGATTTAGCGATGAAAGCCTATGAATTGGGAGTTTCTAAACTAGGGCAATCCGAGATGGATGAGATCATGAAAAAATCTACTGAAAGGATTCTAAGAACCCACTTTAACATCGGTATCGTTGATAATCCATATCTTGATTATGAAGTAGCTGAATCTACCGCTTTAAAACCAGAGCATAAAGCCGCAGGACATCAGGCTCACCTAAAATCGATTGTGATGCTGAAAAACAGCACCGGCATGATTCACGAAGCGACTTCAGGAGGACAAAAACCAAAGGTTTATATTCCAAGAGTGTTTGTTCCGGCTGCCGGTGGGTGGTCGAGAACACCGGCTTCTGCCGAGCCCGGATTTAACCTGAAGGAAGCAGGCATTTATTATGAAGTACTTACCGATGCACTGTCTGAAAAATTAAGCGGCCCGGCTGATCGGGATGGTAATCCAACGCTTTCGGCTGGTGACATCATTCGGGCATCAGAAGATAAAATAGCAGAATGCGATTTTGCAATTGTCCGGATAAACAATCCTAAAAACGGGAATCCCACATTCATGGAATCAGGAGGAATGCAAGATGGTCCGGGTTCTGAAAGTAGTATAACCGATAGAAAGGATTACACCTATTTACCAATTTCGCTTCAATATCGTCCCTACACTGCAAATTCAGAATTTGTACGCCGGGAGTCGCTAGGAGGAGATATGATTGAGGTAACCGAAAACGGAACGACTAAAATGGTTAAGGAAAATCGTTCGTATTTTGGAAGAACGGGCATTATTACAAACGAACCACATTTAGATCTTGTGCTGAACACTGCAGCCGCGGCTAAAAAAACAATCGTAGTTTTAGATGTGTCGAATCCGATGGTATTCACTGAATTTGAAAACGAGGTAGATGCAATACTTGTAGGATTTGGAGGAAACCGTGCTGCCAATGTACCTGATAATGCTTTCCTCGAAATTATTAGTGGTCAGGTTGAACCATCGGGACTCCTGCCACTTCAAATGCCTGCAAACATGGAAACTGTGGAGGCACAATTTGAGGATGTACCTCGCGATATGGAATGTCATATTGATAGCGAAGGAAATACGTACGACTTTGCGTTCGGGCTGAATTGGTCGGGCGTTATCGAAGACGAGCGTACTGCAAAATATAATGTCCCTGCTATTGTTGGACAGGCACCTGAATAAAACAAAATATCTATGAAAAACCGAATTCTGAAACCTGTTATTTTCTGCTTGTTTGCTGCACTTATTTTTTCATTTAATGCAACACAAGCTGAAACTGAAATATATGACTTAACGGTTAATTACGCTGAAAACCCTGTTGGAATTGAACGATCCGGCATTAAGTTTGGATGGAAAATGAAATCAGACCAAATTGGTCAGGGGCAAAAAGATTACCGAATTGAAGTCGAGGATCTTCAAGGAAACAAAGTATGGGACAGTGGTATGGTTGACAGCGATATTTCGGTCGCGATTCCTTACGAGGGACCACAATTAAAACTTGAAACCCGATACACCTGGAAATTAAGTGTTACCTGCACAAACGGAGAATCACTTGAATCACTTCCGGCATATTTCGAAACGGGAACAGAGTTTAGTTCGGCAGATTGGATATATTACAAACCACAGGTAGAAAACTGCTTCAAAAATTCGATGGAAATCAAAGTGAAGCCGACCATATTAGTTGGAGGATTTACTTTGTACTTTGGAATAAAAAATTCCAAAAACCGTTTTGCCTGGACCTTTACTGAAAAGGAACTAAACGCGGTAAAAGAAAATTCTGCAGGTAATGTTGAACTCGCTAAAACAGGGTTGGGCGATTTGATTCAGAAAGGAATTTCCTTTGAACTCTCAATTTTGGTAACAGACCACTTGATTATAACTTCTGTAAACAAAAAAGAAATCAACCGAATCGAACACAATTACGCCATTGAAAGGCCATTTTTAGGACTGTTTGTCAATGAAGCCCGAATGGACTTCAGGTCCCGTCAACTCCAAGGTGAGTCAGAAAGTGCAGTATTTGAAAATCTCACACTCAGCGTGGACGACAAAACGGAACAAATCAGAGAAAGTTCTCTCGAACTTACTGCTCCAACTCCCGATCCCACTGCAGGATTCAGCTTCGGCCCCGGTGGCCCCTCAGGTGTTTCCTTTTTCCAGGAGACCTTTAACGGGAAACCGGTGGAATACCAGAAAGAAGCAACAAAAATGCCCATGTTCAGAACCGAACAGGATATAAAGGGCAAAGTAGAATCGGCACGTTTATATATTTCTTCACTTGGAATTTTCGATGCCTACGTAAATGGTGAGAAAGTTAAAAAGACGTCCAAAAATGGAGAAGAGCTGATTGATATTTTCAGCCCCGGCTGGACAAACTACAACGACTATATTTATTACAGAAGCTACGATGTAACGCCCATCGTAAAAGGAAATAAAGTCACAATTGCCGCGCGCATTGGCGACGGTTGGTATGCCGGTTTAATCGGTCGTGAATATTATCATGAAATTGGCGAAGCAGGAATAAACGAGCTTGCATTGATTGCCAAACTCGTTATCAACTACGGAGATGGGAGTCAACAGGTTATTCGCACAAACACAAGCGATTGGACAGCTTCAGACGATGGCCCCGTTTTGCAAAATGATTTCTTTATTGGAGAAATTTATGACGCCAGATTGGAGAAAAATATCAAGGGATGGAACAATGTTGGCTTTGATGATTCAAAGTGGCAAAAGGTGCAAAAACTGGATTATAAACCGATTCTCAGAGGTGGTGATGAAAATACAGCATACATGCCAGAAGAACTTCGAATTCATCCGAAGAAAAGTAAGAATACTTTTATGTATAATCCGGAGAAAATAGATTTTTCAGGTGGGTTGGATTACGGAAGTGTAATTCCAGAGCCGGTGGATCCTGGGAATAAAATTGAACTCCCCGCCAATAAAAGACTGATGATCGATTTGGGGCAAAACATTGCAGGCATTACCGGAATCACAGTCTCCGGTCCGGACGGGACACAAATAAAACTGCGTGGAGCTGAGATGTTGAACGACGGGAAAAAGAATCCAAATCATGAAAGCGGAGCCGGAAGCTGCGGGCCAAACGGCACACTGTACTGGACCGGCTTAACCAGAGGCAGAGACGATGAAAACGACTGGTATACTGATGTATATTATCTGAACGATAATGAAATTCAAAAGTACAGTCCAAACTTCACATTTCATGGATTTCGTTACCTGGAGATTTCCACCGACAACGACATTACTATTCATTCGGTTTATGCACAACCGATAACTTCGGTACTAAAACAAACAGGCAATATCGTAACCAACAACGAGAATGTAAACCGCTTATTCAAAAACACTTTGTGGAGCCAAATGGGTAACCATATTACAATTCCCACCGACTGTCCGAATCGATCAGAAAGATTGGGTTGGTCGGGTGATATTGTGGTGTTTGCCGAAACTGCACTTTATAATTTCGATGCCGTAAATTTCATGAACAATTACATGGAAATCTCGGCCAATTTTGCCGATAATAATGCAGGCAGACTCGGCACAACTATGCCAGGCCCCAGTCTGGGAGACGAAGTTCCCGGTGGTATTGGTGGTGGCAGCAGAACCAATGCCGGGTGGACAGATATTGGAATTATTCTTTCGTGGGCCCTGTATCAACAAACTGGAGATATTTCGGTTTTGAAAACCAACTACGAATTGCTCTCTTCTTACATGAATGAAGTGATGAAAGACAACCTGCGTGCCGGTTTTGGCGACTGGGTGGCGCTTCAAACAACTTCGGGTGTATATATGGCCGGAGTCTACCAGGCTTACGATGCTCTTTTGATGTCGAAAATTGCAGATGCAGTTGGCAAATCAAACGATGCAACGAGATATCTAGCAGAGTATAATCGGATGAGGAATTTACTCACAGTAAAATACCTGGATAAGGAAGCAAACCTCTTGTCCGTGTCAGCCGACAACATTACAAACGGTGGTTTTCTTTCTACCGGCATCATTCAGGACAATTCTCAAACCAGCATTTTGTGGGCCTTAAAAATGGGTTTGTATCATTCAGAAGAAGAAAAAGATATTCTAATAAAAAACCTTCTCACAAATATTGATAACAAAGACGAAAGCATCCGAAAAGGACAGGGAGAGAAAACACTATCAACAGGATTTCTGGGGGTAAACGTTTTGTTACCTGTTTTAACTGAAAATGGATTAATCAGTACTGCATACGACTTGCTTCTGCAGGATGAAATGCCATCGTGGTTATACGAAGTAAAACAAAATGCCACCACAACCTGGGAAAGATGGAATGCATACAGTCATGTCAACAGTTTTGAAGACAACGGAATGAACTCGTTTAATCATTACGCTTATGGAGCAGTTGGTGAATGGTTGTTTGAAAATATGGCCGGGATACAAAAAGATGAGAAGAATCCGGGATTCAAACACATCATCCTGCAACCTTCTGTGGATAACGGAACGAAATTTAACGACCAGGAAAGAATAAACGAAGTTAATGCAGAGTACGATTCATATTATGGCAAAATAAAATCAGCGTGGTCGACCGATAGTGGAAATATCACATCATATTCTACTGAAATTCCTGCGAACACCCAAGCAACTTTATACCTGCAATTGGATGGATCTTTAACTGAAAAATCGCTGGCAAATATTCATATGGTTAAAGGTGTAAATTACACTGGAATTCAAAATCACAACAACAAACAGGTTGCTGTATTTGACCTATATTCCGGAGGATATGATTTTAAGATAAGTTCTGAAGCTGTTAATATCACACCGTCTGATAATTACGTGTCACAATAACTTTATTTTATGATTCTACTTCGGTGCTAATTGGGAATGGATATACGAAAATATGCTGTCTATTTTGAAATGAATTCTGAAAACTTGTGAAAATCTGTAAAATTGATCAGTTCGGTTTTAAAACAAATTCGAATTAAATAATTTGTAACGGGTAATATTTCTGTTGAAATAAAAACACTCACTACAACATATAGCGAGGGTTTTTTATCGATTCAATTAAATCTGTGAGGATTTAATGTCTTAAATCAATATCATTACCACAGCAAATACTACTCCGGCCAATGCCACATACAAACCTTTACGCAATACTTTATTAGTTTTCGTGAACATGAAAAATGCTGAAACAGAGAAGAACAGCAGAGAAATACCAAAGAAAATATTCAGATAGTATAAAGGCGAATTTGTTGTTGCTTTATGCAGCCTCTCCAGCTTTTGCAAAACCACGGGAAGCTCTTTTACTTGATACTTGGCAATGCCTGTTGTTTTGTCGTAACTTCCCTGCGAAAAGGTTATAGTGTTCTCGTCTTCATTCAAAACCTGCAGGTTTCGTATAAACAGTTTTGCGCCTAATTCTTTTGCCGGAACATTTGCTCCAATCTCTCGCTCCGTAATTTTCTCCTGCTTAAGAAAATCTGTTGTGCGAAAAATCATAAGTGTTCCACTCAGGGCATAAATTGTCATAATTCCGGCAAGGAAAAATCCTAAATAGCGGTGATAAACTCTAAATGTTTTGCTAATCTTACTCATATGCGTACTTCTTTTGTTTTGAATAATAATTTATAGTTGTTGTTCTCTATTTTTTTCTGCGTTTTCCCCATTTTATAAGCATATCCATATAAATGGTGACGACCGTAAATCCGGCAAATACAATAAAAAACCAGCCTACACTAGCCAGCCGAACACTATTGCTTCTTCTGAAATCGTGTCCCTGGCCTCTTCCTCTGAATTCATCTCTTTCACCGGGAAAATTCCTGGCACCTCGATTCCTTAAACTATCGTTTTGAATTCCGGTGCCTCCTTCAGCAATAATTCGTTGACGAACGCTGTCGGGGAGGCTTTCAAAATTTAAACGTTCTCTTCCCGCAAAATCCTGTGATAGTGCCCTAAAATCTCTGCCTCCGCGATTTCCTCGTTCAAAACCACCGCGACGAGTATTTTGTTCGTTATTGGTTTTAAAGATCCAAATGCTGCGTTCTATAAAACGTAATCGCGACAGGCCGTATAAAGCTGCAATTACAATTGCCAGCGAAATTATTCCATTGATGATCTTTTTACTCATGACGCTACTTTTTTGAATTTAAAACGTTGTTGTACCCATTTCCAGTGAAGCCCCAGGTGAATGCCAAAAAGCGCCAGGGTAATAAACGATGAGCTGGTGTGCATAACACGCCAAAACATTCGGGAACCTCCCAAATTCATCCACGAAAAATCAATGGTTCGGGCAATGGCAATTCCGCTCAAAATCATTAATACCATTCCGGCCAGAAGAAATACATCCAGCACATAGTTTAGACGCGTCCTTCCCGGAGAGCTTTTAAAAAAGCAGACCGTTACCTTTTTTATCCAGCTCCAGTTCAGCGCTTTATGAAGAATAAAAAACAAGCCAATTATTAGTCCTGCCCATTCGTGGAATTCCAGTCCGTAAAACGAGCGCGGATCCATCAGTAATAGCATAACTATCAGCAGAAGAATGTTTAATATCAATTTAATCCGATTCATGGCTTATAATCTAAAGGTGTGAGTGTATTTCAATAATATTGTTTGCGAAAGAAAACCCGGAGGAGTTGGGGTAAGATCTGTTTTGTCGGCAAAACGAGAATCGTTCAATACCAGGTAAAGATCGTTGCCATCGCGTGGATTATAGCGTAGCCGGAAGTTGGAAAGGACAATATTCTCCAGTTCGTTGTACTGCATATAGGCACTCATCGATAGTTTGGTATTGAGCATATAAGTGGCCTTTAAACGTGCCAGGTTATTGGTGAATTCCTGGTTGGTTTCATCAAAACGTACCTTGTCGAATTTGTAAAAAGCCGATAGTTGAAAGCTGGATGAAATGTTAAAGTCGGTTTCCAGCTCAGCAGAAAACTGATTGCCGTCGTAAAATCCCCCTCCATCGATACTAAAATTTGCAACAATTTTTTTGGTACGTGGAGTGTTAAAGTGCGAGCGAAATGCCCAAAAAGAATAATCGCCTTCCTCAACAACAATACCTCCCGGCAAATAAAAATCAAAAGGAACGCCTTCCTTATTGAAACCCGGCATCAGGAAAATGCCGATTCCGTTTTTCAAGTCCATTTTAAATTGTGGCGCCAATTCCATGTTTTCTATTTTTCCGTCTTCCATGCGGCTCCTCATACTGAAATCGCCTTCGAAGGAGTACCTGAAAATAGGTGACTTTTCATCGGCTATCCAGCCATATCCTGTGCTGGCATTAACTTCGTGAACGTTATTGATAAAAATAAAACCCGATTTTGGATCAAAATTTTCTCCCCAATACGCATATTTTGCTTCGTATAAAAATCCTTCTTCAGCACGACGCTGAAGTTCTAATGAGAAGAATGTCGGATCCATAGAGAACACTTCTGTATCGATAGATTTATCCTGTGATTGTGCCAGTTTTACGGTTATGTAATCAACATCGGTGTATTTAAAAATTCCGTCGAAACCATAGGCTATATTGTAGCTGCCGTCCCAACCCAGACGGGTTGTCAACATTCCTCCGATGTATGAATTTTCGTTGATAACTTGTCTTCGTATTCTAGCCACACCAAAGTTCTCCGACGGTGTTTCTTCAAAGTCGGCAGTATTCATGTCAAGGAATCCGACGTCCCATTTTCCTACTCTTCCAACCATTCTAACTCCGCCGTAAATGGTTACAGGTTCACCTTGTGCAATACCAATATTCCGACTATAAAAGAGGTCTTGTGCCCGTCCCAGTTCGTAGCTGAATATGCCTGATCGTTCCTGGAAGAAAAGCCTTTTTTCGGGGAAAAACAGTGAATAACGCGTAAGATTTACCTGCTCGTCATCCGCTTCAACCTGGGCAAAGTCGGTATTTACTGTAAAGTCAAGTGTGAGGTTGCTGTTAAGGTTATATTTTAAATCTAATCCGCCGGTAAGTTCCGGATCATCCGATTTTTCGTAATCAGTTTCACTCTCGTTCAACTCGTTCATGCGGGTTGTTCCTCCCAAAACATAAGGCGAAATATAAACCGGATTACGCGGGTTTATATTTTCAAAAACAATGGTTTTTGCCAGCGACGGCCGGGTATTGGCATCGCGGCCATATTTTGTATCTATCGGTGGGAAGGTGTTGATCTCATTCAGGTGACTTATATTTCGGTTAACGATCAATCCCATTTTAGTGATACCGTTTTTGCTTTGAAACCGCAAACTGGAAAAGGGAATTCGCATTTCAACATGCCAGGCTTCCTCGGTGGTAGTGGTTTTTACGTCCCAATAGGAGTTCCAGGTGTAATTTTTTGAACTCATTCCCGGTCCGGGGCCACCACCTTGCCCGTCGTTTGAAACAGAGTAGTCGATCTTCAATCCCGATGGCATAGTAAAAAACGCCAGGGCATTTTCATTGTCATCGTAGGAGTCGAGCAGAATTCCAAAAGCATCAGAGTTTTCCGATTCTTCGTCTCTTTTTTTACTGGTTGATACAATATCATTAACATCATTATAGTACAGAATGGCACCGACCCACAAATAGTTGTTGTCAAAGGTCAGGTACACCTCGCTTTGTTCGGTAGATGGGTTGTTAAATACCGGGAAATGCATAACCATCGGGAGTTTTTGACTCATCTTCCAGGCCGGCTCATTTACCAGTCCGTCAAATTCAATTTCTCCTGTAAGCGGTTTGATCCCTACTTCGTCCTGCGCCGTTAAAACCGGGGAGGAAAACAGTAGGATGAGGTTAATAAGGATAAGTAAACGGATTTGATTTTTCATAAGGTCACGGTTAATTGATTTTCTACGTTTTAAGGTTTTGACCAATAAAAAGGGCAGAAGATTAATGTGTTAAGGTTGAAACAGATAAAATGCGGGGTGAAATGTTTAATAAAGGAGATGAAACGACCGACGAGAAATTACAGACCCGTGAACCAGTTTTTAAATTCGCCAACACGTGAACGGCTGATTAGAATTCGTTCGGGAGCAGGAATTTTTAAAACAACTGCTAATCTTCCGTTAAACCACGAGTCTAATTCTTTAATCGCTGTTCGAGAAACAATAAACTGCCGGTTAGCCCTGAAAAAATTGTCGGGATTAAGTTTGGTATTGAGTTCATCGAGCGTAAAATCCAACTGATAATCCTTTTTATCGCTGGTTACCGCTTTTACTTTTCCTTCTTTGATATAAAAAAATGCAATCTCTTCGGCTAATAACGGAACCATTTTACTTCCCTTAACCGAGGCCAGAAAATGGGTTTTGTAACTTTTTACCCGGTTTAATTCTTTGATGATCTCACTGATTTCTTTCCGGGTGGATGTTTCTCCGGTAAGTACATTGATTTTTTGAAACGCTTTCTCTACTGCTTCCTGTGTTATCGGTTTTAGGAGATAGTCAACACTGTTTACTTTAAAAGCGTTGATGGCATATTCGTCGTAAGCTGTGGTAAAAATAATAGGGCAGGTGATCTCGACAAATTCAAAGATTTTAAATGCAGATCCGTCGGCAATATGAATGTCCATAAAAACTACATCGGGTTGGGCATTGGTTTTAAACCACTGAATGGTAGACTTAATGCTGTCGAGAATGTCAACCACTTCAACATCATTCAGCTTTTTTAAAATATTAACCAACTGTTTTGCAGCCGGATTTTCATCTTCAATTATCAATGCCTTCATAGTTGTTCGGTTTAAGTAACGGAATTTCAACCCTGAACTCACCTTTGTCATCCATAATCGTAATTTCCTTTCCTAATAAACGAAAAAGTTTCGTAAGGTTCGAAAGTCCAATACCATTGCCTTCTTCAGTCGTAAGTTTCTCCTGAATTTTATTTACTACCACGATCTTCTCATCATCTGTTGAAAGCACCTCGATAAGCAGCGGATTACTTTTACTTATCTCGTTATGTTTTACCGCATTTTCGATTAATATTTGAATGGTTAAAGGCGGAAGGTTATAATAATAGAAACGATTGTCGATGTTGGTCTTTATGGATAAATTATCGCCGTACCTGATTTTTAACAGAAACAAATATGAATCGATAAAATCGAGCTCTTCGGACACCGTAACCGTTTGCTTTTTGTTGCTTTGAAGTGAATAGCGAAGTACCTGCGAAAGACGGTTAATATAGGTGCTGGCAGTTTTCGGCGATTCCTCCACAAGGTTATTTAATGCGGTAAGTGAGTTAAACAAAAAGTGTGGACTCATTTGATTTTTTAACGACTCAAACTGGCTTTGTACACTTTGTGTTTTTAGTTGTTCCACTTCCAGCTCCATGGTTTGTTTGTGGTGCAAAAAACGGATTACGTTTATACAGATTAAAACTATGGCGGCACAAAACAGGTTTCTTGTTATTGCTTCAATCTCGCGATGTCGCGAACGAAGATCGTATTCTGAGACGATATAATTATTTAACAGATTCAGAAGTAATATTCCAATAAAAACAAGCACCAGGGTGATAAATATTGAACTGATCACCCGGTTGATTTTTAATTTGTGCTGCACACTTAACGGCTGATAAAAGCGGTGGTTAACAACAAAAACTAAAAAGCCAAGAAGGAATGTGGCAATAAACTGCGCGATGATAAATACCGGAGGAAATTGAACTTCGTGGGAATGACGCCGAAAACCGTTATCGATAAAAATACTTGCTATCAGCGAAAAATGAATAATCAGGCTAATAACAAATGAGAGTATCAACGAAATTCTTAAATATTTCCCCGGCAATTGAATCATTGGTTTTTTCTTGTTACGGCTGTACCCGAAAAAATCGTTCCAGCCATTTTAACAGTTAAAGATACAAATACAATCGGCCTTTAAACGTTGAGGTGAATTGAAATGATGAAAATCCAGCTTAAAGCTACCTTTCAAGGTCGTAAAGCTTCATCCCCAATTTCAGCGGCTTGTGGTCAATCTTCTATCTCAAATTTTTAGATGGAATGTTATACACTGCCAGCCCGGCAACTACCAATGGAATTGAAAAGATGATAAACAAGGTAGAAATGGATAGTTGCATATCGGATAAAATACCAAATATTGCAGGTCCCACAATGGCACCAAAACGTCCAGCTCCCGTTGCCCAGCCAATTCCTGTTGTTCGCACCTCCGGTGCATAGACGCGGGTTGTAGCCGGCCAGAATCCGTTAAATCCACCTTGCACAAAAATTCCGATCAGGAAGGTAATAACAAACATTAAAGCATTGCTAAGCGGCAAATTACCGTAGGCTACCATGATGGCAAAAGCGATGATAAAAAAGGTGAAAATGAGCTTGCGGAGTTTAAACTTAGCGGCCAGCCAGCCAATTCCTGTACTTCCGATAAAAGCTCCAACGTTTAAGGCCGTTCCCACGTAAGTGGCCATTTTAAAAGGCATTCCGGCATCGGTGGCAATACTTGGTACCCAACTGATAAGTGTATACAAGGTCATAAAACCAAAAAAGATACCGATCCACAAACGAATCGTAGAAAATTTATATTCCTTATTGAACAGTGTTTTTACGCTGGCGGGCTCAGAAACTGTGATTTCCGGAAGCTGTTCGATTTCATCGTAACCTATTCTTTTTAGAATTCTATTTACTTTTTGCAACGCATTTTTTGGTTGCCGTATCAGCAGGTATTCAATGGATTCAGGCATAAACAATATAACCATTACCAACATTACAGCCGATATTAATCCGGCGACGAGATACGAAAAACGCCAGCCAAATTCGGGAACTGCCCAGGCAGTAAAAAAGCCCATAAAAATGGCCCCGATTGGATATCCGGCCTGTACAAATCCAACGGACAAATCTCTGCGGTAATTGTTTGAAAATTCGGCAGCAATCGCCGCCATTGTCGGAAGCAGACCACCAATTCCTAATCCTGCAAATAATCGTAATATCAACAGTTGGTAATAATCAGTAACCATCGATGATAAGATCATGGCTATCGCCTCTACGGCAACAGCATATATAAATAATTTTCTTCTTCCGATACGGTCGGCAATTGGAGCAACAAACAAACAACCCAGTGTCATCCCCGCTAAACCGGCGCTGTAAATGTAACCTTGCATCGCTTTAGTTAAGCCCCATTCGGCAAGAATCTCCGATCCGGTATACGACACTACCATCACGTCAATTCCATCGTTCATGTTTAAAATAAAACACATAATTACCACAAGCACCTGAAAAGGGGCCATTGCTTTCTGTGCGATGATGTTGGTAATATTTTGGTGTGTGAGTTGGTTTGATTCGTTCGAATTGCTCATTTTGTTGGTTTCTTTATTCGGAGATACTGACTACAATTTTACTTTCGTTTCCTTTTACTGCCTCACTGAGCGCCTCACTTAACTTAGTAAGCGGGTAATATTTCGATACGATAAAGCCGGGATCAATGACCTTGTTTTCTATCAAGCGGATACAGCGTTTAAAATCAAACGGATGATCGTAAATCAATGATGGAATAATATGGTTCCCTTTCCTTGAAATTAGGCGCGGATTAAATGCTGAACCTTCTTCTGAAAGCCCTAACAAAATAACGTCGACTCCTCTGGGAACCGATTGTATGGCTAAAGCCGCAGATTGCTCTGAACCGGCACATTCAAAAACAGCGGCCACTTCTTCATCATGAAAAACAGATTCATATATTTCTGCCGTTTCCTTTAATGAATTTCCACCTTTTACAAAGTGAGCACCCATTTCCACCGCCTTTTTGATCTTGGCTTCTACCAACTCTGCAACCAATACTTTATATCCCAACGATAAGGCGATGTGTGTAAGCAACATACCGATTGCACCCAATCCAATAACCGCAATGGTATCACCCGGTTTGGCTTTTGAGCGGTTTAAAGCTGCCAGTCCTACTGTTGTTGGTTCAATCGCTACGGCATTAAGGTCTGTAATTGAATCGGGCAGTGTATGTATAATATTTGCCGGCAGACAGATGTATTCAGCAAAACAACCTGTTTCATTTACACCGATTATGCGTTTGTTACGGCATACATTTCCTTTGCCACTCCAGCATTCCGGGCAATGCAGACAGGGAACATTGGGTTCTATAACCACGCGCTCGCCAACTCTCGATGATGAAACTCCTTCACCAACTTTTTCAATTACGCCAATTCCTTCGTGCCCAATAGTTAGCGGACTGTCCAGTCGGTGTCCGTTTTTAAACATATGAATATCCGAACCGCAGATACCAACCATGGTTAAACGAATCAGAACTTCATCATTTTTTGGCTCGGGAACAGGAGAATCGGACAGTTGAATATTGTTCGGTTCTATAAGATAGGTCTGTAGCATAATCGATTTACTTTCTATAAAAACAACTGCATAAAGTTATATCGGTTGAGTTGTATT
Organism: Draconibacterium sp. IB214405; assembly: GCF_033963885.1. Classification (NCBI taxonomy): domain Bacteria; kingdom Pseudomonadati; phylum Bacteroidota; class Bacteroidia; order Marinilabiliales; family Prolixibacteraceae; genus Draconibacterium; species Draconibacterium sp. IB214405. Next base: position 708,594 of record NZ_JAXBMA010000002.1, read on the forward strand.
TATATGCTGGTGTAAAAATAATAGGAGCATAAAACTATAAAATAATTCGTGATAGCAAGGTTTTTATTTTACTTTGAAAGTTAAGGAGGGTAAAAACTAACAAATTAGAAAATAAACTTAACTTTAACTGCCATAATTAAGCTTGTTCATTTTTAACTTAATAGTTATTCAAAATAGAGTGAGCAAGAAACCAGAGATTAACCAATAACAAAACTTTTACATATGAAACGAACAAATCAATTTTTATTGATTATTGCAGTATTGACTCTGTTTGTTGCCTGTGCACAGGTAACTGCAACTGATAATAAAGAGGGAGATTCATCCTCTTCCAAAACTACTCCGGCCTGGACTATCGACGACGTTCCAGTGGCAGCGAGTGTTGTAATGGAAAACCGTTATCCAAAAACGCCAATAAGTTTTCCCGGAGGCGTAACGGGATACCAGGATCTTGTTTATCAACAGATTTCGGGTTATCGTCCACAGCGACTTGATTTGTACTTTCCTGCAGATACAACCACTACACATCCGCTAATCATGTATATTCACGGAGGTGGATGGCAAAACGGGCACTCGCGTAATTCCGGAGCTTTCGATAACTGGCCGGCAACTTTGGCGATGTTAGCTTCGCGGGGGTATGTAGTAACTTCCATCAATTATCGTTTGGGTGGGGAAGAAAAATTTCCGGCGGCTATTCAGGATGTAAAAACAGCTATTCGTTGGTTGCGAGCAAATGCGGCAGAGTATGGCATCGATAAAGATAAATTTATGGTTTGGGGAGCTTCTGCAGGTGGTCATTTGGCAGCATTGGCAGGAACTTCAGGTGGTGTAAAAGAACTGGAACCTGTTAATTTACCCGATGAATTGGCCGCAGAGTCAGATCAGGTTCAGGCAACTGTTTGCTGGTACGGAATATTCGATCTCTCAGGAATGGGCGAAGGTGGCGGTCCCGGCGGTTATTTTGCCGGGAAAGCAAAACTGGCTAGTCCGGTAAACTATGTAGATGAAACGGATGGAGCTTTTCTGCTGATTCACGGATCGGAAGATCCTGTAATTCCTTATCAGCAGTCGATTGATTTTAATGAACTGCTTACGGCAAATAACCTGAAATCCAGTGTTCATATTATTCCCGGAGTTGCACATAGTTTTATCGGCGAAACTGCGGAAAGTACAAAAGAGGCAAGTATTGAATCGTTGCAAATGGTAATGGATTTTATGGATGACGTTTTTAAATCAAACTAATAACCAGAATATGCAATTAACTAAACTAAAACTTTCACTACTGAAATTAATGCTTCTTGCCATATTTTCGGTCGTTGTTCTTCAGGGATGTAATACAAAAATGGAAAACCCGGGAGTTGCAAATATAGACCACATTCTGGCCTACACAGACCTTTGTTTTTATGGACAGAAGCTGACCAAAGTAGAAATTACCTATAATCAGAACGTCGATCTTTCGAATGTGGAGCCAGGTACTTACGTTATCATGGATCGCGGTTATGCCAATCCTGATTTTGATACTGTTAAGGTAGAATCTGTTGAAGTGGACGGCCAGCAAGTAACACTGAATATCACTACTGATACCGAAGCCCTGGAAAGCAATACTTTTGTATACAGCGGTGATAATGACACCGGACAACGTGCTAAAAATCCAATGGGAGTGTATGTATCCGGACCATGGTATAGAACTATTGATGGAACAATACATTTTGGAGAAGAAGATTCTGAAAATTACAAAGCAAATACTACACGAGAAGGTTACCAGGCCAGGCCGTGTCTGGAACTAAAACTATATCATTCGGGCGAAACAGAAGATGTTGCAGCTTGTCTTGCCAATGAGGATGGTTCTTTCAATTCGGAAGGACTTTGGTTGCCGACAATCGATGCAAATTATGGAGAGGCGGGGTTTCAGTCATTCGAAGAGTTAGGAATTGAAGTGGCAACAACAGCAACTGACGGAGACCAGTTTGTAAAAGGTTGGGCCTGTTTTCCTGAAAACTTTGATGCAGGCAGAGCTGAAAAATATCCTTTGATCATTAGTATTCAGGGATATGGAATTTCGTATTGGAAACTGGAAGATGGCACGCACAATTTTGGAACAGCATTGAGTTTCGATGGTTCTGCTTTTCGATGGATGGGAACAGATGCAATTGTTTTGAATATTCACGACCGAAGTCATACGGGTGGAGACGAGTACAAATTTTATGAGGACGACTACAACGTGATTCAATATTTTATAAGCGAGTATAATGCCGATCCCGAAAAGATAACACTAACAGGAAATTCACGAGGAACGATTGCCGTGAATACGATTGCTGCAACTTATCCTGGTTTGATCAATACGCTGATTCTGAATAACGGATCAATGGGAACCGGAATTGCAGGCAAAAATATGTTTGAAGGGGCCTGGACAGAAAAGGAGTGGAAACAAGCCGCCAAAAGTGGTATTAAACTTTGGGCTTTTGATGGGGAGCAGGACACGAACAATAAGGACACCTATAAAACGGCGATTTCGTATTACAAAGCAGCCGGTTGGCCGGATGAATGGATCACTGAAAATATCCGTTTAACCGGATTCCCCTCGAACCTGTATTACTACTGGGGTGAAACAGACCATTCAACCACCAAAATGACTTACTGGTATTTTTTTGATCAGCCTTATTACGGCCCGGATTGTAAAATTGAAGAAGAAAAGTTGGTATATAATTCTAAATTAAATGTTGGAGACACCTACCAGTTAAAAGGTCGCTTGGTTGATGGAGTATACAACAAAGAAGGTTTCGACTATACAATTTATGGTGAAACATTGCGGGATTGGGTTTTGTCGCGCGAATAGAATGATATTTGTTTTAACAGCTTCGCTAAACTTATTTTTGAACGAGAAACGCAGTACGAATGAAAAATCTTACTAAACTGTTCGCCTTATTGGTATTTGTTATTTTATGCCTTCAAACGAATGCACAACCCGGTTTTGGTGGACCCGGAAAAGATGTGATAAGGGAATTTACGCCAAAATCATTGGATAAAATTGCTCCACCGGAATATGACTTTCAACGGGCCAACAAATTACCCTTAACCGGATATTTTGAGAAGTCGTTTGAAGTAAACGGACAAAATCGAACTGCAAAAATTTATATCTCGTCAGCAGCTCCTGTTCGCCCGTTTTTTACCGTAATTGCAGTTCCTGAAAAGGTAAATACTACTGATTTTTTGGTGGCAAGTGGCTGGCATGATCTGGCTGAAAAAAACGAAGAATGTTTGTTGTTGCTGGAAGCCGGCAAAGATGGCTGGGGAGATGTAAATTCGGAGAAGCAATATATCGATTCAGTAATGAAGTTTTATTCACGAAACAACTATTTCTCAACGTTCGGGATAAGTTATTTGCTGGGATTTGATGGGGGAGGAACGGCATTGGAAGTCTGGTCTGCTGAAAATCCGTTGAAAGTGATAAGCCAGGTTTTTATCAATACCGAAAGTCTGCGAGATGATTTTTATGAGACGCAAGCCAACAAATTTATGGATGGAAGTTCGTCGGGTTATAAGGCGATTGAAATTCCGGAAGAAATACGTATTGCCTCTAATGAGATTCCGGTTCCAACACTGTTTATTAATTCCGATTTAAGCAAAGTGGAAACCAGCATGGAATACTGGAGCGATGTGAACGATGTTGAGACTGCCTCTTCTTCGATTGCTGAGTATTTTTGGGGTGCAAAAGTTTATCCTCAGGCAAAAGATTCAAAAGCATGGGCAACGGCATATTCAGGCCCTGTTTCAAAAGTGGCCACCCTGGAAGCAGCTAGTGATGTTCTTGATCCCAATCTAAATAAGATAGTACATGAATTTCTGACTGAATACGTTGCTTACGATAACACCACTGCCTATGGCAGACATTTGGCGCTTCGAAAACCTTATGGAGAAATACGGAATATGCTGGTGAAAAATGAATTGCGCGAATTTCAGGTGTATGTGTCCGAGTCAGCTGCAAAAATGTGGCCGGAAGGAGCGCCTGTCGTTTTTGTTTTTCCCGGAAACAGTCAGACCGACAAAGTATTTTTTCACAATACACTTTGGTGGAAAGTTGCCGATCAGGAAGGGTGTATTCTTGTAATTGTTTGTGAAACATATAGCAACAACTCAGTTTCAGTAAGTCATGCAAATACCGGACTGTTTTACGAGCAGCTGGCGGATTATATGAAAAAGTATTATCAGGTTGATACCACCCGGTTTTATGCCACCGGACAATCGGCCGGAAGTTTTGCTGTTCAGGGATTTGGGATCACCAATCCCGATTATTTTGCAGCAATTGCTTCAACATCGGGATTAAGTTCGGTTAGCAACGAAGCCGGTTTTGGCCGAACTTCGGTAGAAGATGCATCGTATAAAACCATTCCGAACTATTGTATTATTGGCGAAGGCGACATTGAAATGATGACCGGAACGCTTTGGGATGACACCGAAAACATGTTGGATGCTTGGGCCGAATATTATTTAAAAGCCAATAAGCTCGGTTCGATTGGAGATGGCTCGAATGTGGAAAAAGACGGCCGTTTTTATACTTGGACATGGAAGAACGAACAGGATATTCCGCTTTTTAAAGTTGGGCGTACCTTGTATCGGGCACATAATTGTATTCCGGCGGAAATGCCACGTTTGTATGACTTCTTAAAACACTGGTCGTTAAAAGAAGGTGTTCGGTATTACGATGGTGTTGCGGTGAAATAGTCTGTGTAAGTTGTTCTCTTGTTGAATTTCAGTAGTTTGTGAAGGATTTGATGGTTGATTTATAGTGGTTTTGTCTGTCGATTTTCGTAAATTGAATAGATAACCAAAAATACATTAACTGATTTCCGGGAAAAAGTAACTACTGTTTATTCGCCCCGAAGTTCTAAAACTTCGCACGATGAGGTTTTTGTCAACATTCTTGCTTTATCTATTGCTGAGCTTTACTATTATTACCTGTTATGGTCAAACTCAGAACAGGAATCTTTTTTCAAATTATCAATCTATTGTAAGCAGTAATTACAGAGAGTCTGACAGCCGGGCCAGTGTTTACACCTATCGGAATTCCAGTGTCAGCTTCCTCCATACAAACTATTTCAAGGGTACAAACTCCTTTTCGTGCTTGCCATCCGCATCTTATGCGTCCGAAAGAACAAGTGTTGAGAACGGAGCGATTCTTGGCGGATTAGCCGGATTTCTTGCCGGTGGTGTTGTTGGTGGTTTGGCTAGTCCCGAAACTAATCTTGCAGCATCTGTTCTGGCTATTTTCCTTAATGAGGAGGAAAACAATGAAGTTATAGAAGAACAGATTCCCTATATTGTAATTGGTACTTTAGCCGGAGTAGCCATGGGTGCGCTTATTGGCAAAAGAAGAGAACGAATGACAATCCGGAATCAGGAGTTTCTCATTGACTTCCAACCTGAAATTGCATCAACTTCGGTATCAACACATCAAATAGTTTTTGCATTAAATATTTCGATCTGTTACTAATATCACTCTTTACTTTCCACATTTTTACTACTTTTCTTTTTGAATTTTCATCAGGGAAAATTTCTTAAAAAATTAGGACATACAAGCATTAATATTTTTCAGAAATGAAAACTTTATGCGCAGACGGAATTAATTAAATATGTTTTTAAATGTTTTGTAAAGAGGGATTTGAGCTGAGATAGAAAAACAAAAGAAATGTACACTTGTTTAGTGTATGGTGATCATGTGAGGGTGTTTTTAAATCGTTAAAATGAAGTATTTTTTATTGATATTGATTTTTAGCAGTTTGTTGTTTTTCTCGTTTTTGGGCGGAACGAGTGTTTTTCAGGTTGCAGAAGCTAGAAATGCTGAATGTGCCCGGGAAATGATGGAAAGTGAAGAGTGGATTGTGCCGACTTTTAACGGCGAGCTGCGTACGGATAAACCGGCATTGGAATACTATGGTATGATTGCCGGATACAAACTGCTTGGAACAAATGAAGGAGGTGCCCGTTTTTTCTCTGCTTTGTGTGGGATGCTGGTTGTGTTGGCAACCTATTGGATTGCACGCCGCCATTGGAGTGAAAAGGCTGCCTGGTGGTCAGCATTAAGTATGTTGGCTTCAATTCATCTTATTGTGCAGTTTCGTTTGGCCACCCCCGACCCTTACCTAATTCTTTGTCACACACTGTCAATTTACTTTTTTTACGAAGGTTGGTATTCACACCGCTGGAAGTGGTTTGCTTTGATGTATATTTTTCTGGGACTGGGAATTTTTGCCAAAGGTCCGGTTGGCTTGTTATTGCCGGGATTGACATACTTGCTTTTTATGCTGGTTACAAAAACGTTGACCTGGAAACGGATACTGGAACAAAAACCCTGGTGGGGAGTTTTAATTGTTACAGCGGTGGCATTACCCTGGTATTATGCCGTCAGCGTGAAAACAGGTGGTGTGTGGACTCGGGCTTTCTTTTTCGAGCATAATTTAAATCGTTTTGATACAGGATTAGACGGCCATCATGGTCCGTTTGTGATGCCGGTTTTATTTGTATTAGCCGGAATGCTTCCGTTTTCTGTGTTTGCAATTCGTGCATTTAAAGAAACCTGGCGGCAACGAAAAACCAATTCGCTTCTTTTGATGACCGCTTTATCAACCATCGTTGTTATTGTATTTTATGCCGTATCACATACAAAGTTGATCAATTATACATCGCCGGCTTATCCTTTTTTGAGTTTGATGGTTGGGAGCACAATTGCCGGATTAAGTGCAAACAAAGTGACGTATCAAAAATTGCGAAACGAGATTTATATCATCGTGTTTATTACACTTGTACTACCCGTGGCTGTATTCTTTTTTGCAAGAAATACTCCGCCATTACAGGGCATTGGCTGGATCGCCTGGTTCCTGTTTTTGCTTCCGGTAGGAGGCGTTGTTGCCCTGGTATTGCGGAAAAGATCGATACAATACGGATTGTGTGCGATTGCTGCGGCTTTTATGGTTACAACATTTATTATTTTCTGGAAACCATTTCAGGTAATGGATGATCAGTCGCCTGTTCAAAAATACGAGGCGCTGGTAAGTTCGCATAAAGAAGTGGTTGCCTACAAAGACTTTGATAATGCATTTGCGTTTTATGCCGAAAAACGAATTCCTGTTTTTCAACAAGAGAAGCAATTAAAAGCCTATCTGGCCAGCCACGAAGATGTGTTGGTATTGTGCAGAGACCGGGATTTGAGTTATATGGATAAAATTGCTAATCTACAGTGTATCGGTAAACATCACGACTTATTTAGCCGATGTTCAACAGGAGTTTATCACGAGCGTTAGACTGGTTCTGGCAGTTCATCCAGTTGCTACTTCCTCATCTTTTTAAACCACATGTATTCTCCTTTATGGTAATACTGATCTTTTAGTTCCGGATTTTTCTCTAATTCGTCAGATGTATATGGTTTGTGAGGTACAAGCACGTCGTCTCCCGGTTGCCAGTTTAAGGGTGTCAGCACGTTGTCATTTTGTGTGAGTTGCAATGCTTCAACGGTTCTTAAAATTTCATCCATGTTTCTGCCCACACTCATCGGATAAAATGTAATAGCCTGGATGATATTGTTCGGGTCAATAATAAAGACACCTCGAACATCTCTTTTGTCGTTCATCGACTGATGCAACATGCCATATTTTTGCGAGACTTCTCCTGCAAGATCGGCTACAATAGGATATTCTATTGTGATGTTTTCATTTTCTTCATTCAGAACTTTCTCCATAAACTCCTTCCACAATAAGTGTCTTTCTACTTCGTCAATAGAAACAACGGCAACTTTTACACCCAGCGAATCAAATTTTTCCTGGTTACGGGCAAGGCCACATAATTCGGAAGTGCAAACGGCAGTAAAATCCAGCGGGTGACTAAATAATATTTTCCAGTGTGTTCCAAAATCTTCCGGGAAGTTCAATATTCCGTTTGTCGATTTTTCGGTAAACGAGGGGGCTTTATCTCCGATTAAAGGAATAGGATTCTTTTTTGACCAGCCGGTTGTAGAAATAAGAAGAATTAAAAACGTAATCGCCAGTTGTTTCATAGTTTCAGTAATTAAGTTGTAAAAGTTTGCAAAATGTTATTGTTATCAAGCAATAACATACTTTTAGAATGAAGGTTCGTTAACGCGCTGTTAATTACTGAATTTTACTTCACATTATTTCTGGTCTGCTTTAACAGTTTTATTATGTAAAGCCAAAACTTCTAATTTTTTTTCGTTAAAAGTTTGGGGCATTAACCAATTTGTCCCAAGGCGTGGATCCCGTCTTTTTATTTGCGATTTCTTTAGCTGGTTTTATTAGCGTCTTTTGGTTGTAATTCTAACTGATTTGGTATTTAGTTTTGGTTATTGATTATATCATTAAACTGATCGGCCGGCAAAATTCTTGGTTGGTAATCAATTCCCCTATTGCTCAGATCCTTAACAAAAGCTCTCAAATGGTTCTCTGATCCGCTTATCAGGTTTCCGTATACCTGAATAATATTCTGCACTTCAGTTTTCGATGCAAGGTTAGCAATGTCTTCAATATCAGTTTCTTCAATAAGTGCCCCTACAACCAGTGCCGAATCCAGATTAATGTCCCCCAAAATCATCAGGTCATTAAAAAGCTCAGCCAGCGATGGATCATTAAATTCTCCAATTACATCAATAAACGGATCATCAAGGTTGTAGTAATTTAATAGTCGCAAAATAGCATCGGTATGAACCTGTTCGCTTTGCGAGATATTATCGAAAACCTGGTGGTTATACTTCGAAAATAAAACCAGGTAAGCATCGCGTGCCAGTTTTTCTTCTTCCCGCATAAAAATTAATCCCAAACTATCGGTTTCGGTTAACGACAAAACCTGTACTGCCGTACTGCCATTTAGTGATTTTGCTTCCGTGTTATCGGAATTTGCAAGGTCCTCATCGTTTTGTTTCTCGGAGCAAGCTGAAAGCGTAAAAACCATAACAAGAATGGCCATTTTAAATAACATTCGTTTTGTTTTCATCACATGAATTTTTAGTTATTATTGATATAGCATCTGTTGACGGTTTTTAATTTTCTGACCAAACCTGGCAATTGCAGTTGTTGCAACAAAGTTTTTGGAAGATTTCGCAACCTTATTTTCGGATTTAAGAGAACCATCTGCCCAGGGAAGGCAGACGGTTACTCTTCATCACTACAAGGGAAAAAATTACTATAAACCCACATTTACCGTAGTACTTCTATATTTTTTTAATGTTGATAATTCGGAAGGAAAATTATATTCGAATCGCCATGTATAAAGTCCAAAACCTGCACTGCATCGTCGATGGCAATGGCAAATCCCAAAACTTTTGTATGGTCTGACAGTGACCAATCGTAGGTAAATTCAGGCTGGTCACCAATTCCTTTATAATCGACCTCTCCTTCAAAAATCTCATAAATTGAAAAAACCGGACCTTGTGAAATACCATTCTCATCTAAAGGAAAATATTCATTATCCCATACCAGAAACTGTATATACCTGTCTTTGTATATATCTCGTTTATACTGAAATTGAGCATCTCCGAGGCGGGGTTCGGTGAAATTCCAGTAATAATTTTCGTCGTTGTTAAAATCGTAATCGTGTTCATTTAGTATCGGATTCAGGCCAGTACAATCCAGAAAACCATTAATGTATACTACTTCATCGATATCAACCGTTCCTGTTTTGTCCGAACCGGCAGAAAAACATCCTGTTGCCAGCAGTAACGGATCGATGTGATAGGTTTCCCCCAGAAATCCCATCCGGTTTTGGTTATTGTTCTCTTCGGTTTCTTCGTACATGTATTTCATTAGGTACTGGTACATGGCCATGTTTTCGCGCGGCGAGTCGATGGTTTTGGTCAATACCAACACGTCATTATCGTTATAATTCCAGATAGAAAGCCGTCCACAGTAATCAAGCGTAAAATCATCTCCGGCATTAATAACTTTCATGGCTTCTTCAAAAGCCTGGTCTAAAACCGATTGCGGCGAACGAACAATGTTTAACCGTCCGAAGTCGACCTCGATAACCGGAGCACCTTCCGGAACTTCTCCAAATTGATCAAGTTCAATTTTATTGCCGTCGGCATCAATTGGTTGAACAAAGAATTCATCGTCATCTTGTTCACCATCTTCATCAAGGTCTCTCCACGTCATAGAGGGAACACCATTGGCGTCTCTAAGTAACACATACAGATCGCCGTAGTCGCCACCTCGGGTGGTTCCTGATTCTTCGTTTGCCTGAATATGATCGTTGGCATCTGTATCTCCTCCGGCCCATTCAGGCTGGTCAGAATCTTCATCGGAGAGGGCAATAAAATCTTCTTTTTGGCAATTGCTTAAGAGGATAGTCATACAACAAAGAATAAAAAACAAAAAAACAATGCGGGAATAGCGGAAAATTGTTTTCATGATAATGGATTTTAGTGGTTAAAAAAATAACCCTGGATTTTATTCGGACATTACTATTAGGTATTATCAATTTAACGAAATTAGAAAGGCCAGACAATCGTGATTTCGTTGTTTTTAGTTGAGAGTCAGGCTAGTTCGTATTCAACATTTTGGCTATGGAATGTAGACGTGGATCTACGCTGTCTCAACAAAAATATGATTTTCGGCAAGCAGGGGATTATGTAATTTTTTTGTAACTTGTATATCATTCTATTGCTATGCTACCCAATGAACAAATCAAAATATTAGTTGCCTACGAACAGAAATTGGTGGCCGATTGCCTTGAGTCTTTTCTATCTCATCACAAAAACTTTCAAATTGTGGGTGTTGTGGAAAACGATGAGAATCTTTTTGATTCAATTACAGAATTGCGTCCGGACCTGATTATTTTTGAATTTATGTTGTGGTCGATAAAATATATCGACTACATGTCGAATTTAAACAGGCAATTTCCACAGCTGAAAATTATTCTTTTATCGGAGTTAATATCTCGCGAACTAATGGCGAAAATAATGCCTTTTATAAATGGGTATATCGTTAAAACCTGTCCGGCCGAAAAAATTATAAACGCTATTTATGAGATTCAAAATGCCGGAAAATATTTATGCCCGAAGGCAGTCGAGAAATTTTTTACATGCACAAAAGGAGATAAGAGTAATTCAACCTTAACAAGCCGTGAAAAACAAATACTTGGTACCTGGATTACCGAAGAAACCTCTAATGCTGTTGCTGATACTTTAAATATTAGTGAGTCAACCGTTCGTACGCATCTAAAAAATATTCGCGAAAAACTGGGAAGTGTTAATCACCTGCAGATGATGATTTATGCCTGCCAACACAACCTAATAGGAAAAGAACATAAACCGGTTTGTCCGAATTGCCGTTTTTTTATTAGCCCTTCGTAATTGCTGTTGTTTCAAAATTCTTTTTCATTCATTTTTTTTCAATACATGATATCGCATGTAATTCGATATTATTGCAGATTAACTTTAACATTACAGTTTTATTTTGAAAAGCTCTCAATTCACTGCCAATTAGTAAGGGACAGGAGGAAAGTAAAAAAGAGGGAGTAGGTGTAACAGGATATTTATTTTTGTAATTTATTAGATACTTTTTTTCTTTAAAATGCTGTATAAAATCCACATCCAAATATTTAAAATACTTCAAACTAGTTGTCAAGCATGTACTCCTTTCGAATTAAAATGGTATTAGTCAGTTGTCTGAAAAAGATTATGACGTTAAAACGCGTCCTTTTCGATATTCTCTGGGTGAGTGATTCATTACTTTTTTAAACAGCCTCGAAAAATAAAACTGATCTTCTATTCCAACTTCACGGGCAACATCCGCTATCGATAGCTCCCTGTTATCAAGTAGCCGACACGATTTTTGAATTTTCAATTGGTTAAAATAGTCGATGGGAGGGAAACCGGTTCTGCTTACAAAAAGCCTGGAGAAATAGGAATCAGAAAGATGAACTACTGCAGCCAGTTTTTTAAGTGTAATTTTATCCTTTAAATTTTCCAGCATGTAGTTAATCGCTAAATCAACCGGATCATTGTTTATCCGTTCGTTAATACTCCGGTACTGGTTGATGTGGGTAAAGGTAGCCAGTAACCTGGGAAGACACAGGTTAACATATTCCAAAATTTCAATTCCATAACCCATTTCAAGGCTTTTAAAAATCTCACCGAATAGTTCAAGGCGTTCATTAATTCGCGAAGTATTGGTGCGTTCGATAGGAACTGGTTGAGAAAATGATTTGGAAATAAATTGAGATTTTTTCCCTCCCAGGTGTATCCAGTATATCGTCCATGGATTGTTTTTATCGGCATAGTAATAATGTGGCGTGTTTTTAGGAATAATGAAAAAGTGGTCAGGTGGAAGTGTATGTGTTTTGCCGGCAACTTTAACTGTCCCATATCCACTAACATTATAAATTAAAATGGACTGAGAGCTTCCGGATGGCCGTTCCCGGTAATGATAAAGTGCATGAGGATAATAGCCAATGTCGGTGATGAATAAATCTTCAAACATTGGATTTTGTGTTAGTTTTTGCAATGTGCTTTTAGGAATTATATAGCTCAGTTGACCGGGAAATCCTTCTTTTCTTTTCACTGCGTAAAAGTGTTTATTGTTAATGTTTGATTTTATTATTGTTTACGGATTTTAATTAGTTGGCTGAAATACATGGTATTGATGTCGCTGGTTATTGCCGGTAAAAATACAAATATTAAAGTTTAGAAGTCAATATAATCCATAAAAACAGAATATCATTCATGGTTTTTAATTTGGTAGTCTATTATTTTTGACCCTACAATAAAATAATCAAACCAATGAGTAAATCTGATTTTAATAAACAATTCATATTTGGAATAACTGCTGTGTCTGCCATGGGCGGACTTCTTTTCGGATACGACTGGGTAGTAATAGGTGGTGCCAAGCCATTTTACGAACGATTTTTTGATATTGCCTCCATTCCGCACCTCCAGGGCTGGGCAATGAGCAGTGCTTTAATTGGCTGTTTTCTGGGGGCAATAACATCCGGTTTTTTAGCTGACAAATTTGGTCGGAAATTATTGCTGATTATTGCAGCCGCATTGTTTACCATTTCCGCAATTGGAACCGGTGCTGTGAATAATTTTACAGTTTTTATATTATTCCGTTTAATTGGCGGATTGGGAATCGGATTGGCTTCGGCTGTTTCTCCTATGTACATTGCAGAAATATCGCCGGCACATATTCGTGGGCGCCTGGTATCCGTAAACCAGTTAACCATAGTAATCGGTATTCTTGCGGCACAAATTATTAATTATCTCATTGCAGATAATATTGCTGCTGATGCCACCGATGCCGATATTTTGAATTCGTGGAACGGGCAAATGGGCTGGCGATGGATGTTTTGGGCAGAAGTTGTTCCTGCTTCGGTATTCTTCCTGATGGCGTTTTTTATTCCTGAAAGTCCACGATTCCTTGTAAAAACAGGAAAGACCGAAAAAGCAGCTGCCATTTTAACCCGTATTGGAGGAAAAGAATATGCGCTTGCTGAAGAAAAAAATATTGAACATACCTTAACAACTTTCACAAAAAAGATTGCCTTTGGCGACCTTGTTCATAAAGATGTAAAACCAATTCTGATTATTGGAATTGTACTGGCTGCATTTCAACAGTGGTGCGGAGTAAATGTAGTATTCAATTATGCAGAGGAGGTATTTGTTTCAGCCGGATATTCAGTGGGCGATATGCTGTTTAATATTATCATTACAGGTGCTGTTAACCTCATTTTCACCTTGGTAGCCATGCGCGTTGTCGATACTATCGGACGTCGTAAATTAATGCTGTTCGGCTCAATCGGACTGGCGGTTATCTATTTTATTCTTGGTGGAAGTTATATGATGAAACTGGACGGAACGGTGATTCTGATCCTGGTTTTGTTCGGTATTGCAACATATGCAATGACGCTGGCACCGATTACATGGGTGGTCTTATCCGAAATTTTTCCAAATCGTATACGCGGCGCCGCAATGGCGGTTGCAACAACAGCACTTTGGATCGCAAGTTTTCTATTGACCTATACCTTCCCATTCTTAAATAAACTGTTTCATGCAGGTGGTACCTTTTGGTTGTATGCATTTATTTGTCTCGCCGGCTTCCTGTTTATTCTGAAAAGATTACCCGAGACCAAAGGTAAAACGCTGGAGGAAATCGAGGAAGAGTTAAAAAAGTAAGAACAATAAAATTGAATTATTATGAACGTTAAAGCCTGGCGTGAAAATTTGGTAATCCCTACCTACGAATTGGGAAAATCAGAAATAAATCCCGTCTTCTTTGAAAAGAGAGTTTACCAGGGATCATCAGGAAAGGTTTATCCGGTGCCGTTTATTGATAAGGTTTATGATCATAAAACAGATAGAAATTATGATGCTGCTTATCTTGAAAATGAATTTGTAAAGCTGGTAATGCTCCCCGAAATTGGTGGCCGAATATTTGAAGCCCAGGACAAAGCAAATAATAATTACAATTTTTTCTATCAACAGAAAGTGATTAAACCGGCTTTGGTTGGTTTAGCAGGTCCATGGATTAGTGGAGGTGTGGAGTTTAACTGGCCGCAACACCACCGCCCGGGAACGTATTTACCCAGCGATGTTTACATTGAAGAGGAAGCTGATGGTGCCAGAACAATCTGGATGTCGGAATATGATCCGATGTATCGATTGAAAGGGATGCATGGAATTCGTATTCGCCCAAACAGCGCTTTGGTTGAGCTGCGGGGACGCTTATTTAACCGCACGCCGTTAACACAAACATTCCTGTGGTGGGCCAACGTTGCGGTGGAAGTGCATAAAGATTACCAGAGCTTTTTCCCGCCCGATGTACATTATGTGGCCGACCACGCTGTGCGGGCGCAAAGCAGTTTCCCCTTTGCTGAAAACGATTATTACGGCATTCCATACCACGAAAGACCGGGAAGAAACGATTTGCGTAATTACAACAATATTCCTGTGCCAACCAGCTACATGGTTTGCGACACGAAATACGATTTTTTTGGAGGATACGATTTTAAAGAAGACGGTGGATTCATTCATGTGGCTAATCGACATATTGCACCGGGTAAAAAACAGTGGACCTGGGGGAGCGAAGATTTTGGCCGTGCCTGGGATCGCGAATTGACCGATAAAGGAGGCCCGTATTTCGAGTTAATGGCAGGTGTTTATACCGATAATCAACCCGATTTTACCTACCTGCTTCCATACGAAACTAAAACCTTTTCGCAATTCTGGTGGAGTTATAAAAATCTTGGGCCGGTACAAAATGCCAATAAAGATTTGGCAATCCGACTTGAGATTCAGCAAGGAAACAAATTGGATTTGGGTGTTGCCGGTAGTCGTAAATTCGAAAACCTTAAGTTCATTTTGGTGATCGGAAATGAGAAGAAAGTTTTTGAAAAACAAACGATATCGCCTGATAAGCCCTGGAAAGATTCTTCGATCCAGATTGAAGTCGGACAGGAGAATTCAATTTCGTTGATTGTAATTGATGAGCAGGGAAAAGAATTGATCGCTTATCATCATCGTGAGGTTCCGAAAGAACGCAATCGCAAACTGGCATTTGAACCTAAACAGCCGAATGAAATTGAAAGCGCGAATGAGTTGGAGTTGATTGGCGAACACTTGGAATTGTATCGTCATCCAACCCGATACCCGGAAACATATTGGAAAGAAGCCATCAAAAAAGATCCGAAAAGTTATAAATCATATATTGCTTTAGGCCGCGTCGAGCTTAAAAACGGCAAGTTTGCCGAAGCTGAAAAGAATTTCAGGACTGCCATTGATATCATAACCACTTATCATCCAAATCCTGCATCGGGCGAGGCGCATTATTTTTGTGGTTTAGCCTGTTCGTTCCAGAATAGGAAAGAAGAAGCATATGCATTGTTCTACAAATCAACCTGGAATTTCGAGTGGCGTTCGGCAGCTTATTATCAGCTGGCAACTCTTGATTGTTTGAAGTCGGATTACGAAACCGCTTTGGAACATCTTGAGGCATCTTTAGATACCAACCGTCAGAATAATAAAGCAACTATTTTAAAAGCTGTAATTCTGAAAAATCAGGGTAAAAAAGAGGCTGCTCAAAATGTATTGACAGAACTGTTCAAAACAGATCCGCTTGATCAGTGGGCAAAGTTTGAGTTGACAACTTTATCGGGAGAATATGCCGATTTTATTCAGTCATCACGAAACGATGCACAAACGGTAATCGACATTGCTTTTGATTATGCTGAAGCCGGTTTTTATCAGGAAGCAATTGCTGTTATTAAGTTGCATCAGATAAATGAAGTTCCGGAATGTGCTGTGCCAAATCCAATGGCAAAAGTGGTAATGACCGAGTTTGTTTTGGCCTGGTTATACGATTTAAGTGGTGATAGTAAAAAAGCTGTTGAGATCCTGGAAAAGACAAAATCAGCATCCTACGATTATGTTTTCCCATCTCGTACTTACGAACAACTGGTGTTGGAATGGGCCTTGAAAGTCGATGGTAAAAATCCAGTTGCAGCATTCGGCTTGGGTAACTATTATTTCAACCTGAAAAGGCATAAAGATGCAATCAGTGTTTGGGAAAATGCTGCCGATGCAAACCGTGGCTACGGAACACTTTATCGAAATCTGGGAATTGCGTATTGGAATACTTTTGAAGATGGCGAAAAAGCCCGGGCAGCTTTCTTAAAAGCTGTTGAACTGGCTCCGAACGATATGCGTATTCGATACGAATTCGACCAGTTGCGCAAAAAGCTAAACGACGATCCGAAACAACGATTGGAAGATCTGTTGTCTATCAAAGATCAAATTACAACACGCGATGATTTTTCGGTTGAATTGGCTGCGCTGTACAATTTTTGCGGTGATTACAAGAACGCGTTAAATCTGTTAGAGCATCGTAATTTTCACCCGTGGGAGGGTGGCGAAGGCCAGGTTTTACGACAATACACCTACGCTTGCTTAAAATCAGGACAAGATGCATTGAACGCAGGCGATGCTGAAACCGCTTTGGAATACTTTAATAGATCAGTGAATACCCCGGATAATCTGGGTGAGAAATACCATCCGCTTCAAGCTGTTGGGCACATTAATTACTGGAAGGGAATGGCGCTGAAAGCCATAGGGAAGACAGAAAGAGCCAGAGCACATTTTCTCGCAAGTAAAAACGAAGAAGGCGACTTTATCGACATGGCAGTGAGTGCCTATTCCGAGTTGTCGTTTTACAAAGCACTTTCGTTGAACGAATTGGGTGAGAAAGTTGAAGCTCAGGCTTTATTGCTTGATATAAAGAAGTTTGGTGAAGCTAAATTGAACGAGAAAGCACAGATCGATTATTTTGCTACTTCTTTACCCTTGTTACTGGTATTTGAAGATGATATTCAGAAACGAAACACCATGGATGCCAATTATTTGATTGCACTTGCAAATGTAGGACTTGACGAAAAGGAAAATGCAGAGAAGAAGCTGAAAGAAGTATTGCAGTTAAATTCTATGCATGTTGGAGCAAAAGATTTATTGGAAACAGTAGAAAAATCCACTTCTACATACAAATGATAAAAGCTTTACCACATGAAAAGATTAATAGGGTTTTGCATTGTATTGACTTTTGTAACTAGCGCTTGTAAACAGGCCGATTTGCCGGAATTAGACCTTGCCGGCGAGTGGAATTATAAACTCGACATACAAGAAATTGGTGAAAAAGAGAAGTGGTTCACTACCGATTTCCAGGGAAAAGTTAAGCTTCCAGGTGCTTTAAGGGATTATAATATCGGCGATGAACCAACTTTAAAAACCGATTGGACCGGAAGTATTTATGATAGTTCGTGGTATTTTAATCCGGCCATGGAAAAGTACCGCCAGCCGGGCAATGTAAAATTTCCGTTCTGGCTAACACCGGTGAAACATTACAAAGGAATTGCGTGGTTCCAGAAGGAAGTGGAGATACCTGCAAGTTGGGAAGGAAAAGACATGATTGTTTTTCTCGAACGTCCGCATTGGCAAACTACGGTTTGGATCGATTCGCTTGAAATTGGATCAGACAATAGTTTGTCTTCTCCGCATCAGTTTATTATTCCGGCAGCTACAGTTTCTGCAGGAAAGCACAAGCTAACAATTAAGGTTGACAATGCCATTCGCGACATTGATCCGGGAGTTAATTCTTCCAGTCTTACAGATCATACACAAGGAAATTGGAATGGATTGGTGGGAGTATTAAAAATCTATCCTGTATCAAATGTGCGAATTGATCAGTTGAAATTGATCCCAAACCTGGCGAATAAATCGATACAAGTTGACGTGAAACTGAATTCTGTACTTTCAAAAGGTAGTTTGGAATTCAATATTAAAGGACAAAATTTTGATGCTCAAATCGCAAAAATATCGAAAAACTGGGAAGACGATAAAAGTTCTATGACCTTTGAAATCTCAATGGGAGAAGCTATTAAAACCTGGAGCGAGTTTTCGCCGGATTTGTATGAAATGACAGTGTCATTAAAAGAGAATTCAGAAACTATTGATACCAAAGATGTTCAGTTCGGGATGCGGGAATTTACCGTAAACGGAAAACATTTTGAGAATAATGGAATTCCTGTTTTTTTGCGCGGAACCACTGAATGCTGCGTTTTCCCGCTGACAGGTTATCCGCCAACCGATAAAAAAGAATGGACACGGATTTTTAATATCTGCAAAGATTTTGGATTGAACCACATGCGTTTTCATTCGTATTGTCCGCCTGAAGCTGCTTTTTGCGCTGCCGATGAAGCCGGGATTTACCTGCATGTTGAAGGCCCCAGTTGGGCGAAGTATTCGACAACACTCGGCGATGGCAAACCCATCGATGACTATTTAATGAAGGAGACAAAACGAATTCTGGATACCTACGGCAATCATCCGTCATTTGTGATGATGGCATATGGAAACGAACCTTCGGGGAATTATGTACCTTATCTCGAAAATTGGGTTGATCATTTTAAAGCTTACGATTCGCAACGTGTATTTACTGGCATGTCGTCAGGACGCAGTTGGGCGATCATCGAAAACAGCGATTTTATAGATCGTTCTCCACCACGGGGTTTGGAGTGGAACAACAAACAACCTGAGTCGGTTTTCGATTACAACAATAAAACCGAAAGCCAGGAGCGCCCATACGTAACTTTCGAAATGGGACAGTGGTGTGTCTTTCCAAATTTCGATGAGATTGAAAAATATACAGGCTCCCTGAAAGCAAAGAATTTTGAGTTGTTCAAGGAGGATCTGGCGGATCATCACATGGCTGATTTAGCCGACGATTTTCTGATGGCTTCCGGAAAACTCCAGGCCTCGTGTTACAAACAGGAGATTGAAGCTACATTGAGAACAGCAAACCTTGCAGGATTTCAGTTGTTGAGTTTAAATGATTTCCCGGGACAGGGTTCTGCACTGGTTGGTGTTTTGGATGCATTCTGGGATGAAAAAGGATACATCACGGCAAACGAATTTAAACGTTTTTGTAACGAAGTTGTGCCGCTTGTTTGCTTACCCAAATTTACTTTTCAGGACAACGAAACATTAAAAGCCGAAGTTGAAATAGCCAATTTCAGCGGAAACGTTTTGGAAAATTCAACGGTTAAATGGAAGCTCTCAAACAAATCGGCGGAAATGCTTAAGGAAGGTGCTTTTGAGCCAACTTCCATTCCTGTCGGGCAAAACAATAAAATAGCTACGCTGGAAATTCCTCTTAATTTTGTTGAAAAAGCAGCACAATTTACCTTGTCGGTTTCGGTAGGAGAATATGAGAACAGTTGGAAAATCTGGGTTTACCCGGTTTCAAAATCAGAAATAAATAAAGAAAATATAGTAATTTTTGAAAAGCCCGGTCCTGAACTGGAAGAAGCTTTGAGCAATGGAAAGTCAGTGCTTTTGCTTGCAGCCGGAAATGTTGAAAACGGAAAAGATGTAGTGCAGTATTATGTGCCTGCTTTTTGGAACACATCGTGGTTCCGAATGCGCCCACCACATACCACTGGCATTTTAATTCAGAACGAACATCCTGTATTTGATGATTTTCCGACAGAAAACTACAGCGACCTGCAGTGGTGGGAGATCAGCAACCACCAGCAAGTAATGAACCTGGAAAATTTTCCTGTTGATTTTCGTCCGCTGGTTCAACCCATCGACACCTGGTTTATGAATCGCAGGTTGGCCATGCTCTTTGAAGCCAAAGTGGGAAATGGGAAACTGATGGTTTGCAGTGCCGATTTAAGCACTGATTTGGGCCAGCGTCCGGTTGCCGGTCAGTTAAAACAAAGTATACTGAATTATATGAAATCAGATCAGTTTGTTCCTGAAACCCAAATTGATTATGAAGTAATTGAAGAACTGTTTGAAAAGAAGGAGCGGGAAGGCTGGAAATCGTATGTAAGAGAAGATCCATAATTTTATATTGGCTTTTGTAAAAATCTGAAAACGATAAAAATGAGAAAACAAATAGGTTTAATTCTTGGTATTTTTGCCGCATTTGCTGTTCAGGCGCAAACAACGTACAAAATCAATATCAATAAGCCCGAAAATGAAATTCTTCGCGGGCATCTCGATCTTGGGGGATCCAATCCGGCAGGAGAGGAAATTTCGGTGAATAGCTACTTTATTGAGAAAGACAGCAAACCGTTTTTTCCTGTGGTTGGAGAATTTCATTATGCCCGGTTTCCTGAGGAATATTGGGAGGAAGAAATCCTAAAAATGAAAGCCGGAGGTATTAATGTAATTGCCACGTATGTTTTCTGGAATCTTCATGAACGCCAGGAAGGCAGTTTTGACTGGACCGGTGATTTGAATCTCCGAAAGTTTGTGGAATTAACACAAAAGCATAAAATGTATGCCATTGTAAGGATGGGGCCGTTTTGCCACGGAGAAATGCGAAATGGCGGAATCCCCGACTGGTTGTATGGAAGAGCTTTTGAAATACGCAGTAACGATCCTGAATATCTGGCATATGTGGATATATTGTATGGACAGATTGCAAATCAAATAGAAGGTTTGTTGTTCAAAGATGGTGGTCCGGTAATCGGTATTCAGCTGGAAAACGAATACCAGCACTCGGCTGCTCCATGGGAATTTGATTATCCCGGCAGCAAAGATGAACTTACAGTTGCCGACCGCGATGCTGCGTTAGCGCATGAGCAGATTGCGGTTACCGACGGAAATAATCCCTGGTCGGAATATGGAAAAGAGCACATGGCGAACCTGAAAGCAATAGTAAAAAAACACGGAATCGATGTTCCTCTGTATACCGCAACAGGTTGGGGAAATGCCACGATCGTTGAAAAAGGAAGTATTCCGGTAACAGCAGGTTATGCTTATCCGTTTTGGGCCGACCCAAGTCCATCCGGTTTTTATTTGTTTAAAGACATTAAACACAATCCCGATTACAGTCCGGTAAGCTACGATACCGAATTGTATCCTTCCATTTCAGCAGAAATTGGTCCGGGTATTCAACCCAAATTTTCGCGACGGCCAATAGTTCCCTTCGAAAGTGTAAATCCACTGATGGTTCGTATTATTGGCAGTGGCTCAAACGGAATAGGATATTACATGTATCATGGAGGTTCTACGCCAGCATTCGATGGCAAATTCTATAACGAAGAAGTGAATGGTATTCCACGCGTGAACTACGATTTTCAGGCACCAATCGGCCAGTACGGACAGGTACGTTATCATTTTAAACATCTGCGAATGTTACACCAGTTTTTAGAAGTTTATGGAGCAAAGTTGGCCCCTATGAAAACGGTATTGCCGGAAACAAATGCAGCTATTTCTCCTAACGATAGTGAAACACTGCGATATGCCGTTCGTTCGTATGGCGATTCGGGATTTCTGTTTTTGATAAATTTTCAGGATCATGTGGATGTTAAAGATATTGAGGAGGTTAACGTTGAGGTAGTGACTAACAATGAAACGATATCTTTTCCGGCCAATGGTTCATTCAATGTTCCGAAAGCCGCGAGTGCTATATTGCCATTTAACCTGGATTTGGGAAATACAACTCTAAAATCTGCTACGGTTCAACCTTTAACAGTATTGCACGGAAATAATGATTACTTCCTATTTAGCGCAATAAAGGGCATCGAAGCTGAATTAAACTTTGCACCAGAAGCACGTATTTCAAAACTACAGAATGCACAGGTAAGCAAAGTTGGAGGAATGAAGTCGGTGACTTCGAAAAGCGACGCTCCTTTTTCGTTTACTGTAAACGACGTTAAAATTTTGGTTCTTCCACATGAACTGGCCATAAATGCGGTGAAGATAGGTGAGGAACTTTACGTTTCTGAAGCTCTTATTTTAGAAGACAACAACAACCTCGGATTTATTAGCAGAAAGGAGAATAACCGGATGCATGTATTTCCTGAACGAAAAAGAGACTTCACACTATCGAATGGAAACATAAAAGAAGAAAAAACAGTTTTTGCTGGATTCAATTCTTATTCGATAACATTTAAAAGAATTGAACCCGAAATTAGCTTTGAGAAAGTAAGCCCAAGAAAGTATACGATGCAGTTGAATTCCGATATCTCGCTATTAAACGATGTGTTTGTGGAAGCCGATTATGTTGGCGACCGTGCCCTTGCTTTTATCGACGGAAAATTAATTACCGACCATTTGTACCAGGAAAGAAAGTGGGAGATTGGATTAAAAAATATCGCTACGCAGTTACAAGACAAGAAAATGGTTTTGATTTTTCATCCCATGTATTCGGATTATGAGTACCTGAAGGATTTAAAAAATATTCCTGAATTCGAGGATGGAAAGTATTTGAAAATTAAAGGATTTAAAGTTGTTCCGGAGTATAAAACAACTATTACTTATCTATAATTTATCAAACGCTAAAGACGTTCTTTTTTTATTGCTATAGCTTAGTGTTGTTATAAACACAGGTATTAAGAAAATGCCGATTAATTTTATATTTTTACAGCACTAACTGGTAAGCTAAATTTGGGAAGTACCAAAATAAATACTGAACTGGTCAATCTGCTGAAACAAGGAGATATTGAGGCATTTGATAAAATTTATAACATCTATTGTCATAAATTACATCAATTTGTACTCCGGTATCTCAAACAGGAAGAAGATGCCGAAGAGATTGTGCAGGAGGTGTTTATAAAGATTTGGGAATCGCGTAAAAAAATAGATGTTCATGCATCGTTTGAGGCCTACCTTTTTACCATTTCATACAATTCTACTATTAGTTTGTTGCGAAAACGAATAAGTGAGTCAAAATCGAGAGAATACCTGAAATCCGTTCAAGAGATTCAAAAGGCTAATAGCGTAATCGATGACTTACAATATAACGAACTCAATGATAAAGTTCAGTCGCTCTTACAACAACTTACGCCTCGCCAAAAGGAAATTTATATGCTAAGCAGGGAAGAGGGATTATCGCATAAAGAAATTGCCGCAAGACTAAACATTTCGGAGAATACCGTAAAAAATCATTTAGTTACCACCTTAAAATTTCTAAAATCAAATCTCGATACCGGATTGGTAGTCAATGCATTATTCTTCTATTTGTTTTTCTGATAAAAAAAAATCATATTTTAACTAGTCCCCTTTTTTTGTTCATGCGTAATACTAATAACCGATTGAATAATTTTGGTTAGTTTAGTTTGGTTAGATTATAAACCTCCCTCATTATATGGGAGGTTTTATTAAGAAAAGAATGAAAAAAGAGCTTTTAAATAAATATTTAAACGGAAACTGTTCCGCACAGGAATTTGAAGAATTCAGTGAATGGGTGAAAGAAGAATCTTTAACAAAAGACGGTAAAGATCTTGGATTAGCCGATTGGGTTTCGTTCAATCCGTCGTTAGAAAATACTGATGACAAAAAATACAGCCGCCTTCTCGATAAAATTCATCACAAGATTAATTTAAAAGAGCATCAGGTAGAAAAAGGAAAAACCATATCGTTTGCTGATGTTACCAGGTGGTTTAGCCGGGCAGCAGCAATATTGTTTTTGCCTTTACTGGGTGTTTTATTGTATTTAATGACCAATAACAACATTCAATCTTATCTGACTGCTGAGGCTGGCGTGGATACCCTGGAGGTTATTGCACCAATTGGTTCGCGTACTGTGGTTCAATTGACAGATGGAACCGAAGTAAATCTGAACTATGGAAGCCGAATTAAATATCCGAGGGAGTTTAGAGGTAACACCAGAGAAATTAAATTGATAGGAGAGGGCTATTTTGATGTAGCTCATGATTCAGAAAAACCATTCATCGTTAATACCGGGAAACTGAACATTAAAGTTTTGGGAACAGAATTTAACGTGCAGGCTTATCCCGAAAATCAACATGTTGCAACAACATTGGTTAACGGAAAAGTTAGCCTGGAAGAGCAGGGACACGATGGAGAGCCAAAATCTCTTGGTGCTATGCAACCCGGTCAACACGTAGATTACAATATTTCATCAGGCGAAATGGAATCAACATCCGGAAATATTGATAAATATATTGCCTGGAAGGATGGAAAACTTGTGTTTGATAATGAGCCGATTAAAGGTGTTGCAAGTAAACTCAGCAGGATGTTTAACGTTGATATTTTTGTTGCAGAAGAGTTAACAGATTTAAGCTACACCGTGACATTTATTGATGAGCCGCTGTTTTTTATACTCGACCTAATGACAGAAACAACCCCGATCACTTATACCGTTTCGTCACGAAATAAACTACCCGACGGAACTTACACTAAACAACAGATTAATATTCAAAAACGACAATAAAACGATTTCAAACTTAAAATGATGCTTATGGACTGAATGAACTAAACAAGATACTACAAAACAGGAGAGAATATACAGGGAACTGCGCCAACAATTCCCTGTAAAAAATAAACCACCCTGTAGAATGATAGGTACAGGGTAATTTCTAATCAAAACATAACAAAAGTATGAAAAAAAATGACTCTTGTGCCTGGGATTGGTATAATCTCAGGTTACAAAAACTTATTAGACTGATGAAACTTACACTCTTTTTGATTCTGATTTCCGTTGCAAGTGTTTTTGCATCTAAATCGTACGCGCAGACAGCAATGCTTAATCTGAATATGAAGAATTCGACTGTAAAGGAAGTTTTGCAGCAGATTGAGAAACAAAGCGAATTCTATTTCATGTACAGTGAAAAAATTGTTGATGTAAACCGACGTATTTCTGTTGATGCTAACAATAAAAAAATCGATGATGTACTCAATGAAATATTCAATGGAACAGATGTTAATTATACTGTAAAAGACCGCTTTATCGTGCTAACAACTCCCGAGGTAACAGCTCCCGATATTGTTGGCCAACAGCAAAGCTCCATTTCCGGTACAATAACCGACGATGGTGGCGAGCCATTACCTGGTGTAACTGTTATAATTAAAGGAACTACACAAGGTACGGTTACCGATATTGATGGTAATTATACTCTGCCGAATGTGCCAGCTGATGCAACTTTGCAGTTTTCGTTTGTTGGAATGAAAACACAGGAAATCCTGGTAGGATCACAAACAACTATAAATGTAACATTGCTGGCTGACGCCATTGGCCTTGATGAAGTGGTTGCAATTGGTTACGGTACGGTTTCGCGTAAAAACTTAACTACTGCAATTTCGAAAGTGGAAGCCGACAAAGTTGAAAAATCGGCTACCAGTAATATGTCGCAATTAATGTTGGGACGTGCTGCTGGATTACAAGCTACAGTTTCAAGTCCTCAGCCGGGTGGTGCAGTTAATGTATCAATCCGTGGTGGAGGAAATCCTATATATGTAATTGATGGAATTGTAATGCCAAGCAGTTCACTCGAATCAAGTTCAGGTGGATCAACCACTGTTGTACCGTCTTCGGTAAACCGTGGTGGCTTAGCCGGTTTGAACCCGGAAGATATTGAATCGATTGAAGTATTAAAAGATGCTTCTGCAGCAATATACGGAGTTGATGCAGCGAATGGTGTAATCCTGGTAACTACTAAAAAGGGTAAAGAAGCACCAATGAACGTCAACTATAACGGAAGCTATTCATTCGTTAAAAACTATCCTTATATCAAGTCGCTAAATGCAACTGATTATATGGGGCTGGTAAACACGTTTAGCAAGGAACAATACCTGTATAATAATGAAATGGGTGCATACGGAAGCAATGCTTTCGATAATGGCTGGACCCAACCTTTTTCTGATGAAGCTATCGCCAATGCCGAAAGTTATGATTGGGTAGATGAAATTTTACGTAATGGTGCCATTCATAACCATAACCTGGTGGTAAGTGGTGGAAGTAAAAAAGTAACCTATTATGTTTCGGGAAACTACTTTAAGCAAGATGGTACTGTTACCAACTCAAGCATGGAACGCTACGCTTTGCGCAGTAATCTGTCTCTCCAGTTGACATCATTTCTGAAGTTATCTTCTATAATGAATGTGAACCGAAATAAGTACGAAAACTCGAGTGTTGGTGGCGCAAGCAGCGGTCGTGGATCACAAGCTGCCGGTGCGTTAACAGCAGCATTATCGTATCCATCGTATTTGCCGGTTACCGACGAAAACGGAGATTATACCCTGTTTAGTAATATTCCGAATGCTGTTTCTATGCAGGATATTGATGATGATACCGAATCAAACGGAACATATCTGAATTTTACTGCCGACATTACGCTTATTAAGGATATGCTTAGTGCGAAATTGTTATACGGTAATAACAAAGAGGCAACTAATCGCTACGTTTATATTCCGTCTTATGTATATTTTGACCAAACTTATCAGTCGCGTGGTAACATCGCATACGATGGACGTGAAAATCAGACATTCGAAGCAACCCTGTCATTTAATAAGCAGATTGGTGAATTTATGAATATGAATGTTGTGGCTGGTGTTGGTAAATATTTAAACTCAAGTAAAGGATTGAGTTTCGCCTACGATACACAACACGATGTAATCGCAAATGATAACGTTAGCGCCGTAACAGGAAATAAAAATCCGGGATCATATAAAAATGAAAGTGAAAAGCGTTCACAGTTTTTGAGAGCTAATTTTGATATTCTCGATCGATATGTAATCGCAACCACTTTACGTCGCGATGGTACCGATAAATTCTTCCCTGAGAAAAAATATGGTCTTTTCCCATCAGTATCGGTAGCATGGAAAATGACAAACGAAGAGTTTCTTAATGATGTTTCATGGTTAGATCTGCTAAAACTTCGTGCCAGTTATGGTACTACTGGTAGCGATAACCTTGGTTCGGCACTTTATGGAACCTATTCGCCAAGTCTGGTTATTAAATTTGAAGAAGGTAGTGAAGTGTATTCTTCTTTTAAACAAAATGGTATCGACTATCCGAACGTAACCTGGCAAAAAACCGAAATGAAAAATATTGGACTTGATTTTTATATGTTCAAAAATAGAGTTTCCGGTAGCTTCGATATCTTCCAAAACGATGTAACAAACATGCTTGGTTACGCAAACACTGCCGGACTGTCGATGTTTGGTACTTATCCTATTAA
This sequence comes from Draconibacterium sp. IB214405, assembly GCF_033963885.1. Lineage (NCBI taxonomy): Bacteria > Pseudomonadati > Bacteroidota > Bacteroidia > Marinilabiliales > Prolixibacteraceae > Draconibacterium > Draconibacterium sp. IB214405. Next base: position 736,074 of record NZ_JAXBMA010000002.1, read on the forward strand.
CGGAGGTCACATCCGAAGAAGAGGATGGGATGCAATGATCAACACCGAAAACATCAGAAAGGTGAATTTTACCTGGAACTCTACATTAACCTTGTCGAAATATAATTCGGTTTGGATGGAACGATTCCCGAACTACGATTATAAGGAATATCAGATTCGTGACGAAGAACCTACCAATGCAAGGTATTACTACAAAACAAATGGAATGGTAAATGCTGACCTAAGTAATATTCCGTCTTCGCAACCTGAAGAATTCCGGGTTGCAGGTTTCCCGATTATTGTTGATGATAATAACGATGGCGAAATTACGGTTGATGATGTGGTAATGAGCAACGAGGTGCCTAAATTGTATTTTGGTTTTGGAAACACATTTACATACAAAAACTGGGATTTGGATGTGTTTGTATACTCACAGTTGGGAGTGAATAAATACAACTACGCCTGGGATTGGGCAAATGCTGGACTTATAGCCAATCAAACAAACAACGAGAATAAATACGCATTCGACTTATGGAGTTCTGAAAGCAATCAGGACGGTCGCTTACCAGGTTATGCGTACGAAGCATCTAATGTTTCGTTGCCTGGAGATGCAGGTATCGATGTGATGTATCAGGATGCTTCTTTCCTTCGGTTCCGAAATATTACACTGGGATACAATATAACAGGTAAACAACTTGGTTCGGCCGGAAAATACTTCAATAATATCCGGGTTTATGTTGATGCACAAAATCCGCTTACAATTACAAATTTTGAAGGCTATGATCCTGAGATCAGAACCGGAGGTAGCTCTAAAACCAAAGGTGCTGAATATCCACAAACGAGAACTTTCTCAGTTGGTGTTAAAATCAATTTTAACTAATAAAAAAGACGATCATGAAACTTAAAATATTTATAACACTTCTTATCGCATCAACTTTGTTTATAACAAGTTGCGAAGATGATTTTGATCCCAAAATATATGGTAGTTTAAGTACTACCAACTTCCCTCAGTCTGAAGATGATTGTATAGGATTGATGATGACATGCTACCAGCCATTCCACATTTATTGGGCTTATAATTTATCAGGTACATCGCAGCGAAACTGGTACGTACCAACAGGGGGAGCGGTTAAAATTTTTGATGCCACTGCCGATGTTATGGCTCCATGGACTATTAATGTGTGGAGCGGATGGACTGATCTTTCACAGGCGAATTATGCGAATTGCATTTATTGGAATCGTGCGCCTAGCGATGCTAATCCGAATAGTTTAGAGAAAATTCGTGATGTCACCCGTTTTACAAACATTATCGGAACGCTGGAAAGTGTTGACTTTCTAACGGATGAAACAAGGAATCAGCTTGTTGCAGAAACACGATTGTTAAGGGGAATAATGATGTACAACTTGTTTCACATGTATGGTCCGGTTCCCGTAATTGTCGATCCTGAATTGATTGGAACGGAAGAAGGCGAACAAAATATTGTACGTCCAAGCCTTACAGAAATGACTGAGATGATTACCGCAGATTTAGAATATGCAGCGGAAAATATGTCGAATGATCAACCCAACGGACGTTACACGGCCGACTATGCGAAGTATATGGCGATGTCGCACTATTTGAATGAAGGTTATCATGTTGACGGTTATTACGACAAAGCGATTCAAATGTACGAAGACCTTAAAGCGTCAGGTTACGGCCTGTTTACAAATGGGGGTGACGATGCTTATGCCGAGCAGTTTAAAATTGCCAACGAGTTTAACCAGGAAGTAATAATGGCAGTTTCGGTAAGTAGTGCTGGTAACGGACAAGCTGCAAATGGTAGCTTTAATCCAATTTCCTATTATTTAGCTCCTGGTGATGCCGCTACAGCTGATGCTGAAGGTAATGATACGCCATTTATCCGCAGAGGTTGGAGACAGGCATTTAATATATCGCCTGAGTTTTACGATACTTTCGATGAAGAAGATATGAGAAGAAATACAATTCTTACTTCATATCTTAATCGCGATTTAGTTACTGTATCAAGAGATGATATCAATGATAAATGGAATGGATTTATCGTAAATAAATATCCTCAGGAAGTAGATCAGAGTTACCAGCCAACCGATTGGCCTTTGGCTCGTTGGTCGGATGTTTTGTTGATGTATGCTGAAGCAGTAGCACGTAAAAATCAAAGTGTTCCTGCAGGTGAAGCACTTCAGGGAGTAAACGATGTTCGGGCAAGAGCAGGTTTAGAGCCACTTAGCGGCGATGCCATTGCAAACTACGACGGTTTTATGGATGCACTGTTAATGGAGCGTGGTCACGAATTATTCTTCGAAGGAAAGCGTAAAATCGACCTGATCCGCTTTAACAAATACCGCACGAACTGTAAATTATACAAAGGCGAAACACCTACGCACCAGTATATTCCTCTTCCAAATTATGCAGTTGAAGAAGCAGCTGGTTATGGCAAAGATTTAGCTCAAACTTTCGAACGCGAAGGTTGGAGCCAGGATAATTAAGAAGGCAAATAATAAAAGTCAGATACCGGGTTGAATTTCTTAAGCTGGTATCTGACTAACATTATTCTGTAGCCACTATTTCAAAATTTTATCTGATAGCTAATCCTGGTTCTAAGAGCCAACCCTGAATTTTTAAGGTGCAGGATGATGCTTCACGATTGACCTTTTATGACTAACTAATTCCAAAAAACAGATTTATCGAGGACTTAAAACTATGATACGATTCGTTAATCAATCAAAAAAAGTATTTCCCATAACGTGTATTCTGTTGATACTACTTTGTACGGCAGAAATCTTGACTGCACAGCAATTGAATATAAAAAATGATCAATTCTGGAATACTTCAGATGGATCCGCTCTATATAGTCAAGGGGGAGGTATTTTTCAGTTTGCCGATCCCCAAACCAACGAAGTAAAATACTATTGGTACGGAGCTTTTTATAAAGAAGCTGAACTGTATCGGAATGATCCCTCAATTACTCAACCAATTGATAATTTTGTTGCTGTTACCTGTTACTCTTCTACTGATTTAGTTAACTGGAAATTCGAAAATAACGTACTCGACCGCAAAGAGGTGGACAAACATTACAAAGACACTCGATGGATGGGGCGACTAGGTGTATTATACTTAAAAGGACTCTATAAATATGTAATGTTTATTCAACACGATAAAGAGGTGCTTGTAACCGTTGCCGACAATCCAACCGGACCGTTCGAGTGGCACCGGCGAATAAATATGGAAAGTCGAATCGGTACTTCAAATACCGGAGATCAAACCATTTTTACCGACGACGATGGAACATCGTATCTGGTATATTCCTACGGAAGAGGGCGTCATATCATTTATATTTCAGAGATTGGTGTTAAAGACGGGCAGGTAGATTTGTTGGATTGCACCCCGATTTTTAAAGGAAAAGGGAGGGAAGGAAATTGTATGTTTAAATACAAGGGCAAATATTACGTATTTGCATCCAATCTTTATGGCTGGGATTCTTCGTACGCTTATTATCTGGTGGCCGATGATATCAGAGGACCATATACTCCTGAAAACAAAATGCTGATAACACCTGGTTGTCAGGAGGATTATGCACACGTAACACAAACCGGATTTTTTGTAAATGTAAAAGGAAGTAAACAGGAAACCGTGGTTTATTGTGGCGACAGGTGGGCCAATTTTGCCGGTAATGGGCTGGGGTATAACCAATGGTGCCCCTTATCTTTTGTTGGCGAAACACCTTATTTTAATTCACTTCATTCGTGGAACCTCGACGAGGCAACCGGCGAATGGCAGGTCGCTGATGATAACAATTATGTCAGGAACGGAAGTTTTGAAGCTGATCGCCGGCATATTCCATCACCTGAAAAACCATTGCAGGAGCAATTAAAAGGCTGGACAACCAAAATATATCAGGGAAACGAAATAGTAATTGGGGACTTGGATTCTCCGGTTCTGAACTATTTTAATACCGAGGCCGACCGGAAATTTGTGACAGGAGAGAAGAGCCTGAATATTTCCGACAATGTTCAGTTTGAAAGAAAAGTATATCAATCCATTGAGTCTACTCCATTTGCAAAATTGGCGGATGGAGATTATGCCTTAACTGCCAAAATTAAAAACAGTGCAAATTTTCAACTTTTAGAAGTTTATGCCGAAAGTGGAGGAAGAAAGAAGTCACTGGAAATAAAACAAAACGATAGCTGGACACAGATTGAGTTGGATGGGATTGAAATAGTAAATGGTAAAGTAGAAATTGGTTTTATAGCCAGGGGATTGGCGAATGCCAGTTGCCAAATTGATGATGTAACGTTAGTAAAGAGCCGCTAATTTGAATTAGGGGCTAAATGATATAGTATTATGAAACGAATATTTTTGATTATCAGCCTGATAGTTCCTGTTTGCAATGTAGTATTTGCACAAGTTAACGATGTAACAACTCCGCTTCATTTGATGCAACCGGATTACCCGCATGCCTACGGAGCTCCTGAGATTAATGATATTGAGCAAGTACTGGCACGGATTTATAATTACCTTGACGAGGTTACTCCGGCACAATTAGTCGATAAAAATTCAGGAGCAGTGATTACTGATTTCTCAGCGGTAGATCAAAACACCATTATGAAACCCGGTGATTTCCGCCTGAATAGTTATGAGTGGGGCGTAACCTATGCCGGAATGCTTTTGGCTGCACAACAAACCGGCGACGAGCAGTATTCGCAATATGTAAGCGAACGATTAGGATTTTTGTCGGAAGCACTATCAGCTTTTTCTGATTTTGAAAAGAATAATCCGGGAGTTGATTACCAATTGTATCATTCGCTGCATCCACATGCACTCGATGATTGCGGAGCTATTTGTGCGGCCATGATTAAAACGGTAAACGCTGATAAAGCGGAAAACCTGGATTGGATCATCGATAATTACATCGATTATATCAGCAATAAAGAGTTTCGTTTGGAAGATGGAACACTGGCCCGAAACCGCCCGCAACCCAATTCAATTTGGCTCGACGATTTATTTATGAGTATTCCGGCTCTCGCTCAAATGGGGAATTACACTGGCGAAACAAAATATTTTGAGGATGCGGTAAAACAAGTGCTGCAGTTTGGAAAACGTATGTTCAATTACGATAAAGGCCTGTTTATGCACGGCTGGATTCAGGAAATGGAAGAACACCCGCAGTTTCACTGGGCACGTGCAAATGGTTGGGCAGTAATGACAATGGTTGAATTACTGGAAGTTCTGCCAACAGATTATCCGGGGCGCGATCAGGTGCTGGATTTGTTACAACGCCATATTCGAGGTCTGGCAAATTATCAACATGGCACGGGGTTTTGGCATCAGTTAATCGATAGAAATGATTCTTATCTCGAGACTTCAGCTACGGCCATTTATACTTACTCAATTGCACGTGCAATCAATTGTGGATATGTAGATGCCAAAGTATATGGACCAATGGTTTGCCTGGCATGGAATTCTGTTGCCAGCAAAGTAAACGAAAAAGGTCAGGTGGAAGGAACCTGCGTTGGAACCGGAATGGGTTTCGATCCGGCATTTTATTACTACCGTCCGGTTAATGTTTTTGCAGCGCATGGGTATGGCCCTGTTTTACTGGCCGGTGCCGAAATGATTGAACTGGTTAAAAAACACGATATTCGTATTAACGATAGTGCAACCATGTTGTACCAGGAAAGTAAACCAAAGACATGGAAATTCGATTTTGGTTCCGGAAAAGTGCAGGAAGGATTTACACCGATTACAGCTGAAACAATTTATTCAAAAGAGACAGGTTTGGGGATAATTCCATTTGGAACAATCCAATCGTTCAAGCAAAAGAAATCGGATAACTTATTAAGTGACGGACTAAGTTCGGCAGCTCCTTTTTATTTTCAGCTTGACGTGCCGGAAGGACGCTACAAAATCACGATGGTTTTAGGAAGTTCGGAAGAAAAATCGGCGATTACTGTTAAAGCTGAATCACGACGCTTAATGCTCGAGAATATTGAAATCGAAAAAGGTGAAGCTGTAACAAAAACTATTGTTGTAGATGTTCGTTTTCCACAAATTAATGCAACAGAAAGTATTCGATTAAAATCAAGGGAATTACCCTATAAAAACTGGGATAAAAGTCTGAATCTCGAATTTAATGGCGAAAATCCATCGGTACGCTCCATTGTAATTGAAGAGTCCAACGACCTTCCTGTTATTTTTCTTGCAGGAAATTCAACCGTAACCGATCAGGATTATGAACCTTGGGCATCGTGGGGACAAATGGTTACCCGTTTCCTGAAACCGGAAATTGTAGTAGCTAATTTTGCTGAATCGGGAGAAACGCTAAAAGCTTTCAGAAGAGAAAACCGCTTAAAGAAAATCATCAGCGGGATGAAACCCGGCGACTACCTGTTTATGGAATTTGCGCATAACGACCAGAAACCTGGAGGAAATCATGTGGAACCGTTTACCACTTACCAGGAACAGTTAATGTTCTTTGCAAACGAAGCCAGAAAAAAAGGAGGGAAGCCGGTTTTTGTGACCTCAACAAACCGGCGAAAGTTTGACGAAAACGGTAAAATTGAAAATACACTTGAAGAATATCCCGATGCTATGCGTCAATTGGCAGCAAAAGAGAATATTCCGCTGGTTGACCTGAACGCCATGAGCAAGAGTTTTTATGAAGCGCTGGGCGTAGAGGATTCAAAAAAGGCTTTTGTACATTATCCGGCCAACACATTTCCAAATCAGAAAGAACCATTGGCCGACAATACACACTTTAATGCCTACGGTGCCTACGAACTGGCAAAATGTGTAGTTCAGGGAATTATTGAGCAAAAGCTGGATCTGGCAAAATATGTCGTGGATGATTTCGGGAATTTTGATCCGTCACAACCCGATCCTTTTGAGGGCTTCTTTTGGCCCGATAGCCCTTCTGTAGAAATTGCAAAACCCGACGGTAACTAGTAGTTAAGAAAGAATAATTCAACTAATGTGATAGTACGACCAATGAATTCATTTTATTTCCCACGTCCTTTAATTTTTGCCGTATTGGCCTTGGTAATGAGTGCCTGTACAAAAGGGGAGTTTATTATTTCATCATCCAAAAGTGTTGTAGATATCGTTGTTAACGAGGATGGAGTGGTTCAAACGGCCGCTCAACTATTTGCGGAGGATGTTGAAAGAATTAGCAACAGGAAGCCGGAAATAGTTAACCAAAGCGAATCTGATTTTCAGATAAAAGTCGGAACCTTGGGTATGAACGACGACTTCGACAAAACATGTCAACAGAACGGAATCGATACCGATGAATTGAAGGAAAAATGGGAGGCTTTTGTTATTAAGTCAGTTCCGGGCAACAACGGAAGCAAACAAACGCTGCTGGTTGTTGGAAGCGATCCTCGCGGAACTGCTTTTGGTTTAATGGAGCTTTGCAAAATGATTGGAGTTTCTCCGTGGTACTGGTGGAACGATGTTCATCCTGAAAAGAAGGAAACAATTACTTTACCTAATAATTTACTGATAGAAGATGCTCCAAAAGTAAAGTTTCGTGGGATTTTTCTAAACGATGAGGATTGGGGATTACACCCGTGGGCGGCCAAAACATTTGAACCGGAAACCGGTGATATTGGACCCAAAACTTATGAAAAAATATTTGAATTGCTTCTTCGTCTAAAGGCTAATGCAATCTGGCCTGCAATGCACCCCTGCACAAAATCTTTTTACACCATTCCCGGAAACAAGGAGATGGCCGCAAAATATCAAATTGTTGTGGGCACTTCGCATGCCGAACCGATGTTACGAAGTAATGTCAGGGAGTGGGATCATGACCAGTATGGAGAATATGACTATTCAATTAACAGCACTGTTGTAAAGGAATATTGGAGAGGCCGAATTGAAGAGTTAAAGCCGGAAGATAAATACATTGTAACACTCGGAATGCGTGGGATTCATGATTCCGGGATGCGCGGAAGCCTCACCAAAGAAGGGAAGGTGGATATGCTGGAAACAATTATCACCGATCAGCGTGAAATGTTGAATGATGTGCTAAAAAAAGAAATTACAGCCATTCCGCAGGCATTCGTACCTTACAAAGAAGTATTGGAGATTTATAAGAACGGTGCTCAAATTCCGGATGATGTAACGCTTATTTGGCCCGATGATAATCATGGATATATCCGCCAGTTATCGAACGAGGAAGAACGCAGACGATCAGGAGGAGCGGGTGTTTATTACCACATTTCATACTGGGGACGCCCGCACGATTTTCTTTGGCTCGAATCGGTTCCGGTTTCACTGATTTGGGAAGAGATGAACAAAGCATACCAAACCAACGCAAAGGATATCTGGATTGTGAATGTGGGAGATATTAAACCCAACGAAATCGGTATGAATTTCTTTCTGGATATGGCCTGGGATCCTGATCAATTTTCATCGGAAACATTAAACTCATATTATACCGATTTTGCAGAAGCACAATTCGGGAATGTGTATGCTGATGAAATTGGTGAATTGCTTAGCAACTATTTTCAGCTTGGTTTTTCACGAAAACCTGAACACATGGGGTATAATCAGGTTTATCCCAACATCGAAATTCAGGATCCGGAACTTTCCTTATTTCAAAATGGTGATGAAGTACAGGCACGTATCGATGCTTACGAAGAGTTGGAAGCGCAGGCTGAAAAGCTGCTACAGCAAATGCCTGCACATTTAAAAGACGCTTTTTATCAATTGGTGGCTTACAAAGTTATAGGTGCAGCAAACATGAATAAAAAGATATTGTATGCATACAAAAGTCGGGTTTACGCCGAACAAGGCCGGACAAGTGCGAATCTCTATGCCCAAAAATCGAAAGCAGCTTTTGAAAAGATAAAAAAGGAAACTGCCTATTACAACGATTCGCTAGCGAACGGGAAATGGAAATCCATGATGAGTTATAATCCTCGCGAATTACCGGTTTTTGATGAAGCGCCATGCGGACATTTTGATCCTGAACAAGAGCTTGCAGGAGGACTTATTCCGGAAGGATATACAAAACCTGCCGAATCTGCAGAAGCCTGTCTGCCTGTTTTTAATTCATCTACCGATCGTCGCTATTTTATTGATGTTTTTAATTCCGGCAATCAACACTTGGACTGGAAGATTGAAGAAATAGAGCCATGGATTAAGGCTTCTAAACTGTCTGGAACAACTGACGGTGATGAACGCATTTGGATTTCGATCGATTGGAATGCAATCTCAACAGTTGATACGATCAGTTCTGAAGTCGTATTTAAAATAAATAATCAGAGTTACCCTATTAGGATAAGCGCAGTAAAAACTGAACTATATTCAGTTGACGGTAAGCTATTTATTGAAGACAACGGGATGATTGCAATTGAAGCTGAGAACTTTAAAGACAAGGATAATACCAGTGCCTGCTATTGGCAAACAATCCAGGGTTTAGGCAGAACAAGCGACGCTGTTGGAACTTATCCGGTTACTGCCACCTCATTTCAATTGGATGAATTAAACCAATCACCGGCTTTATTTTACGATTTCTACAATAATTCCATAGGCGAGGTTGAACTGAAATTTTACTGCCTGCCAAATCAACCAGTCAATGAGGACTACAAACTTCGTTTTGCAGTAAGTATCGACAATGGCGATCCTGTGATTGTAAATGCCGGGTTGAAAACTGAGATGGATGAATACAATACGGAATGGCAAAAGAATGTTTTGCAGGCTGTTTCCATCGCGTCAATCAACGCAAAAATTGAAAATGAAGGAAACCATACACTGACCATCAGAATGATTGACCCGGGAGTCGTATTAGATAAAATTGAGATCAATTTTGGTGAAACAAAAAGTTCTTGTTTTGGATCTCCTGAAACACAAACCATAAATAATTAAAATTGAAAAGAATGTTTGATTTAAAAGGAAAAGTAGCGGTAGTGACAGGCGGAGGCGGTGTTTTGGGTGGAAGTATTGCCCGAAGCCTTGTTGAAGCAGGTGTTAAAGTTGCTATTCTTGATATACGCGAGGAAAACGTTAATAACAGAGTTGATGAGTTGAAGGAACTGGGTGGCGAAGCGTTTGGTTTTGTATCGAGTGTTTTGGATATGAATGACCTGAAGCATACGCGCGATGCCCTGCTAGAAAAATGGGGTTCAATCGATATTCTCATTAATGCTGCAGGGGGAAATTTACCCGGTGCAACATTAACCGAAGATCAGACTGTTTTTGATATGAAAATCGAGGACTTTGAACGCGTGAACGATTTGAATATGAACGGCACCGTGTATCCAAGTCTTGTATTTGGAGAAGCGATGGCAAAACGGGGAGAAGGTAGCATTATCACCATTTCTTCAATGGCGACCTATTCGGCCATTACAAGAGTGTTGGGCTACTCAACCGCGAAAACATCCATTAATATATTTACCCAGTGGATGGCCATGGAAATGGCTACCAAGTTCAGCGAAAAAATACGTGTGAATGCGATTGCTCCGGGCTTTTTTATTGGTGATCAAAACAGGAATGTACTTATCAATCCCGATGGTTCATACACCGAAAGAAGTAAAAAGGTGTTGGCAAGAACGCCAATGAGACGATTTGGAGATATTAAAGAATTAAACGGCGCAGTACAATTTCTGTGTTCTGATGAAGCTTCTTTTATTACAGGTGTAATACTCCCTGTAGATGGTGGATTTAGTTCTTTCAGTGGAGTGTAATTTATAATTCGACGAAGATGGCTCTTGAAAAAACATGGCGATGGTTTGGGGAGAAAGACTCCGTGACATTAGCTGATTTAAGGCAAATGGGCGTTGAAGGAGTTGTTACTGCTTTGCATCATATTCCGAATGGAGAAGTGTGGCCGGTTAAGGAGATTCTAAAAGTAAAAGACCAGATTGAGGCGCATGGCATGCGTTGGAGTGTGGTTGAAAGTTTGCCGGTTTCAGAAGGAATAAAAACACATAATCACGATTACCCTCGTTTGATAAAAAATTATCAGGAATCGATACGAAATCTTGGTAAATGCGGAATCGACTGTATATGCTATAATTTTATGCCGGTGCTTGATTGGGTACGGACCGATCTTCATTATACGCTGGATGATGGCGGCGAAGTTATGTTCTTCGATTTCCCGACTTTTGTTGCTTTCGATGCTTATATTCTGAAAAGACAGGGTGCAGAAGCGGATTATCCGCAAGATATCGTTATAAAAGCCAAAAAGCTTGCAGCTTCGATGAGCGAAGAGCAAAAGGAATTATTGGCCTACAATATCATTGTAGTTACACAGGGTTTTATTGATGGTGTAATTGACGGTTCGGCGCCAGACTATAAAAAGCTCTTTCTCGAGTTTATCGACACTTATAAGGATATTGACGCAAACCGCTTACGCGAACATTTACGCCTGTTTTTAGGCGACGTGGTTCCGGTGGCAGAACAAGCTGGAGTAAAACTTTGTATCCATCCGGATGACCCGCCTTTCCCCGTTTTGGGGCTGCCCCGAATTGTGAGTACACAAGAAGATTTAGAGTGGATTTGTCAGCAGTATGATTCAATTGCCAACGGAGTTACTTTTTGCACCGGGTCGTTATCAGTTAACCAGTCAAACGATTTGCCGGCTATTGTAAAATCAATTGGCGATCGAATCCATTTTACGCACCTACGAAACAATGTTTTTCTCCCTGATGGCTGTTTTCATGAGTCGGGGCACATCTATGGTGATGTGGATTTATTTCCGATTATGAAAGCACTGCTTGAAGAACAGAAACGTCGGATTGCCGAAGGTCGTTCCGATGTTCGTATTCCCGTGCGTCCGGATCATGGTATAAAAATGCTGGATGATTATGACAAATCTGCAAATCCCGGTTACCCGCTAATCGGAAGATTGAAAGGTTTGGCAGAGTTATGTGGTCTGGAAATGGGAATTGAAAAAATGATGAATTAAAAAATGAAAACAACAATTATGACTAATCTTAACAATTTACTTGTAGTAATAATCTTGCTGACAACAATGTCTTGTGGCACGAAAACCAAACCGGTTCAACAGCAATCCATTAAAGTTAATGCACCTTTTGAAATGCCTGAGATCATTTACCCTGATTTCAGCGAATGTGCAAAGTTCCCGATTACAGATTTTGGCGCAGTACAAGGAGATCAACAACTAATTTCGGCTGCTATTACCGCTGCCATTGATGCAGCCAATCAGGCCGGAGGTGGTTCCGTAATCATTCCCGAGGGTGAATGGCTGACCGGTAAAGTTCATCTTAAAAGTAATGTAAATCTTCATTTGGAAAAAGGAGCGGTTTTGCTCTTTAACGATAACCCCGATGATTATTTGCCTGCAGTTCATACCACCTGGGAGGGAATGGAGTGTTATAATTATTCGCCTCTGGTTTATGCCTACGAGTGTAAAAATGTGGCCATTACGGGCGAAGGCGAATTAAAAGCTAAAATGGATCTGTGGAGAACCTGGTTTTCCCGTCCGCGACCACACATGAATAGCCTGAAAAGACTGTACGAAATGGCATCTGCCGGAGTGCCGGTTGAAGAGCGGATAATGGTAAACGATACCGCAAATTTACGTCCGCATTTTATTCAGCTGAACCGTTGCGAGAATGTCTTGCTTGATGGAATTAAAGTTACCAACAGCCCGTTCTGGACCATTCACCCTTATTTATGTAAGAATGTGGTTTTACGGAACCTGAAGGTATTTGCGCATGGACACAACAACGATGGTGTTGACCCCGAAATGACACAAAATATGCTAGTTGAAGACTGTGAATTCGATCAGGGCGACGATGCCATTGCTGTGAAATCAGGAAGAAACCAGGATGCCTGGCGCCTGAATACTCCCACACGAAATTTGGTTATACGGAATTGCACGGTTAAAAACGGGCATCAGCTGCTGGCAGTCGGCAGTGAAATGTCGGGAGGTGTCGAAAATGTATTTATGGATAGTTGTACGGTAGCCGATGGAGCAAACATGTTTCACCTTGTATTTCTGAAAACCAACGAACGCCGTGGAGGTTTCATCAACAATATTCATGTAAGCAATATCAAGGCGGATAAAATGAGTGAAGGAATTTTGGGAATTGAAACCGATGTGCTTTACCAGTGGCGTAATTTGGTGCCAACTTACGAAAGAAGATTGACGACAATTTCGAATATCTATCTGGAGAACTTTGAGGCAAATGATGTGAAATTTATTTCCCGCATTTTGGGTAACGAAGAGCTTCCCGTAAAAAACGTAAACCTGAAAAATATTTCGGTTAAATCGGTTGAAGGTGAGGAGTTTATTCATGAAAATGTGTTGAATTTTAACTTCGAAAAATAGTTGGGACAACTAAAATTTTTAAATCCAAGCTAGGTAATGAGGCTTGCAAATCAGTCATTAAAGTAAAGATTATTCGCTTTCAACTAAAAGTTATCCAAAAGAGGGGTAAACCCAATAAGTCTTAGCGTTCGAACGCCTCTGGAATTAAGAATACAAATGGATGAAAATCAAATTAATATACATACTACTTGCGTTTCTGTTTTTTTCCTGTCAACACGAAAAGAAAAGTGAACTGGTTCAACGTCTGGAGGGAATTTTTTACAACGATTCTTTTGCCAGCATTCCTGAAACGGATTTTAATGTAGCAGACTACGGGGCTTTGGCTGATGGTAAAACATTGGCAACCGAAGCAATCCAAAAGACGATCGATGCTGCTTCTACTGCTGGTGGGGGGAGAGTAATTTTTCCGGACGGAACTTATCTGTCGGGCGCCCTTTTTGTAAAATCGAATGTTGAGCTACATATTGGCGAAGGTGTGGTTATTCAGGCTATTCAGGACAATGATCACTTTCCGCGTTTGGCCACGCGTATTGCGGGTATTGAAATGGAGTGGCCGGCTGCGCTTATAAATGTCTACGACGAAAAGAACGTGCGGATTACCGGAAAAGGCACAATCGACGGAAACGGAAAATACTGGTGGGATAAATTTTGGGGCGATCCGCCACGATCAGGAGGAATGTATCCCGAATATATCGAAAAAGGAATACGCTGGGCAGTTGATTACGATTGCGAGCGTGTTCGTCCGGTTGTCGTCTGGGAATCGGAAGATGTGCTATTAAAAGATTTTACGGTGCAGCGTGCCGGATTTTGGACAGTGTCGTTGACTTACAGTACGCGGGTTCATGTAGATGGCGTAGTGGTGCAAAATAACATTGGTGGCCATGGACCAAGTTCAGACGGTATCGATACCGACTCTTCAAAAGATGTGCTGGTAGAAAATTGCGATATCGATTGTAATGATGATAATCTTTGTATAAAAGCCGGTAAAGATGCCGATGGGCTGCGTGTTAACCGCCCGGCAGAAAACATTGTTTACCGTAATTGTATTACCCGGTCCGGTCATGGTTTAATAACGCTGGGTAGCGAAACTTCGGGAGGAATGCGAAACATTGAAGTGTACGGACTGGAGGCCGTTGGAACCAACATCGGTATTCGATTTAAATCGGCAAAAGTACGTGGTGGATTGATCGAGAATATCTATTTCCACGACATTAAAATGAAAGATGTGGCCAATCCTTTTCATTTCGAGTTGAACTGGTACCCGGAATACAGCTACTGCACAATTCCCGATAATATTCCGGAAGAGGAAATTAAAGACCGTTGGCGGGTGTTAAGTCAACGCGTTGAACCTGAAGAATTGGGTATTCCTGAGTTCCGTAATATTACGCTGAGCGATATTAAAGTAGTGAATGCAAAGGAGGCTTTTTATGCTAACGCGTATCCCGAAAAACCGATACACAATATCAATTGGAACGATATTCTGATAGAGGCCGAACATAGTGGGAAACTGACCTATGCCAGTAACTGGAAGATGAATAACGTTCTGCTGAAAACAACGACGGGGAAACCAATTGAATTGGTGGATTGCGAAAATATAGAACAGCCTCAAATCGTAAAGACCGAAAATCAACTAACCGAAAAACCGGAACTAAGTATTGAGCAGCAAATTAAAAATGTTGGAGCTGCCATAGTTCCTGTTAATCCTTCCACAGGGCAGGTTATTGCCAATGGCGATACAACGCTGTTTTCAGAAAAGATTACGGTATACATTGTTGCCAATGAAAATTCAGATCTGACCTATTATGAGCCTTTGGGAGATGGATTCTATCATACACCGGTTCATATTTCGGTGAAAGATGCAGCTTCTGTAATCGAATTAAATGGCGAAAGAGAACACGAGTATGCAATTATTCTGTACAGCGATAATTCGCCTGAGAATATAGATAATGCAGACTCCTGGGAGTTTGATGCCGGGAACAAGCAGGTAATTATTAAAAAGAAAGGTAACTCCTTCAATTTGACAATTCACTAAATTTTAAACAAACAAACGATGATTCGAACTCATAGTACCTTAACAATTCTGCTTTTAAGCTTGCTGATTTTTACAGGACAAGCTCAACCCGTCATAAAACAGGTAAAGTATTTATCCGGAACCGATAATGAGAACACCGTAACCTGGGATTTTTTCTGTACTGCCGGACGCAATAGTGGCGAATGGTCGAAAATACAGGTTCCATCACATTGGGAGCAACAAGGATTTGGGCAATACGACTATGGCCGCGATTACCGCACCTATGGTAAAAAATTTATATTCAGCGACGAAACAGGAATTTATAAACACAATTTTACCATTCCTAAAAACTGGAATGACAACGAAATCTTTATTGTTTTTGAAGGCTCGATGACTGATACTGAGGTGAAAATCAACGGCGAATTGGCCGGCCCGATTCATCAGGGTGCGTTCTATCAATTCCGCTACAATATTACCGATAAACTAAAAGCCGGTGAGAATGAGCTGGAAGTTACGGTTCATAAAAACTCAGCGAACCAGTCGGTAAACCGTGCCGAACGTTATGCCGACTACTGGATATTTGGTGGTATTTTTCGTCCGGTATATTTGGAAGCCTTTCCAGCATCTTACATTGAACGTGTGGCTATAGATGCCGCAGCCGACGGTTCATTCAGAATGGATGTATTCCCGGTGAATACGCAAAAGAAACAATCAATTTACGCTGAAATTTTTGATGCTGACGGCAATGTGGTTAAAACCTGCGAAAGCGATATCAACCCGAAGGACTCATTGGTAACTTTAAATTGTAAAGTGGATAATCCGGCAACCTGGACCGCCGAAACACCAAACCGCTATTCAGTAAAAGTTAGCTTGAAAGAAGGAACTACAACAAAATATGCACTGAGTGAAAAGTTCGGCTTTCGCACCATCGAAATTCGCGAGGGCGACGGTATTTACCTGAATGGTGTAAAAATAAAAATGAAAGGTATCAACCGTCACGTATTCTGGCCGGAGACAGGACGTTGCAGTAATGCGCGTATCGACCTGAACGATGTGAAATTGATGAAAGAAATGAACCTGAATGCGGTTCGTTGTGCACATTATCCACCGGATAAAAGTTTTCTGAATTTTTGCGACTCATTGGGTTTGTATGTTCTTGATGAACTGGCCGGCTGGCAAAATGCCTACGATACCGAATCAGGTGAAAAGCTGGTGCGTGAAATGGTCATCCGCGATGTGAACCATCCTTCAATAATTTTATGGAGCAACGGAAACGAAGGTGGTACAAACAAAGAACTGGACGATGATTACGACATTTACGATCCGTCGAAACGTCCGGTTATTCATGCGCATCATCGTCCGGGTAACGATTATAACGGAATTGACTGCAACCACTACGAGAATTATTACAGTTCGAAAAAAATACTGGATGGTGATCTGATCTTTATGCCAACAGAGTTTTTGCATGCCCAGGATGACGGTGGTGCAGCTGCTTCACTGGCCGATTTCTGGGAGTTATTCTGGAACTCGGAAAAAGGAGCCGGAGGTTTCATTTGGAATTTCTCTGACGAAGGAATTGTACGCACTGATTTAAACAATGTAATCGATGTAAACCGTGTAAATGCTCCTGACGGAGTGCTTGGGCCACATCGCGAAAAAGAAGGCAGTTATTATGCTCTACGCGAAATTTACTCCTCCGTGAAAGTTGATCTTCAAAAATTGCCTACAGATTTTGATGGTACAATTCCGGTGGAAAATCGTTTTCATTTCACCAACCTTAATAAATGTACTTTTAGCTGGAAACTTGTAAATTTTGTTGATCCGGAAGCTCATGGAACGGGATATACTGTAATGGAAAATGGTAACGTAACAGCACCTGATATTGCACCTGTTAGCAAAGGAGAGTTGAAACTAAATTTACCTTCAGATTATAAAAAATATGATGGCTTATACTTGTATGCTTTCGATCAGCACGGCGAGGAAATTTATTGCTGGAGCTGGAAAACCAATGGCAACCGAAAAGAGGTATTAAAACTGGTTGAGAAGACCTTGAGTGACGAGGAGAAAACCTTGCTGGAAGAACTAAAAGCACAAGGAATTGAGGAAGATAACATTTTGCCTATTCAGCATCAGGAGGGCGATGATTCAGGTCTTAGCGCGAAAGTGGAACTAACAGAAGATGATGAGCAAATTACGCTGAAAGCTTCAGGGATTGGCGTTAGCTTTAGTAAAACTGATGGTGTGATTTTAAAAGTGACCAACGATTTTGGTTTGCCAATTCCTTTTACAAATGGCCCCGTTTTGGTTAGCGGAAATGCTGAATTAAAAGACATCTCTCACCACGAGAAAGACGGTGCGTATGTAGTGGAAATGACCTACGACGGTGATATTCAAAAACTACAATGGACCATGTATCCAAGCGGATGGCTGGAATTAAATTACAGCTACCAGGTGGCAGACAAACAGCTGTTTACCGGAATTAGTTTTGAGTATCCTGAATCGGATATCATCAGTGCAAAATGGCTGGGAGAAGGTCCTGCACATGTGTGGAAAAACCGTTTGCAGGGCGGTCAACTGGATGTTTATGAACGGCTTTACAACAATATTCTTCCTGCTACAAACAGCTGGGGCGAGCAGTTCAAAGGTTATTACGCCAATATCAACTGGATGGAATTTAATACCGTCGACGGTAAATTTACGGTGGTTGCTCAGGAGCCTGATTTGTTCGTCCGTTTATTCGATTTTTATGGTATATCGGGCCCACAAAATTATCCTGAATTGCCTGTTGGAAATATCAGCTTTCTCGACGGAATACCACCGGTTGGTACAAAACTGGCAATGGGTATAAGTAACGACACCTGGAATTTAGGACCATCAGGAGAGTTGAACGTAATGGAAAAACCTGTTGAACGAACACTGTATTTTTATTTCGGATTGCGCCAGTAATCCTCTTAACCGATCAAAAAAATGACAAGAATAGCGAGCATATTTTTAGTACTGATACTGGCTTTGGGCTGCACAAACCAAAAGGACGATACCACAAAACCAACAATCTACACTATTGGTGATTCTACCGTTAAAAACGGTCAGGGTGATGGTGCCGGTGGTTTATGGGGGTGGGGCGATCCGCTGGTACAGTATTTCGATACCACCAAAGTTAACCTTGAAAATCATGCTTTGGGAGGAACTTCCAGTCGCACTTTTCGCGACAAAGGTTTGTGGCAACCTGTTCTCTATAAACTTAAACCCGGTGATTATGTTTTGATGCAGTTTGGTCACAATGATTCCGGTGCTGTGAATGACACCATTCGCGCCCGCGGAACCATAAAGGGAACCGGCGAAGAAAGCGAAGAGATCGATAATCTGATCACAGGGAAACACGAGATTGTGCATTCGTACGGCTGGTACATGCGGCAATACATTCGCGAGGCCAAAGAAAAAGGTGCTATTCCTGTTGTAATGGCACCAATCCCGCGAAACGATTGGGAAGAAGGCAAAGTACCTCGGAACAATAATTCTTATGGTGGTTGGGCCAAAACGGTTGCCGCTGAAGAGGGAGCTTTTTTCATCGATCTGAATGAAAAAATGGCTTCCGAAATGGAAAATCGGGGAGAAGAAAATGTTACCGAAGTCTTGTTTTTTAGCCGCGATCATACGCATACATCAGCAAAAGGAGCTGTGTTAGCCGCTTCGCTTATTGTTGAAGGATTGAAAGAGTTAGACCAGTGTAAGTTGAAGAATTATTTGCTGGAAGATCCCAAAATTTCATTCCCGGTAAAAAAGAAAGTATTCATTATTGGCGACTCAACTGTGGCCAACGGAAACGACAGCATTGTTGGCTGGGGACGCGAGTTGTGGGCTTTTATGGATACCACCCGTATTGAAGTGATCAACAAGGCCCGTGGAGGGAGAAGCAGCCGGACCTACATCTACGAAGGACTTTGGGACGAGGTGTTGCAACAACTCAGCGCCGGTGATTTTCTGCTGATACAGTTCGGGCATAACGATGGAGGGAACATCGACAAGGCAAAATATC
Source organism: Draconibacterium sp. IB214405 (assembly GCF_033963885.1). Classification (NCBI taxonomy): domain Bacteria; kingdom Pseudomonadati; phylum Bacteroidota; class Bacteroidia; order Marinilabiliales; family Prolixibacteraceae; genus Draconibacterium; species Draconibacterium sp. IB214405. Next base: position 755,416 of record NZ_JAXBMA010000002.1, read on the forward strand.
GGGGATCGCTGCCGGGAATGGGAAACGAAACGCAGGATATTCTTCGGAATGACTCAATCCCGGAAACCGTGCATACTTACGGTTGGTATATGGGAACTTATATCAATCAGGCAAAAGAGAAGGGCGTTTCGGTGATCGTGATCTCAATGATTCCTCGAAACATCTGGAAGGATGGGAAAGTGGAACGTGTTGACGGCAGTTACGGAGGCTGGGCAAAAGAGGCTGCAGGACAAAACGAAGCTTATTTTATCGATCTGAACAATGTAATTGCTGATAAATACGAAAAAATGGGAGCAGAGAAAGTGAAGGCATTTTTTCCCGGCGACCATACACATACCAATGCGGTAGGTGCAAAGTTCAATGCCGAAACACTGACAGAACAAATTAAGAATTTGCGGACATGTTCACTACACAGATATTTAAATTAAACGATTAAAAGATGAAGACAAGATACCTGATAGCAATAAGTTGTGCATTGGTGTTATTCATGAGCGCCTGTATGCAGCAACTCCCTGATAAAAAAGAAGTGCTTGATAAAATGGTTCTAACGAACGATTACCTAATGAAAAAGTGGCCCGATCCGGGAGTGAATGTCATCACCAATAAAGAACGTCCAAGTAATTTATGGACCCGCGCGGTATACTACGAAGGGCTGATGGCACTATATGAGATTAAAGCCGACCCGGCCTACCTGCAATACGCCATCGACTGGGGACAGGCACATAACTGGGGCTTGCGCAACGGAAACAAATCGCGCTATGCCGATAACCATTGTGCCGGTCAAACTTATATCGATTTATACAATATCGAACCAAAACCTGAGCGTATATACGATATTAAACATGCCATTGATTTAATGGTGGCGAGCGATACAATAAACGACTGGGATTGGATTGATGCCCTGCAAATGGCCATGCCTGTTTTTGCCAAACTATCTGTACTAACAGGCGACCAGAAATACTCGGAGAGGATGTACGAAATGTACATGGACACCAAAATAACACAAGGATTGTACAATGAAGAGGATGCCTTATGGTGGCGCGATGCCGATTTCCTTCCACCGTACACGGAGCCAAATGGTGAAGATTGTTACTGGAGCCGAGGAAACGGCTGGGTGATTGCAGCACTGGTGAAGGTAATGGAAATTTTACCGGATGATCCGCATCACGAAGAATATTTGAATACCTATAAAGAAATGATGGAAGCTGTGTTGCCGCTTCAGCGCGAAGATGGTTTCTGGAATGTGAGTTTGCACGATCCTACAAATTTTGGTGGAAAAGAAACTTCTGGAACAGCACTGTTTGTTTACGGTATGGCCTGGGGTGTTAACAACGGACTTTTGAATGAGAAAGAATATATGCCCGCTATTATAAAGGGCTGGAATGCTATGGCAACCGAAGGTGTTCACGATAACGGATTCCTTGGATTTGTGCAGGGGACAGGTAAAGAACCAAAAGATGGACAACCTGTAACTTACACCAGCAAACCTGATTTCGAAGATTACGGATTAGGTTGTTTTTTACTGGCCGGTTCTGAAGTATACAAACTAAAATAATCATGAAGAAAATTCATCTACTTATACTTTTCGCATTTCTTGTTATTGGACAGTCGTGTACTGATTCGAAGCAAAACTATACATCAGTGTACTGGCCTAAAGAGTCGGTTGAAACCAAACCCGGTTCGCGCTGGTGGTGGATGGGAAGTGCAGTGGATGAAGCCAACCTGACAAAAAATCTCGAAGCATATTCCGAAGCCGGAATTGGAACGATGGAAATTACGCCAATTTATGGCGTGCAGGGTAACGATGATAACGAAGTGGATTTTCTTTCCGATCGTTGGATGGAACTCTATAATCATACTCAATCCGAGGCCAAACGCTTGGGGATGGTTATTGACATGAACACCGGAACGGGATGGCCTTTTGGCGGCCCGGATGTAAGCACCGATGATGCTGCCTGCAAATTGATTGTTCAACGCTACAATGTGACGGGTGGCGAGATATTCAACCGGGACATTACGGTTGACGATGAAAAACAAAAGTCGTTGGCTAAGCTGGTGCGCGTAATGGCATTCTCCGATGCCGGTGAAAAAAAGAACCTGACCAAAATGCTGGTAAACGACAGGTTAGAATGGAAGGCTCCGGATGGAAACTGGGAACTCATTGCACTTTTCGAAGGACGTACGCGCCAACAGGTAAAACGTGCGGCTCCGGGTGGCGAAGGCAATGTGCTTAACCACTTTTCGAAAGATGCGGTTGCACGTTATCTGAATAAATTTACCGAGGCTTTTGAGAATAGCGGAGTACCGGTTCCACATAACTTTTTTAACGATAGTTACGAGGTTTATGGTGCCGACTGGACACCTGGTTTGCTTGAAGCTTTTGAAGAAAACTACAATTACAATCTCGAAGATTATTTGCCGGAGTTTTTAAGCGAGGAACGTAATGATACAACGATGCGTGTTATTGCCGACTATCGTGAATTATTATCCGATCTTCTGCTTAAAAATTTTACTAATCAGTGGACGGAATGGGCACACGAATCAGGCAGCAAAACACGAAACCAGGCACACGGTTCACCTGGTAACTTAATCGATATTTATGCTGCGGTAGATGTGCCCGAATGTGAAGGTTTTGGTTTGTCAGATTTCCACATTAACGGACTGCGACACGATTCGCTTACACGCCACAATGATTCTGACTTTTCGATGCTGAAATATGCATCGTCGGCAGCGCACATTTCTGGCAAACCTTATACTTCATCCGAAACATTTACCTGGTTAACCGAGCACTTCCGCACTTCGTTTTCGCAGTGTAAGCCCGATCTCGACCTGATGTTTGTTTCCGGAGTAAACCGCGTGTATTTTCATGGAACCACCTATAGCCCTGCAGAAGCCGAATGGCCGGGGTGGAAGTTTTATGCTTCGGTGGATATGAGTCCGACTAACCCGCTTTGGCGCGATGCGGCTCCATTCTTCAAATACATTTCGCGTTCGCAAAGTTTCCTTCAAATGGGGAAACCCGATAACGACTTTCTGGTATATCTGCCGGTTTACGATATGTGGAACGATCAGGATGGACGTTTGTTGATGTTCGATATCCACAAAATGAAAGAGCGTGCCCCTGAATTTATAAAAGTAGTGAGTGAAATCAGTCATGCAGGTTATGATGTGGATTATACCTCGGACAGCTTTATCAGTTCATCAAAAGTAGAAAACGGTGAGATTGTGACCGCAGGCGGAGCTCGTTATAAAGCTCTAATTGTGCCGGGCGTGAATAAAATCAGAACCGAAAACCTGAACCGTTTGAAGATGATGGCGGAGAAGGGAGCGCAGATTATTTTTATGGATCATTATCCGACAGATGTTCCCGGATTTTCGGTATTGGAAGAACGCAGGGAAACGCTGAAAAATACCTTGGCCGCGTTACCCGAAACTGATTTTTCCGAAACACTGGTTAAACCGGTTGGAGAGGGTAAAATCATTACCGGATCCGACTTTAAAACGACATTGGCAACTACAGGTGTAAAAGCCGAGCAGTTTAAAGTGAAAAACGGTTTGCACTACATTCGTAGAAGCAATAAAGACGGTTACCATTATTTTATTTCGGCGCTTAAAAGCGATGATACCGATGCATGGATTCCTTTGGCAAAATCAGCCCGGTCGGTAGTATTTTTTGATCCGATGACAGGAAAAATTGGTAAGGCGGCTGTTAAAACCAAAGATGGTGAAACATTGGTACGCATTCAGCTGAAGTCAGGACAGTCTGTGATTCTTAAAACGTTTACCGATAAAGATGTTGACGTGGATGTATGGCCTTATATAAACGAGGAGGGAAAACCATTCGTATTGAAAAACAACTGGCAGTTAAGTTTTACCAAAAGCATTCCTGCTATCGCAGATACCTTTCAATTGCCATCGCTCATTCCCTGGACACAACTGGATGTTCCCGAAGCGAAAATCAATAGGGGTACTGCTGCTTATTTCATCAGTTTCAGCTTTAACAAAAGCGAATTTTCTGACTGGATCCTGGATTTAGGTGATGTTCGCGAAACAGCCCGCATAATTGTGAATGGGAAAGAGGTACAAACCCTTTGGGCTGTTCCTTACCGGACTTTCGTGGGCGAATACCTTAAAGACGGTTTAAATACCATCAAAATTGAGGTGACCGGTTTGCCTGCCAATCGTATCGCCCAACTCGATCGTGAGGGGGTGAAATGGCGTAAGTTCAAAGAAATTAATTTGGTAGATCTCAATTATAAACGTACAGGTTATGGCAACTGGGAAACCGTGCCCGCCGGCCTTAACAGCGAGGTGAAACTGATTCCTGTGAAGTGAAAGGAAACTGAAAACTGTCTGTAAAATTAAAATAACAGAAGAGATGAAAAGAACAGCATTTAAAATGTATTTGAATGAAGGACAAAAAAGTGAATACATAAAACGTCATAATGAGATATGGCCTGAACTTAAAAAACTTTTGAAAGAAGCAGGGATAAGTGATTATTCAATTTTTCTGGATGAAGAAACAAATACCTTATTTGCCGTTCAAAAAGTCAGTGGCACCGGAAACTCTCAGGATTTGGGACAAACCGAAATCGTTCAGAAGTGGTGGGCTTATATGAAAGATATTATGAAATGTAATCCGGATAATTCGCCTATTTCAGTTCCTTTGGAAGAAGTTTTTTATATGGAATAGCAATGGGGGAAACGCCATGATACTTATGTTGCAACGGCAACAACGTTGAATCAAGAGTTAAAATAGTTAGAAGGTATCGATAATAAAAAAGCAACAATCGTACTGTGATTGTTGCTTTTTTAATTGGTGCCCAGTAAAGGAGCAGCGCACTTCCATTTTGCCTTATCCTGAAATTCCCTAAAACCTTATATATACTGGAACTTTCAATGCTTTTTCTCAAGAATAGGTTTTCCAATATGTTGTATAATATTGTCATTTATTGAATAGTATTGAGATAAAATTGATATTATATTTATATTTTTAAGGGGTAGTTATTGAAAGTAGAACATTATGCCAACAGTTACTTACGAGATAAATATACTTAAAAATAAACGTTATGCGATTCACGCTCGTCTATCGGATGGAGTAGGACGAATATTTAGAAGGAAGACGGGTTTTACTATCACAAAAAGTAACTGGGATATTAAAAATGGTCTTCCCAAAGCTAACGATGAACTTGAAAAACGGAAACGTAATAAGCTGATTGAATTACGGGAAGAAATATATAATAAGTACGATCTGGCCCTTCTTGATGAGGTAGAGATTACTAAGATATGGCTTGACGAGGTCGTCGATACTTTTTTCGGTATGCGAAAGGCTACCGATGATGACAGGTTACTTATCTACTTGGATCACTACATTGAGTCCATATTGCCTTATAAGCCTCAAAAAGGGAAGAAAAAAGGGGTTAGTAAGCGTACCGTTCAGAAATACCATACATTAAAAGAAAAACTGTCCAGCTTTGAAAAGCACAAAGCAAAACAATACTACATTAAAGATGTTTCTCCAAAGTTCGCCATCGAATTTGACAAGTATCTGACAGAAGAAGAAAAGCTCGGACCGTCAACTACTGGTGGATATATTGCAGCACTTAAAACAATGTGTTTGTACGCTGGAGACAAGGACGATAAAAAGAACCATCCGAAGGTCAAAAACATCGGGGTGTACAGTGGAGAACGAAAAATTAAGACCATACTGTCACTCGACGAACTGGAAACGATCAAAAAATGTGATAAGCTGGATGATTCTCAGAAGATAGCCAGGGATTGGTTACTTCTTGGTTGTAACACAGCGCAAAGAGTTTCAGACTTATTGGGATTAACAAAAGAGAACCTGAAAGTTGTTTCCGGCAGTGAAGTGATCGATATGTCGAATGAAAAAACCGGCAAGGAACTCTATATTCCACTGTTTGATGAGGTTCGGGAAGTATTGGATAAGTATGATGGGGAATTCCCACCGAAGATATCCGATCAACATTTTAACCGGCAGTTAAAAAAGGTAGCAGAACTAGCCGGACTCACGGGGAACGAGTACGGGGAATTGAATAATCCAAAGACGAACCGCAAAGAAAAAGGCGAGTACCCCAAATGGAAACTTGTATCCAGCCACATTATGCGAAGGAGCTTTGCTACGAATTATTACGGGAAGTACCCGACGCCGTTACTTATGCAGATCACTAAACATTCAACAGAAAGGCAGTTCCTGGAATATATACACAAAGATGCCATCGATCATGTGAAGCAGTTTGAATATGAAATACAGAAGAACAAGGTAATAAGTAACTAACTTTAATTATCATATGCGAAAATTATAACAGACAGATTACATGACTGATCCTTCCGATATGATTTTCGAATTCTTATTCTGTGTAGTCATAAAACAACAACCATTCAATTTTATTGGGAATTAAATTTAGTCTTTGCCCATCTATTAAGTAGTGCGGTTTTAGGAATAAATCAATTCAGGGATATTTGTATTCGATTTGATGCATAAATGGCTGTCAGACTGAGTTCTGTGGCTAGTTGTGTCATGCGGGATTAATTATTAATCTATGTGCTGCTTAAATCAAGGGAATAACCCCTTTCGTATCACAAAATCAATCGCTTTACACATTATTCCTTTAGAATGCCCCCTATTCTGTCGTTTGCAATCCAATTCAATTATTTACGGTACCCAGTCCCGAGTTTTCTGCACGCAGTGCTCCTGGTTCAATTTCTCTATATGCAATTTTGTATCGATATGAAGAACGAAAAAAACATAAAAAGTTTAGGTCAATTCATCAGTACAATCCTAGATGAATTGAATCAACCCTTGAAAGACCAAATTCAGGACGGTTTCAAGGAGGTGAAACGGCAATTTCAGCCGAAGGAACCCGAGGAATATCTTACTCGCAACGAAGTAAAGGATCTGTTAAAGGTCGATTTATCTACGATTCACAATTGGACCAAACGGGGCAAACTTAAAGCCTACGGTATTGGCAATCGTGTCTATTACAAAAGAAGTGAAGTTGAACAGGCTATTAAGCCATTAAATTAAAGGTTATGATTACAGAAACGAATGAGATCGAAATCAAGCTGATGCCTTTTCAGGTTATCAAGCATGAGCAGCTAGGATACAAAGTAGTACCGAGGGAATACAGGTGCAGTGATGGTTGGTCAAATGCGTACTATGGCGAAAAACACGAATGTGAAAACTTCGTAAATCAAATGCCTCCAAACCAATTTAAGTAAGCAATTTGAATATGAGTAACGCGATAAAAACACACGAAAAAATGAACACTTTATTAGTCTTTAAATGCGGTTTTTGCGGCAAACTGCACGCCAAAGAAGAAACATGCCGCCGACACGAGTCAGGGTGTTATAGCAACCCTGATACGCGTAGTTGTAAAAGCTGTTCCTACTTACAGGAAATCGAATATACTATGCTGAACGGTAAGTCGGAAACTCTACCTACATGTATCAAGGAACAGGGTATAGCAAAAAAACTTAGAACGCGATGCAATTCGTACCATTACAAGAAATTGCCTTACAGTAAGGATTTTGTAGTGAGGGCGTTGAAAGAATTTGATGTTTCACCAACTTGTTGTTATTACGGCAAGCGATACAGTTGGTGGAGAATAGTAAAGCAGTATTTATTCGCCTACTACGAATACGGAAATTAGCGTAACTGATGATCAGACGAAGTTGGACTGTCTAAATACACTTCATAACCATGCGTTTTATTAAGTTACATATTGAGATACTAAATTGGGAATGGTATACCGACGCTAATGTATTACGGATCTTTATTCACCTTCTTTTAAAAGCCAATTACGGTTTTTCGAAATGGAAGGGGTACAATCTTCAGCCTGGACAACTGATAACAGGCCGTAAAAAACTGGCCTCTGAGTTGGAACTGACTGAGAAACAGGTACGGATTTCACTTTCAAAACTCGAAAAATCTGGAACAATTAGTATTGAAAGGGCCAACCGATTTAGTATTGTAACGATTTGTAACTGGGCACTTTATCAATCTCAAACCAAAGGAAAGGGGCCAGCGAAAAGGCCGACAGAGGGCCAGCAAAGGGCCACAGTCATAGAAGAATATAAGAAGAATACAGATAATAAGTTTGATCAATTTTGGGAATTGTACGATAAGAAAACCGGGAAGAAAAGGTGCCTGGTACTTTGGAACAAATTATCGGATGCGGATAAGACCAAAATCCTGACACATGTCCCCAAGTATGTAAAGTCCAAACCCGACAAGCAATTCCGAAAGGACCCCGCTACCTACCTGAACGGCGAGCACTGGCTAGATGACGTAGTTTTTAATGAACATGTAAAATTACAATCACCCGAACCCGCTGGCTTTAAATTTTAACTAATGAAACGACCCCTCGAAACATACGATAAAATACCACCGCAAGCTTTAGATATAGAAGCGGCAGTTCTGGGAGCATTGCTTTTAGAGAAGGACGCACTGGAAACTGTTTTAGGCATAATCGATACCCCTTGCTTTTACTTGAATACGCATCAAAAGATCTTCGATACCATAAGATCTGTTGCCAGTAAAAGGCAAGTGGATCTGTTAACAGTCACCAAAGAATTAAAGGATCTGAATTTACTGGACGAAATAGGCGGTCCCGGCTACCTTGTCCAGTTAACCCGGCAGGTTGCATCGGCTGCGCATATTGAAGCACATGCCCGTATTGTGGCAGAAATGCATTTTAAGCGTGAGTCTATCTCTAAAGCTAGTGCGATCATAAAGATGTGTTATGAAGGGCAGGATGTAGATTTGATAAGCCAGCAATGGAAACTGGCCGGTGACGAACTGGAAGATATATTTACGGTAGCCGATAGTGGCAGCCATATAAGCCTTGTGTTGAAAGATACCCTGCTGGAAATAGAACAGGATTGTGCCAGGTTAAAGGAAAAACAACGCCCTGGAATTCCGTGTGGTTTCCCGTCGCTGGATATGAGTACAGGTGGTTGGCGTGATGGCGACCTGAGCATTCTGGCCGCGCGTCCAGGAGTAGGTAAGAGCTCGTTTGCTTTACATTTTGCACTACGCGCAGCGTATGATGGACATTGGGTAAACATCTTTTCGTTCGAAATGCGAAAGGAGGATCTTATGCGTATCAAGCTAGCTACAGTTAGTGGGGTCTATCGATCGAAAATTCGCGACGGGCACTTGGATGGTTGTGATTGGGATCAAATTAACATCGCAGCAGGTAACTTAGAAAACCTTCCACTTATATATTCAGACGCCGCAGGAATGAGCATCGAACAAGTTTATGCCATCGTACGGAACAACCATAAGCACGGACGATGCGATTTTATGATACTCGATTATCTACAATTGGTAAAACCGGGAAGGAAGGGAGCTATTCGTGAGCAGGAAGTATCAGAAATCAGCCGTGCACTAAAAATGATGGCACTGACCCTGAATATTCCTGTTCTGGCTCTTTCCCAGCTAAACCGTGCTGCTGACGGTGAAACACCGAAATTATCTCAACTGCGTGAATCTGGAGCAATAGAACAAGATGCAGATAATATTTTATTCCTGCACCGCCCAGACGACGATGTGCACAAGATCCGATTAACACTGGCGAAGCATCGTAGGGGACAGTTGGGTGATTTGGATATATACAGTAACAATCAGTATACCAGGTTCTCGGAAGATCCCGGAAAATTTCAACAAGATAACAGTAACCACTAAAAACAATAATTATGAAAAAGTATATATGTGCGAATAACCTCGTGATAGAGGTAACGGCACTAAACGATCAAAACATTGGGCCATTCTATGGGGAGGTATTAAAAATGGCAGGGCTCGCAACCATGGCCGGGAAATATGATATATTTCTTCGCCAGCAGATAGAAGGAACCTCTCAGGAGCTTGTAATATGGATATCCCAAAATGCCAATATCAGTACTGAAGAGGCCAGGATTGGATTCAAAAGGTTCATACTTATCTGGGGATTGTGTACCATAATGGTTGTCGACTCACTACAACCACGGGTGGAAATGTTGCGACTCTTAACACATTCATTTTGTGATGTGATTTCACCAGGTAAAACGAAAATTTCAATTACGGAACTACAAAAGATTATACAGGAAGAGGGGATTGATGCATATGAAGCCCATGACTTCATCGATGGTTTTTTCAAGACGTCGCAAAAATATTTTTCAATATTAATTAAAAACACACATTATGAAACAGGTGAAAGTGAAAAGTAGAGTATTTCATTTCCCGATCCACGGAATGGAAGGGGTATTGAAATTTCTTACCGAAATACTCGAAATTTGTGAACTGAGGAATTATCAAGACCGAAATACACAAATTTTGGAGATGATAATATGGCATAATTATGATGGACTTATTTCAGAAATTTCGGAGACCTCAGGCATACATTATACTCAAGCCAGAGAGGTTGTTCTCAGGCTGATTTTGATCTTTGAAATTTGCCTTATTGCAGCGACCGAAACTATGCAGGAGCGATCCGATCTTATTGACGGGTTAATTGATCAACTTTCGGTATTGGTGCGGACAGACAAGCAGAGGATCTCACTGGATGACTTAAATGGCTACCTGCATGCAGAAGGGATTGATCTATTTATAGCTAAGAAGTCGGTACCGGGAGGTGGATCTGATGCACAAACAACACTGGTTTTGCAAAAAAGAAAGTTTTCAAAACTGACATTCGAAGGAGAAATAGTTTTTCCGGTATGTGGTATTTGCAAAAACTAGGTTATGGTGCAATACAAAATTAATACACCGACTTTAAATGCACAGGGCATGCTTCAATACTATTGCAACGTACTTCAGAAATTGATGGGGTGAAGGTCGTGAGCAATTACTGCGACAATATTCTCAAGAATAAAACCGCTTTATGCACCCGGTGCATCATCGTCTGCACTGGGTGCATAAAGTTCTGCAAAACCCAAGTTAATTTTGAAAAAAGGGAAAGGGAAATGCTCCCGATCCTTGTAAATAACAACGAATTATCAATCAAAAACTATAAACTATGTCTTTTAAACCAGGAAAATCAGGCAATCCATCGGGACGACCTAAAGGGGCAAAAGCCAGAAGTTCGACAGAGCTGCATCAATTCATTCAGGAGATCCTTGCAGGTAACTTTTCTAAAGTGCAAATCAAACAGGATCTGAATGCTTTGCCGCCCAAGCTGCGGTTGCAGTACTTTTTTAAGTTGCTTGACTTTGTGTTGCCAAAGCCTTCATCTATTGAACTGAAAGAAGATAACACAAGGAAGAGTTCCGATTACTGGAATTCGATAATGGATAAATTGAAACCAGATGCGAACGATCCATATTAATAGCAGATCAGAAATAGGGACTAATGACAGTTTAGAAGAGCTGTTCGACCTCGTAGCCCGGGAAAACCAATTCGTTTCAAATGAAGCGAGAAAACAGGGCAATCAGAACTCGTCTTTCGGTATGGATTACCAGGAACTCGAAATCGACGATCAGACGCAGGAACGAATTGCGAAGCTTCAAAAAATTGCAGCTTCCATCGATACTAAATTGGTAACTCATGTTATGGATCCTACCAAGCGGTTTAAGATTGACTATGCCGGCGAATTGAATGCAGAACAGCTATCTGCCGTAATGGAGGTTAATAATCCCTTATTGGTAATTGCCGGTGCCGGTAGTGGAAAAACACGGGTGATAACCTATAAGGTAAGCTACCTGATCGAAAACGGATATCTGCCGGAAGAGATACTGTTACTGACTTTCACAAGGAAGGCATCAAAAGAGATGCTTAACAGGGTCAGTACTCTTCTTAAAGGTGCTTACCCCGGTAATGTATTTGGTGGAACGTTTCATTCGTTTGCCAATTACATCCTTCGTAAATATCACCAGTTGATTAATATGCCACCCAATTTTACAATTATCGATACCCAGGATGCTGCTGACATTATTGATCTGGTGAAAACGGAAATGAAACTAGGGAAGCAAAAGAACAAGAAGGCATTCCCGAGAAAAAGTACTATTCACGATATTATTTCAAAAGCAAGGAACCTTGAACGTTCAGTAGACGAGATTATTGATACGTACCATGGTAATCTTGAACTTTACAAGCAGGAAATAAACGAGATCAATCACTATTTTAAACAATACAAAAAGGTTTCGAATTTGCTTGATTACGACGATCTGTTGGATAAATTACGGTTCGAGTTGAAAAACAATATGCCGTTTAGAAACGTCTTGCAAAATCGGTTTAAATATATTTTGGTGGATGAATACCAGGATACAAACCGGGCCCAAGACGAAATCGTTGAGTTAATCTTAGGAAATCGCAGTTGTGTAACAGTGGTCGGGGACGATATGCAAAGTATCTATTCTTTTCGGGGAGCTAATTTTGAAAACATACTGCGCTTCCCGACTAAATATCCAGCCAGTAAAGTGGTAAGGATTGAAACGAACTACCGCAGCAATAACCAGGTACTGAATTTTACAAATAAGATAGTGGAATCGGCACTTCTTGGTTTTAAAAAGAAGTTGGTTGGCATAAAAGAATCGCCCAATGTTCCATCGATTAAGAAGTTCTATGATCCGGAATTGGAAGCAAGCTTCATTGTTGACAGGATGCTTGAATTGCGGAATCAGGAAATCCCCTCGACCGAAATCGCTGTTCTTGTACGAGCAATGTGGCACTCAAACTATGTGCAGGCAGAGCTTATGAAGCGATCAATACCGTTTGTTGTAATCGGTGGTATCAAGTTTGTTGAACGGAGGCATGTCAAGGATGTTCTGGCCTTTTTAAAGATCAGTTTTAATGTTTTGGATGCCGTTTCATGGCATAGAATTTTAAAATTGGTCCGTGGAGTAGGCAAGGTCACCGCACGAGATATTGTCAGGGAAATAAGAAACAAGAGAGGGGCGGTGGATTTCAGCCGTTTTAATGGGAGGAAATATGCCGAAGCACTAAATGAGTTATCAGGCTTAATTAATGGCTTGCTTAAATTGCAACAAAAGCCGGTGCAAGCCATTGAGGATATTTTGCATTATTACAGACCAGTTCTGGAAGGTATTGAAGATGATTCTGAAGTAAGGTTCAAAGACTTGGAAGTACTTGTTGGACTTGCCTCGAAATATGACAGTGTGGAACGATTTTTAAGTGATCTTACGCTGGATCCGCCATCAAATAAGTTCCAGGATTCAGTAACACAATTAATCGATCAGTCTGACGAAAAACCGGTAACCATATCGACGATCCATTCAGCAAAAGGATTGGAATGGCATACCGTATTTGTTCCTTTCGCACTGGATGGACTTATCCCTTCTGTTAAGTCCTTAAATTCTATTGATGAGGTGGAAGAAGAACGCCGGCTGTTTTACGTAGCCTGCAGTCGACCAAAGGAAAACCTTTACATCACAATGCCTTCCTTTGTCTCGTCGTGGGATGCTGTTTTTACGTTGCCTTCGAGGTTTCTGGCAAATTTGTTTCATGGCTAACTTGAATTTCTAGCCTACTGATTGTAAGTCATAACTAGCATCAGCAGAAGAAGAATGTTAACTTTTTCGGATTCTCCGTAAAAAAGTATTGACTGGTCCTAAATGAGTGTTACAAGACGTTTAGTTCTGCTTTCAAAATGTAATGTGGATTGTTGGCATGGCCGGGTGGATAATACTAACATCTTGGTTCATTTAAATATTTTTATACTTTTACTTTTGAGACTAAACAGACTATTAAACTAAACTTTGGTATTTTGGATAAAAGTGTAGACGCAGAATACTGGCAATTGGTCTGGAATAAATTTAAAAGTGGTGATAAAACGGCTTTTAAGACTATATATGTCGAATACGTTGATTCGCTGTTCTCGTATGGTGCGCGAATAACTACGGATCGTGAATTGCTAAAAGACGCCATTCAGGATCTCTTTATCAACGTTTATACCTATGGTTCCAATCTCAGGAAGCCAGAACTCCTCGAATTTTATCTCTTTAAAACCCTCAAACGGATCATTATAAGAAAGTTGTCAGAAAAACAACACTTTTCTTCCATACAAGAAACTCCATCGCTTTTTAACCTGATCTTTTCTATCGAAGAAGAAAGTTTTAACGAAGAAGATGACGAGGCAATTCAGTTATTACAACAAGAAGTTTCGGAATTAAAACCGTCAAAGCGTGAACTGCTGTTTTTAAAATTCAACAGCAACTTAAGCTATGTTGAAATAGGTAGACTTTTAGACCTAAACCCTGACACGGTTAAAAAGCAGGTGTATAGAATTTTAAAACAGTTGCGCCGAAAGATTGGTGCTAAAATTGCTGTACTTCTGCTAATGTGTTCTAAAACATAGAAAGAAAAATTCAAAAAAGCGTCCCCTTTTCCCAAACCGCTGCTCTTATATGTGTTTAACGCAACCTATTCTTATGAACTTATATCATCAACTGATAGAGAATCCTCTGTTTTTTAAATGGATATATCATAATTCTCCAGAAATTAATGATTATTGGGAACACTTCCTACGTGAACATCCCGAAGATGCTGCGGTTATTCGTGAATTTAAGGCCGGTTTTGAACAGCATCTACAATACGACGAACATCAACTTTCGGAAAAAGAAAAGAAAGATCTGGCCATCAGAATCCTGAAAAAAATCGAGCAGGTTGACAACAAGAAGAAGTATATAAAAGTTATTCGCTTAACTATGCGTTACGCGGCCATTGCCATTCTGTTTCTTATGGTAGGAAGCGCTGTAACCTGGTATTTTTTGGAGGATACCATTTCAAATCGCTATGCAAGCTTCCCTGCTCCGCAAAATCTGAATATTCAGGAACCTACACTTATTATCGATGACCAACAGGAAGTTGCTTTAAATAAAGGAAAATCGGAACTGGAATATTCTGATGAAGGAAAAATTATTATCGATAAAAAGCAGGTTATTGAAGACGACGTTGCCAACGAGGTAAAAATGAATACCCTGGTTATTCCATATGGCAACCATTCAACAATTACCCTTTCCGATGGAACCAAAGTATGGTTAAATGCCGGTAGCCGGCTAATTTACCCTTCGCGTTTTTTGGATAAAAATCGTGAAGTGATGCTTCTTGGAGAAGCTTTTTTCGAGGTAAGCAAAATGGAAGACAAACCTTTTACAGTGAAAACCCCCGATATCGAAGTCCATGTTCTTGGAACTAAGTTTAATGTATCAGCTTACCCCGACGAAAATGTGGCACATACCGTACTTACCGAAGGCAGTGTTGAGATAAGCCACAAAAGTCAGGGTGTCTTCGATCGCAATATTGTGCTTATACCCGGCCAGTTGGCAGCTTATAACAAACAAAACTCCTCAACCAATATTTACGACGTAGAAACCGAATATTTTACCAGTTGGAAAGAAGGTTATCTAACCTTTACCAACAGCGATCTGAATCGTGTGGTAAAAAAACTGGAGCGCTATTATAACATCCACATGAGATATGATGATCCGCTTGACGGTTCACTTCGGATTTCGGGGAAACTCGATATTTCGAAAGATCAGGATGTGGTATTTGAGTACATGAATTCTTTAACCGGCTTAAACTTCGAAAAAATCAATGAAAGAAATTACCTGATAAAATAAACCGGTATATGCTGCAACATATACCGGTTGAACCAATACCATCTTATCAATAGTACTAATCAAAAACATTGTAAACTTATGAAAAAAAATTGGTTAAGTGATTCTCATGACCCGGGGATCATTAAGAAAATCTTTAGAACTATGCGTCTAACTATCATCTTACTATTCGGAATCATCTTTGCTGCAAACGCCAGTGATTCTTATGCTCAGGCAAAACGAATGAACGTAGAGTTGAAAAACAGCACTATTACTGCTGCTTTCGACTATATCGAGCACAACAGCGAATTCATCTTTTTATATAAAGACGAAGATGTACGGTCGAGCGATCTGGTTAATATTTCGCTGGAAAATGCTGATATTGAAACTATTCTGGGAGAGTTGCTTTTGGGAAGCGACCTAACTTACAACATCTACGACAGACAAGTTATTATTCGGAAAACAGACGGAGCTGTTCTCGATGGAGTGCAGGATCAGAAAAACATTACAGGGGTTGTGACCGACGAGCAGGGATTACCTCTGCCTGGTGTTACCGTAATTGTTGAAGGTACAACCATTGGTACCATTACCACTCCCGATGGTTCGTTTACATTAACCATTCCTGATGATGCACAGCAGTTGCATTTTTCTTTTGTAGGAATGAAAACCCAAATTATTCCAATAGAAGGAAAAACCAGTTTTATGGTGACTCTTGAAACTGATGCCATCGGACTGGAAGAGATTGTAACAATTGGTTATGGGGTAACAAAACGTAAAAACTTTACAGGTTCGGTTACTACAGTAAACATGGACAATTCTCCGGTTATGAATAAAGCCACAACTGATGCTTTTTCATTACTCGATGGTATTACAACAGGTATTAATTTTACAAAATCGGGTGAAGCAGGTTCCGAAACCGAGCTTTTGGTTCGCGGTCAAAAATCAATTAATGATGAAAATGACCCGGATGGTTTTAATAGCTCAGCGCCTCTGTTGGTAGTTGACGGTATTATTTTCTCCGGAAATATGAACGATATCGATCCTTCAACAGTAGAAAACATTCAGGTATTAAAAGATGCTACATCGTTGGCTGCCTACGGATCGAAAGCAGCAAATGGAGTTATCATGATAACCCGGAAAAAAGGTATTAAAGGTAAACCGCGTATTTCTGTTAATACATCTCTTGGAATTTCAAATCCAAATTATACCCCTGACATGAGAGGAGCACAGGGGTATATTGAATTAATGGATGCCCGTACTGCATCAACTACCTGGATGTCGGCATTGGAGCAGGCAAATATCGATGCCAATACACCTACCAAGTATTACGATATGATTACACGTACCGGTGTTCAGCAGAACTATTCGGTAAATGTTTCAGGTGGGGGCGAAGCAATGGATTATTTTATTGGTTCTTCGTATTTGGATAATAAAAACTTTATTGTTGGCGATCAATACAAAAGGGCCACTTTTACAGCACGGATCAATACAAAAATTAACGATTACCTTTCAGTAAGTGCCAGTTTCGATCAGGCGTTTAATAACAACGACGGTATTGCACCTAACTACGGTGCTGCAGTTACACTTTCGCCTTGGACAGAACCTACCTTACCAGACGGAAGAATAAGACTTTATGTTGATGGCCGGGAAGAAACAACGCAGCACCCCTTGTGGGATACCAAGGTTGGAAGAGACGATGAAGATCGCAGAAATTCAACGATAATTGGAGGAACTGTTGATTTTAAAATTCCGGGTATTCAGGGATTAAGCTACAAATTAACAGGTTCGTACACCACAAATACACGATTGCAGCGTGAGTTTCAATACGAAACAAACTTTGTAAACTTAGCTCTTGGTGAGGCAGGATACACACCAGAAGCACAAGCTGCTTATCTCGACAGAGCTAACGGATCGATTGAGGAAGATAAAACTACTTCATGGGTTATCGATAATATTCTTTCATATACTAATCAGTTCGACGACCACTTTATTAGTGCCACAGCGGTTTATACCCGCGACTCGAGAAGAATGGATTCGTTTGGAATGACAGGTACCGATTTCACCGGTATCGGTAACACTAATTTAGGTTTCTACGGATTATCGAATGCCGTAACTCAAGAGATTCAGGAAATTGGTTACGAGTTGCACACCGATGTTGGTTACCTTGCACGTGCAAGTTATTCGTTCAAAGACACCTACCACCTCAACGCATCTTTCCGCCGCGATGGTAGTTCGGTATTCGGATCCGACAAAAAATGGGGTAATTTCCCCGCTGTAGGTGCTGCCTGGACCGTGTCGAACGAAGCCTTCTTAAGCTCAAGCAGTTTCATCGATAATTTAAAACTAAAAGCATCGTGGGGTAAAAACGGTAACCAGACTTTACGTCCTTACGGAACACTTTCTACAATGAATGTTGGTAGAGGTGGCGGAATCGGTTATTGGTTCGATGATCAGATTTTATGGGGACAAAGCCTTGCAACATTGGGAAATACCGAGTTGGCTTGGGAAACCACTACTTCGTTTAACATCGGTACAGAAATAGATATGTACAATCGTATTCATTTAGAAATCGATGGATATAAGTCGTCTACAACCGACCAGATTTTCAGTAGAACAATCCCGGTAATGGGAGCTGGTATTACTTCGCAAATGGCCACAATGGGTAAAGTTGATAACTGGGGTATTGAAGCCGTTTTGAACACAACAAATATTGAATCGGGAGATTTTCGTTGGACCTCGGGTTTAACATTTACGCTTAACCGCAACAAATTGGTTGAACTGTATGGTGGAGACGAAGAAGACGATATAAACGCAGGTTTATTCATCGGTGAATCATTAAATGCCATTTACGGTTATGAATGGATTGGAATTGTACAGGAAGATGACACAGAATATCTTGCTGCAAACGGTGGTGAGCCGGGCGATGCAATGTATGCAAATATTGATGGAAGTGAGGATGGTGCAATTGGTGTAACCGACAGAAAAATTCTTGGTTTCGGTGGCGAGAATTTCAGATTGAGTTTAAGTAACACGTTAACTTATAAGAATTTCCAACTGTACGCTTTGTTTAACGGAATATTTAGTGGCGGAGATTATGGTTATCAGGAAAACAATTTGGCCTACATGAGTTCTGATGGTTTCCAATATCACAACATGTTAAATCACCCATGGTGGACACCGGAAAATCCTAGCGAGACTTATCCTCGTGTAAACTTTACCGATGCTCGTTATACCGCTTTGCAGAAATACACTTTTGTGCGACTTCAAGAGTTGAATTTATCTTATACGTTTGACAGAGACCTGCTTAAGAAAATTTATTTCTCAAGTCTGAAAGTATTCGTATCTGGATCTAACTTATTCTTTATTGCACCTGATTGGGAATACAGCGATCCTGAGATCAGACGTTTCAATGCAGCACAATTGCCAAGAACATTTACTCTGGGTATTAACTTCACACTCTAAACTTATTTGAACAATGAAAAATCTAAAGTATTTAATTATAGGCTTGTTAGCCATATCATCATTTTTACCGGCTTGTGAAAGTGATGAGGATTTTCTTACTGAAGATCCAAAAACGATTTATACTCCTGAAACTGCTTTCGAAAAAAGCAGCCAGGTAGATGCCCAGCTGGTTACTGCCTACCGCAAGGCCTTTAATTTGTATGGTGGTTACCGGATGTTCTGGACAGGAGCTTCAACGCAACAATTATTACATGGGCAAGGTGCCGACTTTTTCGACAATGTGTACACGGGTGCAGCAGCGCCTACAGCTAATGCGTTTTCAAATTATTCGCGTTGGTCGCCCGACTTTGCGATGTTCAACAACCTTTGGGTTGATATGTACCAGTTAATCAGTTATGCAAACCTTGCAATTGCGGGCGCAGAAATGGTTGAATGGTCAAATACAGCAGATAAAGATTTTGCTGTTGGGCAAGCCCGCTTTTTCCGTGGTTATGGCTATTTGCGTTTAGCTGAATGTTTTGGTGGTGTACCAATTGTGCAGGAAGTTAGCGAGTCGCTTAAGTTGGATTATACACGCGATAGTCGCCAAGCTGTTTACGAATTTGCGATTGCTGATTTGGAAGCAGCAGAAGCACTTCTTCCACAGTATCCTTCGCAAGATGGGCGTATTGCAAAGGGAGCCGCTAATCATTTTATTGCTGAAGCTTATTTAGCACTCGGCGTAGAAACAAACGACGGTGGGGCTTACGATAAAGCAATTGCTGCAGCAACCAAAACTATTGATGCACATCCGCTTATGACTCAGCGTTTTGGTTCACGAGCCAATCCTTCTGATATGTCAACTAATAACGGAGTTGCTGCATACCGCGAAGATGGTAACGTTTTCTTTGATATGTTTCAGGTTGGAAACTACGATTATAGCGCCGGAAATACCGAGGCAGTGTGGACTTTAGAGGCTGCAACTTTCGAAGAAGCCCAGGCAAACGGACTTATCGGGGGTTGGCCGGGAGCAAATCCTTATTACAGTATTACCGCCTTTGTTGGTCCGGTATTTCGAAATATGGTTTGGCGTTCAGATTTAGCCGAGGAGGGAGCCGCAGCCTGCCCATTTGCAGGTAATGTTGATCAGAGTATGTTCCCGGGAGGATCTACAAGTGCCTACTTAGGAGGATTTTCAACAGGAGGTACAGCCGAAACAGATTATGTTTCGAAAAAAGTATGGGCCGGTGATTACGCTGATGATATGCGTAACCTTCCGATAAACCTTCTCAGAGAGTTTTTGTGCCTCGACCAGGATCACAGCTTGTATTTGCAACCTGTTACCGAAGATATGATCACCGTTCCTGAAATGATGACTCCAATGCGTTCGAAAATTAAAATGGACGACTGGGGATGGCATTCTTCAGAAATTCCGATGCACATTAACCAGTATGGTAGAGATTGGTATGCAGTTCGTTCTGCTGAGACTTTGTTACTACGTGCTGAGGCTTATTACAGAAAAGGAAACACTGCTATGGCTGCCGACGATATCAATCAAATTCGTACCCGTGCAGAGGCTTCTAAGATGGTTTCTGCAGGCGAAGTGGATATTTATTTGATTCTTGATGAACGTGCTCGTGAATTGTGCTACGAAGAGCATCGTTTCCCAACTTTGCTTCGTATGGGTAGCAGTTCGGGATCAAACGAAGTTTTGGTTACACAACTTACCAATCATTCTCGTTTTATGGGCGATGTTCCTTATTACACCGGATCAATCAATTGGACTCTTTTCCCAATTCCTCAAACTGTTATAAACGCCAACACAGAAGGAGGTCTTGAGCAAAATCCAAACTGGTAACATTATAGGTTAAAAAGGCGAAAAGGATGGTATGTTTTTATACCATCCTTTTTCTTCAAAATGGTAGCCGTTTAGCAGGTATCCAAATACAAACTCGGAACGCAAAAAATCCATTCAATTTCAACAAGACCGTTAGTAATCTAAAAATCAATAACCAATGTTTAAAAAATCTTTCGCAGGATTTCTGATCGTCGTCTCTTTACTGGTTGTTCAGTGCGAACGAGAATCAGACCTGCAAACCCAAAATGATAATCTCGAAGAAGGATTTATAAATCCTCCAAACGAAGCTCAACCCCGTGTTTGGTGGCACTGGATGAACGGAAATGTTACCAAAGACGGAATACGAAAAGATCTGGAATGGATGCATCGAAACGGCATTGGAGGTTTCCAAAACTTTGATGCAGGAATGACGACTCCGAAAATTGTGGACGAACGTCTGGTATACATGACTCCTGCATGGAAAGATGCTTTCCGTTTTACTACCGAATTGGCCGATTCGCTGGGGCTTGAAATGGCTATTGCCGGCTCTCCCGGATGGAGCGAAAGTGGCGGTCCGTGGGTAAAACCCGAAGAAGCCATGAAAAAAGTGATTTGGAGCGAACTTCGTGTGGAAGGCGGACAAACCTTTAGCGGCGAACTACCTCATCCGCCAACAAATTCAGGGACCTTTCAAAATATGGGTGCCGAAAGTGCATTGGGTGCGGTGGACAGCGAACACCATTTAACCGAATATTACAAGGATATTTCAGTAATTGCATATCCTCTTCCTTACAATGATATTTCGATGGAAGAATTACAACCAAAAATTACATCCAGCGGAGGCAACTTTAGTCTGGCTCAATTAACTGATGGCGATTTGGTAACTTCCAGCGAGTTGGCCTACAAAAAGCCGGGAGAATTCTCGTGGATTCAATTTGAATTCAATGAACCAACAACAATACAATCGGTAACCATTGTTACCGGCGGTGGAAGAGGACAGTTTAATTTTGGAGGTGGGGGACCTGCCAGCCAAAACCTGGAAGTTAGCAACGACGGCACCAATTTTGAAAAAGTTATTGATATCAGAGGCGGAAGAACCGCACAAAAATCATTGGCTTTTGCTCCCGTAACAGGGAAATATTTCCGTGTAAACATCATCACTCCTCAACCATCAAGAGGCGGAGGTATGATGGCTATGATGGGACTGGGCGGCGGAAATCAACCAGCTCCAACAGGCACAGCAGTCATGGAACTGGTGCTGAATACAGGAGCACGAGTTAACCGTTTCGAAGACAAAGCAGGTTTTGCAACTGCCACCGATCTGGAACAAGTACCAACACCGGAAACTTCAGAGGCAGTTTCAACTGAAAATATTATCGACCTTACCGCTCAAATGGCTGAAGACGGCTCGTTGAACTGGGAAGTTCCCGAAGGAAAATGGAACATCATCCGCTTGGGATTTTCACTGACCGGCCGCGAGAATCACCCGGCTTCACCCGAAGCTACCGGTTTTGAGGTGGACAAGCTGAATGCGCAGTATGTTCGAAATTATTTTACCAATTACCTCGATCAATATAAAGATGCCACCGGCGGACTAATGGGAGAGCACGGACTACAATACATTATTACGGACAGTTGGGAGGCCGGTACGCAAAACTGGACAGACAATATGCCGGCGGAATTTAAAAACCGCCGTGGTTATGAGCTGTTTCCATGGCTACCGGCACTCACCGGAAAAGTAATTGAAAGTGCTCAAGCCACCGATAAATTTTTGTGGGATTACCGCAGAACATTGGAAGAGCTGGTTGCTGAATACCATTACGATCAATCAACCGAATTGCTTGCCGAACGAGGAATGGGCCGCTACTCCGAGTCGCACGAAGGAGGCCGCGCATTAATTGCCGACGGAATGGAAGTAAAGCGTACAGCAGCAGTTCCGATGAGTGCCACCTGGACACCGGGCGGTTTTGGAGGGCCCGGTCCTGATGTTGCCATTCGGCATAAAGCTGACGTTCGCGAGTCAGCTTCGGTTTCGCATATTTACGGACAGAAATATGTGGCTGCCGAATCGCTAACCGCTATTGGAACCGCATGGGCATGGTCGCCACGTTTGTTAAAACCGGTTGCCGATGCAGAGTTGGCCAGCGGCCTGAACCGTTTTGTAATCCATACATCAGTGCATCAACCTGTTGACGACAGAATACCCGGGCTGGGATTGGGACCATTCGGACAATGGTTTACCCGACACGAAACATGGGCCGAACAAGCTATTGCCTGGACAACTTACCTGGCACGAAGTTCGTACATGTTGCAACAGGGTAATTTTGTCGCAGATGTAGCTTACATGTATGGCGAAAGCCACAATATTACCGAACTATTTGGCGGACAATTACCACTGGTTCCTAAAGGTTACGAATATGATTTTATAAACGCCGATGCGCTGTTGAATGCCTTAAAAGTGGAAGAAGGAAAAATAACTTCGCCCGGAGGTGCAGCCTACAAATTACTCGTGCTTGACAAAAGTACAGCGCAAATGACACTCCCGGTTTTACTGCGGATTAAAGATATGGCAACAGCCGGTGCAGTTATATGCGGACCAAAACCTATCGGAACGCCAAGTTTAAGCGACGATGCTGATCAGTTTAGTGCACTGGCCGACGAACTTTGGCCCATCGAAAATGGTGTGAATACAATTGGAAAAGGCAAGATTTATAACGGGTACCCAATTAACGAGGTGTTGGAAAAAGAACAGATAGCTACAGACTTTTCTTACACCAAACCCGATGAGAACACCGAGTTGTTGTACGTGCACCGACGCATAGGCGATACCGATTTTTACTGGGTAAATAATCGCAGCAATCGTGAAGAGGAAGTTGAAGCAACTTTCAGAGTTGAAGGAAAGGAAGCCGAGATCTGGCAACCGGAAACCGGTATGATAAAAAAAGCTTCTTATTCCATAACCAATGGCATCACAACTGTTCCACTACACCTGGCACCCAACGATGCTGTTTTTGTGGTTTTTCGGAATAAAACACAAACCGATTCGTTTACAGTTCCTGAAGTCAGGGAGAATAAACTGGCTGATGTAACAGGTCCGTGGGAAGTTGGTTTCGAGTCAAAAGTTGGAGAGCCTTTCAGCGCAACTTTCGAGACGCTTTCGGCCTGGAATGAAAATGCTGACAACAATATTAAATACTTCTCCGGAGCAGGAACTTACACCAAAACAATTGATGTTCCTGCCGAATGGCTCAACGAAGGAGGAAACATTTGCCTCGATTTAGGAGAGGTTGAGAATCTGGCCGAAGTGAGTGTAAACGGCAAAGAAGTAGGAATCGTTTGGAAAAAACCATTCCGCTTGGAAATTGGGTCTGCACTTCAGGAAGGTGCCAACGAAATAGAAATTAAAGTGGTTAACCTGTGGGTAAACCGCCTCATAGGCGATGCACAGACCGATGTTACTGAAAAACTGACGTACACAACAATGCCATTTTACCAGGCAAATTCACCATTAAAAACTTCCGGATTACTTGGGCCGGTAGTAATGGTACGTACAAAATAAGACCATCAACACAAGTTTAGTTGATCTA
Source organism: Draconibacterium sp. IB214405 (assembly GCF_033963885.1). NCBI lineage: Bacteria > Pseudomonadati > Bacteroidota > Bacteroidia > Marinilabiliales > Prolixibacteraceae > Draconibacterium > Draconibacterium sp. IB214405. The sequence goes on from NZ_JAXBMA010000002.1 coordinate 779,836, forward strand.
GTTAGTTTAATATTCCGGCTGGGATTTCCCGCCGGGATATTTTTTATGGTAAGGCTTGGTTGACAGCATTGTTTTCAGTTTTGTTTATCCTTAGGAAAACAATTTTTTGCATGCATATTTTATATGCTATTTCGGTCTAAACGATTGTTCATATTATTTTTAGTTATGACGGATGTGCTTTTTTTATATTCAATTAAAGATGTTATTTTGCAAACCAAAGCTTAGAAGACTAATCAATGACATTTTCGGACAGAGAAATATTCGAAAAAATAAAAAATGGGGATGACGCGGCTTTCAGTCAATTGTTTGACGAGACCTATCCTTCGCTTTGTTTTTTTGTCAATAAATATCTCTCCGACATGGATAAGTCGAGATCGCTGGTTCAGGAATTTTTTGTCGACCTCTGGATCAATCATTCCAAAATAAATGTTCCGCACACTCCAAAGTCGTACCTTTTTAATTCGGTTAAAAATAAAACCATTGATTTTCTGAGAAAGGAAAAACGAATTGGCACTGTTGGCGAACCCGATGAAAACCTGGAGTCAACGCCATTTCGTGATTTGGTGGAAGAAGCCGAATTAAATAACAGGATCAACCAATCGATTCAGGAACTGCCGGAAAAGTGTCGCGAGATTTTTGTTCTTTGCCGTTTCGAGGGATTAAAATATGCCGAAATTGCCCAAAAACTCGACATATCTATTAAAACGGTTGAAATGCAAATGGGAATTGCGTTAAAAAAATTACGTAAAAATCTTTCTGATTACCAGATGTTTAATCTCCTGGTGTTTGTTTTTTCAAAAAAAAATTAAATCTGTTTACAGGGTGAGATTAAAAATTTTCGTCTTGTAGATAATTAAACTGATAATTAAGTGAACGAACTAAGTCATAACTTGGATGTAGATGGCCTTTCGGCTAAATTTCTTTCTGGCAACATGTCTTTGGAAGAACAGAAAGAATTTAAAAACTGGCTGAATACTTCAGAGGAAAATAAAAAGGCTTTTCTGAAAAATAAAAAAGTTTGGGAGCAAACGCAGCTCCAACTTGTTTCGGAAAAAATTGCGGAGGATAAAATAAACGTACTTCGTAAACTTCATTCGCACCAAACCCGAATCTTGTCTCGTTCGCGTCGTCAACTACTCATTTACAAACTTGCGGCTGTTGTGGCAATTCCGCTCACTTTTGCCATCAGTTGGTATTTCTTGAATACCGGCAGTGTTCAACAACCGCAATTGGCACAAACAATTTGCGAAGTAACTGCCCCAAAAGGGCATGTTGCAAAATGTATTCTTCCCGATGGAACGGAAGTGTGGGTTAACACCGGTTCGTCGCTTACTTACGATGCTGGTTCGTTTAACGGCAACCTTCGTGAAGTTGAATTGACCGGTGAAGCGTATTTCGAGGTGGCAAAAAATGTGGAAAAGCCATTTACTGTAAAAACTGAAATGGCCAACATTCTTGTTACCGGAACATCGTTTAACGTAAAAGCCTATTCCGGCAGCGATGTGTTTGAGACTATTTTAGCCGAAGGTGGTATTGATATGGAAGTTAACAACACTTCTTCCAAACAGAAAATAAGCCTGGTACCCGGCGAAAGAGCAGTTTATTCTGAGGAGTCGAATAAGATCGCTATCGACAAAGTGGAGCCTGAATTTTTTACTTCGTGGAGAAACGGCGAACTGCTATTTAAAGATGCAACACTTAACGATTTGATTGTTGAGCTGGAACGAATTTACGACATCGATTTTCATCTTACAGATAAAAAGTTGGGAGAGTTCCGTTTCAGGGGAATGTTTAGCTACAACAACAACCTGATTGAAGCTTTGGAAAAGGTTAAACGAACGGCACAAATTGATTACCGAATTGAAAATAAGGAAGTATGGCTGACTAAGAAAGAGTGACCTGCTTCACGAACAACTAATAAACTTTAAAACTATAAACTATGACTAAAAACATTCGCTTCGGATAGCAAGACCGATACGGGATCTCCGTATACAAAAAAAGAGGAAATGCTACCAACATATTCCTCTTTTGATAAATCTCATTAGCCTGTGAGCTAAATCAATTTATTAACAAAAACAATCAAATTTATGAAAAAAAAACCAGAAGCATTGGGGATGTTGTATCCTTATGCTAAAAAAATGATGTTAATTATGAGGTTAACAATTTTCCTTGTTTTAGTGTCAGTCTTAGCCAGTACGGCTAGCGTGTATTCGCAAACGACTAAACTCACTGTTAAAGTAAAAAACAGTAAAATAGCTGAGGTATTCGATGCCATCGAACAACAAAGCGATTTTTACTTCTTTTATAACCGCGATCAGTTCGACGACAATCAAATCGTAACGATTGATATGACAGGAAAGACCGTGGAAGAAATTCTTGACGAATTATTCGACGGAAAATCAGTAACGTATGAAGTTGTTGATAAAGACATCCTGATTAAAACCGTTGACGAAAAGGTAAAGGATAATGTTAATTCCGATTTACGTCAGGAAAAATCAGTAAGTGGTAAGATTGCTGACAGAAGCGGAGAGCCGCTGCCGGGTGTTACTGTCGTTGTAAAAGGAACAACAAACGGTACAATTACTGATTTTGACGGTAACTATACAATTACAAATGTTCCCGACGGAGCAACGCTGCAATATTCGTTTGTAGGTATGAAACTTCAGGAAATTGCCGTTGGCGAACAAAGTGTTATTAATATTACAATGGAAGAAGAAACCATTGGTATTGAAGAGGTTGTGGCTATTGGTTACGGTGTTCAGAAAAAAAGTAGTGTTACCGGTGCAATTGCGTCGGTTGATGCAGAAGAAATGAAAAACCGCTCTACAAATAATGTTGGACAGGCCATGCAAGGTAAAGTATCGGGTGTTCAAATTATGAATATGTCAAGTGCTCCGGGTGCCGATCCTACTTTTAGGGTTAGGGGTTACTCAAGTAACGGTGCTAATTCTGATCCGCTTTACATTGTTGATGGTTTGAAAGTGAAAAGTATCAGTTACCTCGATCCTTCAAGCATTGAATCGATTGAAGTATTAAAAGATGCTGCCTCAGCTGCTATCTACGGGGCCGAAGCCGGTAACGGTGTTGTGCTTGTTACAACCCGCGAAGGAAGTAGGGGAAGAAGCCGCTTCTTTGTTAATTCATTGTATGCCAGCCAAAGTCCACGGAAAAAACTCGATTTTATGAACGGCGACCAGTTTACTGCCTACTGGCAGGAAGCAGGTTATCCTGCATCTTCGTTTCAGGGTGCAAACACTGACTGGCAGGATGTGATGTTTGAAACCGGTCAACGAATGACACATACCATTGGTTTTGAGGGTGGATCTGAAAAAGCAACTTTTTATGCCGCTTTAACTTATAACAGCGAAGACGGTATGATAGTAGGCGATCAGGATACATACAAACGTATTGCCGGTCAGATAAATGCTACCTACCAGGTTAACGATTGGTTGAAAATTGGAACTAACACCTCTATTGAAAGAGCCGAGATTGTGAGTGTTTCTTCAAATATCATTACTTCTTCAGGTAGTGTGGTTGGTGGAGCTTACTTCTTCGATCCAACCGTTCCGGTAAATTATGCAAATGATGCAGATGCTCCTGTTGGACTTGGCCAGTTGGCTTATGAAGCGGGTGGTGGTTATATTGATCGCAGCGAAGATGGATTGTTATACGGAGAATCAATTTTAATGCAATCGGATTTATGGAATCCGTTATTGATGAAAAATAACTACACCAATGAATCATGGAGATCGAATATTAATGGTTCTGCATATTTGGAAGTTACTCCAATTGAAGGTCTTGTTTATACCTCGAGGTTGGGTTACCGTTTTGGTACTGATATGGTATCGAACTATACAAGTGCATTTTACCACAACCCTGTTCAGAACCGCGCACGCGGAGGTTTAAGTGCAAGCGCTACGCATAATTTCTATTATCAGTGGGAAAACTTCGCTAACTATAGTTTTTCTTTAGGAAGTAATGATTTCAATGCCATGGCAGGTATGCAATATGTGAACGACAATAACTCGTATGTGTTGGGTAGCAGTGCGTTATTGGCAAGCGATGAAGAAAATTATCGTTACCTGGATTATTCTGACGCCGCCGCAACTGACGCTGTTGGCGGAAATAATTTGGATAGACGAAGCATTTCATATTTCGGACGATTCGAATGGAATTATCAAGGTAAATATATGTTGCAGGGAACATTCCGTGCAGATGCTTTCGATGCATCCAAACTGGCACCAGAAAATCGCTGGGGATATTTTCCTGCATTTTCAGCAGGTTGGGACATTTCAAGAGAAAGTTTTATTGAGGATTTAAACCTGGGATTCTTAAACCAGTTTAAAGTTCGTGGTTCGTGGGGTATAAACGGTAACGTTACTGTATTGAATAACTATCCATATTCTCCTTCATTATCGCTCGGAGATTCTTACTACAGCTTTATAAACCAGTTAGTGTCTGGTGCTTTGCCGGCAAACCAACTTCCTAACCCGGAGCTTGTTTGGGAAAAATCAAAACAAACCGATATCGGTTTTGACAGCCGCTTCCTGAACGATAGGCTGACTCTTAATGTGGATTATTTTATTAAAACCACAGAAGGACTTTTGGCAACAGGACCAGCTCCTGTAGTTTCAGGTACCAGTACAGTAATGAGAAACAGCGGTAAAATTGAAAACCGTGGTTTGGAAATCGACATGGGGTGGAAAGGCCAGGTTGGCGATTTCAAATACAGCATTATCGGTAACTTCTCAACTGTGAACAACGAGGTTCTTGAAAGTCCGTATGGCGAAGGTCGTCAGTTCGGTGGTGGTGGATTCATCTCCGGTTTTGTTGGCGGTGGTGGTACCTATTTCGAAAAAGGTTACCCAATCTGGTATCTAAGAGGTCGTGTTCTTGACCACTACGATGGAGACACAGGTCTTCCTGTATGGAAAACAGCAGAAGAGTTAGGTACAGACGATGGAATGGATTATTTGGGTTCTGTTATTCCTGATTTCTCTTATGGTTTTACTTTCTCTGCAGAATACAAAGGTGTTGATTTAAGAGTGTTCGGAATGGGTCAGGAAGGTAGCGAACTAAGTTGGGCGATCAACAGATTTGACCAACCGATTATGAACTACCCAACAATGTTGTACAACGATCGTTGGACTCCAACAAATACTGATGCAAAATATGCATCGCCACAGGTTTATACAACTGGTCCGGCTATCGCTGCATACGGTGGATCTGATGTGTTTGTGTATGATAATTCATTCTTCAAAATCAAAGAAATCCAGTTAGGTTATTCATTACCAGCTGATTTGCTTAGTAAAGTCAAGATTTCTCAAATGAGAGTTTATGTATCGCTGGAGAATTATTTCACTTCTACAAACTATCCGGGTATCGATCCTGAATCAATGGCTGGTGTTACAGCTGGCGACGATCCTAATTTAGCTGGTGGTATGGGAATCGACAGGGTTCAGTATCCATCAATGAAACAAGCTACGTTCGGTATAAATGTATCGTTTTAACCAATTAAATTAATGAAGACAACTATGAAAAAGATAATATCATCAATATTCGTTTTGTATTGCGGGATGTTTTTACTGAATTCCTGCGATGAAGGACTGTTGGAAGTGGAGCAACATGGTGCGCTCAATCCGGACACTTATTATGCTAACGCAACCGATGCTGATGCAAATCAATTAATAGCAGCCGTATATACAACGATGTATGACATGTCGGGTAACAGTGTTACCGATGGTGATGACGGGGTTACAAGAACTGCCAATACAAATGTCAACTCACAGAATGCCGGTTCAAACGGTACATTCACATCGTTATACCGGGTAAATTACCTGTGTAACCTGATCATCGAGAATCTGACTCCGGATTCTGATATCAAAAAGCAGGTAATTGGAGAAGCCTATTTTTGGCGCGCTAATGCCTATGTCGATTTGATCATGGGGTGGGGAACTCCTCCGCTTGTTGATCATGTATTGGCAACAGATGAATTGGAGCCAACAAATGGAAGTTCTGCTGAGCTTTGGGCATATGTAGAGAGCAGTTTGGCAGAAGCAATTTCTATGCTTCCTGCAAAACCAGGATTAGGTCAGCAAGAAGCAATCGGTGGACGTGTAACAAAAGGTTCTGCTACTGCCTTGCTGGGAAAAGCCCTGCTGTATAAAAAAGATTATGCAGCTGCAGTTTCAACCTTAAAACCACTCATCAGTTCAGGATTGTATGCTTTGGAAACTGACTACCTTGATTTATGGCATGTTGCTTCAGACTTCAGCGATGAATACATGTGGGAATGGAACATGGACGACGCTGACCAAGCCAACTTCGAGAACCAGGGAGATACCAGGGCAATTAACCTGACTTGGAGAGCTGAAAACGTTACTGTTCCTGGTGGTCTTGGCGTTTCAGGATTTGGTGGCGCCGACTACGGTAAAGATTTCTACGATTTTATGATTGACCACGATGGTAAAAACAATCGTTACCTGGGTACAATTTGGGATTATGAAGATATCCTGGATCGTTTTGTAGAGTTAGGTCTTGCAGCAGATCGTACAGCAGCTATCGACGAATTCTGGGGTGCTGCACCAATTATGCAGAACTGCCAGGGATATTTCCGTATCAAAATGGTTCCATGGGGACCACATCCTGAAATTGAAGGTTGGGTAAGTGATGTTTACGACTGGAACTGGGCTGATGAGATTCACTCAAAAGCAAACTGGCCGGGAATGCGTTACTCCGAAGTTCTCCTTATTTATGCTGAAGCTTGTTTAGGTGCAGGAACAAACACTGCAGAAGGTTTGGCTGCAATCAACGAGGTTCGCGAAAGAGCAGGAATTGCAGTACTTGGATCATACGACCTTGATGACGTAAAAGACGAAAGACGTGCTGAATTGGTTAGTGAAGGTGTTCGTTACTTAGATTTGAAAAGATGGGGTGACGCAGCTACAGAAACAGCCGGTTTGGCAGCTTATACATACACTTTTGAAGGTTATGATGGTGCATCTACCGATTACAAGGTAACACCAACAGCTGTTCCTGAGTGGAGCGATTTCGTGGTAGGCCGCGATGAGCTTAACCCGTTCCCTTACAACGAAATGTTGTTGAATCCGAATATTGTTCAAAATCCAAACTGGTAAGAATAATTCGAAAACTGATATAATGCGGTAACCACTTTATGAAGGTGGTTACCGCTAATTTTCCAAAGCCAAGAAAACATAAAATTCAAGTGCCCTGATTCAGGACAGGTTGGTTGAAAGACTACCGTTTCGTTCGTATAACGACAACTGAAAAGAGAAGAATTGAACCTGATAATTCATCGTTCTTTTTGCCGCTTAAAGCATTTAAAAACCGATGAATTTCGAAGCTCATTGAATGTGTTAACACTCAACTGATATTATGATAGCTGAAAATACTGGATAATAAAGTCTTAGTATTTGAAACAGAATACGTTGTAGCTGTTGTGTAGCATGGGAAAAGAATAGATTATAATTAACCTTTTGCGCAAAAATAAGGTCAAACACTTTAAGTGTTAGCAACAACAAATAGACCATAAAGAACTAAATAAAAATGAAACTAAACCGCATTGGATATTCGAAGAGCATACTGAATTCAGAAATTATGCAGATAGGTACATAACGTTTTGATTTCAATATGGTTAAGAAAGACTCTGATGGAATTGAAAGTTACTCATAAGTTATAGTTTAGACTTTAGTTAGAAATATTCCGGCAGGCAATGCCTGCCGGGGTATTGATTTTGAGAAAGGAATTTTAAGAGAACACCAATAATACAATCAAAAATGAATATAAAAGTATTACCACTTGTTTTAGTTTTTTCCATGCTGTTTACCTCCTGCACACAGGTGGATAAGCAGGAAGGAATAGCACTTGAACAAGGATTTAATAATGTGCCCGATGCGGCCAAACCACGTGTTTGGTGGCACTGGATGGGAGGAAACGTTGCCTGGGAAGGCGCAAAAGCCGATATGGACTGGATGACACGCGTTGGTATTGGCGGTTTGCAATGTTTCCACGCCGGAATGGGGCAGGGACCCGAAAATTCCGTGGTTGAAAATTACTATCCATACATGTCGGATGGATGGAAGTCTGCTTTTGCAAAATCAGCCGCTTATGCCGATCAGTTGGGACTTGAATTTGCAACTGCCGCATCACCAGGCTGGAGTGAAACCGGTGGCCCGTGGGTTGAACCCGAAGATGGTATGAAAAAAATGGTGTATGCCGTTACTAAAGTTGAAGGCGGTAAACCATACACTGGGATTTTAAATCATCCGCCGGTAGTAACCGGAGTTTATCAAACCAGCACAGGTGGTTCCGGTCACCAGGGAAATATGGGTGCAGAAAAACCACAGTTGTATAAGGATCAGAAAGTATTGGCTTTTCAGGTTGCAGATGGTGAAATTCTTCCAACGCCTAAAATTATTGCAAGCGGAGGTATGGTAAATGCCGTAGCTCTTTCCGATGGTTTTTACGATCATCCGGGAATTACCCTTCCTGCAGCAAAAGAAGAAGGCGGAATTTCGTGGATTCAGTTTGACTATGGAAAGCCGGTTACCGTAAGAGGACTGGTTTTATCGGCTCAGGCTCGTGGTCCGGTGGGTTATAAACTGGAATCGAGCAACGACGGATCGAACTGGACTGATACAGGTGCCGACATTCGTGGAGGAGGAGTGGCTCACACTAACTCTGTTGACAATGTGAATGCCCGCTACTTCCGTTTTGTAAGCATTAAACAACCGCCGTCTCCACCAGCTCCGTGGTTCCGTTGGTCGTTTGGACCACCACCACCGGCTCCGGCAGCAATCAATTTTACTGAATTAACATTGTTGGGAACACCAACCGTTCATTCGTTTGAGCAAAAAGCAGCCTATTTCTCTGATCATTCAAGCAGTGGCTACTACAACTTACCAAGCGGAACTGCCGGAACTGATGAAGCAATAAAAACTGCTGAAGTATTGGATTTAACTGATCAATTGAACGAAGACGGAACTTTAAATTGGACACCTCCTGCAGGTCAGTGGATGGTACTTCGTGTTGGTTATTCGCTTACCGGTGCACAAAACCGTCCTGCCGCTCCTGAAGCTACAGGTTTGGAAGTGGATAAACTCGATTCGGCAGCGATAAAACGTTACATGGATTACTACATCGATATGTATCGCGAAGCTGCAGACGGCCTTGTTGGCGAGAAAGGATTACATGCCTTGATGTTCGACAGCTGGGAATCTGGTTTTGCCAACTGGACTCCAAAAATTCTTGAAGGTTTCCAACAGAATATTGGTTACGATCCAACTCCATGGGTGCCTGCTTTGGCCGGTTACGTTGTGGAAAGTCCGGAGAATACAGATAAATTTTTGTACGACTGGCGTCGCAATATTCAACTGATGTTGAAACAACATCACTACGATTTCCTTACCCGTTATTTGCACGAAATTGGCATGATACGTTACGGAGAAGCGCACGAAGCCGGTTTTGCAACCATGGGCGAAGGAATGGAAATGAAACAAACTGCCGACATTCCGATGGGTGCGATGTGGATGCACCACGAACCGGGTTATATGGAAGGCAACTATTTTAACGACAACCAGGAATCGGCTTCGGTTGCTCACATTTACGGACAAAATATTGCAGCTACCGAATCATTCACCGGCGGTCCGGCTTACGGAACAGCGCCATGGGATTTGAAATCAACTGCTGATGCTATTTTACTTTCGGGTTCAAACCGATTTGTAATTCACACTTCAGCTCACCAGCCAATCACAAGAGGACCTGGTGTTACATTGGGCGTTGGCCAAATGTTCTCGCGTAACGAAACATGGGCCGAGCAATCAAAAGTTTGGATCGACTATCTGTCACGTTCATCATACATGTTGCAAGCCGGTAAAGCAGCCAACGATATTGCACTTTTCTACGGCGAAGAATCATCGATGACCGCGATTTACGGAAACGACTTTAAGCTTCTTCCTGACGGTTACCGCTACGATTTTGTAAGTGCCGATGTGGTAATGAATATGCTTTCTGTTGAAGACGGAGCGTTGACCACTAAATCTGGAATGAACTACAAAGCGATTTTCTTAGGTAGAGGTGCTACAAAAATGACACTTCCTGTTTTAACTAAAATGAAGGACTTTGTTGAGCAAGGTGCTGTTGTAATTGGAACTCGCCCTGAAGGTTCTCCAAGTCTGGCTGATGATCCTGCAGAAGTTAAAGAAGTACTTGATATTCTTTGGCCGGGCGGTGCCGTTGCAAGCGTTGGAAAGGGTAAAGTTTTCAATACCGATGATTCAGGCGCAGCATTCAACGAAATTGGTTTGGAACCTGACTTTACTTACGAATCACCGGTTGCCGACAGCGACGTAATGTTCCTGCACCGCAAATTGAATAACGGTGGAATTTACTTCGTAGCAAGCCAGACTGCTAACGTAGAAACCATCAAAGCCAGCTTCCGCATAAGTGGATACAAAGCTGAATTGTGGGATCCTGCAACAGGGAAAATCAGTCCTGTATCGTATGAGTTCGATGGCGAACGTACAAATGTTACAATTCCGCTCGATAGTTTTGGATCGATCTTCGTGGTATTCCGCGAAAAAACAAAACAAAGCAGTGTGAGCATTCCTGTTCCAACCGAAAGAGTGATAACTCAATTGGAAGGTCCTTGGCAGGTTGAATTCCAGGCTGAGCGTGGTGCACCTGCATCTGCAACTTTCGATAAGCTGATCGATTTCCGCGAAAGTGATAACGACAGAATTAAATATTTCTCTGGAATTGCCAACTACAAAAAATCGGTTGACGTTGCACAGGAAACAATCGATAAAGGAGATGTCGTTATCGACCTTGGTTTGGTGAACAATCTGGCCGAAGTTTGGGTGAACGGTCAATTGGCCGGAACAACATGGAAACCTCCTTACCGCGTTGATATCACTGATTTTATAACTGCCGGTTCTAACGAAATCGAAATCAAAGCAGTAAATACCTGGGTGAACCGTTTGATCGGAGATGCACAACCTGGTGTTGGCGACGATGAAAAAATTACATTGACAACACGACCATTCTACCGTGCTAATTCACCATTGGTACCTGCCGGATTGGTCGGTCCTGTTGAAATTATGAGTTTAGCAACCAACTAAAAATTTATACAGATGAAACGTAAAAATACAATCAAACTTATTCTTTGGGGCCTGATCCTGTTTATGGCTTGTCCGGCATTTGCCCAAACCGGTTTAAAAGTAGGGGCAGCAAAAGTAGATATCACACCAAAACAAAGCGACCTGAAGAGCTCGACTGATATAATTCGCGACAATCTTTATGTTCGCGCTATTTATATCGATAACGGTACAAATTCAGCTGTTTTAGTAGCTATCGATGCCGGCGGTATTCATGAAATTGATGATGTACTGGCGAAATCTTCAGCATCAACAGGATGTCCGGTGCAAAACTATGTAGTTACCGGAACGCATACACACAGTGGTAACACCGGAGGTCTTTTTAACGGAGCACCTACTGCGGAAACAATTGCCGATGCCATTGTTGCTTCTGTCGATCAGGCGAAGGCTAATATGGCGCCTGCTCGCGTAGGTTACGGAACTACGGAAGTTGATCTGAACGTAAACCGCGATAATTTTGATGAGAATTTAGAATGGCATCAAACCGCAAATTGGGATGGTCCTTCAGATAAAACGCTGGCAGTAATAACTTTCCTTGGCGAAGGCGATGTGCCAATTGCAGTGTACATGAATTACGCCATGCACCCGGTTAATTTCTTTATTAGTGGTGTTGTTAGTGCCGATTTCCCGGGCGACGCAACGAAATATGTAGAAGACATGTTCGAAGGGAAAACTGTGGCTTTGTTTAGCCAGGGAGCTTCCGGCGACCAAAACCCCAAAATGGCATACACTTCTATTTTTCAGGAGGGTCAGATTAAAGGCGTGTTACCTCCACCAGTTGAGCCTACGACCGGCCGCCAACCTTCATTTGAAGGACCGGGTGAAATTCCGGCCGACCAACTTGAGGCGCATAAAAAAGTTGTTGATCGTAAAAGCGACTATGTACACATGTTAGGCACTACTTTGGGCAACAACGCTGTACAGGTTATGCTTTATCATACGCAATATGAAAAGAGTTCGAAGATCTGGTGTAAAAAAGAGGATGTAGTTTGTCCTGGCCGTGTTCGTATCGATACTAAAGGTCGCGAGAATTACGATCCGGGTTATAAAGACGGACCGGATGTACATATTGGTTTGGGGTTGGTTCAAATTGGCGATATAAATCTGGTAACCGTTAGTGGGGAAGTGTATTCTGAGATCGGAATGCGCCTGAAAGCTGAGTCTCCTGCATCTAAAACAATGATGGTTACATTGACCAATGGAACGCGTACAGGATATATTTATTCTACTCAGGCCAGTACTCATCTTACTTTCCAGGTAATTGGTTCAAACCTTAAACCCGGATATGCTGAACCGGCAATTGTGAATACCGCAATTGGAATGATGGAAGAATCAAAACTTTAAAAAGTTAGAGAGACATTAGGTGTTTGGAATAATATTTTGAGCAATTTAAAATTAAAACAAATGAAAAGATTTACGATTCTCTGTTTATTTTTATTGTGTATGAGTGCAATCACTTATGCTCAGGGAGGTTCAAATGGTTTATTGATGCCCAAATTCATAAAACCAACTGATAACAGTACCAGTACCCTTTTAACAGATTTATCAAAAGAACGGCATTTCTTCAGGGAACTTCCAGCCGACAGCGAAATGAATCTGCTAAAAGATGTTGTATTTCACGAGACAAAAAGTATCGACGGTGATCCGATGTCGCTAAAAATGGACATTCTTACCTACAAGGATAATAAGGTTCGTCCGTGTGTGGTTTATGTTATTGGGGGTGGCTTTTCTTTTGCTGCAAAAGAGCGAAATCTTTACGATCGTTACGAAATTGCTAAAGCCGGTTATGTTGTGGCAAGCGTGCAGTACCACGTTATCAGCACCGGAATTTATAGCGACGCCGTTAAAGATGTAAAAGCCGCAATTCGTTTTATGCGCGCCAATGCCAAAGAATACGGAATCGATCCTGAAAACATTGGTATTTGGGGTGAATCGGCAGGTGGCTATTTAACAGCGATGGTGGCCACAACAAACGGCGAAAAACAGTTTGAAGAAGGCGCTTATCTTGATCAAAGTAGCGATGTAAAAGCAGCAGTTGATGCTTACGGTTTATCAGATCTTACAAAAATTGGAGCCGACTTTGATGAAGAAGCAGAAAAGGCACATTTTACAGTCATATCTCCCGACGGGCAATTTATTCACGGCAAAAACAGTGGGCTAACAAGCCTTGACAAGCCGGAAGTTGTAGCCAAAGCAAACCCGATAACTTATGTGGACAAGAACGATCCGCCATTTCTGCTATTCCATGGAACAAACGATATGGCCGTTTCTCCAAGCCAAACATTGTTATTGCACAATGCTTTACGCGATAAAGGTGTTTCATCAACACGCTATGTACTCGACGGGGCAGGACATGCTAGTGCAGAGTTTTCTGATCCGCAGGTAATTAATATCATCATTGACTTCTTGGATGAACATTTGAAACAATAGCCTTTTAATATCTGATGAATGTTAAAAATGGGTAAAGTAAATTCCGTTTGAGAATAAACTTCTTTTAGTATAAATAGTCAAAAACTTAATTTCAAAAACCAATAAAACATATACTTATGAAAAAATTAGTAGTTCTAATCATTGTGATTTTAATTACCCAGATCACTTTGCTGGCACAACCATCCTTTCAAATTGAGGGAGAAGAAGTCTTCGCAAACGATGATGTCGTCTTTCATAAAATAGATGAACATACCTGGGTGGGAACCGGTAAAGCCATGTCGAACGAGAGTTTGTATTTGGTTGAAGGAAACGAGAAATCGTTGCTGATTGATGCCGGAACAAACATTAAAGGCCTGGATAAAATAGTTGCGTCGATCACTTCAAAACCATATACAGTGGTGGCTACGCACGTACATCCAGATCATACCGGTCCATCGATCGACGTGTTTTCCGAGATCTATATCAATGAGGCCGATACAGTTGGAATTCCACAGTTTATGCCTAATTACAAAGGTGAAGTAAAATTCCTGAAAGACGGTGAGGTGTTTGATCTTGGCGGAAGAAAAATTGAGGTGGTTTTTACTCCCGGTCATACACCCGGATCGACAACTTTTATCGATAAAGCTGCCAAATACGGTTTCAGCGGCGACTCGTTTGGGTCGGGTAATTTATTACTGACTACCAATTTCTCTACTCTGCAAAGTACCTGTGAGAAAATGAGTAAAGTAATGGCTGATAACGGTATCGCTGAACTTTATCCCGGTCACTTTTTCGGAGGAAATAAAGAAACCAAAAAGCGGGTTGACGATCTTGAAAAAATAAGTGATGAAGCGTTATCCGGAGAATTAAAAGGAGATGAGAATCCACAGGGATTTTTGGGGCTTAATCTTTTAATTAATCGCGATGGTGTTCGTGTAAATTACAGCGCTCAAGCTTTAAAATAATCAAACAATCACTCAATAGCATATAATCAAAAACAAGAATAAAATGAACAAACTAATAACACTTTTACTGATACTTTCTGCATTTACAAGTACAGCACAAATGTTTGGCCCACCACGAAATAACGAGTGGGATGCAAGTTGGATTTGCGTTCCCGAAGCCGGAGCAACAGACGCAGGTCTATACCTGTTTCGTAAAACGATAAATTTTGAAACAGCTCCCAATAAATTTGAGATGCGGGTCAGCGCTGATAACCGTTACAAACTTTACATTAACGAAAATCTGGTTTCAATGGGGCCTGCATTGGGCGATTTAAAACACTGGAATTACGAAACCATAGATATTGCACCGTACCTGAAACAAGGCGATAATATTATTGCAGCAGAGGTTTGGAACGAAGGTGATATGAAACCTGTTTCGCAATTCTCGTGGAAAACCGGATTTTTATTCCAGGGAACCGATGATGCTACAAAGGTGCTGAACACCAATGATTCGTGGAAATGTATTGAGGATAAAAGCTACACCCCGATTCGTCAGCAGGTTCACGGTTACTATGCCGCTGGTGCCGGAGAGAAAATCGACATGAATTACGCCGTTAAAGGATGGAAAGTACTTGATTTTGACGACAGCAGCTGGAAATCGGCCAAAGCAGTTTTCGAACGTTCAACAAGAGGAATGGGCTTTAATACACGCGGTGGATGGACATTGATTCCTTCAATTCTTCCTCAAATGGAAATGACTTACCAACGTTTGGTATCAACCCGAAAAGCAGAAGGTGTTTCTGTTCCTGCAAACTTCCCTGCTGAAAAAGAGGCCTTTGAAGTGCCTGCAAATACTACTGCAAAAATCTTACTCGATCAGGAAGTGTACACCAACGCTTATCCAACTCTTGTTTTTAGTGGCGGCGATAACAATACAATCGTAATTACGTATTCTGAAGGTTTGTATGATGCTGAAGGTGCGAAAAACAATCGTAATGAGATTGAAGGAAAAACGATTTCCGGACGTATGGATACCATTATTTCTGATGGATCGAAAAACCAGACTTTCACTACCTTGAATTGGAGAACTTACCGTTATCTTGAAATAAAAGTTGAGACAAAAGATAGTCCGCTTACCATCGAAGATTTCTACGGAACATTTACCGGTTATCCTTTTGAAATGAACGCCAAAATAAACGCCAATGATGCCGAGTTGGATAAAATTCTGGAAATTGGCTGGCGTACGGCTCGTTCATGTGCAGTTGAAACATATATGGATTGTCCTTATTACGAGCGTCTGCAATATATTGGCGATGCACGAATTCAATTGTTTGTATCATATTTTAACAGTGGTGACGATCGTCTGGCAAAAAATGCCTTGAACTTAATGGATAACTCCCGGCAGGTAGATGGTTATACGCTGAGCCGTTATCCTGACACACAAAACCAGGTAATTGCCACTTATTCGATGTGGTATGTTTGTATGCTTTATGATTATCTGATGTATGGTAGTGATCCTGATTTTCTGAAAGACCATTTATTGGGATCCAGACAAATCCTGAACTATTTCATCAGTTTTGTTGACGATGACGGGTCGTTGAAAAATCTACCCGGATGGAACTTTACTGACTGGGCAAGTAACTGGCGTATGGGAACAGCACCTGCAGCTGAAGATGGAAGTACTGCTTTGCTCGATCTGCAATTGTTATTGGCTTTGCAGGCTGGTATGGAACTGGAGCAGAAAGAAGGCAGTGAAGAGTACGCTGCTATGTACGCAAGTCTGACGAAAAAAATGTCGGAAACCATTAAAAGTAAATATTGGGATGAATCACGCAATTTGTTTGCCGACACACCCGATAAAAAAGATTTCTCGCAACATACCAATTCAATGGCAATTTTAGCCGGACTTACTACTCCGGAGCAAAATACTAAAATAGCTCAGCACATGTTGGAAGATGAGTCGCTTACACAAGCTACTATCTACTTTAAGTATTATTTGCACCTGGCATTGGCCAAAGCCGGTATGGGCGACGATTTCCTTGATTGGCTGGATATCTGGCGTAAAAATATCGATCTTGGTTTAACCACTTGGGGCGAAACCTCAGACGTTGAAACAACCCGATCAGATTGTCATGCATGGGGAGCAAGCCCGAACATTGAAGCATACCGAATTATTCTCGGAATCGAGAGTGCTGCTCCGTATTTCAAAAAAGTAAAAATTGAGCCAAATATTGGTGCATTAGAAAACATTAGCGGCGAGATGCCACACCCTGACGGAACAATTGCTGTTGATTACGATAATTCAGGAAATGGATTAAAAGCAACGATTACCTTGCCTGAAGGAATCACCGGTTCATTCATTTGGGAAGGAAAAAGCCATGAATTAGAAGGGGGAGAAAACACAATTTCTTTATAACCTATAAAACCAATAAATTATGGAAACTAAATCAATCAAACGAATAGCTTTATTTCTTGTCGGTTTATTTATGCTTAATGTTACCATGGCACAGGAAATACAACGTCAACGAGGACCACAAATAATTTCGCCTGCAATTGCAGATAACAATAGCGTTACTTTTAGTCTCTATTCTCAAGTTGCGAAGTCGGTAAGCGTAAGTGGAAGTTGGATGGGATTTGGCGAAAAAGCTGAAATGACTAAAAATGCTGATGGTGTGTGGTTGGTAACTGTAGAACCTTTGGAACCATCAATGTACCATTATAATTTTATCCTTGATGGCGTAACTATTCTTGATCCGGCAAATCCGCAGGCCATGCGTGATGGAACAAGATACGCAAACACGCTGTTCATTCCCGGAGAATCATCGGAAGTTTTTCAGGTACGAGACGTTCCTCATGGTTCGGTAAAAAAGGTTTGGTACAACTCTCCATCACTGGATTTAACCCGAAGGATGTATGTTTATACACCTCCGGGATATGAAGACAGCAAAGAAAATTATCCTGTACTGTACTTGCTTCATGGTGGTGGTGGCGACGAAGATGCATGGACTTCTTTAGGACTTGCTAATTATATTTTGGATAATCTCATCGCAGAAGGAAAAGCTAAACCGATGATTGTTGTAATGACAAACGGCAATCCCAATCAAAAGGCAGCCATTACAGAGATACAACCTGAACCTACGGAGAATGGTTTGATCATTGCAACCGACCAATTCCCGGTTAGTCTCGTTAACGATGTAATTCCTTACGTTGAGAGTCATTTCAAGGTAATCGCAAACAGTTCGAACCGTGCCATTGCAGGACTGTCGATGGGGTGCTTGCACACACAACTTGCATCGATGAATAATCCTACGCTTTTTAAATACATGGGTTTGTTCAGTTTGGGTTTACATCCTGATGACAACAACCTGAAGGAAATTATGAAACCGTTGATAGCAGCATACGATAAGAACCTGAAGACCTTGCAAAAGAATTACGAATTGTTTTATGTTGCTTGCGGAACAGAGGACTTTGTATATGAAGGTGTTCAGAATCTACGTAAAAAGCTGGATGATAACGATTTTGAATATATCTATAACGAGACTGGTGGAGGACATACCTGGGCGAATTGGAGAGATTATTTAGCCGATTATACGCCGAGGTTATTTAAATAGATCATTTCTAAGTACGGCTTAAACCGTAAATAAAACCAAAAATAATATTTACATTAGTTCGGTATAACTAATCATAAATTTAAACTGCTGAAAATAAAAGATGGATAAATACACAGAAGATACCCTTAGAAACGGTATTTCCCGGCGTAGCTTTTTGTCGCGTGCAGCTGTTGCTTCATGTGCTGCCGGCATGTTTGGCTTTGCTGGTTGTAAACCCGACAGTCCCAGCCTGGAGGCATTTGAAGAAGGAGTGGCGTACGGAAAAAGTACCGACGACGCAGCAAAACTTTCTTTTCTTCCAAAACCGGAAGAAATACCGGAGAGTGAAATAAGTAAAACAGAGTCATTTGATGTGGTTATTGTTGGGGCAGGTGCATCAGGTGTTCCTGCTGCCTTGTCAGCACTCGAAAATGGAGCTTCTGTGGCCGTTCTGCAAAAGGAAAACATTGCTATTTCGCAAGGGAATTCCGGCGCGGGGATTGATCTCAGTACGAGCGATAAAGCAGGTGTAGAGGCATTGGTGTCGCGATTGATGGGAGACAATGCTCATCGTTGTAATCCGAAGTTACTCAGAGAGTGGGCTTATAACTCAGGAGAGGCCGTTTCATGGGTTATCGATCGGGCGCAAAAAGCCGGAGCAAAAGTGATTAATCAGGGGAATTTACAACAGGTAAATATCCTAAAAATGAATGGCTATAAATTGGGATTTCATACAGCCTATTTCGGATCAAAACCTTATACCAATGGTGATGGAATGCGTGCATTGGCTGCTTATGCTGAAAAAGAAGGAGTGAAGTTTTATTACAGCACTCCGGCCGTTCAACTGGTTCAAAACGATTCTGGCGATATTACCGGAGTTATCGGAAAGAAACAGGATGGCACTTATACCAAATTTGTAGCAAAAAAAGGAGTTATTCTGGCTACCGGTGATTACCAGAACAATAAAGCCATGTGCGATTATTTTATTCCGGATGCAAAGAATTTTGGAAGAAAACAATCACGTAAAACCGGCGACGGATTTGTGTTAGGATACTGGGCCGGTGGCGTTATTGAGCCAATCGGGCATACTAAAATGTTGCACGATTTTGATGCCGGGCCGGCTACCATGTGCGATATGCCATTTTTAGCTGTTGATCATTCAGGGAAAAGATTTGTAAACGAAAGTGTGGAAATGTCGTTATTAAACAATTATCTGCGAGGATCGGAAAAGGCGGGGCAATATTCGCAGATATTTGATTCAAACTACATGAAGCAGGCTAAGACCTGGCCTGGAATTTTAGTCCCTCCTGAAGGATTAAAAAATTATATGCCCAATGAAAATGTTCCTGACCGTCATGGTGTGTACGAAGCATTTATCAATACACATAAAGCTGATACGATTGAGGAACTTGCCGAAAAAATTGAAGCCGATCCGGCTACCTTGGCAGCCACAATAAAGAGATACAATGAACATGCTGCAGAAGGCCAGGATCCTGACTTTGGTAAATCGGCTGAGCATTTAAAACCAATTGATACACCTCCGTTTTATGGCATTCACCGAACATTACGACTGTCGGCAGTTTGCTCAGGTCTCCTGGTTGACGAAAACCATCAGTGTTTAAACGTGGAAGGAGAGAAAATAAAAGGCTTGTACGCTATTGGTAATCTTGGCGGCGGTTTTTATGGCGGAGTTGATTATCCGCTAACCGTTTATGGTTTGTCGCTGGGGCGTTGTTATACTTTCGGCTACCTCGCCGGACGACATGTTGCCAAATTGCAACCTTCTGCTTAAAGCATTTTTACTTCTTACAAACTTTAAAACAGATAAAATGAACGATAAAACCAAGTCAGCCGGGAATACATCAAAGTTTAGGATGCCGAGAATTTTGATTCTTGCGGCTGTTATTGTTGTGGTGCTGTCGGGGCTGGTAACCGGGGGTGTATACTGGCACGATCAGCCGGGCTTTTGCACCAACTGCCACACACCAATGAACGCATACGTAGATAATTACTACGGCGGAGATACAACCTTAATGATAACACGTCATGCAATGGCCGACACCGTATCGCTTCGATGTCTTGATTGTCATGAGCAAACTATAGATCAGCAGCTCACAGAAGGAGCGCACTGGCTAACCGGAAATTATACATTCCCATTGGAAAAAAGAGAGATTGGTACACGTAGTTTTTGTATGACTGCTGGATGCCATGTGGAAGAAGAGATTATTAAAGCAACAACGAGCAATCATAACATGTCGTTTGCTTTTAGCCAGCACGATCCAAGGCACGGAAAGCAGGAATGTTACACCTGCCACTCGATGCACGGGCAATCTGTATACTCTTGTAACCAGTGTCATCATTTTGACTTGCCGGAAGGATGGATTTCACCTCAGCCGAATGGAGTGATTGCAAGTTTAAAATAGAGTAATGACAGAGGTTAAAAATCTTAGATAAAATTTATGAAACGAATCCAGCTGTTCCTATTGCTATTTGTTGGGGTAAACTTATTGGTTATTGCACAAGAAAAACCAATGAACGTTCTTTTCATCGCTACCGATGATATGAGCAATGATTTAAATACATTTGGGAATCCGGATGTTTATACGCCCAATTTAGACCGTCTAGCAGAAGAGGGGATGGTGTTTCAAAATGCTTATTGTCAGGCACCACTGTGTGGTCCAAGTCGTGCTTCGCTAATGACCGGTTACTACCCTGATAAAACCGGTGTTTTTGACCTTGGTCCAAGGTTTCGGGAGAAGTTGCCTGATGCCGTTACTTTAGCACAGTTATTCAAGAATAACGGTTATTTTACATGTCGTATTGGCAAAATTTTTCATCAGGGAGTACCGGGAGATATTGGTCATGCAGGCCACGATGATCCGGCTTCATGGACAACCACATACAATCCGATCGGAAAAGATAAAACCGATGAATATAAGCTTCAGGGTGGTGATGCTGTAATGTTAGGAACCTACCTTGCTATGGACTGCAACGATGATGAGGTGACCGATGCCATTTCTGCAAACGTGGCTGTAAGTATTTTGCGCCAGCGTACCGGTAATCAGATGATAAGCGCTTATGGTAGTTACGGTGCCGGTCGTGTAAGTCCTGAGCCATTCTTTTTAGCACTTGGTTTTTACCGTCCGCATATTCCGTACATGGCGCCAAAAAAATATTTCGACATGTATCCACTGGAGGATATAAAATTGCGAGTAAATCAGGATAACGATTGGGAGAATAAACCACATGCTGCAGCCTGGATTTGGCCACCCAATGCCGGATCAACAGAGGAGCAGCAAAAGAAGGCGATTCAGGCATATTATGCCTCTATTTCGTTTGTTGATGCACAAGTTGGCAAATTGCTCGACGGACTGGAAGAATTTGGATTGCTGGATAATACAATAATTGTTTTCTGGAGCGACCATGGTTATAATTTGGGAGAACATGGGCAGTGGCAAAAACAATCATTATTCGAAAAGGGATCTAATCAGCCATTATTGATTTCTGTGCCGGGATTAACATCAGGTACCAGAACTGAAGCTATCGTTCAATTGGTTGATCTTTATCCGACACTGGCAGAACTTGCAGGACTGGAAGCGCCAAAAGATTTGGTTGGACACAGTTTGGTGCCACTTTTAAAAAATCCTGATGCAGAATGGGATCACCCGGCTTTCACTATTCAAGCGAGAACAGTAAATCCAAGAGCCCAGGAAGGTCAGTCGAAATACAGTTTTAACCCACGTCTTGCTTCTGAGAATCCTACAATTTTTGGACGCACCATTCGTGTAAGAAAATACCGTTACACAGAATGGGATGAAGGCCGTTTGGGAGTAGAATTATATGATTACGAGAATGATCCGAAAGAGTTTAATAATCTCGCCAATGATCCGGAATACAAACATATTGTTGAAGAATTAGCAGCTATTCTGCATCGGGATTTTAGCAATTAGATACTTATCGATATAAAAATTAGGCCGCATAATTGTGCCTAATTTATTTAACACATAAACCTTTCTCATGAAAAATTTAACTGTTTCACAAAAAGCCGCAGGAAATAAATGGTATAGCGTAGTTGTAAATTCCGTAATGGCATTGTTTTTAATGTTTTTGGCTACCAATTGTACAAAAAAGGAAACAACAAATGAACAGTCGAAACCTCGTACCATAGTTACGTGCGATCCGGAATTGGATGATAACAATTCGATGATACGTTTTCTTCTTCATGCTACCGATTTTCAGATTGACGGTTTAGTATATACCAGCAGCCGTTTTCATTGGAAAGGAGATGGAAAAGGAAATACTCAATTTATAGAGGGAAGTGAATATGATCAACTTGGACTGGGGCCTCAAACGTCCTGGAGATGGTCGCCTGACGAACGATTTATTAACGATATCTTAGATGCTTACGAAGCGTGTTACACCAACCTGAAAGTTCATGATCCGGAATATCCTTCTCCCGAGTATTTAAAATCGGTAACCGTTTACGGTAACTGTAGTTTTGAGGGTGACTATTCTGAGGATACAGATGGCTCTAACCTTATCAAAAAAAATATCCTTGATGACAAACCAGGTCCGCTTTTTATTCAGGCGTGGGGAGGTTCATCTACCATTGCAGCTGCACTGCGGTCGATTGAAGATGACTACAAAAACACTCCTGAATGGGATGACGTTTACAAGAAGGTATGTGACAAGGTTGCGCTTTGCCTTTCTGGTGACCAAGACAATGCATATAATAACTACATTGCTGTTAACTGGCCTGATGCTTATGTAGAAAATACGCGTGGAGAAATGGGACGCTATGACAACAGCTCATACGACTACCTTACTTCGCCGGAATGGACGGCTGAAAATCTGCGATTAGGACCAATCGGTACGTTGGTTAGATGCTGGGGCGACGGCAAACAGATGGTTCCTGGCGATGTTTTGGACGTGATTGGCCCGTACAAAGGAGAATCGGTTTTGGAGCTCGCAGAAATGGGATACATTATGTGGCGAAATCCTGACCCTGTAGGCACATTGTATGGCGATGGCGACAGTGGTTGCTTTTTTAACCTCATTGGTAATGGACTCCGTGCATGGCAAGATCCAAGATGGGGGGGCTGGAACGGTAGATGGAATCCAAAGTCCGGGGCTCCACGTTCGGGACATCCCACTTATTTGGGTACCGACATTATTATGATGCACAACCGGGTGGTGGAAGCAGCCAAAAAAGGTGAAGTATTTGATATATTCGCAATGTTTGGTTTGGCCGGAACGGGCGGTACAGAAGAAGACCATACATTTCCGAATATGTTTCCTGAACGGAATCTTTCAGAAGCAGCTCGAATGAAGTGGTCGGTAACTCCAAATTACGAAGACGCAAACCACTATCCGGAATTAACAGGTCCTTTAAGTATCAGTGCAAAGCCAGGAGAAGAGATTGAGTTAAATGCAACGGCTGTCGATCCGGATGGTGATCAACTGGATATAAAATGGTGGTATTTTCCTGTTGGAACTTATGAAAGCGATGCACTTGCAGTGGATAATCCGTCTGTTGCCCAAACTACCTTCACTGTTCCTGAAAATGCCAAACCTGGCGAAACTATTCATTTTGTGCTTCAGGCTATTGATAACGGCAGTCCGGTTCTTACCAAATACCTGCGAACTGTAATCACCGTTTTGTAATCAAATAGTGATTGATATGTTATTTCGGACTATTGTTATTTTAAAGATTGGTATTGAAAATTCTTAAAAGTAACCTTACCATCGCCGATCGAGCAAAGTCCGATACGCAAACTTAGAAATCCACTCAAAACGTTATGGTGCAAAGCAGATGTTTCAAACGAATTTTCGGTTTTGATCCAGTCTTTTCCGTCGAGACTGTAATACATATCAACAGTGTTATCTATGCTCTTAAGTCGTAAAAACACGTGACGATCGATAACATTTTGTTCGGTGGCAAATTGCCATCCCCTGAGGTTGGATAGAATGTTTGTATCGTCAGCGAGAATTCCTGAAGAAGCCTGTTGGTTATAAAACAGCACCAATCCACCAATGGCATCACCTTCAATTTCCACTTCCACATCGGCAGTATAAGCGTGATCGGCCGGGATGGTCAACATTGGCGAACAATCAGCAATTCCGTGTCCTTTGCCGTTGATTACAATGCTGTTGTCTTTAACTTCATAACGCTCTGCATCATGGCCTCCAAAGAATTTCCATTGCGGATTTAATTCGTCTTCTGAAAAATCGTCGCTTAATTTAATAGGTTGCTGAGCCACATTTGCTTTTCCGGGAAGTACCATTGGTTTGGCAATATCAATGTTGTCTGGTATTTTGTACCAGCCATCTTCAGTCCATTCAACAGGAGTGAGCATGGTTTGGCGCCCCATATTGTAAAAGCCGTTTTCGTAACCATGAAACATCATAAACCAGTTTCCTTCAACATCGTCGAAAACAGTTCCGTGAGCAACTGACCACCACTGATCCTTATTTGATTCAGCTCTTAAAATCGGATTATAAGGTGAATTTTCCCATGGCCCAAGAGGCGATTTCGAACGCGCAGAAATTACCATGTGTCCGGTAGCTGGCCCTGCAGTTCCACCTTCAGCAACGGTTAAATAATAATAATCGCCACGTTTGAAAAGTTTTGGACCTTCCATACAAAAACATTCGATCGACCATTCGCGCGGAATTTCCCAACCGTCGTAACTATGCACCGGATCGCCGGCAACAGTCAATCCGTCGTCAGTTAAAGGCACATAACTTCCACTGCTAAAATACAGGTAGCGGTTACCTTTTTCATCCACTACATGTCCGGGATCGATCATACTTATGTCTATTAAAGCCGGTTCTGTCCAGGGACCTTCAATATTCTCGGCTGTAATTACGTAGTTCTTGTTGTCGGCCGGAAAATAGATGTAGTATTTATCATCGTACTTTGTGAGCTCCGGCGCCCAAACCGAACCAACGTTAGTATGCAGTGCATTGGCGACCGGCTCCCAGTTAATTAAATCTGTTGAATGCCATATAAGCAAACCGGGATAGTAGTAGAACGATGAATGAACAAGGTAGTAGTCTTCTCCATCGCGTAAAATGCTGGGGTCGGGGTAGTCTCCATGAAACAGTGGATTAGTAAAAGAGCTGTTTGTATTTGGTTGCGATTTGTCCTGCCCGTTGGTAAAAAGGCCGAAACTAAAAAACATCAATACGAAAAATATTGTCCTGTAATTCATTCTTATTTTGATAAGGTTTTAATGATTTTAATAACCACACAAAGCTAATGCACATCGTTATTGAGTGAAAAACTTTATATGGTCAAAATGTTTCGGGTTGCTGCCTTATTTGTTTCAAAAGCTAAAAATGGGAGCCCGAATGATTATTTGGTGCGATAATATTCTTCCAAAACAAAAAATGCTTTTTTCTTGAACCCTTTTTCAGAGATTAGTCCTTTGCGATTCCAACCATCCTGAACACCGGATAATTGACGTAGCGGAGACTGAAAATCGACCAAAATCCAGGGCGTCATTCCTGCTAGTCCGTCAATCTTATCAAACATTGCAATACTCTCTTGATATAAATACTCCTGAAACTCTTCGCTCCAGCGCGTATATTTGTCTCCATGGAAGCCTTGCATGGCACCACCGCCAAACTCGCTTACAATAATTGGTTTCTCGTAACCTGCCTTAAATGTTTTATTTCGGCATTCTTCAGGAAATCCGCCATACCAACCCAGGTATTCATTCAAACTAATGATGTCGAGCTTTTCAATGATCGGATCGTTGTAGGTGTAGACACTGTCGGGGTGTCCATCCAGTTCCTGGTCTTTTTTTATGGCAGCCGAAAGCAATCGTGTATCATCAATAGTGCGCACATAATCGGCCAAATCAGATAAAAATTTGTTACGATCGGGGATTGGTGCTGTTTCGTTGGCAATCGACCAGATAATAGAACTGGCCCTGTTATAGTCGCGATTGATCAATTCGGTGTATTGCTGCTTAGCTTTTTCAAGAACCTCAGGATTGCCCCATTGAATTCCCCAATACAGTGGCAATTCTTCCCAAAGCAGAATACCCATTTTATCGGCCAGTCGAACAATGTTTTCCTGATGAGGATAATGTGCCAGACGAATAAAGTTACAACCTAATTCCTGTGCCCAGTCCAACACCAGTTTTGCATCTTCAACAGAGTTGGCGCGGTCTTTACGAAGTGGATTCTCGTCGTGCAAACAGATTCCTTTTAAGAATATGGGTTCACCGTTTAGCAGAATCTCTTTTCCTTTTGTTTCAATGGTTCTGAAACCAATTTCATCGCTGATTTTATCATCACCGGCTTCAATGGTAACCTTGTACAATTTCGGATTTTCAGGCGACCACAACTCCAGGTTTTTAACGTCGATAGAAAAGTCCGTCGTACCATTCGAATTAAGTGCAAGTTCCTGTTCGATGTTTAATTCAGGAATAACGATTCTGGCTTTTTCGGGCAGTGTATTTCCTGCCAGTTCCAGTTTCCCGTTTATTATTTTTGTTTTTTGTGCGAGCGTGGATTTATCAAGCGATACAAAGTAATTATTGATAAAAGTCGTGGGGACTTCAACAAGACTAACATCGCGGATGATACCACCGTGATTGCTCCAGTCAGTTACTTTCGACGGAACATTGTCGGCTTTTCTTGCGCTGTTGACACCAATTATCAGGAAGTTGTCTTTCTCTTTGATGAGGTCAGTTATCTCGAATGAAAAAGGTGTGAATCCACCTTCGTGTTTTCCCAGAATTTCGCCATTAAACGTAACAGTGGTAAGGTAATTGGCAGCGCCAACATTTATAAAGTAGCGTTTGCCATCTGAAATTTCAGCTTGATGGAATGTTTTACGATACCAAACCGTTCCCTCGAAATAACGAAGCTCGGGATGTTGAATATTCCAGCTTCCCGGAACCCACAAAGTTCTGCCGTCAGTAAAACTATATTCAACCCTGTCGCTTTCTTCTTTTGGAATGTAGTTTTTATACACCGGCATGCCTCCCATACCTTCTGTTTCGTACGGATCGATTACATATTGCCATTTGCCGTTTAAACTTGTTGTTGTTCGGTGTTGGACATTTGAAATAAAAATATTCTGAGCTTCTACAAAACTGAATGAAGCAACTAAATACAGAAACAGAAACAGACTACGTTTTAATAATAGCATAAAAATGGTTTTAATATATTTCAGGAAACTTCTTAACGGGATGACGATTTTTTATTCATCATCAAGGCAAATTTACATACTTTGATAAAAAAGATCATCAGATAAATTCTAATCTTCCGGCAACGATAAAGTAACTGATACATTACCTTCGCCGAGTACTTGCAGCAGTTCTTCCTTCGAAGTATTGTCAATTTTTCCCAATCGGGTAAAACTCCATGTGTTGGGCGCGTAATAAATTACCAAAGCATTTCCCTGGTATAAAATAATATCGCCGGGTTCCGTGGTTATCGATTCGTCGTTTGTTGGGTAACTTTTTCCGAGCGAACCAACTTTCTCCATGTTGCCGTAATCACGCATCTCAATAGTTATCGTTCCTTTTGCCAGCTCATCGGCCAGTGCTTTTGCCGAAGAATTGTCTGCCAAAGTTGCGGAGAGTGTGCTATCTCCAATTTTTAAAATCATTTTGTTTGTGTTAATTTGATTATCCGATGAATCATTGACAATGACTTCATTAACAGGATTTATATCATGACCTTCGCATGAACTGAATAATGAGATTAGTACCAGTAGTGTGCTAAATAATTGCATAGCCTTTCGTATCATCGTTTTATGAATTTTGAATACGATATTTTCGTATTAATGATACAAAGGTCGGGTTTGACACTCAAAAAATTTTACCTCAATTACTGAATTGCTTACCCGTTTTACGGAATGAAAAATGTAATCGGGGTAAGTAAATCCGTAATTCGGATAAGTGATTTTTAAAATTCATGGCAATATTTGTAGCTGAATATAATAGGCGAACAAGCCGGTTCAGATATGAAGAAAACAATAGGAGTACTGGGTACAATAGTTTTATTAATTACTTTAACAGCCATGGTAACATTGAAACAGAAAAAATTTGGTCAGACACCACGAGGAGAAAGATTGGAGCGGATAAAACAGTCGGCAAATTATCGTAGTGGTGAATTTAAAAACTTTAGTCCAACACCAACAATTACAGCAGAGAAGAGCCGGATGCAGGTGATGTTCGATTTTATGACCAGAAAGAAAATAAGGGTAACGCCGGAAGATGAGATTCCTGTCGTTAAAACCGATATAAAATCGATAAAACACGATGAAGATTATGTCCTGTGGTTTGGCCATTCATCGTACTTAATAAAAGTGGATGGCATAACATTTTTAATCGATCCGGTATTTAGCGCTTATGGTTCGCCGTTTCCGTTTATAAATAAAATTTTTGAAGGGACAGGTGTTTACAATGCTGAAGATATGCCGGCAATTGATTATCTGGTAATCACACACGATCATTGGGATCATTTAGATTACAATTCCGTGATGAGTCTGAAGGCCAAAACTTCACAGGTAATTTGTGGACTGGGAGTAGGGCAGCATTTTGAATACTGGGGATTTGACAAGTCTAAAATTACTGAACTCGATTGGTTTGAAGGAGTTGAATTAGTTGAAGGATTGCAGCTAACAGCCGCGCCAGCACGACATTTTTCAGGCAGAGGTTTAAAAGGAAACCAAACGTTGTGGGTTTCATTTGTACTGAAAACACCTGCTTATAACTTATTTTTAGGCGGAGATGGGGGATACGATACTCACTTTGCAGAAATCGGGTCTAAATTCGGGCCATTCGATTTAGCAATTTTAGAACAGGGACAGTACGATAACAACTGGAACCTTATTCATACAATGCCCGACCAGGTATTTAAAATTGCCGGAGAATTAAAAAGTAAAAAGATACTTCCCGTTCATCATTCAAAATTTGCATTGGCAAATCATCCGTGGGATGAGCCTTTGAATAAAATTACTGAAAATCATGCTGATTCAGGTATTTCAGTTTTAACACCAAAAATTGGTGAACCAATATTTCTTAAAGACAATACGCAAACTTTTAGACAGTGGTGGAAGGGGCTGAACTAATAAAGAGACCAGTTCTGTTTAAGGAAAAAGCAAAAGCCCACTCATTTTTTTGAGTGGGCTTTTGAATTATATAATTCGATTGCGAATAGTTCTTATTTAAACAGTCGTTGTGCAAATACCGACAGGTAATTACGCCAGTTGTTCCAAGTGTGTCCGCCTTCAGTTTCCAGGTATTCATATTTCATACCCATATCGTCCATTTTCTTTCTGAAATCTGCATTCCCATTAAAGATCATTGGCATATCATCAACACCCATACCCATCCAGTACAATTTGTAACCATTCTCCATTTGCTGTTTTAGCTTCTCATCCTGGTTTTGATATACAGGAGAGGTAGAATTTGCACCACCGGGACGAACGCCTAAAGCCGATGAAAATAAGCCCACATAATTAAATGTATTTGGATAGTGCATCGAGATGTTAGCAGTGTGAAAGCCACCCATTGATAGACCTGCGATTGCACGTCCTTCTTTCGTTTCGATTGTGCGATAATTGGCTTCAACAAATTTCATTACATCAACAAAGGTTTCTTCAAACTTACCATCCATGGTGTGCGGAAGCATGAATGTTGGTTTCACAAAACCGTCGCTACCATTTCCTGGCGCTGCTTCCTGCGAAACATTTCCATTGGTCATCACCACGATCATTGGTTTCGCTTTTCCTTCTGCGATGAGGTTATCCAAAATCTCTGCGGCCCTACCAGAACCTGTCCATGCTGTTTCGTCGCCGCCAACACCATGAAGCAAGTATAATACTGGGTATTTTTCAGAACTTTGTTCGTAACCAGGAGGTGTGTAAACAGTCATTCTACGCATTTTATCATTACCCGGAGAATCATACCATCTCAAAGCTACAGTCCCATGAGGAACCTTTTGAACTTTGTAAAGATCGGCCTGACCTCCTCCAATAATGAATATACTGGACAGATTCCCAACATCGCGAATGGCGAAAGCATTACCAGGATCGGTTGTTCGAGCCCCGTCGATAATAAAATGATACCTGTACAATTCTGACGGCAAAACCGGAGTCGTAAAACTCCATGCTCCATCATCTCCTTTTTTCATATCATAGGTAATAGGGGCAAGCGCTTTTTCAGCATCGAGGCTGCCTGAAACGCTTACCGTCTCGGCTGTTGGAGCCTTAACCTGGAAAGTAACGGAATTATCGGCGTTAATCTGTGGAGATACAATTGGATTTTCGTTAAACAAATCTTGCTGTGCACTTAGAGACCAAGTGATTAGCCCCATAAGTAAAGTAAAGAAAAGTTGTTTCATGATTAGTTATTTTATTGATTAAAGTCTCTTATAAATAAATAGTTATATACGTTTGTTTCAATTCTCTGGTTTTGGGATTGAGTAGAATATTGAAAAAATAGAAAACACCTCGTAGATGCGAGGTGCTACTATTCTATGTTCATTTATTCTCATCAAATCCTTATTTCAGGTTTTCTTTAAAGAATGACTCCAGTTTGTCGAACGGAATAACATCGGTTTTGTCGTACAAGTCGGTATGTACGGCACCCGGAATAATCATCAGTTCTTTTGGCTCGTTGGCTGCTTTGTATGCATCTTCGCTAAAGTAACGAGAGTGTGCATTTTCGCCGGCAATAATCAATACCGGACGAGGCGAAATCTCGCTGATGTAGGTAAGCAGCGGCATGTTCATAAATGATAATGCGTTGGTTGCTGTCCACGATCCGTTAGAGTTGATCGAACGTGGGTGAAATCCGCGCTCTGTTTTGTAGTAGTTTACGTAACCTTGTACAAATTCTGGTTCTTCTCCGGTTAGCTGATCCGATTCAGGTAGTCCGGCAGGACCATAGGCTGGTGTTCCGTTTTCCGCATCTTTCCAGCGTTGTTCGCCCAGTTGTTCCAACATTTGTGAGCGTTGTTCCGGAGTCATACTATCAAAATAACCACGTGCAGTAACACGCGACATGTCGTACATGCTCGCAACGGCAATTGCTTTAACTCGTTTGTCAACGGCTGCTGCGTTTAAGCCCATGCCACCAAAACCACAAATTCCCATGATTCCTACTTTCTCACGATCAACAAAGGATTGAATTCCTAGGAAGTCGATAGCTGCACTAAAGTCTTCGGTGTTAATATCTGGTGATGCTACATTTCGAGGTTCGCCACCGCTTTCTCCTGTAAACGAAGGATCGAAAGCTACAACAGCAAAACCGCGCTGTGCGAATTGGTTGGCGTATAAACCTGATGATTGTTCTTTAACGGCTCCGTAAGGACCGCTGATTGCCAATGCAGGTAGTGGTTCTGTTCCTCTGTCTTTTGGTAAATACAGGTCGCCGGTCAGGGTGATTCCGTAACGGTTTGTGAATGTGACTTTTTCGCGGGTAACTTTATCACTTAATTTAAATGTGTAATGTTCTTCTGTCTGTTTCATCTCTGTTTTGTTGTTTGTTTGCTTGTTTTCTGAACGTGCCTGTGCCAGTACAACGACTGACAGCAGTGCCACTGCTAAAAGTTTTCTCATTATTTAATTGTTTTCTGTTTTTGTAATTGCTTCCTGTTTGTTTAGCCCAGTTTGTTGTATTCTTCGTTGGTAACCGGGCCGTTCCATTGTGTGGTCGATCCTTCAACCGGAACTGACAATGCGATGTGTGCGAACCAGCTGTCTTTTGCTGCTCCGTGCCAGTGATTTACCCCAGCAGGAATGTTAACGGTGTCGCCAGGATTCAATTTTTGGGCAGGTTTGCCTTCTTCCTGGTACCAACCTGTTCCGGCTGTGCAAAACAAAATTTGTCCGCCACCATTGTGTACGTGCCAGTTGTTGCGGCATCCCGGTTCAAAAGTTACGTTGAATGAAGGAACGCCTTCTAATGTTAATACTGCCAGGTAGCTTTGTCCTGTAAAGTATTCTGCGAAAGCATCGTTTTTCTGTCCCAGAGGAAATGCTTGTTTAAATTCACTCATTTTAAAATTCTCCTATTGTTTAATTATTTATTTTCTGGTATTATTTCGTTAATGCAGGCCAACGCATTCAATGTTCTTGGAAATCCCATGTAGGGCAAACATTGAGTAACTGCGGTGAGCATGATGTTTTTATCGTTTCCAACACTCAGGTTACCGTTTACATGCGATTTTACCTGGCTTTCGCAACCACCCAGTGCACTTAAAATACACAGAGTGAGTAGTTCGCGGGTTTTTAAGTCCAGTGTTCCTCTGGTATAAATGTCGCCAAAGCAAAATGCTGACAAGTAGTTCTGAATATGCTTCTGATTATCGGGAGCCATCTCATGCATTTTATCGATGATTTCGCCGAAGATGCTTTTTTGAACTTTCAAGCCATCATCGAAACGGGTTTCTTCGGTCACTATTTTCTGGCTCTCAACAGGAAGTGAAATGTTTGCAGCCATAAAAACCTCGTTGGCTTTATTAATTGCATTTAGGACCTTTGGAAATCCTAAATATGGAGCACATTGGTAGATTGCTTCCTTGATTTCAACGGGTGTTACACCGATATTTAAAGCCGCAAAAACATGTGCCTGCAGTTGCTCGAGCGTTTGATTGGTGGTTAGAACAACGATTGTAATTAATTCACGCAATTTGTCGTTCAAGTCACCCTGATAAAAGACTTCACCAAAAATGAAGCGGTTAAGCATCTCCTGCAAATCCGGATCAGTTTCTGTTAGCGGACCTGTGTGTTGTCCGAATAATTCTTCAAACTTTTTCTTACTTAATTCTATCCTGTCCATTTCTTTGTATTTAAGAATTTCTCAACATCAAACGATTATGAGATTTTCACCATACAAAGATCACTATTCGCGGTCGAATGAAATTACCCAAATAACTGAATGAGTTACCTTTATTACGGAATTTGAAGATAAATGTCTGGGAGAAGTTTTGTGTATTTTATATCCGTTAATTACATAAATGATAATACGATTCCGTGTCAGTAGGGGGACCAAAATTACTTAGTCAATTTGCTTTATAACTTTTGCAGGAATACCACCTACAATAGTATTGTCCGGTACATCTTTATTTACAACCGCCCCGGCAGCTACAATTGAGTTTTCCCCGACAGTAACTCCCGGAAGGATAGTGGCTGCAGCACCGATCCATGCACCGTTTTTAATAACAACCGGCCTTACCATTAATGCTTTTCTGTCGGCAGGATTTACAGGATGTTCTTCGCTGAGAATATTAACTTTTGGCCCGATCAAAACATTGTCGCCGATGGTTATGGTTCCCATGTCAAGCATTGAACAGAGATGATTGATGTATACATTTTTTCCGATTCGGGTAAATTTCCCGATGTTTACATGAACTGGAATCTGGATCATGGTGCTTGCATCAAGTGGCTCTCCCGAAATTTCGCCCCACAACTGGCGTACCTTTTCAGTTTCGGCAGTTGCATTCAGTTCTATCAATAGCTTTGTTGTGCGTGCAGCTGCTTCAGAAATTTGAAAATGTTGTGGATCGGTGTAGGAAACTGCTTCTCCGGATTGTAAACGTTGAAAAATATCTTTGCTCATTTTGTTGATTTAGGTTTTTATAGTGGTTGAGTCATGCTTCTTATTTATATTCTCACCGCATTATCTACTGCATAACGCTCTTGTAATCTTCATCGCTTACCGGTTCGCCCCATGTAACATTTTTACCTTCTTTATAGTTGGTCAGTGCAACATGCACAAACTCGCTGTTTGGAGCTGCTCCGTGCCAGTGGTTCACGTGTGGTGGAATATTTACCACATCGCCTTTTTTTATTTTCTGTACCGGTTCTCCTTCGGCTTTGTAAAAACCTTCGCCGGCCAGCACCAGCAGTACTTGCCCCTTGGGATGTGTGTGCCAGTTGGTACGCGATTCTGGATCGAAAATTACATTGGCAATTGAATATTCGTTGTTTTCGTCGTTTCCCAACATCATACGAACACCAACTTTACCGGTGAAGAATTTAGCAGTGAACTCATCAGGAGCAGGATTTTGTGTAAATATTGGATCGATGGCTTTTACAGCTTCTTCAATGGTTTCAGGTTTTTGTGTATTTGTTGTTGGTTGATTACAAGCGATAACGAAGATTAAAAGACCAAGAACTAACAAGGTATTTGAAATAATTCGATTCATGTTTTAAAATTAAAAAAGTTATCAATTTTGATTTCTCATGGTTAGCACATTTTTTAAGATTGCTCGTCCGTTTTCAGCCTCTTCCTTTCCAACTGTTTTTTCAATGACATCAAACATGTCGTTCAATTGACCTTCGCTAATTCCAACGTTCATTCCAAACATAATATGAGCACCTAATTGAGATCCTGTACCGGTCGTTGATGCTAAAGTAGCATTGGTTATTAACTCTCGTTGAAAGTAGCTCAACACATCGCTTTCAAAAATATCGGCAAATAAATGTTCTTTCAAAAAGGCATCGATACGAGGGGAGAATTCACCAAATCCGGGAGCCGGTTTCGATTGCGGCATATTCGTTAGCTCTTCCAACACTTTCCTGCCTCTTTCATAACGGTCGCCACTTTGGCTGTGCATGGTAATTTCCTTGCCTTGTTCATCAGAAATTCCTCTGGCATTTCTTTCTTCCAAAACTTTTCTGAATGCATTAATGCCGTTCAGACTCCGTGGAAAACCACAATAAGCGTAAAGTTGTACAATGGCTTCATTAATTTCGTTAATGGTTAATCCGGCGTCCAAACCATCGTTCAACGCCAGGCTCAATTCCGTGATTTTACCTTGGGCAGTGTAGCTTGAAATTGCTACCATACTTTTTTGTTTAGCATTTAAATGGTGGTCATCGGCAGGGCTATTTTGGGCTGTTGTTGTTAAAGTCAATACGAAAACTGATAATACAAGAGTTGCGAATTGCGATACATTTATTTTCATATTCAATAGTTTATGTCTGTTTTATTACTCAATGTCGGTAATTTTATTCTAACCTATACAATATCACTTTGCAAAGATTTGAAGAAGTTAGAAAAGGAAATTACCAATATTACGGACTAACTTACCTTTATTACGGAATTCGTACGCAAGGTTTTGAAATGAGGTGATTAGATGCTTTGACAGGGCACGAATTACCCAAATTCCTGAATTACCTACCCAGATTACGGAACTTAAAAGGAACAGGTAACTACTTCAAAAATAGTTCGATATGTTTGCATCGAACTTTAAAAAGAAAACAGAAATGAATACAGATTTCACATACGAAAATCCAACAACGATTCATTTTGGTAAAGAATCGTTAAACAACTTGAAAGCAGAATTGGCCAACTACGGCGATACAATACTATTGGCTTACGGAAAAGGTTCGATAAAAAAAATTGGACTGTACGATCAAGTGTTATCAATTCTAAAAGATAGTGGGAAAAACATTGTTGAACTTACCGGAATTATGGCCAATCCAACCTGGGAAAAAGTTAAAGAAGGTGCTCAACTTGTTCGCGACAATAAGGTTAATTTGATTCTTGGAGTTGGTGGCGGTTCGGTGATCGACTGTGTAAAAGCAATTTCAGTTTCGGCTTATTGCGAAGGTGATCCGTGGACAAAATATTGGTTGCAATTTCAGCCTGTTGATAACGAAATCGTACCGGTAGCGTCGATTCTTACTTTGGCCGGAACCGGATCGGAAATGAACGGCGGATCGGTAATTACAAATGATGATATGAAACTGAAAATGGGACGCGTGTTTCCAGCAAATGTGTATCCTAAGTTTTCTATCCTAAATCCGGAGTACACTTTCTCACTTCCAAAATACCAGATGGTAAGTGGTATTTTCGATATGATGTCGCATCTTATGGAAGTGTATTTTTCGGGTGAGGACGATGTTACC
Organism: Draconibacterium sp. IB214405; assembly: GCF_033963885.1. Lineage (NCBI taxonomy): Bacteria > Pseudomonadati > Bacteroidota > Bacteroidia > Marinilabiliales > Prolixibacteraceae > Draconibacterium > Draconibacterium sp. IB214405. The sequence goes on from NZ_JAXBMA010000002.1 coordinate 815,840, forward strand.
TCCGATTATCTTGTTGAGGGATTGCTTCGTTCCATCATTAACAGTGCAAAAATTGCCGTTGCTAATCCGGAGGATTACGAAGCAAGAAGTAACCTGATGTGGAGTGCAACCCTGGCAATGAATCCGTTAATGGGTTTAAGCAAACCTTCTGATTGGATGGTACATATGATCGAGCATCAGGTTGGCGCATACACCGATTGTGCTCATGGTATGGGACTGGCAGCTGTTTCGCTTCCATATTACCGAACTATATACAAATATGGTATTGATAAATTCGCACGTTTTGCAACACAAGTTTGGGGAATTAGCGAAGAGGGTAAAATGAAAGAAGAACTTGCACTTGCGGGTATTGATGCACTGGAAGCATTTTGTAAAGAATGCGGTATCGTTATTAATTTGAAGGAGCTGGGAGCTACCGAAGAAATGTTGCCGGATATTGCTAACTCAACCATTTTATTAGGTGCTTATAAGAAATTAACGCATGATGAAGTACTGGATGTGCTAAAAACTGCTTATGAGGCCGTATAATAATTGTTGCTTAAATTTGTATGTACTATTAAAACTTGGGCTATGAGTGAGATTCATAAAATAAACTCGGTAACAGAATACAACAATTCAGTAGGGCAGGAAACGTTACACCCTTTAATAAGTGTGATAGACTTTGCTAAAACAGAGCCATTTGCATTTGTCAGGGCGCAGATGAATTTCTATGCCATTTTTCTGAAAGATATTAAATGTGGAAATATTACCTACGGAATTAATAATTACGATTACGAAGAAGGTACGCTAATTTTTATCTCGCCCGGACAGGTTTATGGTATAGAAAGCAAAGGCGAAAAAAGGCAGGCGTCTGGTACTGCTATTCTTTTTCATCCTGATTTAATTCATGGTACATCATTAGGAAAAACGATTGACGATTATACTTTCTTTTCCTACGAAGTAAATGAAGCACTACATCTTTCAGCCAAGGAAAGAGAGCTGATAGATCAGTGTATCGATAATATTAATTACGAATTGCAACATGCTATCGATACGCATAGCAAGGAATTAATTGTATCGTACATTGAGCTCTTTTTAAAGTATAGCAAACGTTTTTACGAACGGCAGTTTGTTACCAGAAATCATGTGAACAAAGATATTTTGGCCCGTTTCGAGCATATTCTGAAAGATTATTTTGCTTCGGAACAACCACTTATCTCAGGATTGCCATCGGTGAGTTACTGTGCCGATAAATTGTTTATTTCACCTAATTACCTGGGTGATTTGCTTAAGAAAGAGACTGGAAAGTCGGCTCAGGAGCATATTCAGTTAAAAATGATTGATGTAGCAAAAGAGAAGATATTCGATAGCGAGAAATCAATAAGTGATATTGCTTACGAACTGGGATTTAAACATCCGCAACATTTTACCCGCATGTTTAAAAAGCAGGTAGGAATGTCGCCCAATGAGTATAGAAATTTGAATTAGTAGATATGACAAAAGAAATACAGCTCAGGCTGCATTTCTTTTGTTCTTTTTTTGAAGGGCCCAATAACCCATTATTCCCATAAAACCTCCCATAAATCCGCTAATGGCACCGCTAATTCCATGTCCAATGGCGTGATCTATTAACGTTTCCGGAACCGGTGTCATTAGGTAGTTCATTATAAAACTCATTATAAATCCCATAATTCCACCAATAAGCCCTTGTTTTATAAAGTTTTTCATCGTTCTAAAATTTTAGATTTTAATTTGTCGTTGCGACTCTTCTTTTATGAAAAATACAACTCCAAACATTCGTTTAACTAAAAGACTTAATAGCTCGGATTACACTATTGCAACAATACACCTAAGAAAATACCAAACTGGTTATCGGTAATTTTGTGCGGGCCATAGCAGTCGTAGTTGTATGCGCCACCAAACGAATAGTTTTTGTAGCTAACACCAAGTCGTGCGTAAAAGTGACTTCTGTCGTGTGCGTCAATCTCTGAGTTATAGCTGTAAAGCCCTTGTGCGCGTGAGTATAATGACCAGGCACCTTTAATTGGAGGTCGGTATTCAAGGATAGCTAATGATTCGAAATTTTTTGTCTCGGTAAGATGAAATCCCGAATTAATAACACCCATAAACGTTCTGCTGTGATATCCGTATTGGGCACCTGCATAAGGTCTGAATCCCCACTGGGAATTCATGATCGCACCCGACATCAGGCTCACTCCTTTAAATATGTCGTATTTCAGGAACGCCAGGTTGATCGATTCCCTCAAAAATTCAGCATTGTCGTAATCGGCTTTTAAGTATGACAAGCCAAAAAATCCAAACTTACTTTCGGGGGCAAATTTTTTGTCGATAATCATTTGCGATACCCATCCATCGCCACTTAATACAATTTCTAAGGGAATTGGTGCGGGTTGATTAGCCGGAGCTTCTCTCGGCTGGGCGTAAACTCCCAACGAGGCTAAAACGGCAAACGTAAATAATAACAGGCTAAAAATTTTTCTCTTCATATTATTTCATTTAAAAATTATAAATCATGACTTTGAGGCGTTTGAATAGCTTTTAGAATGCCAATGCAAGTTCTTCAGCTTCTTCAATAGCCGTATGTAGAATTTCCTCTGTGTTTTCTGTAATCACATCAAGCCGATCGGCTGCAACAGTAGTAAAATCAGTAATTCCCATAAAACGGAAAATGTTGCGCAGGTATTTGTCGGCCATTTCAAGCGACTCCATTGGCTCCGACGAATAGTCGCCACCGCGAGTGATAATATTTACGGCTTTTTTGTTGTGGCACATTCCTACAGGTCCGTGTGCAGTGTAAGTAAAAGTAATACCACCAACTGCTACATAATCGATGTAAGCTTTTAGGATAGCAGGAATTCCAAGGTTCCAGATTGGCTCCGAAATAATGTATTTATCGGCTTCAAGAAACTGGTAGGCATACTTTAAAATCGGGTGATTTCTACCTTCGTCGCCGGTTACATTGCGCAGTTCCTGCAACTTTCCTTTAGGTAAAAACTGCAGATTCTCTTCATACAAATCAAGCATGGTAATTTCATCTTCAGGATGTATTTCCATGTACTTGTTGATCAAACTATCTGAAATGCGAAAGGTTCTTGATTCGCCTTCCGGTTTGGCGTTGGCTTTAATGTACAATACTTTGCTCATTGTCGTGTTTTTAAATTGTTAATTGCACTAATTCAGTTGCTTAATTCTAATCTTACTCTCATATATAAAAGCCGGTTGTAAGCTGAATTTTTGGGCATACAAATCCCATTAAAGCATGATTAATCAGCTTGGTTACAAATCGACTTTTAAAGTCTTTTTGTCAATCGATATCGAATTTTGAAAAGACTATGATGCAAATGTATTCGCGGGGGAGGAGAAAACTTTTTACAAATGTTAAAAACCTATTTTTTCGATCGAATACGACTTAGCTGTACCTGCGAAATGCCCAGAAAACCTGCGGTGTCGCCTAAACTAATTCTTTGCTGAAGATGTCCGTATTCCTTTATAAACTTGGCATAGCGATCGGTAGCATTTAGATAAAGCAGACCTTTTAGGTTTGAAATGGCGGTGTAAGCAACAATAGAAACAAACTTGCGTGCAAAGCTTTCAAAGGAGTGATATTTATTGCAAAGACGCTCAAAATCTTCATATTCCAGATAACTGATTGTTGTTTCTTCAAGGGCAAGTGTGGAATATTCGGCAGGTAGATCGTTAAAAAAGCTATCGGTGGCAATAAAAAAATCCTGTTCTGAAAAAAATCGGAATACGTACTGATTGCCATCGTGATAATAGAAATGTTTGGCCAGGCCGGATTCCACAAAAAACAAGTCTTTACAAACTTTGCCTTCGATATGGATTAGTTCGCCTTTTTTATAGGTTTTCGTATGAATGCACTGCAGATAATCTGCATTGGCTTCATCCGATAACGGAGAAATGGAATTTGTATATTTTAAAATATCACTCATTTCTTGCTCTTTAAAACAAAAATAGAATACCCTGTATTAATATCAAGTACTTGAACTTTATATTTTTCAGATACCGGACCCAACTGTTTAAAGCTATAATTGGCGATTAAGTGGTTGCAACTGTTGAGATATAGGCAAACTGAACTTATCAACGATTATATAACGACAATATGATCTTAGCTGGAGCGGACTTTGCACGGTGAGTATCATATTCTATCTGATGTTTTGAAAGCGAAAAGATAGAAAATAGGTTGTGAAATATTTATATTTTATTTATATGATATATAAATAAAAAATGCAATAAGCTGAAAAAAAGCTTATTGCATTATATATGTGTGCCCAGTAAAGGACTCGAACCTTCACGTCCATGCGGACACTAGTCCCTGAAACTAGCGCGTCTACCAATTCCGCCAACTGGGCATTCTAATATGAACTTTCCAAAATCTGCAGTGTTTATTTCTGTTCGATTTTGGACGTGCAAATATATAAAAAATCCGCCTTCTTGTTTCTTTAAAAAGGCGGATTTAGCGGAAAACAATTATTTCTACAACATTTTTATTTGGTCTTCTGCCGTAATCTTTTCGCAGTATTTACATTTTAAGGCAATAGGATTTGTGTTAATTACTTTAAAACAAGTAGTTATCTTTTCGTGGTTGGTGATACACTTTGGATTAAAGCATTTTACAATTCCAGTAATTTTTTGTGGAATCTCAACAATTTTCTTTTCGGCCACCTCGTAATCTCTAATGATATTGAGTTTGGCGTGTGGTGCAATCAAAGCAATTTTATTGATCTCATCGTTTTCAAAAAACTTATCCGAAACCTTTATAATAGCCTTTGCACCAAGTTTACCACTCTCGAGGTTGGTTCCGAAAGTGATCTGGTTTTCAATAAGGTCGAGCCCTAATATTGATATTACCTCAAATAAACTTTTAGCAGGAATGTGGTCGATCACTGTTCCGTCTTTAATGGCGCTAACTTTTAGTTTTAGCTTCTTTTTCATGTCATTATTTTCCATGGCTGTATTATTTAAGGTTCATTACATGTGAGATAATTGCTTCGCGTGTGAACATCCCGTTCAGTGCCTGCTCGAAATAATAGGCTTTTTCGCTGCTGTCGACATCGGTGGCAATTTCGTTAACGCGTGGAAGCGGATGCAATACCCGAACGTTTGGTTTGGTATTTTCCAGCATTGCTTTATTTAAAATGTAAACGTCTTTAACTTTTTCGTACTCCATTGGGTCCGAAAAACGCTCTTTCTGAACGCGGGTCATATAAATAATATCGGCTTCCGAAATAATGTCGGTAAACTCTTCGTGCTCAAAATAACGAATACCTCTTTCTTCCAGATGATGTTTATAAGCGCGAGGCATTTGCAAACTTTCGGGTGCAATGAAGTTAAAAATCGGATTCTCGAATACGGACATGGCCTGCAGCAGCGAATGTACAGTCCTGCCGAATTTAAGGTCGCCAACCATAAACAGGTTAATGTTGTCGAGCGTTCCCTGCGTTTTTAAAATGGAATACATGTCGAGCAGCGTTTGTGTAGGGTGCTGGTTGGCACCATCGCCTGCATTAATAATCGGCACACTCGAAACTTCGGCCGCATAACGCGCCGCACCTTCCAGCGGATGACGCATCACAATAAGGTCGGCGTAGTTGCTAACCATTTTAATGGTGTCGTGCAGTGTTTCGCCTTTAGTTGCACTCGAGCTATCAGGATCGGCAAAACCAACAATTCGTCCCCCCAAACGATTAATGGCTGTTTCGAAACTTAAGCGTGTGCGTGTTGATGGCTCAAAAAAAAGGGAGGCAACAACTTTCCCTTTCAACAGTTCCTGGTTGGGATTCGCTTCAAAATCCGCGGCCAGTTCCATAATTCTCAGATATTCTTCTTTTGAGAAATCTGTGATTGAAATTAAATCCTTCTTCATTGCCTTAAATATTGAGTTTGATAATATGGTTGACTGAAAAAAAGAAGACCAACATTTCGGAAAATAAAATGTTGGTCTTCGTTAATTTGAAAAAAAGTAGAACCTTTTTTATAGAAAAAAACGATTGCTCTTAAAAATCGTCTGACGCTACTTTGGGAAAAAGAAACCTTCTCAAAGCGTTTTCTAGTGCCTCGCTCAAGAAAGTTAAGGTGGAATATCACGCGTAGCATCATGGTTCAAAAATACAGTGTTAGTTAACGTTTGTCAAAAATAGTGTGGCGTACTTATCAGCATTTTATTAACAGATAAAAATGCTAATCCAGCCGTTTTATCTCTATTCCGTATATTTCATTAAATGCCTGAAAAGCCCTTTCATCTTCCGATTTTCGCGTTTTAAATATCAGCCGACAGCTTTCCTGAAAATCGGTTGTTACAATGTCGTAGTTTTCCTGTTTAAGTTTATTCATAGCGGTATTCAGCATGTCGTATTCAAATTTTAGTTCATACTGAATTTCAATGAGTTTAGACAGGATGTCGGCATTGTTTAGCGCCTCAACAGTGGCTTCGCGGTAGGCATTAATAAGGCCACTGACACCAAGCAATGTGCCTCCAAAATAACGAACTACCACTACCAGAATATTGGTTACCTCGTAGCTTTGTAATTGTCCTAAAATCGGTTTCCCGGCTGTTGACGAAGGTTCGCCATCGTCGTTGGCTCGTGTGCAAATTTCTTCGGTGCCCAGCCGCCAGGCATAACAATGATGGCGCGCACTGTGGTGTTCTTTTTTTAATGCGGCAATCAAATCCTTTACTTCTTCTTCATCTTTTAAAGGGTAGGCATACGAGTAAAATTTGCTGCCTTTGTCTTTAAAGTAGCCGGTACTTGGTGTTTCTATGGTTTTATATTGATCGTCCATTATAACAGGAAATATAAACTGATAAGTGCTAAAACAACACCCGCAAAGTTAATTTTATTCAGGCGTTCTTTAAAAAGTAAGGTGCCTAAAATGGCCGTAAATGCTACAATTGCCATATTATTCAGGGCAAAAACCAGCGAACTTTGTAATCCCGATTTATTTAATGCTTCTATCATAAAATACAGGGAGCCAAAATTTACCACTCCCAAAAGTGTTCCGAGAAGAAGTGTAACCGGATTAAGTCGATGGCGATATGCCTTTGTAAATATTGATATGATTACTCCGCATAAAAAAGCAACCACAAACACCAGAATGGTGTATAACGATGTTTCGCTTTCTGTAATCTTTATCGCCTGAACGTATTTTACTATCGAGTCGATCAGCCCACTTCCGAAAAAGATTGAAAGTGGCAATCCAATGTATATGAGGTTGATTTTAGCTTTTTCTTTTTTGTAGACCGTTAATGCAACAGCAATTATGGCGGTAACAATTCCAATGGCTTTTACGGTTGAAAGCTGTTCGTTAAAATAGATCAGCGAGAAGGTTACCGGAAAAACCAGCGACAATTTATTCGCCAGTGTGGTTACGGTAATTCCTGTCTTTTGCGAACTGTAACCAATAAGGTAAAACATAGCTATAAAGAGAATCCCAAGGATTACAGCGAAAGGCATCCAATAGGGGAGTGCCGGCGGATTTTTACCATCGGCAAAAGGTTGAAACAAAAGAATGCCCAGTAAACTTGCAGCCAGATAATTTATCGTGATCAGTGATTGAAGTTTACAATTGTAATTTTTTGCAACTCTGAAAATCACATAGATCATTGACGATGAAAGGATGCACAGGATCAGGTATATCATACGGGCAAAAAAAAAGGCAGGCTTAAAAGCCTGCCAGTATTACATTTTTAATTTCTTTTCTATGTCCTCGACAAACTGTCGGAAATTTTTATCGGTATCCTTCAGGTTGTTTACGGTTTTACATGCATGGAGAACGGTGGCGTGGTCTTTACTACCAATTTGTGCCCCGATACTTGCCAAAGAGTATTTCGTTAAACTTTTCGAGAAATACATGGCAATTTGCCGCGCCTGAACGATTTCGCGTTTCCTGGTTTTGGTTTGCAGCGCATCAACCGGCATGCTGAAATAATCGCAAACTACTTTTGAGATGTACTCGATAGAAAGCTCGCGTTTTGAGTTTTTAACCAGTTTGTTGATCAACTTGGCTGCCAGTTCCAGCGTAATTTCGCGTTTGTTCAACATCGACTGTGCCAATAATGAAACCAACGCGCCTTCCAGCTCGCGAACGTTATTTGTTACATGCGATGCAATGTATTCCAATACTTCTTCCGAAAGTGTAATGCCGTCTTTATAAATTTTACGGCGCAGAATCTCCATGCGGGTTTCAAAGTCGGGAGTTTGCAAATCGGCAGTCAGTCCCCACTTAAAACGCGACAGTAAACGCTGTTCCATTCCCTTTAGCTCAATAGGCGGTTTGTCTGATGTTAAAATCAGCTGTTTACCCATTTGGTGCAAGTGGTTGAAAATGTGGAAGAATGTCTCCTGTGTTTTTTCTTTTCCGGCAAATTCATGCACGTCGTCAAGAATCAACACGTCAACCATTTGGTAGAAATGTAAAAAGTCGTTGCGGTTATTATTACGCGTTGCCTCGGTAAATTGCGTCTGAAATTTATTCGCGTTTACATACAATACCACTTTGTCGGGGAAGTTTTCTTTTACCGCAATACCAATGGCTTGCGACAAGTGGGTTTTTCCCAATCCCGAGTTACCGTAAATCATTAAAGGGTTAAAAGCAGTTCCTCCCGGATTTTGTGCAACGGCGTAACCTGCACTGCGGGCCAAACGGTTGCAATCGCCTTCAACAAAATTTTCGAAGGTGTTATCCGGTTTTAATTGCGGGTCGATCTGTAATTTCTGGATCCCCGGAATGATGAACGGATTTTTTATGGTTGCTTTTTCCTCTGCTTTTAATGGCACAGTAAGTGGTTTATTCTGAATCTTGTTATTATTATTCGTTGGGTAACTAACAGTATACGGTTCGTTACTGTTTTTATTGCTTAGAACAACGTTATACTCCAATTTGGCTCCGTTACCCAAAACCATACGAAGTGTCTTGCGAAGAATGTCGATAAACTGTTCTTCAAGGTACTCGTAAAAGAAGGCACTTGGCACCTGAATTGTTAATACTTTATTTTCCAATTTAACCGGTTCGATCGGCTCGAACCAAGTTTTAAAGCTGCTGCTAGGAACGTTATCTTTAATAACGTTGAGGCATTTCTCCCATGCAGATCTGTACTCGTTGTTCATTTACAATTGCTGGATAATGAGGTTCTACAAAAATTTTCCCTAGTGGTATTCCGAGAGCAAAAGTTGCGAAAAAAAAGTTAAAAAAAAAATCATAATTCTATTGGAAAAATAACATTTGTCATAGTTCGTTATAAGTCAGGCGTTTAAAATTTTAATTTTTTGAAAGTTTTGTAAGTGGCTGAAAATCAATCAAATGATTTTAAGTTGTTGAACGATAACTAAATAGCTGGTAGGGTCTGGTGGGGTCGGGTTTTTATGACAAATAGCTATCAACAGGCCGTGGTTAATTACCGTATTTGTTTGAGAGCCTTTTGTAGCTTGACAAGTCGGCCATTTTTAAACGCCACGATACTCGATTCCGGAAATTGTAAACGTAAATTTTGATAGATTTCTTCTATCTCGCTATACTTGTTTGTTGAGCCTGTTAAATAGTTATAAACATTCCCTGTGTTGTATTCTTCCACATCATCGATCGCCTCAAAAATTTCAGCATCGGTACCCAGTTGTGTTTTTGTTGAAAGCAGGTGAATTTTAAAAATAATGTCTTTCGATGTAGCTTCGTCTTTTGTATTAATATATACTTCCTTGCCAAAATCGAATGCCGAAACCTGAAGGTAACGTTTTGGATTTTGCTGGATATCGCCAATCAGGAATCCGAGGTTTTCCGATAACAGATTTATCGACTGGTATAATTCATCGTCGTTAAGTAGCAACCCGGCAGAATTGTCGTCGCTGTTTAATTTCTCCAACACATTTTCTATTTCTGCTGATGCATTTGCGAGATTGTTTAAAACTGTTGTAACCGAAACATTGGCCAGCGTGTCAGAAAAACTGTTCAGATTTTTTATTGTAGCTTCAAATTCGGCGGCATTGTTTTTAAAAGTTGCCGTGAGTTCTTCAATGTTTGAAACGATATTTTTTACATTATCTTTTTCCGAAGCCATTATTTCCTGAAGATCGGCAGTTGTGGCTTCAATATTTTCAACGGTCTGATTAATTTTTTCAAAACTGGTGATCAGGTTTTGACGGGCATCTTCGTTAAAAATAATGGTAAGCACAGTGATAGCAGAATCGACCGTACTCAATAGTTCTTCAGCTTTATTTTTAAGTGGAAGCACCTGCATACTAACCTGGTCTTTTAATCCAGCTTCAATATCTCCGGGAATGGTGTCGTTTGACTGGTACATTTCGCTTTGGCCACTGTAAACAATCTCGACCGACCGTGTTCCCATAATATCGCTACTTATAATACGTGCAGTAGATTCTACCGGAATTTTAAATGAAGAATTAACTGCGAAGGTAACAATCAGCCGACCGGTATTGTCGGGAGCAAATTTTACATCAGTAACCTGTCCGATTTTATAACCGTTTAGTGTTACTTCGTTCGATTTTACCAGCCCGTCAACGCGGTTGTAATACACATGATAATAGTCGTTTTGCTTAAATATATCGTTGCCTTTCAGAAAACTTAAGCCCCAGATAAGAGCGGCTAATGAAAAGACGATTAAGATTCCGAGTTTCGTGTATTTTGCATTCTTCATGGCGGAAAAATAAGATTTTAATGTAAAAGTAGCCAATTCAAAAGGGAATAATCAATGCTCTGTTAGCTTTTTTACAGAAATTAACTTATTGTTTTCGAAAGCTACAACAAAGGAGTTGGGGTAATTGGCACTGATTCTTTTCTGCTCCAGCTCCGCTTCTGCAAGTGTTTTAAACCTACCCGAAAAATAACGACTGAGGGTTTGATCGTCATCGCGAAATATATTTTGCTCGCCTTTAAAATTTCCGGGCGTGGTTTCTATCTTTCGAGTTAAAGCCATTATTTGCACCGAATAAAAGATTTCATCCGCTTGTTGTCGGTTGGCTTGATTTCCTGATTGTGCCAGTGATAAATCTGCTGCTGCAGAATTGGAATTCCAGGGCGTTTCATTTTCCGGTGCGGTTTCATTATCTGTTACCAGGTTAAAACTGCTACGCTGTTCAATATTCAATTTATAATCTCTAAAAGCTCTGAAAATAGAGTAGGCAAGACGTGTTCGTCCGGCTTCGCTGGTAAGGTATTCGCGCTCGCCGTTGTGGCTGATAAAACCGGTTTCGATTAAAACACTTGGCATGGTGGTTTGCCGCAATACCAGAAAACCGGCCATTTTTACACTTCGGTCGAGGCGTTTGGCATAATCGCGAAATTCGTTCTGAATACTCGATGCAAGCATAACACTTTGTCCCTGGAATTCTTCCTGCATGGTTTCAAACATGATGTACGATTCCGGAAGATTTGGATCGAAACCTTCGTAAGTGGTACTGTAATCATCTTCCAGGAGAATCACGGCATTTTCTTTTTTGGCTACTTCCAGGTTGTCGTCGTTACGGTGCAGACCAAGCACAAAAGTTTCGGTTCCCTGCACACTTTTGGCGCCTACAGCATTTACATGGATGGAGATAAAAAGGTCGGCCTCGTTGTTGTTGGCAATTTCGGCCCGTTTATATAATGGTATAAAAACATCGCTGGTGCGTGTGTACACTACTTTAATATCGGGGTAATTGTCTTTTATGGTTGTTCCCAGTTTCAGGGCAATATCAAGCACAATGTTTTTTTCAACGGCATTGCCAAACGCAGCACCTAAATCGCGGCCGCCATGTCCGGGATCGATAACAACAACCGAAATGCCTTCTTTTTTACGTTCACCCGATACCGGATTTGCGGCAAAAGAATGCATTGCAAAGAGTAGGCTAAAAATGAACAGAAGTAATTTAAATCGTTGTTGCGCCATGTAATTATCTGATCTGTATTCAACTATATAAACACATAAGTGCGGAGTATTAGTATTTGTTCGCTACCATTTTATTTATTTGCTTTGCCCCGCTTAAGACTTGTAAACGTAAAAATAGAAATATTAGCATTATTTTGCATTTTATAGCACTTTAGTATACACCATATTTATATTTTTGTGCAGCCAAGTAGATTTGAAACGCAGAAAACATTTTGTATAAAATAATCATCACATATTTATTCCTGGTTCTTCCTTTTTTGATTTTTGCTCAGGAACCTGAAATCAGTATAGCTCCGCAGCAGCAATTTGCTGATACCACTTTTTCGCAATTTACCGTTGCACCGGATACTGTTTTAACCGACAATGTGGCCATGGATTCGATGGTAGGTGTAAAAGAGGAAAAGGCGGTAATTGATGAGCCGATTGATTACACTGCAAAAGATTCGATGATCGTTTCTTTGGATGGGCAAAAGGTATATTTATATAACGAAGCGAAAGTTACCTACCAGAATATTGAGCTCGAAGCTTACTACATTGAGCTGGATTTAGAAACCAAAGAGATTTATGCGGAAGGCACGCTCGATTCAGTTGGCGAAATGACCCAAAAGCCGCTGTTTAAACAAGGTTCGGAAGAATACGAGTCGGAAACGATGCGTTACAATTTCGAGACCGAAAAAGCATTTATTACAAAAGTGGTGTCGGCGCAGGGCGAAGGTTTTATTCACAGCGACCGTACCAAAAAAATTGGCGAAGAGGTTTTTATTACCAAAGACGCCAAGTATACCACCTGCGATGCCGATCATCCGCACTTTTACCTGCACCTTACCAAAGCAAAGGTAATTTCGAACGAAAAGATTATTACCGGTCCGGCGTACATGGTTTTAGAAGATTTTCCGATTTATTTCCCGATACTTCCGTTTGGCTATTTTCCGAATTCGCCTAGTTATTCATCGGGTATTTTAATCCCAACTTATGGTGAAGAACAAAACCGTGGATTCTTTCTGCGCGACGGAGGATATTACTGGGCAGCAAGCCAGTATTTTGATTTGGCCGTTCAGGGCGATATTTATTCGCGGGGTTCGTGGGGAACAAGGATAAAGACCAACTATAAAAAACGATATAAGTTTAGCGGGAATTTTGGTTTTGATTATGCCATTAATAAATATGGCGAACAGGGATTGGATACCTATTCCAAATCAAAACAATACAAAATTATGTGGTCGCACACGCAGGACAGCAAAGCCAATCCAAATCAGACTTTCTCGGCCAGCGTAAACATGTCGTCGAGTGGTTACGATAAGCAGAATGCATACGATATGAATGAGTACCTGACCACAACAAAGTCGTCGAGTATTTCGTATTCGCGTAAGTTTGAGAATACGCCATTTAATATGTCGATGAACCTGCGTCATTCGCAAAATACCAAAGACAGCACCATGTCGTTGTCGTTGCCCGAAATGACGTTTAGTATGGCCAAGATTTATCCGTTCAGAAAAAAGAACCGGAGCGGAAAAATTAAGTTCTACGAAAAATTTGGTATTAACTATACCGGTAACTTAAAAAACTCGATATCGGCAAAAGAAGACGAGATTTTTCAAAGCTCGTTTGCTACCGACTGGAAAAACGGTATAAAACACAATATACCTATCTCGTTTCCAAGTTTTAATCTTTTTAATCATGTCAATTTTAGTCCGGGGATCAGTTACAACGAAAAGTGGTATTTCAAAAAGTACAATTACAATTATGAAGCCGGTGGCGAATATACCGGAAATCCTTCAGCTATTCCGGATAATGTTAGAATTGATACGATTACCGGCTTAAATCGTGTTTACGATTATGCCTATAGTATTAGTGCATCTACCAACATTTACGGAACGTATCAGCCGCTTAATCCTAACTCGAAAATTAAAGCAATACGCCATAAAATGACTCCATCGGTATCGTTTAGTTATAAACCCGATTTTGGAGCCGAGCATTACGGATACTGGCAGGAAGTTCAGATTGATGAAGACGGGAATACCGGTTATTATGATACCAACCTGGGTGGAATTTATGGCGGATCACCAGGACGGGGTGAGACCGGAGCCATTTCGTTCTCCCTGAACAATAACCTGGAAATGAAAAAGCTGGATACACGCGATTCGACCAAAACCGATGAAGAGCAAAAATATAAGAAGGTAAAAATTATTGACAACCTGAGTATCGCATCATCATATAATCTTATTGCCGACTCGTTGAACCTGTCTCCATTTAGTATCAGGGCGCGTACAACAGTTGCCGGAGTTAGCATTAATATGGGAACTACGCTTGATCCGTATATGCTTGATGAGAACTACCGCAAGATTCATAAATACACCTGGAACGAACGAAATGGAATTGGAAAACTAGGGCGTGTAACTCGTGCAAACCTTTCGTTTGGAATGAATTTTAACTCGAAAGACAAGAAAGACGAAGACAATAAAAAGGGTGGAGAAACAGAAGGAACATCGGTACCCGGGATGCCTGAAAAAACCTTACCGGCCATTTACGACGAGTATATTGATTTTAGTATTCCATGGGATTTTGGTTTCGATTATAGCCTTAACTATACCGGAGCAACCAGTGCTTATCCGAACGGTCGTGTAACTCAAACTTTAGGTTTACGAGGCAATGTAAGTATTACCGAAAAGTGGAAATTAAGTGCGATGACTAACTTCGATATCCAGGAACAAGAATTTGCATTAACGTCTTTCCGCCTTAACCGCGACCTCCACTGCTGGAACATGTCGTTTAACTTTGTGCCTTTTGGATATCGAAAAAGCTACAGCTTTACCATCAGCGCTTCTTCGTCAATGCTTTCTGATTTGAAGATCCAGAAACAGCAAAGTCACTACGACAATTTTAGCTTCTAATTATTGTCGATTACATCTTCCTGCATTTCAATGCTAAATTCGTTTTAAAGTACAATATGCCTTTTCTTTTATCTTGAAGATTGGGACATATTCTTGTATCTTCACGCAAAAAATATACAAAGATGAAACGAATAATATCAACTAAAAATGCACCTGCTGCAATTGGCCCTTACAGCCAGGCTGTAGAAGTTAATGGAACACTTTATATATCTGGTCAGGTGCCACTCGATCCGGCAACAATGAAAATTGTAGAAGGTGGAATTACCGAGCAAACGGAGCAGGTAATGAAGAACATTGGCGCGATTTTAACCGAAGCCGGTTATTCTTTTACCGATGTTGTAAAATCAACTTGTTTATTAATCGATATGGCCTATTTTAAAGCAATGAACGAAGTTTACGGTAAATACTACAGCGAGAATCCGCCTGCAAGAGCTGCATTTGCAGTAAAAGAGTTGCCATTGAGTGTAATGGTTGAAATTGAAACAATTGCCGTAAAATAAGCTTGTAGTATGAGTAACGAGATTCGCCTCAAAACACTTGAGGAGAAAGACTTGAGTCTGATTAAGGATATTTATAATTATTACATAGCTAATTCAACTGCAACCTTTCATACCGGTTCGGTAAGCGAGGACGATTTAAACGGAATTTTACCCATTGGTGATAAACGGTTTCAGTCGTTTCTGATTGAATACAACTCCGAACTTGCCGGGTATTGTTACCTGGGGCGTTATAAACCACGTGCTGCTTACGATCGTACCGCAGAAGTTACTATTTACCTGAAACCTGAATATTTTGGAAAAGGAATTGGCCGTGAGGTGTTGCAACTCCTGGAACAAAAAGCTTTGGAAGTTGGAATTGTAGTATTGATGGGAATTATTACCGCCGAAAACGAAGCCAGCGTAAAGTTATTCGAACGAATGGGCTACGAAAAGTGCGGACATTTTAAACAGGTAGGAGAGAAGTTTGGTCGAATACTCGATGTTGTTGCTTATCAGAAGCTACTAGATCAATAACTTTATTGTCTACGACTTTCATTGATAACGCGCTTAGCGGATTGAACCGCTTAGCGCAGAGTGATAAATTCGAATAGTGCAATTCGTGTAATTAGCGCTCAATTACCACAAAATAAAAAGGGTTTCCATTTGGAAACCCTTTTACCGTTTTTAGTATTGTGTATGCAAAAATATCCTTATTCCGCAACAACTTCAAATTCAATCTCAACCACAACTTCTTTGTGCAGTTTGATTTTAGCTGTATGTGTACCAACTTCTTTGATGCTGTCTTCAGGAATAGTGATCTGTTTGCGGTCGATCTCAAATCCTTTTTTGTTGATCGCTTCAGCCAATTGGATGGTGTTAACCGAACCAAAGATTTTGCCTGAAGTACTCGTTTTAGCACCAATAGAAATTTTCTTGGCAACAATTTGCTCAGCAATTTTAGTAGCTTCTTCTTTCAATTTAGCTTCTTTGTGAGCACGTTGTCTGATGTTCTCAGCCAAAACTTTTTTGGCCGACTCGGTAGCAACAATTGCTTGTTTAGTAGGAATCAGAAAGTTACGTGCGTAACCACCTTTTACTTCAACAATATCGTCTTTGCTTCCTAAACGCTCTACGTCTTGTAATAATATAATTTCCATTTCAAGTCCTCCTCTTATTTCATCATGTCGGTTACAAATGGTAACAATGCAACCTGGCGGGCACGTTTAACGGCTTGGCCAACTTTGCGCTGATACTTTAACGAAGTTCCGGTGATACGACGAGGTAAAATTTTACCTTGCTCGTTCAGGAATTTCTTCAAAAACTCAGGGTCTTTGTAATCAACATATTTGATTCCGTTTTTCTTGAAACGGCAATATTTTTTCTTTTTGATTTCTACTGACGGTGGAGTCAGGTATCTGATTTCACTTCCTTGTGCCATGGTTTAATCCTCCTTTTTTTCTGATTTTGCTTTCTGAAGTTTTCTTCTCTTCTCGCTATATGCAACAGCATATTTGTCGAGTTTTACAGTCATGAAGCGGATAACGCGCTCGTCGCGACGGAAATCAGTCTCCATTTTTGTAATGAATGCAGGATCGGCTTTGAACTCAAATAAGTGATAAAAGCCAGTAGATTTCTTTTGAATTGGGTAAGCCAGTTTTTTCATGCCCCAATCTTCTTCGTGGATCATTTCACCTCCATTTTCGGTGATGAGATCCTTGAATTTTGTTACCGCTTCCTTTACCTGTGGCTCAGATAAAACGGGAGTACAAATGAAAACGGTTTCGTACTGATTCAACATAATCATCTAATTTTTAAATTATTAAATATAAATATCCAAAATTTTGGACGCGCAAAAATAGAAATAAATTGTTATTTATCAAATAGTTTGATGGTTTTTTGTCAGTCCGATCGTGTGATATAGGTTGTCGCTGCAAATATAATGTCATTTCGACGAAGAATGAGGAGAAATATGATTCAAATGACCAGAGATTTCTCAGTCGTTTCTCTCCTTCGAAATGACAGCTTAGATGAAGCAAAGATAGGTTTCTGCAATAAAAAAGAGATTGACTAAAGAGTAGCAATTTACCTTGAGTCAATCTCTTACTATTTTATCTATCCAGATTTATCTTCAATCTTAATCAATCTGAATTTCAATCTACATCAATCTCCACTACAGCGGAATATTTCCGTGCTTCTTAGGCGGATTCGATTTCCGTTTGTTCTGTGTCATCTCAAGTGCATCGATAACTTTTTTACGTGTATCGCGCGGATTAATAATCTCGTCGATATAACCCAAAGATGCTGCTTTGTACGGATTTGCAAACTTATCGCGGTAGTCCTGTACTTTGGCGGCTTTCTCTTCATCGGTCATTTTTTCACGATGAATGATATTAATTGCTCCTTCAGGTCCCATAACCGCAATTTCTGCTGTTGGATAAGCCAAATTAACATCGGCACCAATGTGCTTGCTCGACATAACGTCGTAAGCGCCACCATAAGCTTTTCTGGTAATAACAGTAACTTTCGGAACTGTGGCCTCCGCAAACGCATAAAGCAGTTTGGCACCGTGTTTGATAATTCCGCCAAATTCCTGTCCGGTTCCGGGTAAGAATCCCGGCACATCAACAAAGGTTACCAATGGTAGATTAAACGCATCGCAGAAACGTACAAAACGAGCTGCTTTTACTGATGAGTTAATGTCCAATACTCCGGCCAAGTGTCCCGGTTGATTGGCAACAACTCCTACCGGTCTGCCGGCAAAACGGGCAAAACCTACTATCATGTTCTGCGCGTATTGTGGTTGCACCTCCAGAAAATGTTTGTTATCGATCACATTCTGGATGATATCGTGCATATCGTACGGCTTGTTCGGATCGGCCGGGACAATCTCCTGCAATTCTTCTGTGATTCTATCTGAAGGATCGATGGTTGCTTTTACCGGAGGATCTTCGAGGTTGTTTGATGGCAGAAAGCTTAACAGCTCACGAACCATCATAATTGTTTGTTCTTCGTCGTTTCCGGTAAAATGCGCCACACCACTTTTTGTACTATGTGTAGTTGCGCCACCTAATTCTTCCTTGCTTACATCTTCGTGAGTAACTGTTTTTATTACTTCCGGACCGGTTACAAACATGTGACTTTTTTCGTTCACCATAAAAATAAAGTCGGTGAGGGCAGGAGAGTAAACCGCTCCGCCGGCACATGGACCGAGAATGGCCGAGATTTGAGGAATTACGCCGGATGAAATAACATTGTTATAAAAAATGTCGGCATAACCGGCCAAACTTTCAACACCTTCCTGAATTCGGGCACCACCAGAATCGTTTAATCCAACCACCGGAGCTCCCATTTTAAGTGCCAGTTCCTGAATCTTTACAATTTTATCGGCATTTGCACGGCTTAATGAGCCGCCAAATACAGTAAAATCCTGGGCAAAAACATATACCAGTCTGCCATTTACTTTGCCATAACCCGAAATCAAACCGTCACCCAAAACTTTATTGGCTTCCATACCAAAATCGTAGTTACGGTGCGTCATCAGTTTGTCAATTTCTGTAAAAGTTCCCGGGTCGAGTAACTGAAGAATACGCTCACGCGCCGTTTTTTTACCGGCAGCGTGTTGCTTTTCAATTCGTTCTTTACCACCACCTAACTCTGCCTGGGCATTTAGTTCCTCAAGCTGTTCGTATTTTGCTTTTAAATCCATTTGTTTGCTTTTAGTCCAATTCAATCAATACCTGGTTGCTGTCAACGGTATCCTGGTTTGATACATTTACTTTTTTTACTGTTCCGTCTTTTGGGGCCTTGTATTCACTCTCCATTTTCATGGCAGAAATGATAATAACAGTGTCGCCTTCACGTACCACATCGCCTACTTCAACCAACACTTTAACAACCTTGCCCGGCATAGGCGATGAGATTTTATTATCAGCCTGTCCGGCGCCGTTCGCATTTCTGTTTTGCAGGTATCGTGCCTCGGCATCAACTACTTCCACATCGAAATTATCGTATAAGGTATATGCGGTATATTTTTTAGGCGTTGCGTCGGGAACCAGCTCGATGTTATACGAATGTCCTCCTTCGAGAATTGAGAACGTTCCGTCGGCAGTGTGCATCAGATCTACATTATAAACTTTTCCGTCAACTTCAATTTCAAGAATATTGCCGTCTTGTTTTAACAGGTTAACCCAGGCAACTCTGTCGCCAATTTTAATTTCAACAGCCATAATTTTTGTTTAAAAATGATTTACGTACGAGATTTTTTTCCAGCGGCTTTGTGCCGGAGTGAACTCTTTTGTTGTTGCCGTTGCATTGCCTAACTTGTCGAGATAGTCAATAAATGCAGCAATTATTACCATGTCTTCAGGATTGTCTTTCGCACTTTTAGAAAGTAACTGCTCCTGGTTCTTCTCAATAAAATGGGTGTCGTAATTTCCTGCAATGAAATTTTCATTGTTCATTACACGTTCCAACATTTTTATCGAAGTTTTTACCCCGGTAATTTTGTATTCGTAAAGCGCCCTGCGCATTCGGGCAATGGCTTCATCTCTTGTTTTTCCCCAAACGATCAATTTCGATATCATCGGGTCGTAATAGATTGGAATTTCATAACCCTCGTAAACGTAACCATCAGTACGCACTCCCAGGCCAAGTGGTGCTGAAATTTTATAAACTTTACCGGCACTAGGCATAAAGTTGTTGTCCGGATCTTCGGCATACACCCTGCATTCAATAGCGTGACCTTTTTGCTTAAGATCAGTTTGCCCAAATTCCAGTCCACGACCTTCGGCAACATAAATCTGTTGTTTTACCAAATCGATGCCTGTAACACGTTCTGTAATTGGGTGTTCCACCTGCAAACGTGTATTCATTTCAAGGAAATAGTAATTCAGATCGTTGTCCACCAAAAACTCGATGGTTCCGGCACCTACATAATTTACTGCTTTTGCAGCTTCAACCGCTGATTTTCCCATTTCGTCGCGGAGTTCCTGCGTCATTAACGGCGAAGGAGTTTCCTCAATCATTTTTTGGTGACGGCGCTGAACGGAGCATTCACGCTCGAAAAGGTGAACGGTATTTCCATGCTGGTCGGCCAAAATCTGAAACTCAATGTGGTGCGGCGAAGTGATGTACTTTTCAATATAAACAGCATCGTCGCCAAAGGCCGATTTAGCTTCAGAGCGTGCTGCACGAACTGCAGATACCACTTCCGATTCGTTCTTTACCAAACGCATCCCTTTACCACCACCACCGGCTGATGCTTTTATCATTACCGGAAGGCCAATGGTTTTTATCACTTCCAAAGCTTCATCTTCCGATTTAATCTCACCATCGGTTCCCGGAACAACCGGAATTCCTGCTGCGGTCATTGCATCACGCGCCTGAATTTTATCACCCATTTGGACAATTACTTCAGGAGAAGGACCAATAAAAATGATACCTTCATCGGTACAACGTCGTGCAAATGCAGCATTTTCCGATAAGAATCCGTAACCCGGATGGATGGCATCGGCGCCACTTGCCTTGGCAATTTCTATAATTTTGTCAACGTTTAGGTAACTCTCGCTCGAAGGAGCTTTGCCTACATAATACGCTTCATGGGCATAACGCACATGTAACGATGTTCTGTCAGCTTCAGAGTAAATGGCAACTGTTTCAATGTCAAGTTCCCGGCAGGTACGCATAACCCGAATGGCAATTTCGCCCCGGTTTGCGATCAGAATCTTTTTGATTTTATTCATAAAATAGGAAATCAATATAAGTTTAAGTCATCTTAATTTCTGCAAATAATAACTCTGTTATTTAAAAATTGTTTACGCGTAGCTGAATTAGGCCTGAAGTTAGTCGTAGATCAAAATGAATGAATCGCTTATTTGTTAATAAATCTAAAAAAGTGCGTATTAAATCGCTTTTGGGAAGTTGGAATTTGAATTACAAAAGCATTGAGTCTAAAATTATATTTTTTATGATAAGCGTTTTTTTATTTTATGATATTGTTTATTTTTGATCGAATTTAATACCAATCATGCTGTCTAAAATAACGCTAACCTTTCTATTTATTACCTCCTTGGTGTTTGTAGTTCGAGCACAGGATTATGATTATACCCTGTCGGATGATTCGTTGGTGAATCATTATGCCAGCATGAAAAGGGTGTATTATGCCACACGGACATCGATGGCTCCGAAGATTGACGGGAAATTGGATGACGAGTGTTGGCAGAAGATTGGAACATGGGACGGAGATTTTATTCAACAGCAGCCACATCAGGCTATAGCACCGTCGCAGGAAACCGAGATTAAAATTCTTTACGACGATAAGTACCTCTATTTTGCCATTGTCGCACATGATAACGAACCTGAAGAAATGGATCCAATACTTGGGCGGCGCGACGAACTAAACGGCGACATTGCCGGTATTGCACTGGATTCGTACCAGGATAAACAAACTGCATTTGAATTTAACCTTACCTCTGCAGGGCAAAAAGTTGATTTGATGCACATGGGCGAATACGGTTGGGATTTTAACTGGAATGCTGTTTGGGATGGAAAAACATCGCTTGGCGATTCGGCCTGGTATGCCGAAATGCGGGTGCCATTTACCCAGATACGTTTTGCCAACGTAGACGAACACGTTTGGGGAATGCACATTTGGCGCTATGTCTATCGTTTGAGTGAAGAAAGCCAATGGAAGCTAATTCCGGTTGATGCCCCGGCAATGGTGTATATTTTTGGCGAATTGCGCGGAATAGAAAACATTCCATACAAACGTAATTTTGAAATAATGCCATATGCCAGCAGTCAGTATTTTCCGAACTCGGATGATAAAACAAATCTTGGATTCGGCGTAGATGGTAAGATTGGTGTTTCTTCGAATTTTACACTCGATTATACTTTTAATCCTGATTTTGGGCAGGTTGAGGCAGATCCTTCAGAACTGAACCTGACATCGTATGAAGTATTTTACGACGAAAAACGACCATTCTTTTTAGAAGGTAACAGTATTTTGGAATATAACTCCGGTCACGATATGCTTTTCTATTCGCGTCGAATAGGTCATGCGCCAAGTTACGAACCCTATTACGATGAATACGAAAGTTTCGAGATGCCTGAGAACACCTCAATTATCAATGCATTAAAACTTACCGGAAAAAATAAAAAGGGTTTTTCGCTGGGGCTGGTAAACAGTATGACTGCCCGGGAAACAGCTACCATAAAAACCGCAGACGAAACTATTAAGGAAGCTGTTGAGCCTTTTTCCAATTATTCGATTGCCCGTGTGAAACAGGATTTTAATGAAGGAAGTACGGTTTTAGGTGGAATTGTTACTTCATCGATTCGGAATATTAAAGACGAAAATCTTGAATTTTTAACCGATAATTCACTTGTTGGTGGTTTGGATTTTGAACACAACTGGAAGAACCGCAAATATTACGTTGCTGCAAAAGGATTTACTTCCCGAATAAGCGGGAGCGAGGAGTCGATTGCACGATTGCAACGAAATTCGCGTCATTATTTTCAGCGTGAAGATGCGAGCTACCTCGAATATGATCCGACCAGAACCAGTTTAAGTGGTTGGGGAGGAGAACTGGCCGGTGGTAAACGAAGCGGAAAACTAAGAATTACAGGAGATGTAGAATGGCGTTCGCCGGGTGTCGATTTAAATGATGTTGGTTACCTGCGTCAGGCCGATTATATCGACCAGAATGCAAGGATACAATACCTTGTAAATAAACCAAAAGGACTGTTGTTAAACTACTCGTTCCGCTTGGCACAAGGTCATAACTGGACCTTTAACGGAGACAACCTGAGGGATAATTTTAGTTTTACCACAGCCTTACGATTTAAGAATTACTGGCGCTTTAATCTGGCAGTGTATAAATATTTAAACGAAATTGATACGAGGCGTTTACGTGGTGGACCATCTTTACGAATTGACAACCGAAATCGTTTGGCGGCTTCTGTTCAAACGAATGCGCAGCGCGACTTTTTTGTTGGATTTATGACCGATTTCTCACGATCGGCCGATGATATTACACTCGAAAACAGCTATAATTTTCAAATGGATTGGCGAATAAGTACCCGTTTTATGCTCTCGTCGAGTTCTACTTTTGTAAACGAGCAGGATAATAGCCAGTATTTACGCCGTTCGAGTGTTAATGGCAATTCCGAATATGTGGTAGGAAATCTCGATCGCAAAACTTTCTATACCACGTTTAGAGCGGAGTATTTTATCACTCCCGAGTTGTCGCTGCAATATTATGGAAGTCCTTATGTTTCTTCAGGGAAATATGTTGACTACCGTCGAGTAAACGACTCGAAAGCCAAGGATTTAAATCAACGCTTTGAGTTTTTATCGCGCGACGGAAATTACTTAACAGACAACGATGGCAATGTGTATCATGATTTTTCATCGTACGATTTTGATTTCAATTTTCAGGAATTCAGATCGAATTTTGTAGCGCGCTGGGAATATAAAACCGGATCGACGTTTTATTTTGTCTGGAGTCATAATCGCAGTGCGTATCAGGAAGCTTATAATTCTTCATTACTCGATAGTTTCAAAGACATTCGTAAAATCAGTGCCGAAAATGCTTTTATGATTAAGTTTAGCTACTGGTTCTCGTTGTAATCCAACCCACAAGCGGTTGTTATTCCTCCTTTTCTGACTTCGTTAATTTGCACAAATAAAAAAGTATCTTTGGCGCGTGAAATTTCAAGACTATATTCCATTTTACAGACGTAACCTGACTCTGGCACTACCAATTGTTTTGTCGCAAATTGGGCAGGTAACTGTTTCGCTTGCCGATAATATGATGGTGGGGCATGTTGGTACAACCGAGTTGGCTGCGGCCTCGTTCGCCAACAGCATATTTGTGATTGGGATGGTTTTTGGAATGGGTATTACCATGGGACTTACTCCTCTGGTTGGAAGAGCCTACGGACAAAACGAACTTCATAAAGCAATTAAATGGCTAAAAAATGGTGTGTTCACACACTTTATTGCATCATCTGTTTTAATGGTTTTAATGTTCGGTATTTATTTCTTCCTTCCTTATATGGGGCAACCCGAAAATGTATTACACCTGGCACGGCCATACTTTCTTTTACTTTGTAGTTCGTATTTGCCATTTATGTTTTTCTTCTCGTTAAAACAGTTTTTCGAAGGGATTGGGAACACAAAAATTGCCATGCAGATTACGCTAACCGCCAATGTGATTAATATTCTGGTAAACTACGTTCTAATATTTGGAAAATTTGGTTTCCCTCAAATGGGGCTAATGGGGGCTGGAATCGGAACGCTTATTTCGCGCATTTGTATGCCGTTGTTATTTGCCTGGTTTATTCTGCGGAACAACCGTTACCGGCGATATTTCGTTTTTGCACACCATCAATCTATTTTAAAGGAGAATATTAAAGCCTTGCTTCGGATGGGAATACCAATCGGTTTTCAGCTAATTGTTGAGGTTGCAGCGTTTGCAATAGGTGCTGTAATGATGGGCTGGTTGGGAGAAACGCCACTGGCTGCACACCAGATCGCACTTGGGCTGGCAACTTTATCGTATATGGTAGCATTGGGTATATCGCAAGCCAACACCATTCGGGTAAGTCATCAAATGGGGGAGAAAGACTACACTTCGTTAAAAAGAGCTGTATATGCTTCAACTCATCTGGTTTTAGGAATTATGTCGTTATCAGTATTGACATTTATACTTGCACGAAAGTGGTTGCCTTACCTGTTCACTACCGATCCGGAGGTAATAGCAGTTGCGGCTGGTTTGCTGATTATTGCGGCTGTATTTCAGTTATTCGACGGTTTACAGGTGGTTATGCAAAGTTCGCTGCGAGGAATGGCCGATGTAGCCAAACCAATGCTGATATCTTTTATTGCCTATCTTTTTATAAGTATTCCAACAAGTTATGTTTTGGCTTTTCTTTTTGACATTGGCCCTCAGGGAATATGGCTGGGCTATCTGGTTGGCTTGGGAACTGCCGGAATATTATTCTATTTCCGTTTTAAACGTTTGCTGAAAAAATTAGTCTGATTAAAAGTACGGACAAAAAAAAGCGGGTTATCTTTTGCTGATAACCCGATTGTTCATAGTCTAGTTTAGTTAGATCAGAAAACTTATTGGTCTAATAGAGAAAAGGTAGTTCTTAGTTCTAATAAGTATCTAATTCGTTTTATTCATTAAGGCGATGCTAATATAATATAAAAATGACTCAAACCTTAAGTATTTTTTAAAATTAATTAATGTTTGTTAAAATATGCTCGTGTAATTTATTTAGTGTGTTGATTGTCAGTAATTACGAGTTTAGCAATATGTTTTATAATAGTTTCGAAAATTTTTAAATAAGTTGATGGATTATTCGAAAAATACTCATTTTTCAATTATCTGATAAAAATCATGTTTGTACTAATAAATGTTTTAAAGGTTATGTCAATCAACATCTACTACTTTTTGCCTTAAAAATCTAATGTTTTAATCTGTGTTTTGAAGGCTTTTTTAACCTCAGTCCATTTTCCTTCACCAAGCCGTCTTTCATATTTCCGTATTCGTTAAATATGATCTTATTGGTGAAAATTATACTTAGAAAGATGTTGATGGTGCATCCAACAAAAATGGCGATCATAATCATTATCTGATATTTTATCGCTACGGCAGGTTGACTACCTCCCAGGATTTGTCCGGTCATCATTCCCGGAAGCGTAACCAATCCTACTACCGACATATTTGCAATCATTGGATTGAGGGCGGTTTTTGCAGCCTCTTCAATAAACGGGCGAACAGCAAGCTGCTGATTACCTGTATTGCTCAGCAAAAAACGGTAAAGTTCCCGCTTTTCGGTGTGCGCTCTAAAGTAAGTGTTCAGCCCGACAATATTGTGATTTAGTGCATTCCCCAAAATCATTCCTGTAATCGGTATAAAATAGCGGGCATCAAAAACGTAGTCGAGTTTTAAGATAAACCCAAGGCAAAATGTATCTATAATCAGAATGGATGTGAGGCCGGCAATAAAAAATGGCAAAACGAAATACTTTGTTTTTAATCCTATTCGGTTTATTGCAGTCAGCACGCCAACAACAATCATAACCAGCACCCAAATAGAGTTGATCCAGGCGTTGTTTAACTCGAAAATAAATTCGAGATAGAGTGCCACAAGACCAAGTTGAACGACCATTCGAATAACATTAATAAGTACATCTTTTACCAATTTAATCCGGTAGATGTAAAAAAATACGATCGGAATGACCAACAGAAAAGCTCCAATAGCCAGTTCTTTAAGGTTGATATCGATGATGGTGTTCATAGTTCAATTATACGGTCGCAACTTTCTGCCCACTGTTGGTTGTGCGAAGCAGAAACAATAGTCTTATCTTTTAAGTTGCCAATGGTTTTAATTAGTAGATTAATGGAGTCGTCGTCAAGCGACGCAGTAGGTTCATCCATTAATAGTATGTTTTTGTCGAGTCCTAAACAGACGGCAATTACAATACGCTGTTTTTGCCCTCCGCTTATTTTCATAAAATCTTTCTCTAAAAAGTCTTCAGTTAATCCCAGTTGTGTCAGTGCCTGTTTTATTTTGGGCAACTTTTTCTGAATCCCCATCAAATCAGCCAGTGCAGACCCGTTTTTAACAGGTAGATGGATGTTTTGAGGAACATACATTATTTGCTCCCTGATTTCTTTGATCGTCGTTGGACTTAGATTTTTGCCCGCAACACTTATAGAACCTGACTGTGGAATTACATATCCCTGAAACAGGTTTAGCAACGAGGATTTTCCTTTTCCGGAAGCACCTCCAATACACACGTTTTCACCAGCTTTAATTTTTGCGTTAAAGTTCGTAAATATGGACTTCTCGTTAAAAGCCAGACAGATATCTTTGCATTGTATCATATCTCCAATATACGGAGTTTCAGAGAGCAACGAGAAAAACCATTAAAATTTTCCTTTTATGGCGTTAAATCATAATGAATAGTTTTAAATTGCAAGGGAAGTGGTGATGGATAATAAATGTGTGGCGGGGAATATTTAGATCGTATTTAGGAGAGAAAAATGAAATTCAAAAATCAATAAGATAAACATCTGAAAAATGAAAGCAGTTGTATTAACCGGAATCCGACAAATGAAACTAACCGAAGTGCCCGATCCGGTGTTAACAAGCGAACAGGATGTAAAAATAAAACTATCGACAATTGGTGTTTGCGGATCGGATATTCATTATTACGCTGAAGGTAACATTGGCTCGCAGGTGGTTGAATATCCGTTTACTGTTGGGCACGAGTGTTCAGGTATAATTGTGGAAGTAGGTAAAGATGTTAACAATGTAAAGGTTGGCGATCTTGTTGTTGTCGATCCGTCCGTTCATTGCGGAACTTGTGATCAGTGTCTAGCGGGACGACCTCATACCTGCAGAAACAATAAGTTTTTAGGCTGCCCCGGACAATTGGAAGGATGTTTATCGGAATTTATCGTTATGCCATCTTACACGTGTATTCCGGTTTCAGACCAACTAAATGCTATGCAGGCAGCGTTGATCGAACCTTTATCGATAGGAGTGTACGCCGTCAAACTTGCCCAAATGCAGCATAAAGAATCATCAACAGCCATTTTGGGAGCCGGCCCAATTGGTTTGAGTATTTTAATGAAATTACTCGCCGATGGTGTACCGAATATTGGAATGATAGAACCTCTGGATTATCGTTTGGACAGGGCAGAAGAAATAGGTGCTTCGTGGTTGGTTAATCCCAACCGGGATGATGTTGAAGCTGCAGTAAAAAAACAGGAAGAACTGTTGATGGACATTGTTTTTGAAGCGAGTGGCGATCAGCAGGCAGTTGATAATGCCATAAAAATTCTGAAACCGGGAGGAAAACTTGTTTTGGTTGGAATTCCACCGGACGCCCAATATGTTTTTAACATGGATTTGATGCGTCGCAAAGAGCTTACAATAATTAATGTACGCAGGCAAAATCATTGTGTTGAGGATGCGATCGACCTGGTGGTTTCAGGTAAAGTACAGGTTTCGAAAATGGTTACCCACGAGTTTAACCTTGAAGAAACCCCGGTGGCTTTTGATGTAGTTGAAGGCTATAAGTTTGGAGCAATTAAAGCAATGATAAATCTTTAGTAATAAAAAAAGGAAGCAATTGCTTCCTTTTTTTATTATATCACTAAAACTTTTACGCGTTGTAAGTCGACGAAGCTGTGTCGCCACCACGGCCTGTCCAGTTGGTATGGAAGAATTCGCCACGTGGTTTGTCCACTCTTTCGTAGGTATGCGCCCCGAAATAATCGCGTTGTGCCTGAAGTAAGTTAGCAGGTAAACGTTCGCTGCGGAATCCATCGAAGTAACACAGTGCCGATGTTAATGCAGGTACCGGAATACCATTTGATAATGCAGTTGCACAAACACGGCGCCATCCTGCCTGGGCTTCTTCAACTTTTTGTTTAAAGAATGGATCGAGCAATAAGTTTGGCAGTTCCGGATTATTATCAAACGCTTTCTTAATGTCTCCAAGAAATACCGATCGGATAATACAACCTCCACGCCACATCAAAGCAATTCCACCGTAATTCAGGTTCCAGCCGTGTTCGCTGGCAGCTTCCATCATCAGGTTGTAACCTTGTGCGTACGAAATTATTTTTGCACCTAATAATGCACTTTCAATATCGTCGATAAATTGTTGTTTGTCGCCATTAAATTCAGGTTTTGGTCCTGAGATTACTTTTGATGCCTGCACACGCAAATCTTTTTGTGCCGATAAACATCTTGAGAAAACCGACTCGCCGATAAGTGTTAATGGAATTCCAAGATCAAGAGCAGAAATACCTGTCCATTTTCCGGTTCCTTTTTGCCCGGCAGTGTCGAGGATCATTTCAACGGTTTCTTCGCCATTCTCGTCTTTGTAACCTAAAATATCGCGTGTAATTTCAATCAGGTAGCTATCTAAAATACCTTCGTTCCATTTTTTGAATACCTCGTGCATTTCATCGTTGCTCATTCCCAGCAATTCTTTCATCAGCTGGTAAGCTTCGGTAATAATCTGCATATCGCCGTATTCAATACCGTTGTGCACCATTTTTACAAAGTGGCCGGCACCGCCTTCGCCAACCCAGTCGCAACAAGCTTCGCCACTCTCGACTTTGGCAGAAACAGCCTGGAAAATTTCTTTAACGTGAGGCCATGCTTCAGGCGATCCGCCCGGCATAATCGAAGGACCTTTTAATGCACCTTCTTCACCACCGGAAACTCCAGTTCCAATGTATAGCAGACCTTTGCTTTCAACATAATTTGTACGACGAATAGTGTCGGGGAAGTGCGAATTACCACCATCGATAATTATATCACCCGGCTCAAGATAGGGGATAACCATATCAATAAAGTCATCAACCGGCTGACCTGCTTTTACCAGCATCATAACTTTACGTGGCTTTTCAAGCGAGGCACAAAAATCTTCAATCGAGTGAGCTCCGATAAAGTTTTTACCGGCTCCTCTGCCATTTACAAATTTGTCAACTTTTTCAACCGTACGGTTATAAACCGCCACGGTGTAGCCTTTGCTTTCCATGTTGAGCACGAGGTTTTCGCCCATAACGGCCAACCCAATCAAGCCAATGTCTGCTAATTTTTTCATTTTTATATTCTTTATTTTTTTTATTTTGAATTTTGTAATTGTAGTAACAAAACCAGTTTTTACAGGTTTTGTTTAACTATTTCGTTTGAATCTTAAATCCTAATTCTTTTAGTTTATTCAGGGTGTCCTCCTCTATATTTTTTGCATTGATGGTGTAAGTGGCAAATTCGCGCCGAACGGGATAATCGCCACGCAGCTGCTCAAATTTAAGCGGCGCATCGCGCAGATCATCGTCATCGTTTTCAATGTCGTAGGTGCTTAAAATGGCTTCAGCCAAAATAGAATATTCGCGACGTTGGCTGCCATCGATTTCGATGGTGGTAGTTGCTGGTTCCTCGATGTTAGTTGGTTCCCACTCGTCAATTCCCAAACCAAAAAATCTGCTGATGGCCTGAACACTCATTTTTGTGCCGTTAGCTTTTCCGTCTTTTGAATAGCCTGCAATATGTGGCGTGCCGTATTCGCAAAGGTTTAACAGGTCAAGGTTTATATCCGGTTCATTTTCCCAGCAATCGGCGATGAATCCCTTAATGTCACCGGCTTCAATAGCGTTGTATATTGCTTCTGAATCACAAACCTCTCCTCGACACGAATTTATAATCAATGGATTTTTTTTGAGGTTTTGCAAAAAGTCTTCATCCAGCATATGAAATGTAGCATCATCACCGGTCATGTTTAAGGGAACATGAAAAGTAATAATGTCTGCCTCTTTTTGAATCGTTTCCAGCGCAACAAAGTTTTCACTTCCTTCGGCTCTCTCACGTGGCGGGTCGTTTAACAGGACGTTCATTCCCAATATTCTGCAGGTTTTTTCAACACGTTTGCCTACGTTTCCTACGCCAACAATTCCGATTGTTAATCCGGCGAGGTCAGTTCGTTTGCGCATCGACCATGAGAACAGCGCAGAAGCTATGTATTGATTTACACTTTCAGCATTGCAGCCGGGAGCGTTTGTCCACTCGATGCCGGCCTCCTTGCAATAATCCGTATCAATGTGGTCAAAACCAATGGTTGCCGTTGCGATATATTTTACTTTCGATCCCCGAAGCAGTTTTCGGTTACAAATGGTTCTTGTCCGCGTGATAATTGCATCGGCATCTTTTACAACTTCAGGAGTGGTCTCACTTCCCGGGAGATAAACGACCTCAGCAAAAGGTTCGAGTGCACCTTTTATGTATGGTATTTTGTTATCGATTATAACTTTCATATTTCACCACATTAGACACAATAGGTATCATTAGTTTCCTTTCGGTAAATTCCTAAAGTGTTCTGTTACGAATGTTTTTTGTCCTTCTTTATAAATGTTGGTACAATTAAAATTTATCAAAATTCCTTTCGGCTTTTCTAAAAGTTTCAAATAGGTTAGAAGTTGCGCTTCATGTATGGGGAGAATTTCCTGAACAGCCTTCAATTCAAGAACAATCAAATCTTCCACCAAAATATCGAATCTTAAATCAGCATCAAGTTCCAAACCTCTAAAATTTATAGGAACTTTCTTTTGGCACTCTACTTTCATCCCATTTTCTTGTAACACATGAGCAAGACACTTTTCATAAACACTTTCCAAGAGTCCAGGGCCTAATTCTTTATGAACCTCAATAGCACATCCAATTACATCGTATGTTATAGCATTTACAATTTTTTGAGTTATCATAACTAATGTGCTCTAATGTGCCTATTGTGGTTTCCCGTAATAATCTTTTACCATCTCGTCAAGTACCCAACTTGTGCGGGCTGCCGATTCACCGGTGCTTACACAATTGCCATTTCCCAATAATTCGTTTACAACCTGTTCAACCAGGTTTTGCGAGATATGCTGTGGATTATTAAAACTTAGTTTTTCAGTTCCTTTTTGGTTTTTTACTATCACATCGCCATGCGTAAAGCAAGGCAAACAAATTTC
Organism: Draconibacterium sp. IB214405; assembly: GCF_033963885.1. Taxonomy (NCBI): domain Bacteria; kingdom Pseudomonadati; phylum Bacteroidota; class Bacteroidia; order Marinilabiliales; family Prolixibacteraceae; genus Draconibacterium; species Draconibacterium sp. IB214405. The sequence continues at coordinate 847,650 of NZ_JAXBMA010000002.1, forward strand.
GCCTTTTTCTCCGACAATCTGAATAGAATCTTCAACCGAATTTTCGTCAGCTACAAAACACCAGCTTCCGGTGCCAACAACTCCCGATTCATGTTTCCATGTACCTGATACGGTATCTTCGGCGGGGTAGAGGCCGGCCTGGTTAACTGCCTGTCCTTTTACTTCAGTAATCTTTCCCAAAACAAAATCGAGGTAATCCAATTGATGCGATGCCAAATCGAAAAAATGTCCGGCTCCGGCAACCTCCGGAAAAACATGCCAATGCATCTCCTCCGGTTTTTGATTGGCTTCTGCGGCCTGCTTGTACAGTTTAATATTAACCATTAACGGTTTGCCAATACTGCCGTTTTCAATCAGTTCTTTTACCTTCAAAAAAGCGGGTAACGTTCGTCTGTAATAGGCCACGAATAATGGCGTTTTTGTTTCTTCAGAAACCTTAAGCATCTCCTGGCATTCGTCATAATGTCGCGCCATTGGTTTTTCAACATAAACCGGTTTCCCGGCTTTTAATGCTTCAATGGCATATGACGCATGCGTGTCGGGTGGAGTGGCAATATAAACGGCATCTACGTCGGGATCGTTGATTAACGCCGATCCATCGCTGTACCACTTGGGAATGTTGTGGCGGCGTGCGTAATCTTCGGCTTTTTCCGAATTTCGGCGCATCACAGCAACCAGTTTTGAGTTTTCGACTTTATAAAAAGCCGGACCGCTTTTTACTTCGGTAACGTTGCCAACGCCGATAATTCCCCAGTTAATGCTTTTTTTCTTACTTGAATTATTCAATTTTGCTGTTGATTTTCTTATTAATAATCAAACCTTTCGCGATAGGCCCACAGTCCGATTGCCGGATTTGAAATATAAAATACTTCTTCACCATCAGGCATAATATTAACGCCGTCCTTGAGCTTTTTTGGATCATACTTTGCAGTTACCTCGTCGTAATCTCCATAGTTAAAACCAACACTTTCAATTTCCTGTTGGGTGATGTTTCCTTCACCTTTTCCGGGGCAATAAGTGATATTGAAACGACCTTCGGAAGATCCGTGAATTAAGTGAGCTGCTGCCCCCAAATTGTTCTGCAGGTCTTCGTTTTCTTTTACCAGTTTTAAGGTGTGCGGCGTACCAAAGTAACCGTATTTCCGAATTAACTCATCAATCTTATGATCTTCACCAAATTCCTTCAATGCAGGAGCTAAAACAATTAGTTCTGCACCGTCGGCCAATGCCATACGAGTGCGGTAAATACTTTTGTTGCCCAGCCAGGTACTTTTAAACTCTGTTGGATCGAGCCAAACCACAGCCTTTTTTATTGGCTTTTCAACCATCTCGAAGTTAACCTCGAGCGAAAGTTTAGCTGCTTTATCAAATACTTCAAAATCGTCGCCAATAAAGAGACCGTAGGTTTGCAGCTTTCCATCATCATTTAGTCCAACAACTGTTTGTACATAAATAATTGGCAGATGATTTGAAAAGTTCTCCGAGGCATAATTAAAGACCTTGCGAACAGGTGTGTCGGCACGGCCCATCATTCGCTCCATTCCGTAGGCTGCACCAATGTAATGGCTTTTGTTAATGCCTTCGGCACCACCGGTTCCTACAAAAATATTTTTATTGTAATTGGCCATTCCAACCACTTCGTGTGGCACAACCTGACCAATTGATAAAATGAGGTCGTAGTTGCCCTCAACCAGAATTTTATTTACCTGTGCCGGCCACGAATAATCAACCGCACCTTCTGAAACATCTTTTACAAACTCAGCGGGAATGGTGCCCAAAGTAATTACATCGTTTCGCCAGTCGTGCTCACGAATCAGTTCGGTTGGCATTTTCCCAAACATATGACTGATCTGTTCCATCGTCATAGGCGTGTGTGTTCCCAATGCAGGAAGGACATCAGTTAGGCGTTCACCAAAATATTCCCAGGTAAATTCGGTGAGTTCGCCGGCACGAGAAGGTAGACGGGTGTAATCCGGCGGTATAGCCAAAACTTTTTGTTTGGCTCCCATTTTTTCGAAGGCCTCAAACAGCCCGTTTCTCAGGTCTTCGCCATTTAGTGCTGTTTCAGTAGAACCTTTTTCGAAATATATCATCTGATCAAATTTTTAATTTAAAATGATTAGCGTTTTACGCGCGCATTACCACCCCAAACACTCCAAACCTGTTCTTCGTCGGCAGGTTGTGCGTAGTCGGTTAAAAATGTGGTAGCCAGTGCACCGGTTGCCCAGCCAAATTGTGGCCATTTTTCAGGTTCCCAGTCTTTCAGAATTCCATATAACATTCCGCCAACAAAACCATCTCCACCGCCTATGCGGTCGAGTACGCGGATGGTACGCGGTTCAACTACATGCCAGTTGTCGCCTTCAAGCATAATGGCTCCCCAAAGGTGTTCGTTTACACTAATAACTTCGCGAAGTGTTGTGGCAAAAACCGACGCATTTGGGAAGGTCTCTTTTACGCGAGTGATAAGTCCTTTAAAACCGTCAATTTTTGCATTCAATCCTTCGCCACCGGCTGCCGGGCCTTCAATGCCAAAACAAAGCTGGAAGTCTTCTTCGTTACCAATAAGAATATCAGAAACAGAAGCAATTTCGGTAAAGTCTTTTCGAAGTTGTTCTTCGCGGCCTTTCCAGAATGATGCTCTGAAATTAAGGTCGAACGAGATTTTTGTACCATATTTTTTTGCGGCTCTTGCTACTTCCAAACAGAACTGTGTTGTTTCGGGAGATAGAGCTCCAATCAACCCCGATAGGTGAACGATCTGAACACCTTCTTCGCCAAAAATACGTTCCAGGTCGAAGTCTTTCACATTCAACGTACGGCCAACTTCTCCGGCGCGGTCGTTAAAAACGCGCGGTCCGCGGCTTCCGTAGCCACTGTCGGCAATGTTTATCTGATGGCGGTAACCCCATGGATTTCCCTGCTCCACTTCAGGACCTTCGTAATCCATGTGGCGCGCTTTTAAATTGCTTTGTATAAATTTTGCAATCGGACTGTCTTTTACAAAAGTGGTTAACACTTTAACCGGCATTCCGAGGAATGAGGCAATGCTGGCAACATTTGTTTCGGCACTTGTCGCATATAAAGTAAATTTATCGCTCGAGTGAACCGGTTGCCCGTTTTCGGGAGTGATGCGGGTGCCCATACTTGTTGGAACCAGCATGGCATATTTACAATTTTGTTTTAATTCCATATTGTTTGATTTTATTGTCTGCAAAATAGTATAGCGTTTTGTATGAAGATTAGTTCTGTTTTTTTGTTCCGAAGCATCCTGTTTTATCGTTTGCGTTAACGGCATTTTGACAAAAAGAAGCCGAATTCCGAATCCGGCCAGAGTATTATCAAAATTGTTCTGTTAAACGCCTCCAAATGCGCTGTAACCACCATCAACAGGGATAACTATACCTGTAATAAAGTTCGAAACATCAGAGATCAGGAAAAGAGTTGCGCCTTGCAAATCTTCAGGTTCTCCGAATTTCCCCATCGGTGTATTGTCAACAATTTTTTGTCCGCGAGGGGAGTAGTTGTCCGTTTTTTCGTCCATTACCAAAAAGCGGTTTTGGTGGGTAATAAAAAAGCCCGGAGCAATTGCATTCACACGAATTCCAACTTTAGCCAGGTGAACCGACAACCATTCGGTAAAATTGTTGATAGATGCTTTTGCCGCCGAGTAGGCCGGAATTTTTGTAAGCGGTTTATACGAATTCATCGACGAAACATTAAGTACCACGCCTTTTTTATTCGTTAACATATCGCGCGTGAAAACCATTGTTGGTAGTAATGTTCCTTTAAAATTCAGTGCAAAAACCTTGTCGAAACCTTCCATTTCCAAACCGTAAAAAGTATCCTCCAGTTTGTCCATGTTGTCTTCGGTAATGGTCTCCACTTTTGTGGTTGCCTGCGGATTGTTTCCTCCTGCACCATTTATCAGAATATCGATTGGCCCCAGTTTTTCGTTGATTTCAGTTTTTGCAGCCTCGAGCGAACTTTTATCGAGTACATTGGCTTCTACACCAATAACTTCAGCTCCCGATTCAGCAGCTATCTCTGCAGCCACTTTGTCGGCCACTTCTTTATTTATGTCGGCAATGGCAATTTTAGTTCCAACCGATGCAATGGCTTTAACCATGGCAGTTCCCAAAACTCCAGCTCCGCCTGTTATTACACAAACTTTGCCTTTTAAATCGTTAAATGATAATGCTTGCATAGTTCTTATTTAAATTCTTTGTAGTAATCAACGTTTTCTTTTGTTACAATATCAATTGGTGTGTAACTTTCTTCCTGAATTTTTCTTTTCTGCACAATACTCCTGAATAGCTTATTAACAGCACTGTATCCTTGTTCTTCGGGGCGCTGACAAATAAGAAACTGAACCCTGTCGTTCTTTAAACATTCAATATTTTCTTTTAGAAGATCGTGCCCGATTACCTTCATGTCGTTCAACTGTAACTTATGAATTAAACGGCCAATATAAAATACCTTCGAGTTGGTAACCAGTATTCCTTTGATGTTCTTTTCATTGATATTTTTCTCAACTACCGTCATCCATTCGTCGGAGTTGGTATCCGGAATTTCAAGGGTAAACAGCTCGTGGTTGTTGTCCTTTTTTTGCTTAAACCAATCGTGGATACCCATTTCGCGTTGTACCAAATGGTTTTGGTTATCCATTTCTTTGGCAAAGTGAATAACCAGAATATTACCATCAGGAAGCATTAGGTCGAGTAATTTCCCCGACACCAGTCCGCTTTGGTAAGAATTCTGTCCGATATAACTCAGTTGTCCGGCATTTTTAATTTCCGAATCGATAAAAACGAAAGGAATGTTTTGTTCCTCAAGCTCTTTAATAAAAGCCATAGCTTCCTTTTTATAGAAAGGCGCAAGCACCACTCCGTCGGGTTTTATAGCTAAAATTTTATTGGCTTCTTCAACAAAACTTTTTGAGTCGAACTGGCTAAATGTAAACGATTCAATTTGTAATCCGTATTGCGGCAACTCCGAAATTCGTTTGTTTATGCCTTTTATAGGTTTGGTCCAGTAACCTTCGCCCGACGGTGGTTGCGGAAGGAGCGTGGCAAACGTGGCCGATTTTTTAGAGGCAAGTGTACTGGCCAGAATATTGGGCTGGTAGTTTAGCTCCTCAATAATTTCAAGAATCTTCTTTTTAGTAGACTCCGCTACTTCGCCACGGTTGTGTAAAACCCTGTCGACAGTGCCGATTGAAACCTTCGCTTTCTCGGCAATGTCTTTTATACGTATTTGTTTATTTAGTTCGATAGCGTTCTGAATTTAGAGATAAAATATACCTATCTCAGTTAAGTGCTTTCAAAACTAAACAAAAATATCAGTATTCCGTGTTCGTACACGGAAATTTTATTTTAACATGTTAAGCAACATTTCAGAACAGCGAAACACTAAAATTTCGCCAGGTTCTGATCAGGTTTTTCTTCTAAAAGATGTGGATTTTTTAACAGGTATTTAATGTGGCGGAACAAACGTCCTCCGTGCGAACCGTCAACCACGCGATGGTCGAGTGTAGCTGACAACAACATGATTCTTCGCGGAACAATTTCCCCATTAACCACTGCTGGTTTATTCTGAACAGTTCCCAAAATCATTACAAGCGACACATTTGATGATGGAAGCAACGAACCGTAACCGGTATCGAGACCAACGGTGCCAATGTTAGAAACCACATAAGAGCCAAAACTGTTGGAGTCAAGACCGATTCCCGGCAAAGAGATTCCCCAGTCAATAGTAAGTACACGATACAAGCGGAACAACCATTTGCGGAAAGGCCATGGCACCCGTGCAAGCATATTTTTCGATTGCATTTCGTCGCGTTCGTTTCCTTTTCGCGACTGGCGGATATGTTCAGCAATTTCTTCAGTAACTTCCTGAATGGTTTGTTGGTCGGCATTTTCAACTTTTACCGAACCCATTTGTCCACCGGCAAGCAAAACACTTACAACGCCGTCAACCTGTTTGCGCTGGGCAATTTTCGAACCCTTAACAAAGGTGTTTAGTTCGGGTACTTCGTTGCGAATCGCCCTGCCAATAATTAGCGTGATGATATAAGTAAGTGTGGTTTTTAAGCCTTCTTTTCTTTTTTGTGCGATGTACTTTTCAATATCAGTAACGTCCAGTTCAACCATACCGTAGATTTTCGAGTCGGTTGGTTTTTTGTAGATAGTTGACGCTACTTTGCGCCAATCTGAATTATAGTCAATTTGCTCCATAATAACGATTTATTTTATTCAATCGTTTTCTAAAAAATCTCGAATAATTGCGGCTTTAGGTCGCAAATGTAATCGTTTATATGGAAATCCCTTAAGAAATCTCTCATCGTTTTTTACAAGCTCATAAATATGGGATTAACAAAACACTTAAAACTGCAGTGATTAAGTTCACAATCCGAATTATTCATAAATGGATAAGTAGGTGAGCTAAAGATTTTAAGCAGTTTGCATATTCAATAAAAAGAATAAATTTGTGCACTTAAACTAAACTGTAACTAAACTAACTTTCTCTCTGTTAATGAAACCTAATCCCGAATCTATATTATTCAGGAAGTTTAAAGAGGATGATTCTGCTGCCTTCAACGAGCTATTCGTTAGCTATTATCAACCTTTGTTTTTGTTTGCTTGTAAATTTGTTGAAGAGGATATAGCAAAAGACTTATTACAGGATTGTTTTTTCGAATTGTGGAAAAACAGGAAAACCATTGACATAAAGACTTCACTTTCGGCCTACCTTTTTTCGATAGTACGGAATCGGTGTTACAAATACTTTGAAAAGGAACGGTTAAAAAATGGCAAATTAACTGAGATCGAGATCAAGTTAAAACAGGAAGAATTAAATTATTTTCAGCATTCCGAAAAAAGTGTTCTTGAGTTTGAAATCAGGGACCGGATTCAAAAAACAATCCAGAAACTACCTCCAAAATGTGCCCAGATTTTTAACGAAAGCCGATTCAATGGCTTGTCAAATAAGGAGATTGCTGAAAAATACGAGTTGTCGGTAAAATCGGTTGAAAAGCACATCTCAAAAGCCCTCAAAATATTCCAGGAAGAATTTAAAGACCACTCTTACATCTATTTTCTGCTAAAATTTGAAAATATTTAAAAGCAGAGGTAGGGTTATCTCATCTAAAAATACTCTTATTAAAAATGAACGACAAAAACACTGAAAATACAGATAAGGCTATTCTGCATTTTATTCAAGGCAATGCCGATGATAAAGAAAAAGCTGCAGTGCTGAAATGGCTGAATGAAAATCCGGAGAACAGAAAGAAACTGTTTAAACAAAAGGATCTTTGGAATGCAGCGGAAATTGATTCTGACCGATTGAAAGAACTTGAAAATACTGAATGGCTTGCATTACAAAATAGAATAGAAACCTCGAAAGTAAGACGAGGATTCTTTAAAGAGCTGATTAAAATAGCTGCAATTGTGGTTGTTGCTTTGGGTGTTGGTTGGATAAGTCATTATTTCTATACCGACTCTGTTTCTACCCGCAAAGTCGAAATGCGTACTGTTGAAGCCATAAAAGGACAAATTAAGGAAGTGTTTTTGGCCGATGGTACCCACGTTTGGTTAAATGCCGGTTCACAACTATCGTTTCCATCTGATTTTACTGAAAAGAACCGCGAAATCAGCCTGCATGGCGAAGCCTATTTTGAAGTTACTTCGAGTGAAAAAAATCCGTTTTTGGTAAAAACCGGAAATCACACGGTAAAAGTTACCGGTACCAAATTTAATATTTGCGAATACCCAGAAGATAAAATGATTGAAACCACTTTGGTTGAAGGAAAAGTAAAGATCATTTCGGGCAATTTCTTTAAAGATTTGTATCCGGGCGAACAGGCAACATTTTATACCGAAACAGCTGAAGTATTAATAGGAGAGAAGGATTTTGACATTTACACGGCCTGGCGCGAAGGACGCTACGAATTCAGAAATGAATCGGTTGATAAGGTTTTCCAGATTATGGAACGTTGGTGGGATGTTGAAATCGACTACTCGAAAGAAGAATTTAAATACGAATATATCTCAGGTGTTTTGAGAAAACATAAACCAATTAAACAGCACTTTGAAGTTATTAATGAGTTGGTGCCAATCGACTACAAAATTGATGACGACAACATTACTGTGAAGCTGAAATAGCAGTTACAAATTTTATTTACAAAACTAACTAACTAATACCATTACTGCCTATGAAATGAACTACCTATGCGTCCAAAAAAAACGGGAAATACGCCACATACTTCCCGTTTAACATTACATGTGTAATTTTTTGATTTATAAATTAAAATCGTAGCGAAACTATGAAAAAAAAACTAATCCACCTCTTTCTTTTCGAAAGAAGAAGGGGGAGAAAACTGTTTCTTGTTATGAAACTATCCCTATTTTTAATTCTAATAAGTATAGTCGGAGCATCGGCCAGCGTTTATTCGCAATCAGTGCGAATTGATATGCAGCTACACGATGCAAGTCTTGAGAATGTTTTTCAATCCATTCAAGATCAAACCGAGTTCGATATCTTTTACAAAAATGAACACCTGCCACGTTACAAAAAGGTAGATGCAGTTTATGCAAAAGCCACCGTAGAACATGTGTTGGATGATGTTTTATTAGGTACGGGGTTGAAATACAGAGTGTTTAATAAAGACATTGTAATTACAAAGGATAATGATCCCGGAAATGGTAATGAGCTGAAACCACAGCAGAAAACCGTTAAAGGAGTAATTACCGATACTGACGGAAATCCAATGCCCGGTGTAACCATCGTTGTAAAAGGAACTTCGAATGGCACTGTTACCAATATCGACGGACAGTATTCGTTACCGGGAGTTCCGGTTGATGGTACTCTATTGTTTTCGTTTGTGGGTATGCAAACCCAGGAAATAATAGTAGGCAGCCAAACCGAAATAAATGTAACCATGCTTGCCGACGCAATTAACGTTGACGAGGTAGTTGTTGTGGGTTATGGTACTTTGGAGAAAAAAGAAGTAACCAGTTCTATTACAACTGTAAAATCAAAAGATCTGATTCCTGGTGGTTCAGGAAATCCACTTATCGGAATGCAGGGAAAAGTTACAGGTTTAAGTATTCAGTCTACTAACGGTACCAGCCCGAATGCTTCAACATCAGTACAATTGCGTGGTGTTGCTTCTGTATTGGCCGGACAGGGACCACTTATTGTAATCGACGGTGTTCCGGGTGGAAGTTTAAACTCGGTAAGCCGCGAAGATATTGAATCGATCGACGTATTGAAAGATGCATCGGCCGGAGCAATTTATGGTACACGAGCCGCAGGTGGTGTAATTCTTATCACTACAAAATCAGCAAAAGCCGGAAAAATCCGTTTGACTTATACATCGGAGTTCACGACAGAAACCATCCGCCGTAAACCTGAAGTTTTGAGTGCCGAAGAGTTTGTTGCCAACGATTTGGGTACGGATTACGGAAGTTCTACCGACTGGTACGACGAAGTGACTGTTGACAATCCGTTTAGTCAACGTCATCATATAAACTTAAGTGGTGGTTCAGAAACATCGCGTATTTACGCCACATTCCTGGCTTCCGATCAGGAAGGTATTGCAATTGGCGATAAAAGAGAAGAAATGGGTGGACGTATCAACGCCAACTTTACGTTAATGGATGGTTTTGCCGAAATTATTGCGCATGCCGATTATCGTAAAACTAACAGCGATCGCTCACACAACGGTATCTTTAATATGGCATTGAAACTGAATCCGACTCAAGCTGCCTACGACGATACACAAGTTCATGGTTACAATGTTTGGACCGGTGGTTGGGAATACTACAACCCAGTGGCCGATATTAAATTGCGCACAGATCAGGGACACTCAACAAATTTCCTTGGTGATGTAACATTAAAATTGAATATCACCGATAATTTGAGTACCCAGGCTATGATTGCGCATCGCGCAAATGAATACCGCGATATTTTATACTATTCGGCGCAGCATAAAGAATCGTTGGATAATGCCAGAGCTGGTCGCGCACGTCAGGCATACGGTCGTAATATGGATAAGACTTTCGAATGGTTGGCAAAATATATCAACACTTTCGGAGAGCATTCAATTAACGCGGTGGCTGGTTATAGTTTCCAGGAGTTTAATGCTGATGGTTTTGATATGACGAACTATGATTTCCCGGTTGACGGAATTGAGGCCTGGGATATGGGAAAAGGAACATTCCTTTCGGAAGGTAAAGCATCAATGGGATCGTGGAAAGATCCCCGCGAAAGATTGATCGCGTTTTTTGGCCGTGCCAATTATACATTCCGCGAAAAATATATTCTTTCGGTTAGCGGACGTTACGAAGGTTCTTCGAAGTTCTACACCGATAATCAATGGGGATTTTTCCCTGCAGTATCGGCCGGATGGCGCATCAGTGACGAGTCGTTTATGGATAATGTGACTGCTGTAAGCGATTTAAAAATTCGTGGAGGTTATGGTGTTACAGGTAACCAAAGTTTTTCACCGGGTGCTGCAACACGTATGTACGCTTCTGATACCTGGTGGTTGGTTGACGATGAATGGATTTATACCTACGGATCGGCACATAACCAAAATAAAGACCTGCAATGGGAAGAGAAAAAAGAATTTAACGCCGGTGTTGATTTCGGATTTTTCAACAACAAATTAACCGGTAAATTCGATGTATACGATCGTAAGGTAGATAAAATGATTTATGATATTTCTGTTTCTGTGCCACCTGCAGTACACGACAAAACCACAATGAACGTTGGAAGTTTGCGTAACAAAGGTTGGGAAGCTGAAATTAATTACAATGCTGTAAAGGCGGCCAACTGGGATTATTCTACAACATTCCGCATTTCACACAACAAATCTACTCTGGAGTCGCTTTGGGGCAGTCAAACCTATTGGGATAGGGTAGGATTTCCTGCTCCCGGCTCTCCGGGTAATGCCGTTCGTTTGTTCCCGGGGCAAGACATTGGTAAATTCTACGTATGGCGCTTTGCTGGTTTCACCGACGAAGGAAACTGGATGTTGTACGACAAAGACGGAAATGCGTTTGACGTAACCCAGCAAACAAAAACAAACGACGACAAAGCTTTTGTTGGAAACGCAATCCCAAAAGTTCAAATGTCGTGGAACAACACCGTTAGTTTCAGAAACTGGGAAATGGAAGCCTTCTTTACCAGTTGGTTAGGACACGATGTGTTCAATACAATCGATATGTACTACGGTTTGCCAAATGTTGAAGAGCAAAACGTTTTGGCTGATGCATTTGAGAAAAACAAAAACGTAACCGGCGAGAAAGAACTTTGTGATTACTGGATAGAAGATGGTGATTTCATCAAATTGAAAGCTTTGACATTGCGTTATCGTTTTGATACCGGAAATATAAGTTGGTTGCAAAATGCCAATGTATATGTTACCGGAAGAGATCTGTTTACCATTACGTCTTATTCGGGAATGGATCCGGAGTCGAACATAAATGGTTTAGATCCCGGTTTCGAGTGGCATAATAACATTTATCCACGTACCCGTACCTGGACTTTGGGTGTGCAATTAACTTTCTAACCTTTAAATCGAATTGTTATGAAAATTAAATCATATAGTTTACTACTAATCATGTTGTTGTTTACCGGTGTGGCTTGTACCGACCTGGAAGAGGAATGGTACTCGGCCGTTGTTCCGGAAACATTCTTTAAAACAGAGCAGGATGTAAAAGCTGCTTTGTACCGCTCTTTTACCCACGCACGCTGGTATGTTCAGGAAGACAGATGGCAATTGCAGGAAATGACTGCCGACCAGTTTGCAATTACTACCAAAGGTCCTCACTGGTATAACGGTGGTGAAAACTACCGCTATCACTATCACCAGTGGACAATTAATGATGGTTGGATTTGGGGAACCTGGCGCGGTACGCTTATGGGAGTTGCATTGGCTTTAGATACCAAGCAAGACCTTGAAAATCTTGACTACAGCACAGTTGGTTTAACCGATGAAGACAAAGCGTCGCATGTGATGCAGTTACAGACTTTAATTGCTTATTTCTATTTACGTGGCCTCGATTACTTTGGCGGGCTTCCGATTTTTACTTCAAACGAAGGCGAAAATATTCCGAGAAGCACCGATAAAGAAACCTTCAACCATATTGAAAGTTTGCTTTTGGAAGCGATTCCGCAGTTGCCTAAAAAGGTAGCCGGCGAGAAAGAAGAAGGTTCACTTCGAAGAGGAGCGGCTGCGGCAATGTTAGCTCAGTTGTATTTTAATGCTGAATCGTATATCGGAGAAGATCGTTATTCAGAGTGTGCTACAGTTTGTCAGGGAATTCTTAACGGAGAATATGGCGATTACGAATTGGATTCAAATTGGTATGGTTCTTTGGGTTTCTACAATAACGAATCGCCTGAAGTAATCTGGTCGGCTCCGTCGGAGTTTAACAAACTTCAGTACGACTGGATGTGGAACCGTTTCTACCACTACGAAACGTATAAATATTTTGGTTTGGATGGCGGTGCCTGGAATGGTCATCACCTGCAACCATCGCGTAAACCAACCGGTGAAATTTATACCGAATTCAAACTGGGTAATCCATACGAAAAATTCGATGATGGCGATTTACGCAAAAAACCTTACCTGTATAAAGGAGGAGGAAAATACGAAGGAATGTTCCTTGTTGGCGATCAAATCAGTCCTTACGGAACTTCGTACGGAACCCAGGAATACAAAGATGAAGTGATTTCGTTTGTTGACATGGTGGCTACGTTCAAAAAAGTAGGCGACGAATATCCTGATATCGCATCGTTACCATCAACAATGGCCGACGGTGAAGAGAATACGGGAATTCGTTTGGTCAAAGCTCCAATGCCAAACCTTGCCGACGAATCGTTGCGCTGGGGAGCTGATAACGCAATAATGCGCTTGGCTGAAGTTTATTATATGTTGGCAGAATGTAAGTTCCGCGCAGGCGACAAACAAGCAGCTGCCGACTTAATCAACGAGGTTCGCGTACGCAATTTTGAAGATGGTAATGATCCAAATCCTGTTACTTCAGCAAATTTAGACGATTACAGGATGCTTAACGAGTGGGGGGTGGAGTTTCTTGGAGAAGGCCGCCGTCGTACCGATTTAATCCGTTGGAATAAATTTGTAAACGACGATTGGTGGGATCATGAAGCTTCTAATTCGCAGCATTTGCGTCGTTTCCCTGTGCCACAAGATGCACTTTCCGGCAATAACGCGCTAGAACAAAATCCAGGATACAACTAAACCTGATAGTCTAGTAATTAGTTTATGAATGGGAGGCTGCCTTTGGGTGGCCTCTTTTTTTTGGAAGACATCACAAATTGTTTTAAGTTTATTCGTCTAAATCAACTTAAAACTAATAACATGCAAAACAGGAGAAATTTCCTCGCTACCATTGGCACAATTGCTGCCGGTGCTGTAGTATCCAATCCTTTAAAAGCTGCTGTTTTATCCGAAGGTGAAAAACTAAAAATGGTTTTGGTGGGTACCGGAATCCGCGGAAACAGTTTTTGGGGCAAACGTCTGGTCGACAACTATTCTGATATTTTAGAATTTGTTGCTTTGGTAGATATAAATCCGGGCCGTGTAAAATATGCTGCCGATTTTATCGGAGTAGATAAGAACTGCAAAACATACACCGATTTTGATGAAATGATAGGTGAGCAATCGCCCGATTTAATCATTGTAACTACGCCTGATGCCACGCATCACCAATACATTGTTAAATCGCTGGAAAACGGAGTTGATGTGCTGACCGAAAAACCGCTTACCACCGATGAAGACAAGTGCCAGGAAATACTTGATGCCGAGCGACGGTACAAACGAAAAGTGATTGTAGGTTTTAACTATCGCTGGAGTCCGTACAACACCAAAATCAAGGAGTTGCTAATGAATAATACCATTGGAAAACTTGTTTCCGTTGATTTTTCGTGGATGTTGAATACCAGTCACGGAGCGTCGTATTTCAGACGTTGGCATGGGCAACGCGAGTGGAGCGGAACTTTATTGATTCACAAAGCTACGCACCATTTCGATTTGCTAAACTGGTGGATCGATTCCGATCCGGATGAAGTTTATGCCAAGGGAGATTTAGAGTTTTATGGAAACCGTAGAGAGAAAAGTGGTGTAAACTGCCGTTCGTGCGATGAAAAGGACAGTTGTCCGTTTTTCTGGGATATTACCCAAAGTCCAACGGAATACAACCTGTATGCTAAACACGAACAATACGATGGTTACATCCGCGATAATTGTTTGTTCCGGCCCGAAATCAACATTTACGATAAAATGAATGTGAATGTAAAATATGCCAATAACGTTTATCTGAATTACATGCTTACAACTTATTCGCCATGGGAAGGCTGGCGTGTTGCATTTAACGGCACCGAAGGTCGTATTGAAGCATTTTTGGATGTTCCTTACCTGGAAGACGTACAAATATCGCAGGAAGACATGCACCGTGCTGAAATGGATCAGAGCGGAAATCAGGAACAGATTAACAAGCCAATTATTCTGCATAAACTCTGGGGCGAACAGGAAATTATAAACGTAGGCTACAGTCGTGGTGGCCATGGTGGCGGCGATGAACGCTTACATGATTATATTTTCAGAACACCTGATGCAGAGGATGAATTTCAGCATCTGGCAGGAACACGCGATGGAGCAATGTCGATTTTGATAGGAACTGCTGCCCGAAACAGTATAGAATCGGGAATGCCTGTTAAAGTGGGTAGTTTAACCACATTGCAACCGCGAAGCAATCGATTAACGTAATTCAAATTTCTACCATAAAAAAAAACGCAGTCAATGTTTTATTGCTGCGTTTTTTTTGTGCTTTTTAAAAAGTTATTTCGTTTTAATCTTCTTTTACCTCTGCTGGTTTTTCACCTTTTGCAAACCGCCTGATTTTAATATTCAGGTAGGCAAAAAGAATGGTCATAAACGGACTGATGATATTAAAGAAAGCGTAAGGTGCGTACGACCATGTATCAACACCCAAAACACGCGATTGTGTTGCCCCGCAGGTATTCCAGGGAATAAGTACTGAGGTAATTGTTCCACTGTCTTCTAAAGTACGACTCAATACTTCGGGTTTCAGACCTTTTTCTTCGTAGGTTTTTCGGTACATTCTTCCTGGTACAACCAATGCAATATACTGGTCGGAAGCTGTGGTGTTAAAAAAGATACAGGTTCCAACTGTTGATGCCACCAAACTTCCCGTACTTTTCGCATATTTTACAATAGGTTGTGTAATTCGTTTTAACAAACCTGCCGATTCCATAACTCCGCCAAATACCATTGCCGAAAGTATCAGCCATACCGTATCAAGCATACCGCGCATTCCTGAGGTACTCAGCAGGTCATTCACATTTGCATTTGATGTAGTGAGGCTAACATCGCCAAACATGGCCTGCATAACTGAATAATAAGATGCCGTGCCGTAGTTGTTAACTTCTCCGGCAATAGAATTTATGATATCGGGTTGAAAAATTACAGCAAACAATCCTCCCAAAAGCGTACCAATTAACAACGAAGGAAGTGGCGGTACTTTTAGAATAATTACTGTGATCAGAATCACCGGAACGAGGAACAATAACGGACTGGTATTAAATGTTGCATCGATAGCAACTTTCACATCTTCAACATTTATTGAAGTATTCGTAAAATCGTAGTTAAAACCCATGATCAGAAAAATAATCAGGGTCAAAGTCATTGTTGGCACGGTGGTTAATGTCATGTATCGGATATGTGTAAACAGATCGGTTCCGGCCATGGCGGGTGCAAGATTTGTAGTATCGCTAAGTGGACTCATTTTATCTCCAAAATATGCACCACTGATGATGGCTCCTGCAACAACCGCTTCATCAATACCAATAGCTTTTCCAATTCCGAGCAGGGCAATTCCAATGGTTGCAATGGTCGACCACGAACTTCCGGTGGCTACACTAACAATAGCACTCACTACAACTGCGGTAAACAAAAACAGTTTAGGACTGATAATATCCAAACCATAATAAATCATTGCTGGTACTACACCGCTGATCAACCATGTTCCGGCCAATGATCCAATTAATAGAAGTATCAATATTGAAGGCATTGCCGATCCGATTGTCGACACAATTTTATTACTGATTCTATCCCAGCTAAAGCCCAAACGATAAGCAACAACTCCGGCAATGGCAGCAGCCAACATCAACGCAACCTGGTTGGCGCCGGCTAAAGTGTCGTCAAAAAGTAATACGTTAAGTGTTAATAATCCAATTAAAATGAGAATTGGCAACAATGCCAGAAAAAGTGATGCTTCGCGTTTTGTTGTCATAAATGAGCTGATAAATTAATGAGGCGCCAAAATAACATATTATAGTTGAAAAATGTAATAAAAAACCGCAGAAATAGCGCATTTTGTAAAAAACAAGCCTTAAAATAAAAACAAGCTACATTTTATTTATTGGATAATTATTTGTTTTTATTTTCGTTCTTTGTTAATTAACAAATTGATATGAAGCAGGGTTTTACAAGGATAATTACCATTTTAATATTTCTATTTTGTGTTGGCCAGTCGATGGCTCAACGTGCTAATGGTTTAGCAGTTGAAGGAACAATTACAGTGCAGGAAGGATCTCCCGAAGGTGCTATCATTCAGATGTATCGCGATGGAGTTCGGCTTGATAATTATGGTGTTGGAGCCGATGGGAAATATAACGTTGAGTTGAACTGGAACCACAAGTGGGAGTTGATCTTTCAGCATGAAGGAAATTTTAGTCAGAAAATTGTAATTGAAACCGATGTTCCCCGTGATGTGCTAAATGCTGATCCTAAATTTCCACCTTTTCCGGGAAACATAAACTTGTTTACCGAAATTCCGGGTATCGACAATTCGTTTGCTGAGAACACGATCTTTAAAATATTCTACAGTCCAAGCGTTGATAATTTTGTGAAGGAGGTGTATTATAACGATGCGCAAATTGAGCGGCTGATTTATCAGGCGATTGCTCAAGCGCAGCAAGTGGATGCCAATGCCGATTTTATGGCGCGGTTAACACGTGCCGAACTGGCCGAATTAAGAAAAGAATACAACGAACTGCTGGAACAGGCCGGAAAGGAATACAGTAACGAAGAGTTTTTAGAGGCGCTGGATGGCTATAAAGCGGCAAGTAAGATTTTCCCGAGCGAGCAGTTTCCAAAAGACCGGATTGCTGAAATAAACGACCTTTTAGGATTGATAATGGCAGCCGAAGAGTTGGATGCGGCCATGCTTGCACGCTTTAATAAATTGGTTAAAGAAGGCGATCTGCACTTTTCAAGCCGCAAGTTACCTGAAGCTAAAAATTCATACAACCGCGCGTTATCCATCAAACCCTTTGATCAGTACGTTAACGATCAGCTTAAAAAAATTGCCGATTTACAGGAGCAGCAACGTGTTAATGGTAATTATCAGGATTTGATTGCACAGGGCGATCAGGCAATCGATGAATTGTTGTACAATGAGGCTTTGGGGCTTTTTAACCAGGCATTGAAAATCAGGCCAAACGAACAATATCCAAAAACAAAGATTGCCGAAATTAATGGACTGCTGGCCGAACAACGTAAAAGTCAGGAAAAACAGGATAATTACGACGATGCCATGTCGGAAGGCGAACGGATGTTTTCGAAGCAGTTTTACGACAGGGCGCTCACCTCGTTTGAAAATGCACTGTCGTACAAACCAAATGATATACGGGCAACACGCCGAATTGAGGATACAAAAAAGGAGATGACTGCCATTCTTAACCGGATGGAGTTTGATAAATTTATTGCGGCTGCTGATAAGGCCTATAAAAAAGAAGATTTTCCGGAAGCTTTGTCGAACTATGAACAGGCACTCGCTTTGGTTCCCGACGAACCAAGGACTAAAAAGAGGGTGGAAGAGATCACTCAGATTCTTTATGCGCAAAACAGCTTTAACGAGTTTGTAAGTCAGGCCGACAAACAGTTTGATGCACAAAGTTATCCCAACGCAAAATCGCTGTACATTAAAGCCAATGAGCTGAAAGCTGGCGATAAACATGTTGCAGAACGAATTGCAGAAATTGATAGGATTATTGCACAGCAAGGTGTCGATCAGCAATACGACCAGGTTATTGCACAGGCAGATAATATGCTGGCATTAAAAAATTACCAGGATGCCCGGGGCAAATACAACGAAGCATTGGCCGTTAAACCACGGGAACAATATCCGAAGGACAAACTGGATGAAATTGCTACTGTTTTAAATGATCTGGCACGCCTGGATCGTGAGTACAGTGATTTAATTGCAACTGCCGATCGTTCGTTTGAACGAAAAGCATACGAAGAGGCGAAAACAACTTTTGCCGAAGCCGCACAATTAAAGCCGGAAGAGACTTATCCGCCGGAGATGATTACTAAAATTGATGGTTTAATTGCTGAACAGGAACGTTTGGCACAAGAAGCTGCTGAAGCCGAAGCAGCTCGATTGGCAGCCATTCAAGCTGAGAAAGATAAAAACTACAGCGATGCTATTGCAAGAGCTGATGAATTGTTTACAGCAGAGAATTACGAAATCTCCCGCAACGAATATCGTGCAGCTCTGGATATTAAACCGGAAGAAACATATCCGCAGCAACGTATCGATGAAATCGGCACTGTTCTGTCACAATTTTCTGCAGCTCAAAAAGCTTATGAAGATGCTGTAGCAGAGGGTGATCGTGAATTCCGCCGCGAAGGTTGGGATGCAGCAATAGCCGCTTACAACACCGCAAAACAAGCCAAAGCAGATGAAGCCTACCCGGATGAACAGCTGACCAAAATCGATTCGATTGTAACCACACGCGAACGTTTGGCACAAGAAGCTGCTGAAGCCGAAGCAGCTCGATTGGCAGCCATTCAGGCTGAAAAGGATAAAAACTACAACGAAACAATTGCTCGAGCGGATGAATTGTTTACAGCTGAGAACTACGAAAACTCCCGCAACGAATACCGCGCAGCCTTGGATATCAAACCAGAAGAGACCTATCCTCAACAACGGATTGATGAGATCGGAAATCTACTGGCTCAACTTTCTGCAGCGCAAAAAGCATATGAAGATGCTGTTGCAGAAGGTGACCGTGAATTCCGTCGCGAAGGTTGGGATGCCGCAATTGCAGCTTACAATACCGCAAAACAAGCGAAAGCAGATGAAGCGTATCCTGAAGAACAGCTGGCAAAAATCGATTCAATTGTAACCACACGCGAACGATTGGCAAGAGAAGAAGCTGAAGCCGAAGCTGCTCGTTTAGCAGCCATTCAGGCAGAAAAGGATAAAAACTACAACGATGCAATCGCTCGTGCTGACGAACTGTTTACAGCCGAGAATTACGAAAACTCGCGCAACGAATACCGCGCAGCTCTGGATATTAAAGCTGAAGAAAGCTATCCGCAACAACGAATTGATGAGATTGGCAACTTGCTGGCACAACTTTCTGCAGCTCAAAAAGCTTATGAAGATGCTGTAGCAGAGGGCGACGGCGAATTCCGTCGCGAAGGTTGGGATGCTGCAATAGCTGCATACAACAATGCAAAACAAGCGAAAACTGACGAAGCTTACCCCGATGAACAGCTGGCAAAAATCGATTCGATAGTAACCACTCGTGAACGATTGGCAAGAGAAGAGGCAGAAGCCGAAGCTGCACGATTAGCCGCTATCCAGGCAGAGACAGATAAAAATTACAACCACGCCATTGCAAGAGCGGATGAATTGTTTACAGCTGAGAACTACGAAAACTCCCGCAACGAATATCGTGCAGCTCTGGATATTAAACCGGAAGAAACATATCCGCAACAACGGATTGATGAAATTGGAAACTTACTCGCACAACTGTCAGAAGCTCAAAAAGCTTATGAAGATGCTGTTGCAGAGGGCGACCGCGAATTCCGCCGCGAAGGTTGGGATGCCGCCATTGCAGCTTACAATACCGCAAAACAAGCAAAAGAAGATGAAGCATATCCGGGAGAACAGCTGGCAAAAATTGATTCGATTGTAACAACACGCGAACGATTGGCCAGAGAAGAGGCAGAAGCTGAAGCCGCTCGTTTGGCAGCAATTCAGGCAGAAAAGGATAAAAACTACAACGATGTAATCGCTCGTGCTGACGAACTGTTTACAGCCGAGAATTACGAAAACTCGCGTAACGAATACCGTGCAGCCCTGGATATTAAACCTGAAGAAACGTATCCGCAGCAACGAATTGACGAGATAGGTAACTTGCTGGCACAACTTTCAGCAGCACAAAAAGCTTATGAAGAAGCTGTTGCAGAAGGTGACCGCGAATTCCGTCGCGAAGGTTGGGATGCTGCAATTGCTGCTTACAATAATGCAAAACAAGCGAAAGCAGATGAAACCTATCCGGGTGAACAGCTGGCAAAAATTGATTCAATCGTAACCACACGTGAACGACTGGCAAGAGAAGAGGCAGAAGCCGAAGCTGCACGTTTAGCTGCCATTCAGGCTGAAAAAGATAAAAACTACAACGATGCCATAACAAGAGCGGATGAATTGTTTACAGCTGAGAACTACGAAAATTCACGCAACGAGTACCGCGCAGCTCTGGATATTAAACCTGAAGAAACATATCCGCAGCAACGGATTGATGAAATTGGAAACTTGATCGCACAACTTTCGGCAGCACAAAAAGCTTATGAAGATGCAGTCGCAGAAGGTGATCGCGAATTTCGTCGCGAAGGTTGGGATGCTGCAATTGTTGCATACAACAATGCAAAACAAGCGAAAGCTGATGAAACGTATCCGGGAGAACAGCTGGCAAAAATCGATTCGATAGTGACCACACGCGAACGATTGGCAAAAGAAGAAGCTGAAGCCGAAGCCGCACGATTGGCAGCAATTCAGGCTGAAAAAGATAAAAACTACGCTGATGCAATTGCACGCGCTGATGAGTTGTTTACTGCAGAGAATTACGAAAACTCTCGAAACGAATACCGCGCTGCATTGGATATCAAACCGGAAGAGACCTATCCGCAACAACGAATTGATGAGATAGGAACAATCTTAGCACAACTTTCGGCTGCACAAAAAGCTTATGAAGATGCAATTGCGCAAGGCGACCGTGAATTCAATAGAGAAGGTTGGGATGCAGCAATTGCAGCTTATAACACAGCAAAACAAGCTAAAACTGACGAAACTTACCCTGATGAACAGCTGGCAAAAATCGATTCGATTGTAACAACTCGTGAAAGATTGGCACGCGAAGCAGCTGAAGCTGAAGCTGCACGTTTAGCAGCCATCCAGGCTGAGAAAGATAAAAATTACGCTGATGCAATTGCACGTGCTGATGAGTTGTTTAAAGCAGAGAACTACGCAAATTCGCGCAACGAATACCGCACAGCTTTGGACATCAAACCGGAAGAAACCTATCCGCAGCAACAAATTGATGAAATTGATCGGATATTAAGAGAATTGGCAGCGGCGAAGGCTGCTCAGGAAGAGCTGGATAGAAAGTATGCAAGTTTAATCATGCAGGCCGATCGCTTCTTCTCTTCAAGTAGTTATACTGCTTCGAGGGAAAATTACACCGAGGCTTCAACATTAAAACCTGAAGAAAACTACCCGAAAGAAAAAATTGAGGAAATAGACGGAATTTTGGCTCAACGCGCCATCGACGAAAAATACCGAAGTGTAATTGTGGTGGCCGACGGTCATTTCAGAACACAGTCGTATGACGATGCCCGTTTACAATACGAGATTGCATTGGGTGTAAAACCGGATGAAGAATATCCGAAAGATCAGATAAGGAAAATTGATGAAATTCGTGAAAACGAACGTAAGCGAGTTGCACAGGAACAAGCCAATGCTGAAGATATAGCGAGAAGGAGAGAGCAAATTGCCCAGTTGGAAGAAGAGCTGGATGAGCAACGGATTTTGGAAGAATCAGGCTTAAATGCCCTCTACGATGAGATCATTAAAAAAGCCGATGGATCGTTTGATATAGAGCAATACAATGTTTCGCGAGCCTGGTATTACAAGGCAGCTGATCTGAAACCTGAAGAAGCTTATCCGCCGCAACGTATTGCCGAGATTAACCGGATTCTGGGTGATATGATGTTAAGCGAACGCGACCGCGAATACCAGCGTTTTATCGATTTGGCTGACGAAAACTTTAGAAACAATGAACTGGCTGTGGCAAGAGGTTGGTACAACCAGGCCTTATCACAAAAAGATGGCGAAGCTTATCCGAGGGAACAGTTGCGCGAAATCGAGCGCCGGATTGCTGAACGTGTTGCCGGTCTGAGTCAGCAGCAGTTTGAAAACTATAAATCCACTGCAAACACTGCGTTTGAATCGGGTAATTACAATGTGGCCCGCTTCTATTACAGAAAGGCGCTGGAGTTGCGATCGGATGATGCAGAGGTGAAAGCCAAATTGCAGGAAATCGAATCCTTACAATAATAAAAGGCCCGGGAGATAATTTCTTCCGGGCTTTTTTTGCTCTATAATTTCGAAAATTCTTTTTGCAAACATTTAAGCATAGCCAGGTCCAAAGCTTCGGAAAAAATACGGACGATATGGACTAGTTTGCCGTCGTAGTATAGCTCTCCCTGCTCAGCATCAAAAAGCTTACACACTCCATTGTATCTTATTTGTTTAATCGCGCTTTCAAACTCCTCCGCATTAAAATGCCTGTTTATTACAATATAACCTTTGTGTTCTTCAACCTGATCCATATAAAAATCAGGTTCTAGCTCTTCCAAAATAAATGGTTTGCTCACTTTGGTTTTAACCTCTCCGTCAAAAGAGAGTTTATCGGTAAATTCCACGTTGTTTTTGGTCAGGCAATCCTGCAGTTTTACCAATTGACTGTAATCCGGAAAATCTTTTATCCGAATTGCGGGGTATTGTTTTCCGCCCGATTCAACCACCGCACTCGCAATGTTTATGTGTTCTAACAGACATTTTTCAATGGTTGATGAATAACAAATTAACTCCTCAAGGAAATAGAAATTTTTAGTAAAAAGGAAAATGGAATTGGGTTTCGCCATTCGTGGAACCTGCCCGTAATAATCGGCATAAGGAGTAGAAGCTTCAGCGATATAAACATTGTAGGGTGTATTTAAAGGAATCTGAACCAACTTTTCGTATTTGTAGATTATTCCGTTTACTTGAATGGTATTTTTCATGGTGTTGATTTTAAATTGGTTGAGTTGATACGAAATACAAAAACCGTATTGATCAATACGATTAAGGCGGTGCAAATGTTATACTTTCTTCAATTTCATCTTCAAAATAACATGGGTTTTGTCTTCTGGAATTTTTTTGTATAAAAAGAACCAATGATCTGTTTGAGGTATGTAATATCACTTTGTCGTCAGGCACGTAGTAGGCTTAAACATGACAAATGTTTAGTTTTATAAATATTGTTTTGATTATTATTGTGATGACGAATTGTAATAAATTGTGTCATTTATTTGTCAAAATGAATTTTAATTATGCCGGATTTATGCATTTCTATTCAAAAAGGGGCATTGTGAGTGAAAATAAAATGCAGCCGGGTGTAATGTTAAACACAATTAGCTACCTGTTATTTTAAGTGTAAAGGAATATAAGATACGTTTTGTAAATAGAACCAAAAACGAACTTGTCTTTTACGAATTACAGATCTGAGTTCGCTAATGAAAATTTTCAATATTGAATAAAAGCATTAATACAAACAATTTAAATCGCATGAAAAAAATTTCTTTATTCTTAATTCTATTTATTTCGGGGAATGTGCTGTTTGCCCAAAACGAGGTTGAAAAAGGCTTGGATGCCATTACAATGGAGTCGATTAAAGGGCAGTTGGAGTTTCTTGCATCCGACTGGACCGAGGGCCGTGCTGTTGGAACCAAAGGCGCATACATTGCTGCCGATTACATTGCTTCGATGTTTAAAACCTACGGAGTTCAACCCTTTGGCGATGTGGCATATACTCAACCATCGCGAAGCGAAAGAATGGCCGGGGTTAGACCGGAACAATACCGTACTTATTTCCAAAGCTTTGGTCTGATTGAATATGAACCGGGCGACGAGCAGGTATTTTCGGTAGTTACAAGTAAACCGGGAAGCGAAAGTTCGATGGACTTTGTTTATAAAACTGATTTTTATGTACAGACCGGAACCGTAGGACAAAAAGTGCAAGCGCCGCTGGTATTTGCAGGATACGGTTATGCTGATGAAGATAAAACCTACGATGATTTGAAAAAATTGGATGTTGCCGGTAAAATTGTGGTGATTTTAGAAGGTTACCCGGGACATAACGACACTACTTCGGCTGCCTACAAAAAGTTTAAACCGGAAGGACGTCGTGCGGAATATTACCTTGAGCGTAATAAAATGACAGGTTTACAGGACGCCGGAGCTTTGGCTGTAATCCGAATCAGTCCGAGTGCAAATCCAATGATGGGATGGGCGCAAAACAATATTTACAGAGATAACGGTGGTTATAACGAAAGCGACAAAAGACCAAATCCGTATTATGGAAACAGAATGTCGTTACCAGGAAAAGAACTGGGAAGTAACCTGTCGACTTTTACTGTTTCAGCGCGTGTTGCCAACGAAATTTTATCGGGCACCGGTGTTGATATTGAAAAGTTTGAAGCCGATGCAGCTAAAAGTTTGGAACCGGCATCGCAGGTATTGGCAGGCAAATCGGTTGCCTTTAAAACATCGGTAAATTCGAAAGTAGTTAACGCCAGAAATGTAGTAGGTTATATTGAAGGTAAAAATAAAGATGAGTTTATTGTTGTTGGCGGACATTACGATCACCTTGGAATATTTGACGGTGTAATTTACAACGGTGCTGATGATAATGCATCAGGAACAGTTGGCGTAATGGAGATTGCAAAAGCATTTATGGAAACCGGCGAGAAACCAGAAAAATCTGTTGTTTTCGCGGCATGGACAGGCGAAGAGAAAGGATTATTCGGTTCAACCTATTTTGTTCGCGAAGCTAAAGAAAAGGATTTGAATGTAGTGCTGAACCTGAATTATGATATGATTGCCAGAAACCCGGAAGGCGATACTTTAAAGAATCAGGCGCACATGGTTTACACCGAAGCCAATACTGTAATTGGCGAAACCACAAAAAAACATATCGCAGATTTCGATATTAATCTTGATTTGGATTTGCGTCCTTCGGAACGTCCTGGAGGAGGTAGCGATCATGCTCCATTTGCAGCGGAAGACATTCCTGTTTTCTACTTTATGGCGGCTATGCATCCTGATTATCACCAACCATCAGATGAGTTGAGCAAAATTAACTGGGAAAAAATGCAGAATATTATTAAAGTTGGATTTTTGAACACCTGGAAATTTGCCAACAGCGACGACTGGAAAAAAACTACAGTAAAACCTGAGGCTGAGTAAATATAGAGTTAGTAAAATAGAAAAGGCTACCAAATTTGGTAGCCTTTTTTGTATTTCGATATGAGATCTTTTCTTGTTTTCGTAAGATGTGTTTTTAACGTTTAACCAACCACAAACACTGGTAAGCATTTAATTTGTTGGAAGTGAATTTGTCTCCTGAAATCAAATCAAAACCGTATCCTTTTGGAATTTCAATTTCCTTTTCTTCGTCACATAAATTAATAATCGCCAAAATGCTTTGTTCTTGTGATTGTCTTTTTAGTACAAAAAAGTCATTTCCAAAATCAAGAACTTCCTGCGCGGCGTTTGGATGAAATGCCGTTTGTTTTTTCCGTAACAGAATAAGTTGTTGTAACGATTCAAATACTTTTTTCTGAGTGGTATCATTCTTCAGAACTTCTTTCAACTCATCCAGCTGCCATTTTCTGCGGTTTATAGTGCGGTTATGCTGCGTTTTTTCCACTCCCTCGTAATAATTCGGAGTGGCCGTTAAGCTGTGAATATAAAATGCGGGAACACCGGCCAAACTCATCATACAAACCTGCGAAGCCAGAAAACGCTCAGCGTGAAGGCTGTCTTCGCCCTTGTGTGTGCCCTTAAGCGCATCGAAATAGGTAATGTTAAGTTCGTACGGACTTTGGCTGCCATCGGGGTTCGATTTGTAGTTAACCAAACCACCAAAACCTTTCATATTTTCCACCAAAGTGTTTTTCTCATCGTCGGGTAAAAGCCCTTCCAAGGGACGAACGCCAACACCATCGTGAGAAGCCGTAAAATTGAAAAATGTTTTATTTCCTTCAAGTTGAGGCAAACTTTTCGCCCAACTGGTCAGGTAGCTTGAATTGCCGGTGTGCAGTGCGTGTAACAACAGGGGAGGGAGGCTAAACTGATAAACCATGTGGGCTTCGTCGCCATCGCCAAAATAACTCAGGTTTTCCTTATTCGGTACATTGGTTTCAGTTAGAATTACTGTATCAGGATTAATAAACTCAGCAACATCACGCATTAGTTTAACTACCTCGTGTGTTTCCGGTAGGTGCAAACATGTTGTTCCTACAACTTTCCACAAAAAGGCAATCGCATCGAGGCGAATAATTCGTGCGCCTTTATTGATATAACCGAGCAGAATATCCATCATCTCAACCAGCAAATCAGGATTTGAGAAATTCAAATCTACTTGGTCGGCGCTAAAAGTTGTCCAAACGTGTTTGGTACCGTCGGCCGTTTCATAAGGCGTTAAAAGCGGTGTGCTGCGCGGACGTGTAACTTGCGAAAGGTCGGTTGCCGGATCTTCAGTAATAAAATAGTTTTTACCCTTTCCGTGTTGTTTTAAAAAGTTTTTAAACCACTGGCTTTTACTCGACGCGTGATTAATTACCAAATCGGCCATCAGATCGTAATCTTTTGTCAAATCTTCAATGTCGCGCCAGTCTCCCAGCTCAGGATTCACTTCTCTGAAATCGATCACCGAGAAACCATCGTCGCTACTGTATGGAAAAAATGGTAGAATATGAACAACGGTTAATTGTTCGTTCAGATTATCATTTAAAAAAGTGCGGAGCGTTTGCAGTGGCTCTTCTTCAGCGTTTTTTATGCTGTCGCCATAGGTAATCAATACCACATCTTTTTCGTTCCATTTTGCGCCTTTCGACGAGCTGATTTGATACGACGAAATAACGTGTAATAAATCAGCAAGAATCGTTTTATCAAGCTTATCCTTGTAAATAAATTTAAGCCGACTCTCAATTTTTTTAATGAAAGAAGTATCGGGATTAATCATATTTTTCAGGTTTTTAGATGATGTTGTTATCTGCTTCTACAATCTCATGAAACTCTTCTAAAATCTCGGGGAAAGCACTCTGCACACGTTTCCAGCTTGGCATAAGCGGTACGGTGTCGGGATTGTTCAAATAATCAATTCCTGCCTGGTACACATTCTTTACAAACAAATCGATAACTTCCTCTTCCTTATGAAAATCGTATGAAAGACCGTTCATTGCCGCATCGGCTTTGTAAAGTTCCACAAACTCAAGTGCTATTCTGTAATAGGTTGCTTTTAGTGTACGGAAGAATTCCGGAGTTAGCGTAATACCGTCAGTGGCCAGTTTCCCAAAAATTGCACGAGAAACGTCGCGACTCATTTTCGATAAACCTTTTTCTGCATCTTCGGCAGAAAGCGATTGATGTTTATGATCGTAGCGGTCGGCAATTTCAACCTGGCAAATCCGGTTTAACGAGTTGTTTCGTTCAACCTCGTTTAAAATACCAATTTCAAGTCCCCAATCGTAAGGAATACGAATGGTTTTTATAATATCGGCACGCATCGAAAATTCGCCTGCCAGCGGATATCGAAAACTATCGAGATATTCCAGGTAAGTATGATGACCCAATAATTTTTTTAAGGTTCTTAAAAGCGGAGTAACCAGCAAGCGTACTGCCCGTCCATGCAACTTTTCATCATCAGTTCTGAAATAGTAGCCTTTACAATATTTGAAGTTAAACGAGGGGTCGGCAACCGGATAAACCAAACGAGCCAGCATTTCGCGGTTGTAAGTAACAATATCGGCGTCGTGCAGGGCAATTGCTTCCGATCGTCCGGAGGCGATCATATAACCAAAACAGAACCACACATTTCGCCCTTTTCCGGGAACGTTTGTAACAATGTTTTTCGATGCCAGTTTCTCTTTAAATTCAAGCATTCGCGGGCCATCATTCCAAATCACTCTGTGGTGTTGTGGCAGTTCTGCAAAAAATTCAAGGGCGTTTTTGTACTGATAATCGTCGGCACGGTCTAAACCGATTACAATCTCCGAAACATAGGGGATGTCTTTTAAAATAGTAACAATATCTTTTAGTGCCTGACGCGATAACTCAGAATATAAGGAAGGAATAATTAATCCGATAGGACGTTTTTTACTAAACTTCTCCAATTTTTGTTCCAGCTCTTCGTAAGGCCTGGCACGTAAATTATGAAGTGTTGCTACAAATCCATTCTGATAAAAATCTCCCATTTTCTACTGTTTTATGTGTGTCAAATAACTACTGATTGTTGCCGTTCTTCTGACGACCTTTTAAATATAAAAAAACATTTGTTGTAAACGTTGTCCTTCGTTTTTGATTTGGTACGTTTAGCCCGATAATTAACATGCGCCTTTGTTCTACAACTCGCGCATGTACATACTTTTGATAATCGGTTCGAGTTTTTCTGCAATAATCTTATGATCGAGTTTTTCTTTTAGCACTTTTAGGTTGTGCATTACAACCTTGTTGCGGTACGGAATATCGGTAAGTAAACGGTAAGCCGAATTAACCAAATCTTCGGTTACGCCACCGCCGTCGATTGCCGGAAGATCAAAACCGTACTGCTCAATTTCTTCCTTGTAAACCTCGTATTTGTTGATTACCGCCGGCAATCCAAACGACATCATTTCGAGCAGGTTATTCCCAAAACCTTCCACATCGCTGAAGTAGGTTCCAATTCCGCCATGAGCCGCAACTATAGAGGGTACTTCTGCAAATTTGTAAAACTTCCTGTCCACAATAATATCGCGGTGCGAAAGGATGTTGTGTTCTCCAAAAATCAATACTACATTACTGTTTGGATTTGCCTTGCAAAGCTCGGTGTAATGAACGTAAAGATTGTTGAGATACTGGTTTTGCTCGTCGCCCGAATGACCACTTACAATAACCGCTACACATTTTTTCTCGCGGTTTTTGGTGAATTTTTTTTCCAAAGCGAAAGCCAAATCAATGGCCAGTTCGATTTTCTTTCGTGGAACAACACGGGTGTGTTGTAGCAGAATTACCGTTTCTTCCATGGTGAAGCCACGGCTTTCAACTTGCTGAACAAGACCGATGTCTTTCATAAACGAGTCGTTGTAATTGTCTTGTACCGGGCAAATTAGCTCTTCCGTTTCCGGATTAATGTCTTCCCATTCCCATGGAATTTCGCAGGTGTTTGGAACAACTGTTGTGCGCAGTTTAAAGAATTTCTCCAGTTTGCTGGCGTTAAGCTGTTCAAAAAGCCTTTTTCCCAAATCGATTTGCTGCTTATTAATAAATGCAATCGAATTTACAAAAGTAACTCCGGGCAGGTATTTCAAGTATTTCTGAATCACCTCATTGGGATTCGAAAAAATATCGCGTTCGAAATACGAATCGTGCCACCACACCATCAGTTTTGGCCAGATAATTCCTTCGGCACGCAACTCTTCAATGTAATAACCTAAACCAACTGCAGTAATAAAGTTATAAGGATGTGAAGTGTTGTGTGCAATAATCAGGTCTATATCGTTTTCGTCAACCCACTCCTGAATAACTTTTTTTGCATATAAGGCATTCTCGTGAATCAGTTCATCCAACCCCTCGGTGTCGGGATTATTGAAATTATTTAAAATGGTTTTATGCGCTTCGCTTTTGTGCCAGAACACATCGTTTGTTTGCGCATTAAAACGCGGCGACGAGTGCGCGGCCAAAAAGAAAAAGTTACCAATGTTTATGTCGAGGTGTTCCGACATGGCTTCAACAGTTTGGTCGATAACAATCGAAACTCCATCGTTTTTGCCTATTAAGGAATGGATAATTCCTACGCGTAATTCGTTTAACTTCATCCTATAATTTTCAGTAGTTGTTGTAAATCGTTGATAATAAAATCGGGGAACATTCCTTTAACGCGCGGGTCGTCTTCACGCAGGCGCAGCGAGCGTTCATCGCCGGCAAAAAGCACCGTTCGTACACCTGCTTTTGTGGCCGTGTAAACGTCTTTCAGCATGTCGTTTCCCACAAATATGGTTTCCGATGGCTCTGTATCATACTTGTTAATCAGAGCTGGAATAAACTTGTCGAACAAAGCCGTGTCGGGTTTTGCCCGCAATTCTTTGTACGAGTATACCGCAAGATCTTCCTCAAAAAGATCGATATGTTGATCGGTTTTAAACTCGCCGGTCAGAAAATAATTCATAATAATGGGTGTGTAGAATTGCGCGTTGGAAACAATACCAATGGGTATTCCCATTTTTTTTATTTCCAGCAGCACTTCTTTCATGCCCGGCATGGGGTAAACGCGGTTGCTCAGCAGTTCGAAAACCATAATGGTATCCGTCCACGATTCGTTGCCACTCAGTTTTAATAGTCCTTCCTTTTCAGCCGCTTCGAACATGTCAGACCAGACCTTAAAAATATCGACATCGGGGAAGGGGTGACCTTTTGTTTTTAGCTCTTCGTGCTGCTTTTTAACCTGCAGCTGTAACTGATCGAGCAGAAAACTGCAGGTATCTTCCTTGCAACTCGTAAAGTCAAAACCACCGGCTTCCATTGCCGCGCGCATATTGTCTTTATTCAGCGAAGCCTGATCGATATCGCCTGATGAAGAAATAAGTAAAGTACCGTAAATGTCGAAAATGACGGCTTTTATTTTTTCTTTCGAATCGGTTTTTAAATTGGGGCAAAAAGTGGTGGGGATAGGTTGTAGTTTTTCCGAACTATCCAACCATTTTTTTATATCGTTTCTGAAGTTTAATTCCATATCCTTTCAACGAGTAGTTGTTTTTGATAATTGTCTTGTTTTTTTCTGTTACGTGTGACGATACGTCACTAAATAGAGTGTTTAAAATGGGATTTTGTTCAAACAGTTTTTGTTTTTCTATCTTTTCGCTAAGAACACCTGAAATGATCTCCATCTGCATTTTTAAGTTGAGATCTTTGAAATCGGTTTTAATTCCGGGAATATTCAACTTGTAATACAGTGTGGGAAAGCTAAAACCATCGTCTTTAAAATCGCGGGTTATAAAATCGATGTCGCGGCCAACCACCGGAGTATCGAGTAACCACGGTTCAAGGTAAACCATTCCAAATCCTTCTTTGTAACTTGTAGTAATGCAAAAATCGCTTCCACGCAACAGTTTCTCGAAGTTAACTTTTGTACCGGCTTCAAATATGATGTCGATTTCATTTACTCTGCAGAATTCAATCCATTGATTGTACATTTCAATTTCAACAGGATTTTGCGGAGGTTGTGTTACGGCAAAATTTACACGGTGGCGGAATAAAATATAGAGCAATATAAACTCCCCAATATTTTTTCGTTGAATTACACGTACCGGGTACGTCACTAGCAATTTATTGCAATCGATATTCAATTCTTCACAAACAGTTTGTTTGGCATCCGCTTTTTCGGGCAGGTCGTCTGATGTATTAAACGTTACCGGATTTGGAAGCCATTCAATACGGTCTTCAGTAACGCCCAGCTCTTTTAATCGGTCGAAGTCAAACGAATTCAGCACCCCAAAATGATAGTTGGGCAACTTCGGATACAACACCTCGTTGATATCCTGCAGAAAAATATCATAGATAATTTCTTCCAGAAATGAATAATTGCTTGGTCGGTCTTCGGCAAAATCGTGGGCATGGTTAAACACCTTAACACCTTCTTTTGCCAGCAAATAAACCGCATACGTTACAATCGGGTTTTTACCGAGATTCAGGTTGTGAAAATGTAAAACGGTATCTGGAGTGAGTTGCTCACGAATGTCAGCGTGTATTTTATGCAACATTTCTTTTGCTTCCTGCTCCGTGTATTGGTGACGATCGAGATAATCGAGCTCAGGAATAATGTGTAGCTCGGCATTTTTCTCTTTTATTATACTTTCATCGGGGCAAGCACCCACCAGAACTTTTATCTCTTCTCCCTCGAGGCTGTCGATCTGCGATTCAATAATTCGGGTAACACCACCGGGATTTAAATGACTATGTGCGATTACTACTGGCATGTTGTAAGTTTATGTATAAAAATAGAAAATCGTTGGGAAAATGTTTCTAAGAATCTATTTTTATGAAAATATTAACTAAAACCTAAGACCTATGAAAAAAGTTGCAACATTGTTGCTGTTGGCGATTATTTCGTTTGTTTCCGCACAGGATTTATCGTACCGACTTGAAGAATTAACTGCCCCCGATTTTATAAAAGCTGTTGAAAAAAGTTCGAAGACCTGCATTATTCCTATAGGGGTAATGGAAAAACACGGTGCGCAGTTGCCACTGGGTACCGATCTTTATTTGTCGCGTGAGTATTCACTTCGGGCGGCCGAACAGGAGTATACTGTCGTATTTCCGTGGTATTATTTTAGCCAGATAAACGAAGCTCGACATCAACCTGGTACTATTTCGTACTCGCCGGAACTAATTTGGAAAGTCTTACAGGAAACCCTGGACGAACTAAATCGCAACGGTTTTGAGAAAATAATCATTGTAAACGGACATGGTGGAAATAATGCATTCCTGAATTATTTTGGAATGGCACAACTTTCTGAACCTCGTGGATATTCTTTGTATTGGTTTCGCCCGGAAGATAGCAAAGTGGTGAATGAAAAAGCAGAAGCTTTAACACGTCACGATCTGTACGATGCGCATGCCGGAAACAGCGAAACATCGGCAATGGCTGCAGCACAACCTGATGTGGTACATGTTGATAGGGCTAAACAACAGTCGGGTGTTGATCAGGACCGGATGAACGCATTAAAATATGTTTACACCGGAATTTGGTGGTATGCCAGTTATCCGAATCATTACGGCGGAGAGGCCTGGGATGCCAATGCCGAAGCAGGAGAATTGTGGATCAACCATACCGTAGATCAGTTGGTAGAAATGATTAAATTGGTAAAAGCCGACACTGTTGTGCCAGCTTTGCAGGAGCAGTTTTTTAAGGAGGCTGCTGATCCGTTAAAGACAAAACAATAGTTGGCGTAATCCATACTTTAACAAATGTTAGAGGCATGATTGTCATTCCGAGCGCAGAGAGGAATCTGTTACTGTTGTGCACTGCGGTGACAGATCTCTCCTCGCACTCTCGTCGAGATGACAGAAAACACGAAGTGGATCAGACAAGTTATTTTTCATCAACATATTCCAAAATATCACCGGGTTGACAATCGAGCGCTTCGCAAATAGCTTCAAGCGTGCTAAAACGAACAGCTTTGGCTTTTCCTGTTTTTAATATCGAAAGGTTGGCCAGTGTGATGTTTACTTTCTCTGAAAGTTCGTTGAGCGACATTTTGCGCCGCGCCATCATAACATCAAGATTTACGATTATTGGCATAGCTTAAACTGTTAAATCGTTTTCTAACTGTAATTCAACTCCGCGTTTAAAAATCTGCGAAATAATAAATACCAGACCGGCCATAAACAGAAATTGGCCATGATTCCAGGAATCATTTAAATTGCCGGCTAGCTCACCAAGCCCGGCTGCAAGTCCACGAAACGTAACTGCCAGCACCCATACCGCAAATAATAAATAGCTTATTCTTTCAAGTTTGTATGCAACCTTTACGGTAAAAGGATTCGTTAGTTTTATTTTATTAATCAGCTGAACTACCATCCACCAAACAATGGCTTTTAAAATCGACATCGCAAATTCAGATGCGACTAAAACGGAGTAAAGCGTGAAGTTTTCCTGTCTTAACTGAAGCAGATTAAGTCCTATATAAAAGTTTTTTGCATTTTCCGGGTTCCATAAACTCGATATATAGAAATATAGAAGAATAACTGCTTTGATAGCAAAGCTAACATATGCGATCAGGGCCAATACCTTCATAAAAATAAGAACATGTTCAGTTTGAGTTTTTCCTTTCATTTTCATGGTAGTTGTTTTTAATGTTTTATGCAAAGTAAATAAATAATTATCGAAAAACAATAAATAAAGATTTTAAATCAATAAATATTTATTGATTGGTGATTTAAAATGCCCGGAAAACTATTATTTACCTGTGTTATATTTCAGTAGTTAGTCGCTTATACTTTCTTATTTCAGACAAATTTATCTTTACTTTGCAGCCTGAAATTGAAAGCATTAAAGTTATGGCGAAGAAAAGGGTAAATGTGGTGACAATGGGATGTTCGAAAAACCTGGTTGATTCGGAGGTTTTACTGAACCAGTTGGAGAAGGGAAAGTTTGAAGTGATGCACGACTCAAACGATACCAATTTTGATGCAGTTTTTGTAAACACCTGTGGTTTTATTCACGATGCCAAACAGGAGTCGATCGATATGATTCTGGATTATGCCGAAGCTAAAAAACGTGGTGAGATAGACAAACTTTACGTTATGGGGTGCCTCTCGGAACGTTACCACAACGAGCTGGAAGATGAACTGCCCGAAGTAGACAAGTACTTTGGTAAGTTCGATATGAAAGCCATGGTTGAAGAGCTAAAAGTTACCTACGCGCCCGAATACATTTACGAGCGTAAAATTACCACGCCATCACATTTTGCTTACCTTAAAATTTCGGAAGGTTGTAACCGTTCGTGCTCGTTTTGTGCCATCCCGAAAATGACTGGCCGCCACCAATCGCGCACTATCGAAAGTCTGGTGATGGAAGCCCGTTACCTGGCCAAAAAAGGAGTGAAGGAGCTGTTGCTGATCGCCCAGGATCTTTCCTACTACGGTATCGATTTATATGGTAAAAACCAATTGGCAGAACTGATCAACAAGGTTTCGGAAATTGAAGGAATTGAATGGATTCGTTTGCATTATTTGTATCCAACGAAATTCCCGATGGAGATTTTGCCGGTAATGCGCGAAAATCCAAAAGTGTGTAAATACCTCGATATGCCACTGCAGCACATTGCAAACAACGTGCTGAAAAATATGTTGCGCCATGTTACGCGTGAAGAAACGGAGGCCTTAATTGCCAAAATTAAAGAAGAAGTTCCCGGAGTAGTAATTCGCACTACCATGTTAGTTGGTTTCCCCGGCGAGACTGAAGAAGATTTTGAAGAGCTGAAAGCCTTTGTGGAAGAGCAAAAATTCGGTCGACTGGGTGTTTTCCCTTATTCGGAAGAAGACGGAACTTATGCCGCATCAAAATTTAAAGATACACTGGATCAGGAAACAAAACAGGAGCGTGCCGACGAAATAATGGAAGTACAGCAATACATTTCGGCCGAACTCAACCAGCAGAAAATAGGGCAGGAGTTTGATGTAATTATCGACCGTAAAGAGGGCGATTATTTCGTTGGACGTACCGAATTTGATTCGCCTGAAGTTGACGGTGAGGTTTATATTACTACTGACGATGAAATAAAAAACGGCACCATTATTAAAGTGAAAATAACAGGTGCCGAAGATTATGACTTGTACGGAGAACTGATTTAAGGCTGCTTATATTTTCTGCATCTCCATTTCATTTATTTCTTTTCCCCAATTCGGATGAAGGGGTGATTCCGGCTCGAATTTGTCGAATTTCTCTTTTGCGGTTTCAAAATGAGGACGGGCAACTTTTGCGCCACCACCAAATTGTTCAGGCGTATTAAACAGGGTAACCGCGCGCAAATAATAGCTTCTCGGATTCTCAGGATTTAGCGCAATTGCTTTGTCGATTGCTGCATTCATCTTTGGCATGTATTCCATCCCTCTGGTCATCGGATCAATCGTAATCCGCGATGGATAAAGAAATGCCTGAAGTGAATACAGTTCCGATTCGTCGGGTGCAATCTTTAATGCCTTATCCAGAAATTGCTGTGCTTTATCCAGGTAAGCATCTTTTTTGTCAACGTCCTCGTCCATATAACTTATCACGATCATTGAATACGACGCGTAATACAACGGCAGCCATTCTTTGGTCTCTGTCATACTGATACGTTCAAAGGTATTTGCTACCTGTTGAAAGTTAGCTACTGTTTCCGAGTTTTTCATTTTTTCGAGGGCTGCTGTCATCGCTGCCTCGTAATTTTTTCCCTGTGCTGCGGCAGTTAAAATTGCCACACTGAAAATAAGCGTTAATAAAGTCTTCATGTGATTTAATTTTAAAGTTTATAATTGAAATGATAGTAGAAATACAATGAGTCGTTTTTGTCCCGGCACGATAGCTTGCGATTGATAAACGCCATTATTGTCGGGTGTTTGAGCGTAGTTGTATCCAAACACATTGTTAAAACCCAATGCATTGTTTACGATTACATGTGCCACGGTTTGGGTGTTAAAAAGGTAAAACAGGTGGGTGAACCCGAAACTTACATCGTTATAAGTTTTGGTTTTTCCGGCCATAAATTCGGGAGTGTTAGGATTATCGTACGGACGTCCGCTGGCAAAGGTGTAGGAGCCCGAGATAAAGGAATTGATCTTTGTAAAGTATCGTTTGTAAACTACTGACAGGTTGTGTTTCGAGACGTAGTGAGGTGTTACTTTCATCGGGTAATCGCGGTAATTCCGTTTTGAATCGATCCATGAATAGGAAATCCAGTAATCATCTTTTCCAAACTCTTTTTGGTCGCGCCAGAAAACGTCGATTCCTCTTGAATAACCACTTCCTGTATTGTTGTAATTTCCGGGCTCTGCAGAAAATTCTTCATCAAATTTTACCAGGTCGGAATAGTTTTTATTGTAGGCCTCAATGCGCAAAGTGCGGCTGTCCTTTTTATACTGCCAGGTTAAAATGGAGTGGCTTGATGTTTCAGGTGCCAACTCGTCGGTGAATTTCAAATAATCGTCGCCCGGATTCTGAAAGAACTTTCCGTAAGCTGCAGAAAGCTGGCTGCTTTTGCCGGTTTTTACAGCTGCAGATAACCGGGGAACAGCATTCAATTCATTGATCAGCGAGTTATATTCGGTTCGTAAACCGGCTTTCAGCGCAAAGCTTTTTGTTACTTTCCACTCTGATTCGGCAAAGGCAGCAAACAGGTTATTGTTGAATGAAAGATTAAAATCACCATTCATATTTATGTCCTGATCATATTTATAAATCAACGCCTCGGCACCAAAAGTTGTGGTAACATCTTTTATTGAATAGTTGGAAAGCGTAAGTTTTAACTGACTGCTGTTTCGTGCAGTGGCGATTTCGTCTGAATCGATATCCATGTTTTCGCGATCGATGTTAAAAGCAAACCCTGTCTGAATCATCCATTCGTCATTCAACATTTCGTTGTAGGTTGTATTCGAATACAAATTATTATTGTCCATTGAAATTTTCTGGAAAGCCGATTGTTCGATGTTTTCGTACAACAAACTGCTGGTGTCGTAATTAAAAGTGGCAAAAGATTTTATCATTCCCGTTTCACTGGTTTTGTGTCGGAATAGCATCGTTGAGCCAATAATAACCGGCTCCTGCAGCCAATCAACATTTTGTTTAAATAGCTTGTTACTGAGCGTTGTATTCAGGTATTCTCCGCTGACAGACAACGACGTGTTTTCCCATCTTTTTGCATGCGATCCCTGTAAACCAACCGAAAGAAACGAAATGCTTGATTTGGTTTCCGGTTCGAGTGCCACGGTATTTAATGCCACAATCGACGAAAGTGCCTGCCCGTATTCAGCTGAGTAACCTCCTGTGCTAAATACCGATCCGTTAAAAAGGATAGGGGAGAAACGGCCTCGTGTTGGCAGATCGGGCATTTTAGAATAATACGGTGTATTTACCAGCATACCGTCCATAAAAGTTTTGGTTTCATAGCTTTCGCCTCCACGTACAAAAAGGCGACCTTCTTCTCCCACCGTCTGCGAACCCGGTAATTTGCCAAAAGCACCAAAAATATCGCCATTGGCTCCTGCAGTTAAGGCCACATCAAGTGGTTTTAAAACAACTGATTTCTTTTTGTCGCTTGCCTCAAACGTTCCGGCGTTTATAATAACTTCATCGAGTTCGCTAATTTCTTCGATAAGTATGATTGTAATATCAGAGATATCTCCTGAGATGTTTAAAGCTTGTCCATAAGTTTCAAATCCTACACAACTGGCTATTAATGTCTGGTCGCCGGTTGCATCGGTTGTGAAAGAGAATACTCCAAGAGTATCGCTTGTTGTGCCGTCGTAGGTTCCCTGGATAAATATATTCACCCCGGTAACGGGACTGCCTGATTCTGATTGTACTACTCCTGAAATTCGCACCTGTGCATGCGCAAACATGATCAGAAATTGAAAGAGAAGTATTAAAAGTGTTTTCATGGTTTTTTCTGTTTTGTTGTTTTCGTACTTCAAATATCTTTCAGAAAAAGAAGGGGGAGAAATAAAAGAATACAGTCGGTAAGCTTTTAACTACGAACGGGTATAAAACAATCACGAATCGGAAGACGGTTTTATAGAAAATCAATCAAATCAAGTTCAATACACAGTTTTTTAAATGAGTTTTTATATGTGATTGTGAATTAACATAAGAATCTGAAAATGAGAATATTGTTGCTTTTGGTGATAATAGTTCGTAAATTGAGAGATAAATATCTTTAATTGCTAATATGGTTTTGTCTTTCACCCACACGAAATCAAATTTCGAAACATTTCTAATACAGATCTTATACTTTCTGCGGAGTTCTGTTCTGCATATTCCATGTATTCGTTTGGATGATTTCAAGACGATAAAAGTCAACCGAAGCACACACATCTCAACATATTTTCTGTTATCCCCAAATCCGAAAATTGGATGGAATAAATGCGTCTAGTATTAATTATTAAAAGCTAGCAATCATGATTAAAACAGATCACGGAAATAAAACAGAGCGCGTACATGCACTGGATTCATTACGTGCAATAATGATGTTACTTGGCTTGGTACTTCACTCGGCATTAACCTATGGAGTGGTAGACTACGGAAATGCCTGGATCATGAAAGATGCTGCAACCACGAGTTTGCTTATGGATTATTTCGTTATGGTTATTCATATTTTCAGGATGCCGATATTTTTTGTAGTTGCAGGATTTTTTGGTGCATTGTTGTTTTTCGAGCGCAGTCCCCGAAGGATGTTGTGGAACCGGACAGCTCGGATATTCTTTCCATTCGTGGTATTTATTGTGCTTTTAAGTCCGACAATAATTTTTGCTTTTGCCTACTCAAAAAGTGTGTTTTCCGGCGTTGAAAATCCACTTGGTTCTTCTTTAGCAATTTTTTCTAATCCGCTGGCCTTTATTCCATCCCAAACATTCCATTTGTGGTTTCTGTATTACCTGTTTTTTATCTCCATATTTTCATTCGGATTAGGATTTTTATTTGAAAGAATTCCGCGATTTACCAATTGGAGTACACAAGTATTTAACCGGATATTGAATAGACCAATTCTAAAAGTAGTGTTGTTTTCGGTCCTTACAATTGGCCTGCTTTTTATAATGAAATCATACTGGGTAGCCACAGCAACAAGTTGGGTCCCCGACTGGAAAACATTTTTATTCTATTTCTTCTTTTACGGATTTGGGTGGATCCTATTTAAATCGAAAACACATCTCGATACTTTTAAACGATTTGACTGGACGTTTACCATACTGGCAATGGTTGTGGTTACAACTGAGTTTTTTCTTTCCCGCTCATTGGGAATGGAGATGAAAATCATCTTTAATTCGGT
Source organism: Draconibacterium sp. IB214405 (assembly GCF_033963885.1). Classification (NCBI taxonomy): domain Bacteria; kingdom Pseudomonadati; phylum Bacteroidota; class Bacteroidia; order Marinilabiliales; family Prolixibacteraceae; genus Draconibacterium; species Draconibacterium sp. IB214405. The sequence goes on from NZ_JAXBMA010000002.1 coordinate 887,380, forward strand.
TGCGGTGTGGTTATTTATTTTTGGAATTACCGGGCTGTTTATTCGTTACGGAAGCCGGCATTCGCATTTAATGCGTTACAATTCCGATTCATCCTACTGGATTTATCTGTTGCACTTACCAATAGCTGCAACCATTCCGGGATTAATAGCCCACTGGCATGTTTCCGGACCCGTAAAATTCTTATTTGTATTTCTGCTTACTTCGCTTATTTGTGTGATTACTTATCATTATTTCGTGAGGGCCACATTTATAGGTAAGTTCTTAAACGGAAGAAAGTACTCGCGAAAACTACATCCGAAACGTGAACCGATACAAGCGCCCCTGGAAAAGAAAGCCACGGTTGCTTAACGATATTTTTGCGAACTAACTTTCAATAATATATACATTGATTACAAAAGAAAATAGCCGTTCTCAAGTGAACGGCTATTTTTATTCTGCTTTGTATTCATTTAATCGTACACGCGAATGATCTCACCGGTTCGTAAACCTTCCACACTTCGTTCGTAGCCTTTTGCCACTTTTTCCATCGAAACAGGTGTATGGCCCGGGAATGCATTGCCAAGTCGTTCTGCCGAGTCTTCAACCAGTTCCGGAGAAACTACATTTAAACGGAACTCGTGTAGATGTTCCTGTGATACCGCAAGCACAAAACCGTGAATGGCATTATTTGCCATGGCCGAGTTGGTTGCTCCAAACACCGGATCGTCGGCTAAAACTCCGGTTGTTAAAGTTATGGAGCCACCTTCGTTCAAATAATTTCTGCCAATGCGAACAATGTTTACCTGCCCCATGAGTTTGCCCTTAAGCCCCACATAAAAGTCCTCTTCCGAAAGTTCGGCAAAAGGTCCCCATTTGGTAGCTCCGGCACAATTCACAATGGCATCAACTTTACCGATCTTTTCAAACATATTTTTTATCGATTCAGAACTTTCCATATCTACCTGCACATCTCCGTTGCTTCGGCTTGCAGTTATTACTTCGTGCTTTTTCTTAAAATGGCTGGCAACGGCGCTGCCAATCGTTCCTTGTCCTCCGATAACTACTATCTTCATCATTCAATTTTAATTTTCCATTCTAACGGAATAATTACCGTGTTGTTTAATCCTGTACACTTTCCCGTTTTCATCGCGCTCGAAAACAACTGTTTCGCCTAATTCTTTGTCTTTTCTTATTCTTTTAAAGGTGTCACCTTCGATGTGTTTGTAAAAGGTTAGCGTTGGCGAATTGGCAGGTAAACTCATCGAAACGAGTTGGCCGTTTAGTTGGCCATAATACACTTCGCTCCACCAGGGTTGCTCCGTATATGAACCACTGTATTCGCTTAAATCTACAGTACCTTCTTCCGGCTTGTCTTTTACTTTCGACAAGATACTTTTTATACCTGTAATGTATTTTGAAGGCGTGGTTCCACTGGCATTTATCATGACTGAAAAAGCAAGTTTATCTTTTGGATAAACGGTTAATTGTGTGCGGTAACCCGGGCAACTGCCACTGTGTCCAAATGCCGTATTTCCTTCCGAGTCTTTCCACACAGAAAAACCTAATCCCCAGCTGGTTTCCCAGTTTGGATCGAGGAATTGAACGCGTTGCATATTTTTCAATGTGGCAGGTTTTAGTATTTCGGTTGTAGTGGTGTCCCTCAATCGTAACTGCCAGGCCGCAAATTTCGCCAGGTCTTCAACATTCGATGAAAATCCTGCTGCTGCTTTAATTCCTTTTGCCTGAAAGAATTTCACTTTTTCACGATTTCTGTCACGTTTTTCCGAGCCGTAACCAATGGCGAGTTCTGTTCCGTATTTTTCCTCGGGTAAAAACGGGCGTGTATTTTTTAGTTCCAGTGGCGTTAAAATGTTTTGCTGAACATATTCGTCATAGGACATACCTGAAACTTCTTTTACAACTTCTCCCAAAAGCGACATGGCCAGATTGCTGTACTGCCAGTATGTTGAGGCCGGGTATAAGGTTTCCTGGGTTTTGAGATCGGTTTTAACTGCATCGCTTGTTGGGAAAGGAAAGTCGGGGCCAGTCCAGTACGGATGTGCCGATTCGCGTGGTAAGCCCGAAGAATGGGTTAGTAGCGAGCGTATGGTAATGGGGCCACTTGCTGGGAAATGTTGCTTCAGGTCGAACCACGGTAGGAGAGTGTGGATCTCATCATCGAGCCTCAGTTTTCCTTCATCGTACAATTTCATTATGGCAACCGATGTAAATAATTTGGAGATGGAACAAATACTGTACAATGTTGATGGTTGCGTTTTTAACCCGGTTTCAGGATTTGCGTAACCAAAGCCGGCTTTCCAAAGTACTTCCTGATCTTTAAGTGCAATTGCCGAAATACCCGGAAGGTTCTCGAAATCTTTTTGTGCTTCCAGCCAAGCTTCAACCAACTTAAAAGCGTCGGTGTAATCTTTTTCTTTTTCCTGTGAAAAAGCCAGTAATGCGAATGTGCAGAAACAAATAACAAAAAGCAGTTTTTTCATAATCGATAATTTTTGTTGATAGACGAAAAATTGGTGCGTATAATTTTCGGTTGAAAAGAATACGTATTCATAAGGAATTTGAACTTCAATTGTTTAAAGATAGTTTTATTTATGCGAATGAGGAAGAAGAAAAAAGTCAAGCAAACACTGCTTGACTTTAATTGGAATATAGGAAATTAATGTAGCTAAAAGTTGAGTGTGTTCATCGCGTTATCTTCTTTTTAGTGCGATTTAGAACCTCATTATTTAGCAATTGAAGTTGTTTCATTAGTGTCATGGATTCATGATTAAAGCCGAATCAACGGCCTGAAAAAAGGTACATGGTTTCCCGTTTTTAAATGTCCACGTGTGCGTGGCATTGGCTTTAAAACGTTTGCCGGTTTCTTTCCAAACCCCCGTGTAATAACCCTGCATTACAATTTTGTCGCCACCATCGATAAAATCGGAGATTTCAATACTGAAATCATCGAAATGTGCAGGAATAGTTGCAAGCACATTTGTTAGTACGGCTTGTGGACCAATAAAAATACCATCGCCTTCAATGTAAGGAAGGCCAGCGCATGCATGCCAAACGATTTTCTCGTCCCACATGGACAGAACGGCTTCAATATTGCCTTCGGAAAAATTCTTATATCCTTCTTTTAGTGTGTCTAAATTGTTCATTATGTGTGTGTTTAAATTATCTGACTTTCATGACCAGGCGGGCCATTTCAACACCACGCATGTCTCGTGTTTTTAATCCTTTCTGAACAGCCAGTTGGGTTGCCAGATCCATTTCTCCGCTACCGTCGCCTTCCCAATGGTTTGCAACTTGTTTATAGTCTTTGTACATGCTGTATGTAATATGCGATCCAACGGCCTCGCTACCCGACGGAAGCAGAATACGCATTAAACCCCATGCCCCTTTTTGTCCATTATCAACCATTTGCTGGTGCCAGGGCTTAAAGATTTCATCTTCCACTTTTTCGTAGTTTTCGTTTTGCTGTTTCATAATATCAAAAACGATCATGGTACCTATCGGCATGTCAAAGTCGCCACTTGTATTGTTAATCTCCACAGTGTAAACCTGGTGGGCAATGTCGCGTGATTTCACCGTTTTTTCCATCATGGCATCACGATCGCTCTGACTCATGTTTGGATAGGCATTTTGCACGTACTCCTGAAATTTGTCTCCCGGTATTCCTTCGAGCATTCCGGCAAGACTATTAAAAAGGGTAACTGTAAAATACTGCGATCCCTGTGCTGTTCCGTTTGGCGACATGGCCCAAAGATCCCAGCCAATAATGTTGTTGTCGGCAATTCGTTGTTGGTGAATTTTCGACCAAAACTCCTCAACTTCCTGGTAGTCGCCGTTCATCTCGTCGGATACCGACATAAATTCCATTAAAATGTAAAGACGATCATTTTCTTGTTGTGCAAAAAGAATGGTTGTGCTTAGTAAAATGAAAAGGGATAACAATACAGTCTTTTTCATAATGTTTAATTTTTAATAGTTTGAAATAGTACATTGTTTTGGTTAAATATGGAATGTGGGAGGAAAGTGCACTCCGGAAGCATCTTAATGCGCATATTGTAAGTTGTGGAGATCAAACAATTTTGACGGATTCTTTGTGTGAATCTATAGTTTTTCATGTGGTAATTGTTTGATAAGTACTATCAATTTAGAACATTATTTCAATAGAATACAAAATAGTCCTTTAATATTTTTGATCTGCGAATATTTATTTACATAATTGTGTTTCAGCTGCTTACTGCTGTCTTTGAGAGTAGGGAATAGTAAAATGAAACACAAAACGTTTGGATAATATTGTAATACAGCGAGTTTGCTATTTGACAGCTGCAGGATAAAATACTAAATGGTGTCATTTTGTTACATGATGCAATGACGGTTAATTAGCATAAAGTAAATTCGAACAAATGAACTGTTTGTTCGACTACGATTCTTTTAGGATCATTCGATTTTGTTCACCTGGAATTTTACGCCCTTTTTCAGTTTTAAATTCAACAAAAAACGAAACCCGGCGCCTTGGTTTGATGTAAAAATAAGATGCGTAGAAATTATTCCATTCGATGGAAATTCGTTTAACGATTCGGATTAAAACAGTAAAACTTAAAGTATCATGCCAGTAAAAAAACTTAAAGCTTTTCTAGATGAAAACCAGGTGAAGTATGTTGTAATTAGACATTCGAGTGCGTATACATCTCAGGAAATTGCAGCAAAGAGTCATGTGTCGGGTAAAGAGTTTGCAAAAACCGTGATCGTAAAAGTTGACGGAAAAATGGCAATGGCTGTGTTGCCGGCTTCGTACCAGGTTGACTTTGATCTGCTGAAGGAAATCTTCGGATCATCGCATGTTGATCTTGCCAAAGAAGCAGAGTTTCAGCGTTTCTTCCCCGACTGCGAAATAGGAGCGATGCCACCATTCGGTAATCTATACGACATGGAGGTTTTTGTAGCAGAAACATTGGCTGAAGACGAAGAAATTGCATTTAATGCAGGCAGCCACACCGAAATGATTAAAATGAATTATGCCGATTTTGAACGATTGGTTGAACCGCGTGTGTTCAAATTTTCGTGGAAAATGGTCTCAATGCCCGGCGATCCTAGCGAGCGATGGGCGTATGAATGAACAAAAAAAAGGATTTCTAAAACAGAAATCCTTTTTTTATATATGGTCTGAAATTTTCTTACATCAAGAAACTCAACAAAATACCGGCTGCTACTGCCGAGCCAATAACACCAGATACGTTTGGTGCCATAGCGTGCATTAACAAGTGGTTGGTTGGGTCTTCTTTTAATCCCATACCTTGAACAACCCTTGCACTATCAGGTACTGCAGATACACCGGCTGCACCAATCATTGGGTTGATCTTGTTCTCTTTTTTCAGGAACAGGTTCATGATTTTAGCTCCGGCTACACCACCCGCTGTTGCAATAACAAACGAGCCGGCACCCAATGCAAAGATCTTAATTGATGCAGGAGTAAGGAATACGTCGGCTTGAGTTGAAGCACCCACTGTAATACCAAGCAAAATTGTAATGGCATCGATAAGTGGGTTGGCTGCTGTATTTGCCAAACGTTTTGTTACACCCGATTCTTTCAACAAGTTACCAAAGAACAACATACCAATAAGTGGTAATGCCGATGGCGCAATGTATGCAGTCAGAATCAGACCAATAATCGGGAACAGTACTTTCTCAGTTTTAGAAACCGCACGTGGAGGTTTCATTTTGATAAGGCGTTCTCTTTTTGTAGTCATCAGGCGGATTACCGGTGGTTGAATAACCGGAACAAGTGCCATATAAGAATATGCTGCAATTGCGATTGGTCCAATCAGGTTTTTCACCGTGGTTCCGTCGGGCAGTACATTTAATCCATTCGCCAGTTTCGACGAAATAAAGATTGCAGTAGGACCGTCGGCACCACCAATAATACCAATTGCTCCTGCTTCAGGTGCGGCAAATCCTAAATAAATCGCTCCTAAGAACGTAAGGAAAATACCAATCTGAGCAGCTGCACCAAGTAACATCAGTTTTGGATTCGAGATCAACGACGAGAAGTCGGTCATTGCACCAATTCCAAGGAAAATAAGTGGGGGATACCATCCTTGAACCACACCCTGATAGAGGATGTTCAATACCGATCCAGGCTCGTACACACCCAATTTCAGGTTAAAATCGGCCACCTGGAACATTGGAATGTTACCAATTAAAATACCAAATCCGATTGGTATTAAAAGCATCGGCTCGAAATCGTATTTAATAGCCAGGTATAGGAAAATAAATCCTACCAACATCATAATGATGTTTCCCCAGGCAATGTTGGCAAATCCCGAAAATTCGTAGAAGTTGAATAATCCGGCAATTGCACCATTGTATCGTTTATAAGTATATCCGTCACCGGAAAGTTCTCCGTCGGCGTTAATTTTCAGAACGCGGTTTGGAAGTTTTACCTGCAGGGTTGAAACTTTATAACCTCCCTGTTGGTTTGGATCTCTGTTGGTACGTAATTCAGTTATTGGTACGGTGTTGAAATGTAACTCAACTTCGTCGCCAATAATTTCGTAACGACCTGAATAACGCTGTTTGGCTGAGTCAAGAAGAAAACCTCCGTCAGTTTCAAACGTAAATGTTTTATAACGTTTTACTGTGCTTGGATTCTCTTTTTGATCAGGTTCTCCTTCTTTATAAGTAGGAATTGGCACATAACCATCGGAATGATTTATCCATTTCCCCTTTGTAATTACATCGCTGAGCTTTTCCGGCTGACCCGCAGCATATACCGAGGGCGCAAGAAAAATCAATACGAATAATAATTGAACTATTTTTCTCATGTCAGCAATGTATTGTTAAGCTATTTCAATTAAGAGATCGTCTTGCAACACACTGTCGCCCACATTAACTTTAATGGCTGTAACTTCTCCGGCTTTTGTGGTCTGTACCTGGTTTTCCATTTTCATGGCTTCCATAACCATCAGGTTTTGGCCTTCAGTTACAACATCGCCAACAGTTACATTAATTTTAAGGATTGTACCCGGTAGTGGTGCGGTTACTTTGTGTTTTCCGGTTGATTGAGTTTTTTTGATCTGGCCTTCTCCAGGCATTTTTTCAACCGGTTTTCTAATCAGTTTCGGAGTTTTCGAAGTTTTTACCTCTCCGTGAATTTGTACTTCGTAAATGGTTCCGTTTACATCAAGTTCGGCAACATTGTCTTCAATGTCTTTTAAATGAACGTCGTAATCGTTACCTCGTATTGTGAATTTATATTTTTTCATTGTATTCTTTTTTTACACTTTGTATTCAGAATTATCTAACGTGGCCAGTTGTTTTGTACACTGTAAATTTTTGAACTCCAGGGAGAGTACGATTTTCTTACCTTTTTAATGGTAACAATATTACTTTCTTCATCGTGAAGTTCGTTAAAGTACATGTGCAGAGCCAAACTGATAGCGGCAGTAACGTTACCTTCAACAATATAATCGTCTTCGGCTGGTTCCTGCTCACCTTTTTTCTTACTCTTTTTCAGTTTTTCTTTGTTGAACTTCATGTTTATCAACTTAGGTGCATTGGTAAATACAATTACCAAACAAGTAAGTGCAGTGAAAACAATTAAGAATCCAACAATTGCAACTGTGTATCCGAATTGTACAGAACTGGCTAATAGAATTGATAATGGTTCCATAATTTGCTCTGTTTTTAAAGTGGAATATTAGAATGCTTCTTAGGTGGATTAACCAGTTTCTTGGTAGCAAGACTTTGTAATCCGCGAATAATTCTGAACCTTGTGTTACGAGGCTCGATAACATCGTCGATATATCCGAATGATGCTGCCTGGTATGGATTTGCGAATTTCTCTTTGTATTCTTCCTCGTGGTCGGCAACAAATTTCGCACGCTCTTCAGCATCTTCAATATCGCGCAATTTTCTTCCGTGAAGTACTTCAACGGCACCGGCTGCACCCATAACTGCAATTTCGGCAGTTGGCCATGCATAGTTCAGGTCGCCACGAAGTTGTTTACTCGACATTACATCGTGTGCACCTCCGTACGATTTACGCAATGTGATTGTGATTTTTGGAACAGTAGCTTCGCCGTATGCAAACATCAGTTTAGCTCCGTGAGTGATAATACCACCATATTCCTGACGACTTCCTGGCAAGAATCCCGGAACGTCAACCAATGTTATGATCGGGATATTAAATGAATCGCAGAAACGTACAAAACGTGCTGCTTTTACTGAAGCGTCAATATCAAGAACACCCGCTAAGTAATTTGGCTGGTTGGCTACAATACCAACAGGCTGGCCGTCGAACTTAGCAAAACCAACAACGATGTTTTTCGCGTAGTTACGGTGAATTTCAAGGAATTCGCCATAATCAACAATGGTATGAATAACATCTTTTACTTCGTAAGGCTGGTTTGGATTCTCCGGAATGATTTCATTCAGTACATCGTCTAAACGGTCGATTGGGTCAGTACTGTCAGTAACAATCGGATCTTCCAGGTTATTTTGAGGAAGATAGCTGATCAGTTTACGTAAGATTGAAATACCTTCCTGTTCGTTTTCAACAAGGAATTGTGCTACACCTGATTTTGATGCGTGAACTTTACCACCACCAAGGTCTTCAACCGAAATGTCTTCGCCGGTAACAGTTTTAACAACTTTTGGTCCGGTTACGAACATGTACGAGTTTTGCTCGGTCATCATGATAAAGTCGGTTAGGGCAGGAGAGTACACTGCACCACCGGCACAAGGTCCGAAAATGGCTGAAATCTGAGGAATTACTCCTGATGCCAAAATGTTACGCTCGAAAATCTCTGCGTAACCGGCCAACGAGTTAACTCCTTCCTGAATACGTGCACCACCTGAATCGTTGATACCAATAACAGGTGCTCCAACTTTCATTGCCATGTCCATAACTTTGCAAATTTTCTGTGCAAAGGTTTCAGACAATGATCCTCCAAAAACAGTAAAGTCTTGTGAGAAAACGTAAACAACACGTCCGTCGATTGTTCCGTGACCGGTAACAACACCGTCGCCTAAAAACTTGGTTTTTTCCAAACCAAAGTTGGTACAGCGGTGCGTAACAAACATGTCAAATTCTTCGAAACTTCCTTCATCAAGAAGCATCTCGATTCTTTCGCGAGCACTAAATTTACCTTTTTTGTGTTGCGCTTCAATTCTTTTTAATCCACCTCCTAATTTAGCTTCTGCTCTAAGGTCGATTAACTTTTTAATTTTATCCTGGTTGCTCATAAAATCGGTTCTTATAGTGTAGTTACTCTTTTCCGCAAAGTTCAGTTAATACGCCCATTGTTGCTTTTGGGTGAAGGAAACCAATGTTAAGTCCTTCGGCACCTTTTCTTGCTGTTTTGTCGATCAGCTGAACGCCTTTTTCTCCAATTTCGTTCAACGAATCGTTTACATTGTCAACAGCGAAAGCAAGGTGGTGTACGCCCTGACCTTTCTTTTCAAGGAATTTACCAATTGGTCCGTCCGGACTGGTTGATTCCAATAACTCGATTTTAGTGTCGCCAACCTGGAAGAAGGCGGTTTTTACTTTTTGGTCTGCCACTTCTTCAACGGCATAGCATTTTAGACCCAGCATCTCTTCGTAGTAAGGAATAGCTTCTTCTAAACTATTTACCGCGATACCAATGTGTTCTATATGTGAAATGTTCATCTTGTAAATAATTGTATTCTAGAAAATAAGCAGAATCAGAAGCAGTTTTACAGCAGCTTTTTTTTACTGGTAGTTTCGCGTCCTGCTTATTTAGAATGGTTATAAAATATTAATAATCAAATTTTTAAACTCTAACAAAGTTAGGCTTCTTGTAATTCCCTAAACTCGAAAATCGGAAAACCTTATTTTTTGGATTACGATTTTAGAATTACTTAATATTGGCCTGTTTTCGTGTATTTTTGTTGCTGATTTTAGTCATAAAAAAAGCAGACTTCCGTCTGCTTCTTTAAACATATGTCTTTTATTCACCCCGAACATAATGGTAGTGTGGACCGAAACGTTCGAACGATGCTTTGTCTAACGATTCCTGATGATCAGGATGAGCAATTGATATAAGAAGTTTTGCTCTTTCCTGAAGTGTTTTACCATATAAATTAACGGCACCATATTCTGTTACCACCCAGTGCATGTTTGCACGAGTAGTTACAACGCCTGATCCCGAAATTAATGTTGGACTAATTTTTGAAATACCTTTATTTGTTACAGATGGTAAGGCAATAATTGGTTTACCTTTTTTAGAGTGACCTGCACCGCGGATAAAGTCGATTTGACCACCAACACCCGAGTAGTGCGTAATACCAATTGAGTCGGCACAAACCTGACCGGTTAAGTCGATAGCAAGTGCAGAGTTAATAGCGGTTACTTTGTCATTCTTACGAATGTTTGCTACGTGGTTAGTGTGTGCAACGTCCATCATTGCAACGCGTGGATTATCGTCAACAAAATCGTAAAGTGCCTGCGATCCCATAAGGAACGATGCTACCATTTTTCCCGGATCTGTTTTTTTCTTTTTACCGGTAACAACTCCTTTTTCAACCAAAGGAAGAATGCCATCGGCAAACATTTCGGTGTGAACACCAAGGTCTTTGTGGTTGCCCAATTGTGCCAAAACAGCGTTTGGAATACCACCAATTCCCATTTGTAAACAAGCACCATCGTCAACTAACTCGGCAACATTTTTTCCAATTTTAATATCCATTTCCGAAAGTGGAGCAGGATCGTGAACATATAATGGAATGTCGTCTTCAACGAAAATATCAATTTCGTCGATGTGCATCATTGCGTCACCCCATGCTCTTGGAACATTTGGGTTTACAGCTGCAATTACCGTATCAGCATTTTCGATAGCCGCACGGGTTGCATCAACAGAAGTACCTAATGAAACGTAACCATGTTTGTCAGGAGTTGACACCATAATCATGGCCACATTTACTTTTAAATAACCTCTGCGCATTAAACGCTGTGTTTCACTTAAGAAAATTGGAATATAATCAGCGTAACCTGACTGCGTTTGTTTTCTAAGGTTTCCACCTACAAAAAATTGCTCTGAAATGAAGATTCCTTCGAATTCAGGATTTGCATATTCAACTTCACCTTCTACGTGGATATGTTGGATGGTAACACTGTGGAATTCTTTGTTGCGTCCTCTCTCAACCATTGGTTTAATCAATGTGTGAGGAGTAACAGCAACACTACTTAAATGGACTCTGTCTCCGGTTTTGATAACCTTTACAGCTTCCTCCGGCGATACATACTTAATATTTTTCATGTTTTATCGGATTATAAAATACGGCTAATAATTTCAGGTGCGCAAAGATAAAAATTTAATCACCCCCTTATTAATTCGAATATTATTTAGAAAGGTTCGATTGGTTTTGTAAAGTTTGTGTTAAAGAAGACCTTGAGGTGTGAATTGCTGGCAAATGAAACAGGTATATCCTAGTAGGACAGTAGCGTTTTCTCGTAATGTGATTTTTGTCCCATATTGAAAATATTGTTCATTTTAAATCATTTTTTACTACATATTTGGTTGATAAATAGGGTATCTACGTATAATTACGTAGTAGTATTTCTACTAATTTATTTATTTTAGAGGACCTTAATGTAAACCTGACAATATTATGTATCCTCCATTTCGAATACTTTTAGTAATAGCCAAACCAGAATTGCGAATGCAGCTAAACACTATACTGTCTTCGGCAAAATATGTAGTTGAAACAGAGAACACAGCTAAGGCGGCAAGGTTAAAAATAGAAGAACAACATTTTGACCTGGTTATTTGTCAACAAACGCTTCCGGATAAACCTGGATTTCGCTTCTTCAAAATGCTCGAAGAACAATTGTATCAGTATAATACGGGCTTTTTTTTGATAATAGAAGATTACACTATCGAGGATGTACAACTTGGACTGGAAGTGGGAGTCGATAATTTTATATTCTCCCCGATCTCTCCGAGTTCTCTTATTAATAAAGTGGAGAAACGTTTACAAAAAGCGTCGCAGTTTAATTTTTACGGAACACAACGTTTTCGAATGCAATTTCATTCTTCTCCCATGCCGATGTTTTATTCAGAAAACCAAAATATTACAGAAGTTAATGAGTCATTTTCGCGCTTATTCGAGGTCAGGAACACGGAACAGGAAAAAACCGACTTTTTCGATTTATTCCATCTTAACGGTGATCAACAAAACCATTTGAAATTACGAAAGTTGGAAAATGGATTGATTGATTATTGCTGGTTACAGGATGTACAATCAGTGAGACCTAAAATGAAGTTTAATTTGTACAAAAGTGTTGTGGGTAATCGCGACAAAAACAGAATACTAACCATAATTGTACCTACATGCCGACATAATAGTGATGAAAGTTTGCCGGATGAATGTCCTATTCTTGGAACTTGTATGAAAAGTAACAAACGAAGGGATGAACAAGTCGAAGATATTCAGTTGACCCCCCGCGAACTTGAAGTTTTTAAACTTTCAGCAGGAGGTATTCCTATCAAACAAATAGCAGCTCATCTAGACCTGTCGGAGCGTACAATCGAAAAACACCGATCGAATATTATGAAAAAGACGAATACACATAGTATGATGGAAGCTGTTTTGCGTATTCAGCGACAACAAATTCTACTATAAATAATGACCTGTGTATTTGTTTTTTCTTAGTCATTATTCTCTTCTTTCGTAAAATTACGTAGTTGACCTAATCGGTAATTGCGTATTGCACAAAACCCTTATATCGTTTAGTTTTGAAACGCAATTAAATGAGTAGCATCCCTAAAGTCAAAGTTTAATTGAAGACAAGTAGAAACAAGAATACTTGTTACCTAAATACAGAAAAATAAGGTTGAAAAAGAGACCTCCATTAAATCGATACCTGGTGAAAAGTTACCAGTAGGTGTTGATTTATTGTGTTTCCATTATAGTCTGGAGTAGATAAAAAATAGGGGTATTTTCTATGCTTTAGACCACGAGCACAATCCAATTGAAATTTTCTTAATAGCAAAAGAGGAAACATCCTCTAGCAGAATAATTATGCTTTCAAATTTAGAAACACATAAATATAATTAAGTTAAAAAAATATGAATAATGTAAATATCCCAAACGAATAAACTAAAAACCGTTTCGCAAAGCGACGTAGAATACGGAATAACCGACTGTTTCGAAAGACTTTAGGCTACGCTAATGTTAATTAGAAAACTAATCCGTCAGCCGACGGATTATCAACACATGAAATCCATTTTTAAAACAACTTAATTAATTACAAAAAGATGAAAAAACTAGTATTTCTTTTGGCATTGTTTATTGCAGGATTACCTGCGATATCTCAAAACACTGCCGATGTTACACAAATCGGAAACGATCAGAGTGCAGTGGTCAACCAAAATGGTTCTGATCAGAATGCATTGGTTACTCAGGAGGGTAGTTTAAATAAAACCACAATTGACCAACTTGCAGTAGCTTCCAGTTATGGACCAGGTAAACAATCTGCGACTGTCTCACAAGATGGTAAATCGAATGTTGCCTCAATTGATCAAAACCAAACCGGAGGTGGTGGCAAAACTGAAAATACCGCTTATATCGAACAAGTTGGGGACAATAATAAGTCTTATCAAACCGAAAATGCTCCCGGATATAATAGTGGGCAGCATGTTACCGCGATTCAGCTAGGTAATCTGAATATTTCAAAACAAACCATTAATGGCGGTTATACAGATAATTTTAGGATAGAGCAGAGTGGAAATTTAAATAGTGCAACCCAAACGGGAACAGGTGTTACTACGAATACTGCTAAGATTTTCCAAACAGGAAAAAGAAACACCGCGACTCAAACCTTAGCAGGTTCTAATAATGGTTACTATGGGGGGATTTATGCTGGAGAACGAATTGTCATTGATCAAACAGGGAACGATAATTTAGCCACTCAAATATTTACAGGGTATGGTTCTAGCCATGGTAATAGTGCAGATATCGAGCAGGTTGGAGATGATAATGTGGCAAAAGAAATCGGAGACGGTCGTAATATCTATGCTGATGTAATTCAGGTTGGCGATAATAACCTTGCTACTACTTCACAAGTTGGTTCAGAAGATCAGATTTTGTTGACACAGGAAGGAAACTTGAATAAAACAACCATTACCCAAGATGGCATTGGTAATTTGGCTGATGTTGATATTCTTGGCAATTCAAATATAGGCTCGGTTTTAAGTGATGGTGATCAAAATCTAGTGGACGTAGACGTGATCGGAAGTTTCAACCAATTCAAAGTTTCACAAGTGGGTAATGGTCATGTGGCAACTGTATCCCAAACCGGAAATTACAATATCACAAACGTTAATCAAAACTAATTTATTAATAATTAAACTTTTAAGTTAAATATCATGAAAAAATTAAGTATTCTATTTACTATGGTTTTTGCTGTTTCCTTGGCATTCGCACAAAATACAGCAGTTGTTAATCAAGAAGGTAACAGTAACACAGGTTATGTTGATCAAAATGGATCAGGTCAGGAAATTTATCTAGACCAAATTGGCGATGATAATACTTCAACTGTCGATCAGGATGGAATTGGAAATGAAGGTTACGTGGCACAAGGTATGGTTGAAGGTTATTTTTGGAGTCCATCTACAGCAATGAAAGGCAACAGGAATAAATCAACATTTATTCAGAATGGAGAGGAAAACTATGGGGAAATTGTACAAGTAGGTAATGACAATATTACTTCAGTAAACCAACAAGGTAATAATAATGAAGCTTATTCGTATCAGGGTTGGCCTTTTGGTTTTTGGGGTGAAACGGCTATAACTGCTGCACTTAAAACTACAAATGGTGTAGTTAATATAAAACAACTTACATCAAATAACTTTGCAGCATCCTGGACTTATGGTGGTAATAATAATAAAACCACTATCAGTCAGTCGATTGGAGAAGAAAATTTAGCTTCTGTTTCTCAGGGATTTATTTACCTTGATGCTCCATATGATTTTTCTTCGCCAGTATACAATGTTAAAGACAACATTGCTACAATTCTACAAGCGGGAGCTTCTAATATTGGTAAAGTAATGCAGTTAGGTAATGCTAATAATTTCAAACTTACTCAGAATGGAGATGGAAACTCTGTTGGTTATAGTGCTTCTGCTAGTGGACTACTTGAGTCTAGAAATGCTTATTTTGAACAAGACGGAAATAGAAATACTTTCACTGGAACACAAAATGATGGTGCAGAACTTCTATCAACTAGTCGTCAAACAGGTGATGATAACGTAGTTACTTTAATCCAGAATGCATCTGATGTTGCTGAAATTATTCAGGATGGCGACTGGAATATTGCAACTGTGAAGCAATATGGTGGTGGACAAGATGCTTATGTTGGTCAGTTTGGAAATGGAAATACAGCAACAGTTACTCAGCAATAACTATTGAAGTTCCCTAATCAACCGTTAGGTCTTCAATCTCTATAGTGTAATGGTGCCTCCCGGTGAAATGCCGGGAGGTTGTGCCATTAAAATTTGAAGACTGCGGAAAACACGTATATCAGTTGTATTGATTGATATATTATAATGTGGTAATTTCGAATTGAGTGTATAGGAATACCCACAAATGTTAATAATCATGCAAAGAAAATTATTCTATTTATTCATATTCCTGTTTTGTTTTGCTCAGGTTAATGCACAAGACGATCTGGTTGAGCATTTGCTTGAGTTAATGCAGGTTGGGATTGTTGATTGTGATTTATCATTAACGAATAACAGTAGTGTTATTGGTCAGGTTGGAAACGAAAATAGTATTGATGTAAAACAAGAACAAAATGGCTTGTTGAACAATTCTATATTCTCCATTCAATTACAAACTGAAAACCAGGCCGGTATTGTTCAGCAAGGATCAGGGCACTCAACGATTCTAAAACAAGATGGAAATCAAAATTATGCTAATATCTGGTCGGTTGGGAGTAAAACAGTAACAGAGGTCTATCAGCTGGGAAATGGAAATTCCATTAATTCCTATATCGATAATCAAGGAATACTGCCAAAATCGAATTTACTCACCCAAGTTGGAGATAATAATACCATGGAAGTTGCATTGTTGGGGAACGGAGATACTTGGACAGAACGTTTGCCCAAAACGGTTGATGCAACTCAAATTGGTGTTAACAACAACCTCGAATTGATTCTCGATAATTCATTCTTGCCCGGAATAAAAGTCACTCAAACGGGAGGGATGACACTGAGTATTCGACAAAGCGATTTCTATTTCCCAATACAATAGTATGAAATCACTCTTCGCAATACTCTTTCTTTTGTTTGGATTTTGTGTTTGTAATGCACAAACCGACACTTTAAAGGCTTCAAAACAGCTTAGAGAAGCTCCTGATGATTTAAAACAATTAATAAAGGAACTTACCGAGGAGAAGGCCGAAAAAGTTAGTAAAGATGCAGATTTGGAGATTGATGGATTGTTATTTGATGAAACAAAAACAAAGAGTGGCCGCGATTTTTACGATCTGTTCTTTCGCGATTGGGAAGCGCCGGCCAATTCGAAAAACTATTCAATTTTTATTACTGAAAAACCATATCGTTTAACCACAACACAAATTCAGATTAAAATAAACGAAACGCTTGTGTTTCAGTCGTTCTTACAGCCGAGGGGGGATATTGTTGAGGCTTTGGCTCAGCAAGCGGTTTCTCAAACTCAGCTGTATTTGCAAAATTATGAAGCAATTTTAAAACAACTGGAAGGTGACGACCGATCCGGCTCGGGCATCTTCTAAACAAAACCATGCATTATGAGAAAAAAAATTATAATTCTGTTAGGCTTATTTCTTATAGGTATTTCCTATTCGTTTGCCCAGGATTTTGTATACACCCCAAAAAATCCTGCTTTTGGCGGTAGCCCTTACAATTATAGCTGGATGTTAAGTTCGGCTCAGGCGCAAGATACCTACGAAGCTCCGTCTGACGAAAGTAGCCTGTATAGCAGTTACTACAGCTCCGATCCGGTTGATAATTTTACTGAAAGTCTTAATAGGCAGATATTGAGTCAATTATCGAGGCAGATTGTAAGTAAACAATTCGGCGAAGATGCGTTGGAGGAAGGAACTTATGTACTTGGTGATTATCAGATTGAAATTGGTGATGGAGGCACAGGCTTAAGCATTACAATTCTTGATAATTCAACCGGAGCAACCACATCCGTTGAAGTTCCTTATTTCTAATTCTTAAATGATGGAGATAATTAAAGTACAAAGACAGGTATTCCGGCTTTTTTCTTTGTGCATACTAATTGCCGTTTTAGCGGCCTGTAGTCCTTATTTTTACCAGCCTTTAGGCGAGGAAAGAGGGGCGCAGCTGGGGCCGGAAACACCCGTAAAGAGGGATTTGCTCGATTTGCCACAACCCAAAGAACCCATTGTCGTAGCTGTTTACAAATTCAGAGATCAGACCGGGCAATACAAAGCATCGGAAGTTGGTGCCAATTGGTCGACCGCTGTTACACAGGGAGCTACCAATATTCTTGTTCGGGCACTCGAGGAATCAGGGTGGTTTGTTCCTATCGAAAGAGAAAATATCAGTAACCTGTTGAACGAGCGAAAAATAATTCGTTCGAGCAGGGAACAGTACGAAGGAAATACCGGTGTGATGTTGCCGCCTCTATTGTTTGCCGGAGTTTTGCTCGAAGGAGGAATTGTGTCGTATGAAACAAATATTTATACTGGTGGCGCAGGTGTTCGGTATTTTGGTACAGATGCTTCGGCACAGTATCGCGAAGATCGTGTGAGTATTTATTTACGTGCAGTTTCAACAAGTAATGGAAAGATTTTAAAAACCATTTATACTACAAAGTCAATCCTATCTCAGGAGGTTTCAATGGGGGTATTTCGGTATGTAAAATACAAACGACTGCTTGAAGCAGAAACGGGTTATACCTATAACGAACCTACAGAATTGGCTGTTACCGAGGCTATTGAAAAAGCTGTTCACAGCCTGATTGTTGAAGGCGTTCTGGATAATTTATGGAGTCTTGAAAATCAGGATGAAATAAAGGATGAACAAATTCAAAATTACATGAAAGAAAAAGAAGATCTGGTTGATATCGATCATTTGGGCCGACCATTCGATCAGCATCTAAGAGGTAAATTATTTGGATCGATTTTAGGTACCGGACAATTCTATGCAGGCGATTATTCCACGAGTTATATACGTCCGGGGGCTTCGGTCGAACTTGGTGTTTCATTTCATAAGAACATCTTTTATACAACAAACGCGGGGTATCAGTCAATTCATGTAAAAGACCTGATGACTTCTAACGAGTATTATGCCGATATGAATTTAATGTATCTGTTAAATCCAAATGGACGTTTCTCACCTCATTTTAGTTTTGGCGGAGGTGTTTACTATGATTTTGGAAATGAAATAGGACTTTCTGAGAAGGAGTTGATACCTTATATATCGTACAAAGCAGGTGTTGAATACTTGTTTGGGAACAGGTTGGCTGCAGTTGGAAAAGTTTATGTAAATCAACTTTTTTCAGATTATTATGATGGTGAAAAAGTTGGTGGTTTTAACGATCATATCTGGGGGTTTAAAGTGGGGATGAAATATTATTTTGGAAAAAACTAAAACAAATCAAATGAGCAAGATAAATTGTATAATACTTCTTTTTCTGGGATTGCTGCTATTCGCATGCGAAGAAGATAAACTTGATATCGAAAAATTCGGTTCGGTTAAGGGGATAATACTTGACGGAGAAACCTATAATCCTTTAAGCGGAGTTCAGATCGCAACTAATCCGGCAAGTACTTCAACGATAACAGATAACGATGGTGCTTTCGAGTTTGATAAAGTTGTTGAGGGGGAACTTGCGGTTACGGCGAGAAAAAAAGACTATTTGAGTAGCACTGTAAGTGTTGCTGTGTACGACAATGAAACCACCAACCTAACTTTTTTCCTTTTGATAGACGAAAGTGATATTGGCTGGGTTACAATTTATGATCCTGTACCGGGCAACGGCGCAACTGACCAAAATGTATCTCTTACAATGCAGTGGCAGGTTGATCAGGAGGATAATAGTAAGGATTTGGAGTATACGGTTTATTATTTCGAAGCCAATTCGACAACACAAAAAACGGCTGGCGAAAATCTTTCGTCGGAAGAGGTGATATTAAGTGGATTAGAATACAATACAACTTACTACTGGTATGTTGTTGCAAAATACGAAGGGAGCAGGGTGGCTAATAGCCCAACCTGGACTTTTAGAACCGAAAGCGAAGACTAAAATTTGAGAAATTGTAGTTTTGAAGAAGGAGGGTTTGTTGTTACGGATCCTCTTTTTTATTTTAACAAAAGATAATTATTAAATGAGGAATGAATCAATTGTTGCTACTTATGTGATTGAAATATAGCGAAATTACGTATTTTCTATTTGCAATGTAATTTGTAATTTGCTACCAGATAAAAAATAAGGTTAATAAATGAAAACTACCCAACGAAACATTCTTCTGATTGGAGAATCGGAAGGAGCAAGTAAACTATTTATTGATGTGTTGACTAAAGAAGGCTTTCAGGTAATCTATGTCAGAAATATCGAGATTGCCATTCAGAAGTTAATGAAAGAACTTCCCGACTTGATTCTCTGCTTTTATGATTTAAACGATTTAAACGGATTTCAGGTATATAACATTCTTGACAATGAAATTCTGAAAAACGATATCCCATTTATCATGATTTTCAACCAATTCCGTAAAAACGAATTTTTTGTTGCAGTGGAATTAGGTATCGACAGCTTTATTTATCCGCCATTCGACCAGGAACGTATTATTAATATTGTTCGGAAACAGTTGTTGAAAAATGTGGAGCGAAAAGCATTTGATGCCATCAAGTTCGAATCAATTTGCCGAATGATACCCTATGGTATTTTTGTTGCGGACCATAAACGTATTACACAAACCAACGAAACTTTTGATAAACTGATAGCCTCCGCAGAAAAACGCAATGGAAGTTATTTATTAAACGAGGTGTTCCAGTTTAACGCAGGAACAGAGGATGAGTTAAAGTTGTCGCGATTTATGAATGGCCTTACAAAAGATTGCCGGCTAAACCGAATTCATATGCAGGGTGTGGATAAAGAATATTTTAATTTGTACTTCACCCGTGTTAAAAGACAAGGCTCAATTTCTAAAATTATAGGTGTTGTAATTCCGCTAAAAGATACCGAACAGAGCCCGGATTTAAATAACCATACTTTCGAAAATGAGGTAAAATATCTTGATCCCAATTTAATAACGGCTCGCGAACGGCAGGTTTTGCAATTATCGGCAACTGGAGTGCCGATTAAACAAATTGCGGAACGCCTTGGGATATCGGAACGTACGGTTGAAAAACATCGTTCGAACATTATCCAGAAAACTGATTCCGGCAATATAATGAAAGCAGTATTTATGTTTGGAAAAAACTATATGTTGAACGTTTGATTTTGATTGTGTGAAGATTAAAAGACCGTATGAAATTAATTTTATACGGTCTTTTTTTTGCTGTTTATTGAAAACACGTAATTCTGATAATTTTCTTTAAGTCTTGTCACAGAATTGTTAAGGTGTGTTGTTTTATGTGTGTTGCAAGGAGGTGAACTATAGTGTTTTATGTGATTTATTAGTGTTGCCGCTTATAAGGTTTTGACTTCATAATTCACTTATTTACTTCTGTAGTGCACTTCTGTAATTTTGAGAGTAAATCTTGAAATCGGCCAAATGCATTATAATAACACCAAACACTTCTATAAAGTCCGAAACTCAAAACGAGTTTTAAATAATCCTTTTAATTAACAACTTAAATTTTTAATCATGAAAAAACTATTTTTTCTTTTCGTAATGGTGTTTGCAGTCTCAGTGATAATGGCGCAAACAAACAAGTCCGTAATTATTGAAAGCGGCTCAAATCAAGCAGCAACCGTTGATCAGCAAGGAGAAGAGAACGAATCCTATATTGATCAGAGCAACAAAGCAAATGTTGCAACCGTCACCCAGGTTAATTATTTATTAATGGAAGATGGTGCAGGCGATGCAAATTATTCGAGTGTTTTACAAAGTGGAAAGCGAAATGATGCTATCGTTACCCAAATCCATAACAGAAGCGAACCGTATGCTGGACCTGGTGGAGTATTGGAAGCTTATGTTACGCAGTCTGGTGATGATAATTTGGCAGAGCAATATCAAGGTCCGCATCATCAGATGGGAGCGTCCCTGGCAAGTATTACACAGGAGGGAGATGATAATGTTGCTCTACAGATGCAGGTTAAATATTCAAACACCGCTACCATTTTGCAAACAGGTAATCGTAATACAGCAAGACAAGCACAGGATACCAAATTACCAGATGATTATGTTGGTAGTGCTAATACTGCTTCAATAACTCAATCAGGAAATAACAATTTGGCAGAACAAGAACAACATGGTTGGTCAAATGAGGTAACAGCATTGCAATCAGGAAATGGTAACGAAGCTTATCAAATGCAGGCAGTTGCTTCGTGGCAAAGTGTGGCCTATGTTGAGCAGTCGGGTACTAACAACGATGCATGGCAAGATCAGGTCGGCCATAAAAACAGTGCAAGTATAACCCAGTCTTCTGAAGGAAATAGTGCTATGCAGACTCAAGTTTCGTTAGGTGGTCAGCCAGGAGATTTCGTAAACGAAGCTATTATATCACAAATGGGTGGTAGCGGTAACACTGCATTACAAACCCAAACAAATTTATTTGAAATGGGTAACAATTATGCAATTATTTCGCAAGATGGTAGCAATAACTTCGCTACTCAGGATCAGGTAGGGGCAGTTAACTGGAGTTCTGTTCTACAAACAGGAAGTGGCCATGTTGCAAATGTTACTCAAAGCCAAAGTATTACTCAGTAATAATATTATACGATTCATACATAGTCTAATAATTTAGAGATATGAAGCCTATAATATTACTAATCGTATTTGTTTTTTCGGGTTGTATGTTATTTGCACAAACTACCAATATCACAGTGGTTGACCAAAGTGGAAAAGTACAGTTTGCAGAAACCGACCAGGTGGGAATTGCGAATAACATATTAATAGAGCAGGTTTCAAATAAGAGACAATCGGCCTGGGTTTATCAATCCGGAGAATTAGAAGATCATGAAACTGGTATTGCTTCCATTGGCGGCGAAGGAAATTCTTCCTTTGTTGATCAAACCTATGGTGGAAGTGGAAACATGTCTTATTTAAGTCAGTATGGTTCTTTTAATAAAGCAATCCAGGTTCAAAAAGGTGATGGCAATCAATTTAATATTGTTGGAAGCACTTCTGGTAGTGAACCTGTTCTTTTGACAGAAGGATCAACGGTAGATGTCCCGAACCAGGATGGCGATTACCATCAACTGTACCAACAGGTAGATGGGAAAAACAATCAGGCCTGGATATATCAGGCAGGCAGGCAACATATGGCCAGTCAGAACATAACTGGTAATTTAAATGAAACCTGGACTTCGCAAAGTGGTAATACTCAGTTTGCTCAAATGATAATTCGGGGTAATGGGAATGGTAGTCATTACCTGGAACACGGCGAAGGAAAATTTGCGCACGACGAAAGCGAGGATGAAAGTGAACATGATGAATCGGCCCATGGAAATGGAAAGAGTGGTCAGTCAGGTGGTAGTAGTGAAGACGGCGGAAAACCGTCTGAAATTCCTCCTATCCACGACGAGGATCATGTTTTTATTCCAACTGTAGGAGTGTCAATAAAACAAATGGGAAAAGGATCAACTGCGTTGATGACTATTGATGGTGATGACAATAAAGCCACAATTACACAACGTGGAGGTCAAGGGGGAGATGGTAGTCAGGAAGTAGACTGTGAAGGTGGCCATTTTGTATGGCAGCAAATTAACGGAAACTGGAACAGAGTTTTTGCTGATCAAAGAGGTACTGGTCATTACGGTACAGAGGTAGTATCCGGAAATGCAAACCTGGTGCTTGCTATGCAGCGCGGTAATGGTAGTATTTCTACTATCGACCTTGTTGGGAATGCCAATGAAATTGGCTGTGACCAAAAAGGGAAATCAAACTATTCTGACATTGATGTGACTGGTAGCTTCAATGGAAATTTTACCTTAGGATTGGATGAGTTCGGAGTTAAAATTCTCCAGGAAGGAAGAGGTAATTATTCCGATTTGGATATCACCGGCAACTATAACTTTGTTTCGGTTCAGCAAGGAAGTGGTGCATCCTCGGTGATTGATCAGGTTGGTAATTGGCACTCAGCGACAGTGACGCAATCCTCGTTGGATTCGCATTAATTTGTTAAGCAAACCGGGTTGTAATAGTTTTTTAGTGCAGCTCGGTTTTGTTGCTTCTCTATCCCTTTTTGCGGTTACTGTCGATTCGAAAATTGATACCCTTGTTTTTTATCGAAATAGAATTTAAAGTCGAATAAAACAACCATTAAGTCCTAACCGAAAATAGCGGATAAATTTTCTCAAACAACATTCGATTTTTAATTCGTTAAGAAAGACCTAAAATTGGGTCTTTCTTTTTTGTTATTGGGGGCTTTTTCCTACTTTTAAGCATAAATTTAAAAAGACGTAGATCATGTTGAAAGAAAAAATGTTAAAAGCATTAAACGAACAAATTAATGCTGAGCAATATTCAGCGTTGCTATATCTCTCAATGTCAGCATATTTTAACGATATGGGTTTGCCCGGTTTTGGAAACTGGATGTATGTTCAGTACCAGGAAGAACTGACTCACGCCAATAAATTTTTCAATTACGTTATTGAAAGAGGAGGTAAAGTTGAAGTAAAAGCAATTAAGCAAATGCCAACCTCGTGGGAAGGTGTTATTGAGGTATTTGAAAAGACGCTTGAGCATGAACAACTGGTTACAAGTTTGATCAACGAACTTGTTGATATTGCCATTGCAGAAAAGGATCACGCATCGCAAAGTTTTTTGCGTTGGTTTGTTGATGAGCAGGTTGAAGAAGAGGCAAATGTTACAGAAATTCTCGATACTTTGAAGCTTATTAATGGCCAGGGTAATGGTATTTTTATGTTGGATCGTGAAATGCGTACACGTGTTTTCGTCGATACAACCACCGCAGCTGAATAAGAAAAAATGAATAGATAAAACTTGAAGGCTGCTTTATTGAGCGGCCTTTTTTTATTTTTGAATATGGAGCCCAAAGAACAAATATTTACCCGGTTCGATCACCTGAAAGAATTTTGCCAGTTAACGTGGGACGATGCATCGTTTTATAAACTTGAGAATGCTTTCGATTATGCAAAATCGTTTTTGGGAGAAACACGGTTTTCGCATGGCGAGGTTATTTTAAGTCATTCCCTCGAAGTGGCTTCCATAATTGCAATGGAGATTGGCCTTGAACCCGATTCGGTTATAACAGGTTTATTGCATAATGTAATGTACGCCGGGTTGAAAGAAAAACCTACACACGAGGAAATCGGTAAAAAATTTGGGCAACACATACTTTCCATTCTCGAAGGAATGGCAAAAATTAATGCGCTTGGAACCGATACCATCGATTTGCATTCGGAGAATTACAGGAAACTAATGCTGGCACTTGCCGGCGATGTTCGTGTTATACTGGTAAAAATAGCAGACCGTTTGCAGGTTATGCGCAACCTGGAAGTATACAGTCCTGAAAACCGTGAAAGGCTTGCAAACGAAACATTATATCTGTATGCACCTTTGGCCCATCGTCTGGGATTGTATAATATAAACTCCGAAATGCAGGACATGTGCCTGAAATCTCAAAAACCGGATGAGTATAATTATGTAGTTACCCGTTTAAAAGAAACCGAAAGAGAACGCGCCAATTTTGTAGCTGAATTTGTTAAACCCATTGAAAAGAAGTTGCAGCAACGCGGATTAAAATTCTCGATGAAAGCACGCACAAAGTCCATTTCGTCGATAAATACCAAAATGCGTAAAAAGAATGTATCATTCGACGAAGTGATGGATTTGTTTGCTATTCGGGTAATTCTCGATTCGGAACCCGAAAATGAGAAAGCCGATTGCTGGACTGCTTATTCGTTTGTTACCGAAGAATATCAAACCAACACAAACCGGCTTCGCGATTGGATAACAATTCCAAAGTCAAACGGTTACGAGTCGTTGCATACAACAGTAATGGGGCCGCATAAAAAGTGGGTTGAGATACAGATTCGTACCAAACGAATGGATGAAGTTGCTGAAAAAGGATTGGCAGCGCACTGGAAATATAAAGGAGGAAAGGAGTCGAATTTTGATTCGTGGCTTGCCGGAATTCGTGATATTCTGGAAAACCCAGGAATAAACGCCGTAGACTTTATCGATCATTTTAACACCGATATCTACAGCGACGAAATATTTGTTTTTACGCCAAAGGGTGATCTGAAAAAAATGCCCGCAGGAGCAACAGTCTTGGATTTTGCCTACGAAATACATTCGCGAATTGGCGATACCTGTGTGGGCGGAAAGATAAACGGCAAAAAAGTTACTCTAAAACACAAGCTTAAAAATGGTGATCAAATTATTATTGATACTTCGAACAACCAAAAACCAAAGTTAGACTGGCTTGATTTTGTGGTAACATCAAAAGCTAAAAACCGTGTAAAAGCAAGTTTAAATGAAGATCGGAACCGCCAGGCCAACGATGGCCGCGAAATGTTGTTGCGTAAATTTAAAAACTGGAAGCTCGATCTGAACGACGATGCAATTCGGAAAATTCTGAAACACTTCGGTTTTAAACTGGCTGTTGATTTATACTACGAAGTAGCAATTGGCAAGATTGATACTCTGGAGGTAAAATCACTATTTCTCGAAAAAGAAGAAGAGGAGTCGACAAAAAAGACTGTTGAAGAACTCTTGTCGACAAGTGAAGCCAAAAGTCTTACTTATGATGGGGAAGACGATTTTCTGATTATTGACAATAACCTGAAAAATGTAAACTATACGCTTGCAAAATGTTGTAATCCTGTTTTCGGAGACCGGATTTTTGGCTTTGTCACCATCAACGAAGGAATAAAAATACACCGGGCAAATTGTCCGAATGCGCCGCAAATGAAAGAGCGCTTCCCGTACCGAATTATAAAAACAGTATGGAAAGATAATTCAGGGAATAGTTCGTTCCTTACATCGATACATATATCGGGAACTGATGAAGTTGGTATTATTTCTGAAATTACGCACATTATAGCAAAAGATATCGGAACGCAAATGCGGTCGGTAAACATTTCAAGCGATAAAGGTAATTTTGAAGGAATATTGCAGGTGTCGGTTTATAACCTCGATCACCTGGAATTTTTAATCCATAAACTGAAAAAGGTAAAAGGTGTTGTCTCGGTAACAAGGGGGGAGAAATAAGCATGAATAGTAACGAGAAGGTTAACAGTCTACACGAAGTTGAATATTTGTTGAATAATGAAAAGACTGAAGAGGCCAGGAATTTATTCGAAAAAATAGAAGAACAAGATGCTGCAGACTATTTTTTGCTGAAAGGTAAAATTGAACAAAAGTATCAAAACTGGGGGCCGGCGATAAATGCTTTTAACCGTGTTTTAGAAATCGACCCGCAAAATACAGAGGCCACAAATAATCTTCATATGATCAATAATATTCTGAATTTTTGGAATCCTGATCTGCTTAATCCTTAAGAAACAGTATAGTTTTATCATTTTAAATGGTACTGTTTTTGTCTTTGTTAAGAAGTAATAAAAAAGTATCGAGAATCTTAATTGCTGTATTTTAGGATTTTAATTCATTATTACTATTTTTGGGGCTGATCGACGAAATTTGAAGAAAATAAATCAAATTATACAAAATTAAAAAGTAGTTGAAAATGAAAAGAGTAGTATTATTATTAGTAGTGGTATTTGTTTCCGTTTGTGCTTTTGCCCAGGATGCCGCTGAAAAAATTAACCAGGCAAACGAGGCTATGAAGGGCAAAGATTACGCAAAAGCATTTGAATTATATGAATCGGCTATGGGCAACCTTGGCGATGTTCAGGTGCCGGATGCAATTAACTTTAACATTGGATTAGCAGCATACAATAGCGATAATTACGAAAAAGCAATTGTATATTTTGATAAAGCCGTAGCAGCAGATGCAAATGTTGATAAAGCGTTGGAATACATAGCAGGTTCTTACGGTAAATTAGAAAAATACGACGAAGCGGTTGAGGCTTATAAAAAAGCAATTGAAGCATCTTCGGAATCAGCTTCATTGTCATACAATGCTGGTATTACATCGTATAAAGGGAAAAAGTACGAAGCTGCTGTTGAATTCTTTAGTGCTGCCGTTGAAGGTGGTTATAAAGGAGAAACAGCTCAGTATTATAAAGCTGTTTGTTATAACAAACTTAAAGACGATGCTGCATATAAAACAGCATTGGAAGAAGGTGTTGCTAAATTTGCAGGTGATGATAAATTAACTTCAGCCTTGGCAAAAGTTTATGTTTCGGAAGGTAACGACTTGTACAAAAAAGGTGCAGCTGTTTTAAGTGCAGCTAACCAAAAAGTTAATGATGGAGCGATGTCAACCGCTGACGATGCATATAACGCAGAAGTTGCAAAAGCAAAAGAAGAATTTGCTGCTGCAATTGTAGTGTTGGAAAAAGCAATTGCAATTGATCCGTCGAATGCAAACGCTGCCAAACTCTTGGAAGCTTGTAATGCAGTGAAATAAGAACTGGATATATAAAGTATAAAAAAACGCTTCGATTTTTCGGAGCGTTTTTTTTTGTGCTTGTTGGTTACTCGGAGTTGAAGTTGTGCGTGGTGTGTTGTTAAAACGGTGAAACGCTTTAGTTTTCATGAATGTAAATGGTACGTCAAACTAATTTTATCAGAAAAAGTAAAACAAACGAGGTTTTAATTTTCACAATTTAAGTTTTAAAATATATTTGTACCCGGAAGCAAAAAAGACCGATCTTTATGGATACTAACAATATAATGTTAATTGTTTTTGCAAAAATTGAGCTAACTGCTTGATTATTTTCCAAAAAAGTATTTTCTTTGCACTCCGTTTTAGTAATGTGTTTATTTTGAACATCAAGAAATTAGAAAGAAATGTCACGAGTTTGTCAAATAACAGGTAAAAAAGCGATGGTGGGTAACAATGTTTCTCACTCGAAAAGAAGAACAAAAAGAAAGTTCGATGTAAACCTGTTTAAAAAGAAATTTTATATGCCCCACGAAGATCGTTGGGTACAACTAACAGTGTCTGCTGCCGGCATGCGTACGATTAATAAAAAAGGCATTAAAACTGCTATAGCTGAGGCACAGGAAAAAGGTTTTATTGGTAAATTTTAAAAATCTTAAGCAATGGCAAAAAAAGGTAACAGAGTGCAGGTAATATTAGAATGTACCGAGCACAAGGATAGTGGTGTGCCAGGAACTTCACGGTATATTACTACAAAAAACAGAAAGAATACTCCGGATCGTATGGAATTGAAAAAATACAATCCTATTCTGAAGAAAGTAACAGTACACAAAGAAATTAAATAAAATAATTAGACATGGCAAAGAAAGCGGTAGCATCACTACAAAAAGGTGCCGGTAAAGGTTACGCCAAAGTTATCAAGATGACTAAATCTGATAAAACAGGTGCATACTCTTTTAAAGAAGAAATGGTGCCAAATGACGACGTTAAAACTTATTTCAAAAAATAAGAAGATATAACTGTATAACAGGGAAAGCTTTCATGTAAGATGAAAGCTTTTTTTGTTTCTGATAATGAATCGGTATTTTTAATGTTAGTTGTGCCCCTTAATCATTTTTTGTACTATTTTAGGACCTGCAAATCGAATTACTATGGCCTTATTCGGAAGTTTTAGCAAAAAGAAGAAAGAAAATCTCGACGAAGGATTATCAAAGACTAAAGAAAGTGTTTTTAAGAAGCTGAGTCGTGCCGTTGTTGGTAAATCAAAAGTTGATGACGAAGTTCTTGATAACCTGGAAGAAGTACTTATTACTTCTGACGTTGGTGTTGATACTACGCTAAAGATCATTGAACGTATTGAAGAACGTGTTTCGCGTGATAAATACATGGGCGTTAGCGAGTTGAATTCTATCTTAAAAGAAGAGATTTCGTCGCTTTTAGAAGAGAACAATACTTCCGATGTTTCGGATTTTGAACTTCCTGAAAAAGAAGGACCCTATGTAATTATGGTTGTTGGTGTAAATGGAGTGGGAAAAACCACTACCATCGGAAAACTTGCCTACAACTTTAAACAAGCCGGTAAGTCGGTTGTTTTGGGCGCTGCAGATACGTTCAGAGCTGCAGCAATTGAACAGCTTGAGGTTTGGGCCGAAAGAGTTGACGTTCCGATTGTAAAACAAAAAATGGGTTCTGATCCTGCTTCGGTAGCTTATGACACACTGGCATCGGCAAAAGCCAGCAATGCCGATGTTGTTATTATCGACACTGCAGGACGTTTGCATAACAAGATTGGCTTAATGAACGAGTTAAGCAAAATCAAAAAAGTAATGCAAAAGATCGTTCCAGATGCTCCTCATGAAGTGTTACTTGTGCTTGATGGATCGACAGGACAGAATGCGTTTGAGCAGGCCAAACAATTCACAAAAGCTACAGAAGTTACCGCACTGGCTTTAACTAAGCTGGATGGAACAGCTAAAGGTGGAGTTGTAATCGGTATTTCTGATCAGTTTAAAATTCCGGTAAAATACATTGGTATTGGCGAAAAAATGGAGCACCTGCAGATTTTCCGCCGCAGAGAATTTGTTGATTCACTTTTCTCCTAAATTCTTCTTCAATGGCCGAATTCAATAAAATTGAAATAAAGGCACAAATTCTGTCTGAAATTGAAAAGACAGAAAATCAGATTGAAAAATACAAAGAGTTAACGCAACCTATTGCACCTGAAAATGCAATTGAGAATATCCAGAATGGATGCCATCAACAATAAAAGTGTAACGGAAGCTGCATTGCGAAAAGCAAAAGACAAACTTGAAAAACTAAAGTTTGCTTTGGTAAAAGTTGATGACGAGGATTTTGGTATTTGTATTCAATGTAAAAAGGAAATTCCGCTCGGAAGAATTTTAATAATGCCCCAGGCACGTACTTGTGTAAACTGTTCACACTAATTTTTATACCACAATATTTAGGCCGGTAGCTTTATACTTGAAAGAAGTTTCAGAAGCTGGTCTTTATCAATAGGTTTAATAATCAGGTTGTCGCAACCGGCATCCAGTGCCTGCTGTTTGTAGTTTTCCTGGGCGTAAGCAGTTTGCGCTATTATATACACATCTTTATTAAAAGCCCTGATTTGACTGGTTGCCTCAAATCCGTTGATTTTTGGAAGTTTTATATCCATTAATATAACATCGGTATCCGGATTCTCCTTTGCAATTTTAATCGCGTCGGCACCGTTGTTAGCATGTTTTAAACTTGTCGTTACATCCGAAAGAATACGACTTAAGAAATTGAAGGAGGTTTCATCATCTTCAACAACAATTATTTTTAAATCGTCAATTGTTTGTCTGTTTGTATGTTGTTCTGTTTGAGATGTTGCAATTGTTTGTGTTGCATTTTGATCTTGTGCATTAGGAATACGCACGGAAAATGAAGTGCCTTTATTTGGCTCAGAGGTAACGCTAATCTCTCCGTCTAACAATTTAACGTATCCTTTACTGATAGAAAGACCAAGTCCGGAACCTTCGTACCCACTCGAATGTGAATGGTCAGCCTGAACAAAATAATCAAATATAGCTTGTTGTTTTTCGGGGGCGATTCCAATTCCGCTATCGCTCACAGTAATTTCTAATTCACTTGCACTTAGGTGATAGCTAATTTTTACAAATCCTTTATTTGTAAACTTAATTGCGTTTTTAATCAGGTTCGTTAAAATGGAAGTCAGTTTATATCTGTCGCTATAAAAGTGTATCGGTACTTCGGGAGTATCTGCCTCAATAATTAATTCAATGCCTTTTTCGGTGGCTTCGGCCATAAAGAATTTGCCAAGTTCCGAAATAATTTCAGTAAAGCTAATTTCCTTTATTTGTGCTTCTTCATTACCCGATTCAATCTTCGAAATATCAATAATATTGTTGATCGTGCTAAGCATTCGGTCGCCACTCTGCTGAATAATGTTTATAAACTGAAGTTCTTCTTCTTTTGAGAAACCCTGTGTTTTTAGCAACTCGGCAAAACCAAGAATACCATTCATTGGCGTTCGGATTTCGTGGCTCATATTAGCCAGGAACGATGATTTCATCCTGTCGCTTTGTTCTGCTTTGTTCTTTTGCTCCGAAAGTTCTTTCATAATTTCGGAGTTCAAATCGAGCTGGCGTTGCAAGTCTTGGGTTTTGTTTCTTACTCTGCTTTTAAGTATCCGGTTAATGATAATAAGAAGCAGGAAAGTGGTAAATACGAGTACACTAATAAATATTATATATCGCCAGTAATCGCGCAGACCACTGGATTCTCGGTCGTAATCGGCAAGCCACTTGTCGTAAATCCGCTGGTATTCGCCGTTTGAGAGCAAAACTTCTGTTGCATTATTAATTATTGCTGCAAGGTCATCAGATCCCGCCGATAACATAAAACCCATATTTCGTTCCAATATTCGGTGATTGGTCGTTTTTATATCATCTTTCTGAAGCTTATCAACATAGTACATTCCACCAATACGTTGCGCAATAGCGCAGGTGGTGTTTTCATCGTCGAGCAGTTCAATTAACTGGTCGTAATCTTCGGCGTAAATAAATTTTGTGGCAGGATTTATACTCAAAATGTAGCGCGTAAGAACATCGTTTCTCCACAGCGCAACTACCGGTTCTTTTGTTGAACGTAGCAGTTCTAATGAAAACTTTTTGTGAATATTGCGATTATAAAAGAAACAGTGCGATGTGTTGAGGACCGATCGGGTATAGATGTGTTCATTGTCAGGAAATCCGGGGTAATGAGCTCCGGCAATCCCGTCAATTTTATTCTGTTCCAACATCAGGTTTGTGGTTTGCCAGTTGGAGCTCGATATTTCAATTTGATTATCGTAAATGTTATTAATGGCTTTAACCAAATCAATATTAAATCCAACAAGCTCGCCCTTTTCGTTGGTGAAATTAAAAGGGGGATAATTATTACTTGCCTTAATTTTATATTGCGCGCCAACATATTGGCTGCTAAACAGAAAAAATGCTAAAATGAAAACGATCCGCATATTGGGAAATTTTGAAACAAAACTAAAAAGTTTTTTTGAAATCTGAATTCGTTTTAAATTTATACAATTATCATAAAATCAAGATAGTTCGAATGAACACAAATAGTCAAAATTTAGTATTTGTTGAAGTTGAAAACCGTTTGTCGACTGTTTTTGATGAGACCGTTAACATAACCTCGTCAAAACCTTTGTCGGGCGGTTGTATCAATCATGCGTCAAAAATCGAAACCAACCTGGGGAATTTCTTTTTGAAATGGAACCAACATTGCGAAAGCGATATTTTTACAAGGGAAGCAGAAAGTCTTAGTGAATTATTAAAAGGATCGGATGAAAACCTCTTGGTTCCAAAAGTATTTTGCGCAAAGGAGATGGACGAGTCTCCGGCTTTTATTGTTACCGAGTATTTTCAACCCGGCGGTGGCGATCAATCTGAACAGTTGGGGAGGGGACTGGCTAAAATTCACAGCTTCCAACGGGATGATTTTGGTTTCTTTAGCGACAATTATTGTGGGGCAACAAGTCAATACAACAATTGGAAAAATAACTGGATTGAGTTTTACCGCGATAACCGACTTGGCTATTTACTGCAGTTAATTCGTAATACACGACCAATTGGGAGCGACTATATGAAATTGTTCGAAAAGCTGCTGGACCGAATTAGTAGTTTGATTCCTAATGAAGAAAAGGCCTCATTAATACACGGCGACTTATGGTCGGGAAATTATATGCAAACAACCGACGGACCCGCTTTAATCGATCCGGCTGCCAGTTATTCGCACCGCGAAATGGAGTTTGGAATTATTACCATGTTTGGTGGATTTTCAGCGCGCTTTTTTTCGGCTTATAACGAGGTTTTTCCCTTAGAACCTGACTGGAGGGAACGCAATCCGCTTTATCAGCTTTATCATGTTCTTAATCATTATTATTTATTTGGCGGTGGCTATCTGCAACAGGCGGTTTCCATAGCAAAGCATTATTTATAAATTTCTTTTAACTGTTTTACTTGGATTTGTATGGTTTGTTTTTGTAACTTATAACTTAGAAAGTAAAAAAGTTACAGCATGAAAGATGAAGTTTTTGAGATACCGTACAGAGCTGAGCTTTGTTATAAAAAGAATAAGGGATTGATATTGCCGGAGGATGTACCTTATATTGGTATGGGGGCCTCGCATATTGCCACCGAGGCATTTCGTTTTATGGGAATCAATTTTTTCCCTGAAAAAGCTGCAGAATATTTTAATTACCTGCTAAAATATAAAGAGCCTGAAAAAGGAGTTCTTATTTCGCAATCGGGGCAAAGTTCCGAAACATTATGGTGTGCCGATTATTTTAAATCGTACACTGCTGTTGTGAACGATGAAGACAGTCCTTTGGGAAATCATCAGAACTGCTCGAAAAAAGTATTGTTGTATTCAGGTGAAGAAAATCATATTGCCACTAAGACTTACATAAATACATTATTGGTATTATATCTTGGTTTTGGATTCGATCCGGCTGAAGCGGTGAATGCCTTGAAAAAACATCAGAAAGATTTCGATGTATCCGGAGAGGAAATAGGTCAACTCATTTATTCGAGAACAATACGCAAAAAACGATCGTGCCTTTACATTTTGGGCAACGGTCCAAATATTGCAACAGCTAATGTTGCTGCGCTGGTGCTAAGCCAGGTAACCCGGATTCCGGTGTTAAGCATGTCGGTATCTCAATTCGAGCATGGTTTTATGGAAACGTCAAGAGATGCACTGGTGATTGGAATTAATCACGAAGGAAGAGAAAGTGCACGGACAAAACGACTGTTACGAAAAATAAAAAATGCAGGCGCCGATACTTTTGAGGTCTCAAACAAATATGTTGAAAGTATTTTTAGCCCGGTTACACTACCAATGCCATTTTATTTTGCTTCTGCCTATCTTTCAGAACGACTGAAGGTGAAGAACCTGTTTATGATGGGGAATAAGGTTGTAAATAGTATCATCCCCGAGCAAAATAATGAGTAATGCCATTGCTGACGGAACGGTTAATGTTTAAATTAGCAGCAAAACCATAATCCGTTTTTAATGATCGCACAAAAGGTTAAGGAAATCACTCCTTTTATCGTAATGGAAGTGCTCGAGAAGGCTGCCGAGATGGAGCAGCAGGGCATAAATGTTATTCACCTCGAAGTTGGTGAGCCCGATTTTAGTGTTCCTCAATGTGTGTCGCAGGCTGTGCAAACAGCATTTTCTGAAGGGCGCACACATTATACCCACAGCCTGGGAGATCCCGAACTCAGAAAACAAATCGCCGAAAAATATAAAGAAGAATACGATGTTGCTGTTTCACCCGATCAGATAATTGTAACGTCTGGGAGTTCACCCGCTATATTGCTTACACTTGGTGTATTGTGCGAGGCCGATGACGAAATAATAATCTCCGATCCCGGTTATGCCTGTTATGCCAATTTTATTCGCTTTATTGGCGCCAAACCGGTAAGTGTGCCGGTTTTCGAGGAGGATGGTTTTCAGTACCGCTACGAAGAGATAAAAAAAAGGATAACAAAACGAACAAAAGCAATAATGATTAACAGCCCCATGAATCCGACAGGTAATTTATTGTCGCTCGATTTAATGAGGGAACTGTTATCTTTCGATATTCCAATTATTTCGGATGAAATCTATCACGGGCTTGTTTACGAAAAACCTGCACATTCTATTCTCGAGGTAACCGATAAAGCTTTTGTTTTAAACGGCTTTTCAAAACGATATGCCATGACCGGCTTGCGTTTAGGCTACGTTATTGCTCCGAAAGAATATGTTAGGATTATGCAGAAGGTGCAACAGAACCTGTTTATTTGTGCCAGTTCAACTGCTCAGCGAGCGGGTATTGAAGCTTTGAAGTCTGCAAAAACAGAAGTAGATACAATGCGCGATACTTATAATAAACGCAGAAAATACCTGATTGAACGGCTCACGGATTTGGGGTTCGATATAAAAGTAAAGCCAACCGGTGCCTTTTATGTTTTTGTTAATGCCAAACACCTATCGAACGACAGCTACCAACTGGCATTCGATATTCTCGAAAAAGCACATGTTGGGGTAACACCCGGAATTGACTTTGGTCCAAATGGCGAAGGATTTCTCCGGTTTTCATATGCCAACTCCATCGAGAATATAAAAGAAGGCATGGACCGTTTAAAGGTCTACCTGCAGAAATACCACAATTTATCTATTGATTAAACTGGTCGAAATGAACGATTTCATCCAGTGGTTTTCGCTTTTTAATCGGGCTTTTACCATTTGGATAGCCAAGCGGGATTAGAGCAACGGGCTCAATATTATGGGGCAGCTTTAACAGATCTGCACAATAATTTACATCAAAATTACAAACCCAACAGGTTCCAAGACCAAGTTCGGTAGCTTTTAATGTCATATGATCGATGGCAATTGCTAAATCAATATCTGCAGAATCTTTACCATCTGAAGCGCGTTTCCACGATTGCGAATGATCGGCACAAGCGACAATAACTGCCGGTGCTGTTTTAAACCAACTGCGGTCGTAACAATTTTTAAGGGTGTTAAGCAATTTTTCTTCCTGAATGACGATAAAATGCCAGGGCTGGAAATTTACTGCCGACGGAGCCATTCGGGCAGCTTCCAGTATATCGAGGATAAGCGTTTTCTCAATTTTTGTGGGTTTATAATCCCTAACTGAGTAACGGTTTCTAATAATGTCAGACAATTCCATATTTAAAGTCAATTTTTTTTCATTTTAAAACTGTAAGCAAAAATATGGTTTTCTGTCAATTTTTAATCTCAATTTAAAATTTAAACATAAAGAGTGTAAGTGGAAAGTGAAAAGCGCTTAAAGTCCGTTATTTTCAGGGTTTTGGCGCGAATGAAAATGTGTTTTAGAGCATTACATTTTCTTATTGCAGGAATAAAAATAGTGGTTCATTTGCACGAAAATTAAACAATAACAGAGTTTTAAGTTGAACCTTAAATTTTAGTGTCATGAGAAAAGTAAATTTTATAATCGCAATTATTACAGTTTTAGTAATGGCAAGCTCAGTTGCCAGTGCATCCGGAATACGTACCGAATTTAGAGAATTTGAGATTACCCTTGTTGACGATTTGTACATGGGCAAAAAGGTTGATGCAATTTGGACCTTAAGCTACGACAACTCGGAAAAACCGGTAACAGTAGTTAAAAGAAAAACTGTTGAAGGAACAGAATACGTGGTAAGCTCGGAGTTTTTTGCAGTACGTTACGTTGCTTCTGCTGTAGGTTTTGGTGCAAAAGAAGTAAGAAAGGCATGGAGTGGAGTGGATAACCGTATCAACCACGCCGTACTTAATGAAAAAGAATTGAAGAATCAGGAGATCATTTCGCCTAATAAGGTTGATGATAAAATGGCTCTTGGCTTAATTGCCAGCTACCTTCCTGATTTGCTAAATGATGGGTATACGCACTTACTCAACTAAACGCAATAAATAAAATAGAGGTAATTTAATTGTAAAGCCATCCGTCAGCCGACGGGTGGCTTTTTTTGTGGTCCTAAGTAAGCGAATTACAAAATGAGATAAAAAAAACATCAAAATTTCATCGATTAAAAACGTCGTTGACAGACAAACGAAAAATTGCCTCGAATCCTGCAGGTTAGGCGTTCATTTACATTTTATTCGTAATTAAAGATATTGAGGTCTTGTATTTTGAAAACTGTAAGTAAAACAGGCAAAAAACTTTTAAAATGTAAAAAGCAATATTTTTCTGCCACCGCAATCTGTTTTAGAACAAGGCTTTCAGCTGTCACGATACTGTAATTGGCGCGTCAATAGAGTACAAATTATTACAGAAAACATTTACAGTTAGAAAACAAAAAATTAGAGTCATGAAAAAATTAAATTTATTATCCGTATTGGTTTTAGCATTCGTTTTAGTTTCAGTTAGCGCATCAGCAACTGGAGTACGTAGTCAATTTAAATCTTTCGAGATTGATGAAGTTGATAATCTTTATATGGGCAAAGCCGTAAAAGCACTTTGGACGGTAAGTTACAGTGCCAATGAAGAGCCTGTTACAGTTGTAAAACGCAAAACACTTGATGGTGTGGAGTATGTTGTACATTCAAAACATTTCCAAGTAAGTTATGCGTCAACTGGTCAGGGATTTGGTGTAAAAGAAACCCGCAAAGCCTGGAGCGAAGTACCTAAAAGAATTTCAAGGGCAGTAATCAGCCAGGAAGAAATGGCGCGTCAGAAAGTAATTACTCCGAATAAAGTTGATGATGAAACAGCTTTGGGTTTGATTGCAAGTTACCTGCCAGACCTGATTAACGATGGTTACACCCATCTTCTGAATTAGACAGCAATTCAAATTTTATTTCATAGAAGCAATTTTAAGGAACCGCGAGCGATCGCGGTTTTTTTATATACAGCCACAAACAAAACCGTCGGCCAGGCTGTCGAGCACCTCTTTTTCTTCTTTTTTCTCGGCATCACTTCCTTTGCATTCATTACAAACTGGCAGATTCACAACCGGATTAAGTTCCGAGTTTGCAGAAGTGATCTTCTTTTTACACACAAAACAGGTATTTTTTAAATCTCTCATGGCAGTTGTTTCCGACAAAAGTATTAAAAACGTATGATTAGTTTGTGTTACGAACTACATGCAACAAAAGAAATACATGCGTATATGACAGGCCAAATGTCAGGGAAATGGCGCTAAAAGCTGAAAATGTGTCTGCTTTTAACAGCCAAAAGTAATTGGCATAATTATTCGTAATAAGTAAATCGATTGTTTTTTTAGCCTGTACATTTAATTACATTTGCACAGGTTATATTATTGTTTAAAATAAATTGCAGAAATGGCATTTGTAAATAAAATCCTGGGAAAACTTCTGGGAAACAAATCGGAGCGGGATATTAAAGAAATAACTCCAATCATCAACAAAATAAAAGAGGAATACGAGCGGATTTCGAAACTTTCGGATGATGGTCTTCGGGCCGAGTCGGCAAAACTAAAGCAAATAATTTCGGACAGGATTAAACCTGAAGAAGATGAAATTGCTGCGTTGAAGATTGAAGTTGAAGAAGTCGAGATTCAGGAAAGCGAAAAAATATACGAGCGTATAGATAAGCTGGAAGAAAAAATTGATGAGAAAATAGAGGAGGTATTAACTGAGATTCTTCCTGCTGCATTTGCTGTTGTTAAAGATACTGCAAAACGTTTTTCCGAAAATGAAACCATTGAGGTTGAAGCCACCGATTTCGACCGCGATCTTTCTGCAACCCGCGAAAGCGTAAAAATTAATGGTAACAAAGCCATTTGGGACAACAGCTGGTTGGCCGGAGGAAACATGGTAACCTGGAACATGGTACATTACGATGTACAGCTGATTGGTGGGGTAGTGCTACACCAGGGAAACATTGCAGAGATGGCAACCGGTGAAGGAAAAACGCTTGTTGCTACATTGCCGGTATTTCTGAATGCACTTACCGGAAAAGGTGTTCACGTTGTTACGGTAAACGATTACCTGTCGAAACGTGATGCCGAGTGGATGGGCCCGATTTACGAATTCCACGGTTTGTCGGTTGATTGTATCGATAAACATCAGCCAAACTCAGAAGCACGTAGAAAAGCATATAACTCTGATATTACTTTCGGAACAAACAACGAATTCGGTTTCGATTACCTGCGCGATAACATGGCCATTAATCCTGAGGATTTGGTGCAACGCAAACATCACTACGCTATTGTCGACGAGGTTGACTCGGTTTTGGTTGATGATGCCCGTACGCCGTTGATTATTTCAGGTCCTGTTCCAAAAGGCGATAACCAGCAGTTTGAAGAGCTTAAAGGATACGTTGAAAAATTATACCGTGTGCAGCGCGAGCTGGTAAATAAAGTATTTATCGATGCTAAACGTCTGCTTACAAAAACTGATGCAACTAACGACGAAAAGAAAGAAGGCGGTTTGCTGTTATTGCGTGCCCACAAGGGGATGCCTAAAAATAAATCGATCATTAAGTTCCTGAGTGAAGAAGGAATGAAAGGTATTCTGCAAAAGACAGAAAATCTGTACATGCAGGAGAACAGCAAAAATATGCATATCGTTACCGACCCGTTATTCTTTGTAATCGAAGAAAAACAAAATTCGGTAGAACTTACAGATAAAGGTATCGATCTGATATCTGCAGGTTTCGAAGATGCAGAATTCTTCGTACTTCCTGATATGGGAGGAAAAATGGCAGAGCTTGAAAATGGCGGCCTGTCACCTGATAATTTGCAGTCGGAGAAAGACCGTTTGTTGCAGGATTATGCTGTAAAATCAGAACGTGTTCATACCATCAACCAGTTGTTGAAAGCATACACCATGTTTGAAAAGGATGTGGAATATGTGGTAATCGATAACAAGGTGAAAATTGTAGATGAGCAAACCGGTCGTATTATGGAAGGCCGTCGTTATTCTGATGGATTGCACCAGGCAATTGAAGCCAAAGAACAGGTGAAAGTGGAGGCTGCAACACAAACCTTTGCTACCATTACGCTTCAGAACTACTTTAGAATGTACCACAAACTGGCCGGTATGACCGGTACTGCAGAAACAGAAGCAGGCGAATTATGGGACATCTACAAACTGGAAGTAGTTGTAATTCCTACTAACCGTCCGATTATTCGCGACGACAGGGAGGATTTGGTTTACAAAACAAAACGCGAAAAATACAACGCGGTTAGCGACGAAATAGTTGAATTGAACAAACAAGGCCGACCAGTTTTGGTTGGTACAACTTCTGTTGAAATTTCGGAGTTGCTGAGCCGAATGTTAAAAATTAAAGGCATTAAGCATAACGTTCTGAACGCGAAATTACATGCTCGCGAAGCAGAGATTGTTGCCGAAGCCGGACAGTCAGGTGCCGTTACCATTGCAACCAACATGGCTGGTCGTGGAACGGATATTAAGCTTACTGATGAAGTGAAAAAAGCCGGAGGTCTGGCAATTATCGGTACCGAGCGTC
The DNA here is from genome assembly GCF_033963885.1 of Draconibacterium sp. IB214405. Taxonomy (NCBI): domain Bacteria; kingdom Pseudomonadati; phylum Bacteroidota; class Bacteroidia; order Marinilabiliales; family Prolixibacteraceae; genus Draconibacterium; species Draconibacterium sp. IB214405. The sequence goes on from NZ_JAXBMA010000002.1 coordinate 927,563, forward strand.
ACGACTCCAGACGTGTTGACAGACAGCTGCGAGGACGTGCAGGGCGCCAGGGAGATCCGGGTTCTTCGCAGTTCTATGTATCGCTTGAGGATGATCTGATGCGTTTATTTGGTTCCGATCGTATTTCTGGCGTAATGGATCGTCTTGGTTTGGAAGACGGAGAGGTAATTCAACATTCAATGATCTCGAAATCGATTGAACGTGCACAGAAAAAAGTTGAAGAAAATAACTTTGGTATACGTAAACGATTGCTGGAGTACGATGATGTGATGAACTCTCAGCGCGAGGTGATTTACAAAAAACGCCGACACGCATTATATGGCGAGCGTTTAGAAGTAGACGTGCTGAACATGATGTACGATTCGGTTGAAGACCTGGTAAATGAGTACCACGGTTCTGATATGTTCGAAGATTTCAACATGGAACTGATGCGTTTACTTTCGCTGGAGTCGCCGGTAAATCAGGACGAGTTTAAGAGCTTGAATGCAGCTGATATTTCGCAGCGCATTTACGAAAAAATGATCAACAATTATAACCGTAAAGTTGACGCAATTTCACACCAGGCATATCCGGTTATTAAGAACGTTTACGAAACCAAAAAAGAGGTTTATCAAAATATTGTTGTTCCGATTACAGATGGAAAACGTGTTTTCCAGATTATCTGTAACCTTGAAAAGGCCTACAATAATAAAGGTAAAGAGTTGGTAAAATCGTACCAGAAACAAATTGTATTGAATACGATTGATGAAGCCTGGAAAGAGCAGCTTCGTGAGATGGACGACTTGAAACAATCGGTGCAAAATGCTACTTACGAGCAAAAAGATCCGTTGTTGATCTACAAATTTGAGTCGTTTAACCTGTTTAAGGTAATGGTTAACAAGGTGAATAAGGACGTTGTTTCTACCTTGATGAAAGGCCAGATTCCAATTCAGAGTCCAGATCAGGTTCGTGAAGCAGAAACACGTAGAAGAACCGATATGAGCCGTTACAGAGAGCAAAAATCGGAGCTTCCAACAGCACAAAATGCAATGGAAGGAGCGAATTCAAATACCCAGGAAAAAGCAAAACCGCAACCCGTAAAAGTGGAGAAAAGAGTTGGACGAAACGATCCATGTCCATGCGGAAGTGGTAAAAAATACAAACAATGCCACGGACGCGGAAGTGGTGAATAATAAAGAAACTTATTGGAAATGATTGGTTTACTGAACTTCATACACTGGAACGCAAATCCTGAAATTTTTAGCCTCGGACCTCTGTCGATCAGATGGTATGGTTTGTTGTTCGCTTCAGGATTTTTAATCGGATACTACATTGGCGAACGGATGCTAAGGTCGGAAAATGTAAGCCAGAAATGGATCGACAGCCTGTTCTTTTACATCATTATTGCCACGGTGGTTGGTGCCCGATTAGGTCATGTTATCTTTTATGGATGGGACTACTATTCGCAACATCCAGCCGAAATTATAAAAGTGTGGCACGGTGGTTTGGCGAGTCATGGCGGTGCAATTGGTATTTTAATAGCTATGTACCTGCATTCGAAAAAAATTACCAAACGAACCATGTTGTGGACACTCGACAGAATTGTTGTTCCAACAGCTTTGGTGGCTGCGTTTATCCGTACCGGAAACCTTATGAACTCTGAGATTTACGGTATTCAAACATCTTTGCCTTGGGGAGTAATTTTCGAAAGAAACGGTGAAACAGTAGCGAAACATCCTACACAGATTTATGAAGCTTTATCGTATTTAGTTTCGTTTGGTATTCTTTCGTATTTGTATTGGAAAACAAGCGCCAAAAACCGTCCGGGATTAATTCTGGGGGCATTTTTTGTACTCATCTTCTTGGCGCGTTTCTTTATCGAGTTTATTAAAGAAGACCAGGAAGCATTTGAAGCCGGTATGGCATTGAACATGGGGCAGTGGTTAAGTGTTCCATTTGTACTGATTGGTGCATTTCTGGTTTACAGAGCTATAAAGAAACCTGAGGTGGTTTTTAAGAATAGTAAAAATTAATGTTAAAACTGAATAGAGGAGCTGCAAGTATTTTGTTGGAGATTTGAAAATAACTTATTTTGCAGATCATCAAGAATTTAAAAAGTATGTTAGAGATAGGAAAATATAAAATGGTGACGTTGACGTATGATTTACGTATCGACGACGCAAATGGAGAACTGGTTGAACAGGCTACAACTGAACAACCGTTGGAGTTCCTTTATGGAGCAGGAATGATGTTGCCAAAATTCGAGTCAGAATTAATTGGCCTGAAACAAGACGATCCTTTTACAATTACAATTGGTAGCACCGAAGCTTATGGCGCTGTAAACAACGATGCTATTGTGGAGTTACCAAAAAATGTATTTCTGGTTAACGGTGAATTCGATAATGAACTGATTCAGGTTGGTAATACTGTGCCAATGATGAGCAGTAACGGTCAGCGTTTAAACGGATTGGTTTTGGAAGTTAACGACGAAATCGTAAAAATGGACTTTAACCACCCATTGGCAGGCGAAGACCTGTTTTTTGCGGGTAAAGTAGTTGAAGTTCGTGAAGCATCAGATGAAGAAGTAGCTCAGATCCTCTCAGGTGGAGGAGGTTGTGGCTGCGGTAGCGGAGGCGGATGCTCTACAGACAGCTGTGGCGATGGTTCATGCGGAACCGAAAGCGGCGGCGGCTGTGGTTGCGGTTGTTAATAAATTTTGATTATAAGCTCAATTTATTTATTTTAACCCTGTTTTCATTACATAATGAAAATAGGGTTTTTTACATTTATAAAAATGCTGTTAAGAAACGAAACATTATTTCAAACATGTTGTTTCGCTTAAAACTCTTACTGTTACGCGAGTAACATACAATACTTAACTTAATGAATACTTTTGGAAAGATATTTCGCTTAACCTCTTTTGGCGAATCTCATGGACGGGGAATTGGAGGCATAATTGATGGTTGTCCGGCGGGCATTGAACTGGATATCGACTTAATTCAAAACGATCTGGCAAGACGAAAGCCGGGACAATCAAAAATAACCACGCAACGAAAAGAAGACGATCGGGTAGAATTCTTATCGGGCGTATTTGAAGGAAAAACGCAGGGAACGCCAATCGCGTTTGCCATTTGGAATAAAGATCAGCACTCAAACGATTACAACAATCTGAAAGACGTATTTAGACCTTCTCACGCCGATTATACCTACATAAAAAAATATGGTACTCGCGATCATCGCGGGGGTGGACGTTCGTCAGCCCGCGAAACCATTGCTCGTGTTGTTGCCGGTGCAATTGCAAAACAAATTCTGGCCAAAGTTGGTGTGTCTGTTCAGGCGTATGTTTCTAGGGTTGGTGAAATACAGTTAGAGAAAAGTTATAAAGAGCTCGACCTCTCAAAAACAGAAGATACGATTGTTCGTTGTCCTGATGCCGCGGTTGCAGATAAAATGATTTCGCGCATCGAAAAAGCCGGTCGCGAACACGATACTGTTGGAGGCGTAATTACCGGAGTTGCCACCGGTGTTCCTGCAGGATGGGGAGAACCGGTGTTTAATAAACTGCATGCCGATATGGGATTTGCAATGCTTGGCATTAATGCGGTTAAAGGATTTGAGTACGGCTCCGGTTTCGAAGGCACTAAATTAAGCGGTTCTGAACATAACGATATCTTCATAAAAACAGAAGATGGTGTTCACACGAAAACAAACAATTCAGGTGGAGTACAGGGCGGTATTTCAAATGGCGAAGACATTTATTTTAATGTTGCATTCAAGCCAATCGCCACACTGTTGAAAGAGCAGCAAACCATTGATAAAGACGAAAATAGCACAATAATAAATCCGAAAGGAAGACACGACCCCTGCGTGTTACCAAGGGCCGTTCCTATTGTTGAAGCAATGGCCGCATTAGTTTTGGTTGACCACTATCTATTAAATAAACTTAACACGATTTAGTATGCCAAGAAGAAAAAGAAACAGAAGAATTCAGGTACCACCCGTAATTAAGGGAATGTCGGTTTATGGAATTAGAGGACGAAAAACAAATGAGGTGATTCTTCATTTGGAGGAGTATGAGGCCATTCGTTTACTCGACTACCAAAACCTTACACAGGAAGAAGCAGCTGTTTTTATGGATGTTTCGCGCCCAACCTTAACCCGGATTTACGAAGAAGCCCGAAATAAAGTAGCAACGGCTTTTGTTGAAGGAAGAGACCTGATTTTCCGTGGTGGCGATATTTATTTCGATAAAAACTGGTACAAGTGTAACAGTTGTAAAGCCAGCTTTAGCGATTATACTGACGATAACGAAAAATGCCCGGTTTGTGGATCTAGCGACCTGGTGTCGTTAAATGACTATTACATGGATAAATAATCCGGCAATAGTTTTGATGACGAAATTGACTTTTTTGTAAAGGCTTGGCAGACCATAAAAAATAGAAAACCCCGGCTCAATAGCCGGGGTACCCAATTAAGTTGTGATAAAACCAGAGCCCTAGTACACTAGGATAACTGCAAGATACAACTATATGCTTTTCAAGTCAATACTTGATTTCTCTTATAAAGACAAAATAACCTTATATAAACCCTCATATCGTAAAGCAATAGCGGTTTGTGTTGATTTTCAGTAATTTCCAAGAATGTTAATAATTAACATTTTTTGTTAAAACCCAGATCGTTTCATTTATCATATATTTACCTTCAAATTAAATAAATCATGAAAATTCGAAAACTTCTGCGTGTACTTCATCGCGATTTAGGCTACTTTATAGTTGCAATGACAATTGTATATGCGGTATCCGGAATTTATCTCAATCATCGTCACGATTTTAATCCCGATTATCAAATAGAGGTTACCGATTTTACGCACAATTTGGAGCCACAGCAATCCTATGCTGCCAAAGATATCAGAGATATTGTAGAATCGGTAGACGATGATGTGGTGTATAAAAAGCACTATGTCGATCAGGACGGAGATATTAGAGTATTTATAGCCAATGGAGAAGTGCTGATCGATCCAAATTCAGGAGAGGGGAGAATGCGTTACCTGCAGCGCCGTCCGCTTGTTTTCGGTATGAACAAACTACACCGGGCTACCCTGGGAACCGCATGGAAATGGGTCAGCGATGCTATGGCCGTAATCTTATTGTTTGTGGCTGTTTCGGGGCTGTTCCTGTTAAAGGGTAAACGCGGCTTGATGCGATGGGGCTGGTGGCTAACAATTGCCGGCTTTGTTGTACCTTTACTTTTTATAATTTTCTATATTTAGAACATCATTAAAATCCAAAACATCTAAAAATGAAAAAATTTGCATTAATCAGTTTATTTGCGCTCATCTTGTTTGCGTGTGGTCAGCAGCCAAAATCGCAGGAGAAAGCTGCTGAGGCTGCCGCTGTTTTATCGGTGGACGAATTACTTGAGAAAGCACCGGAATTGGCGAATAAAGAAGTAACAGTGAAAGGCACAGTATTTCATGTTTGCCAGCAAGGTGGCGAGCGTTGTTTTCTAATGGGAAGTACCGAAGATTTTTCAATCAGGATTGAAGCCGGTGAAAAAATTGGTGCTTTTACCCAGGAACAAATGGGATCTGACCTGGAAATTGTTGGAATTTTAAAAGAAGTACTTACTGAAGCAGATGCGCATAATCCGGGCAAAGAACATGGTGAAGAAGGAGAAGAACATGTTGAAGATGCTGAAACAGAAGCAGCACATCAGGTTCTGGCCGAAAACCAGGAAGCAGCCGAACGTATATTCTTTATCGAAGGGCTTTCGGTGAAAGAGATGACAGAATAGATACTATTCGCTATCCATAAAAAAAGGAAAATAGTTATTGTTTTCCTTTTTTTATGTCTTTTGCCGGAATAAAATCAAGCGAAACCGAATTCACACAATGTCGCGTGTTTTTGTCGGTAAAACCTTCTCCAAAAAATACATGGCCGAGGTGACCTCCGCAATTGGCACAGGTAATTTCAGTACGACGTCCGTCGGCATCAAGCGAATGGTGCACGGCTCCTTCAATCTCATCATCGAAACTTGGCCAGCCACAGTGCGAATCGAACTTATCCGACGAATGGTACAATTCAGCACCGCATTGTTTGCACACGTATGTACCTTTTGCTTTGTTGTCAGTATATTCTCCTGTAAACGGACGTTCGGTACCTTTTTCCAGTATTACATATCTTTCAAATTCGTTTAACGTGTTGTATTTCATAGTTGTTGAATCTTTAACGGTTTTCTGATTTTGTGCAAAAGCTCCAAAACTCAGGCAAATCATAAAAAGTATTGTTATTGTTTTCATATAAGTATAACAAAACAGTTATTGGGAGGTTTAAGTTGTGGCGTTAAGAAATGTAAATGAATAAATCCAAAACTTCGCTTGTAATATTACCTTTGAGCTTTTAAACAGAACATGAATATTCCAGTATTATATCAGGATGACGCGATCATTGTAGTTGAAAAACCAATTGAATTGCCGGTGCATAAAAATGACTTTATGCCAAACGATGCGCCTTATTTAACCAAACTTATTGGTGATGAAACCGGGAAGTGGATCTACAATGTACATCGTTTGGATTCAAAAACTTCGGGGGTAATTGTTTTGGCTTTTTCATCGGAAGTGGCCAGTGTTTTAACCAAACAATTTGAGCAGAAAGAGGTGCAGAAAACCTACTTTGCAATTGTGCAGGGAAATCCGGGCGAGGGGACATTCGATTCAAAAGTGTTGGTAAAGAAAAAGTCGAAGTTTAAGAAACCGGCTGTTACGCATTATAAAACAATCCGAACTGTTCAAACCAAACTGGTTTCGAAAGATAAAACCGACATTGAATTGAGTTTGGTGGAGATTAATCCCGAAACCGGGCGCTGGCACCAGTTACGTCAACATTTTGCTAAAAATCGTTTCGATATTATTGGCGATACGCATCATGGAGACTTCACGCTGAATAAAAAGATTCTGGCTGACACGGATTTACGTCGACTGTTTTTACATGCAGGAAAGCTCGAATTTAAACACCCGGTAAGTGGGGAAACTGTTTCTTTTGAATCGGCTGTCCCGGAAAAATTTGATCAGCTTCTCAATTTTTATCTTGCCGACGAATAATATTTCTGGTCAATAAAACGAATTTGCATGTAACGTTAAAAAGGGCTGTACGTCTTATTCAATACAGAGACATGAAACAAAAAACTTTGAACAGATGAAACGTATAGCATTTATTTTATTGGCAGGTCTTTTTCTAACGACCTCGTGTGTTTACGAATCGGGTGTATCAGAAGCCTATTCAAAATATCGTTTTAAAGATGGTGTAACCACGGTTTCAGTTCCGGGCTGGGTAATTCATCTGGCTGCCGGAATTGGCGATTTAGAAGATAGTGAACGCGATTTACTGGAAAGTATTGATGGTGTTAAAGTAATTGCCGTTGACGATGATAATTTGAATGCTCAAATCGATCTGCACGAGGAGTTTTACAAGAGAATCAGCGAGAAAAAAGATTATGAGAAACTAATGGTTGTTCGAGAGGAAGACCAGAATGTGACCATTTTTGGACGGATGGATGAATCGGTGATTAAGGAAATGGTGATTTTGGTCGGTGGCGACGACAATGCCCTGATTTACGTTAAAGGAGAAATCAGCCCGGAGATTCTAAATAATCAAATTGATATGTCGAATCCGGATCGTTTTTTAAGCTTTAAACATTAATCAGGGCACTGTTGACTATACTCGCAAATCGAATAGTTCTTTAGTTTTCACTAAAGAACTTCTTCTTATGTAGCTCAGCAAAAGCGATTAATTGCTCCGCAATTTCAGGATGATCCTCAATTACGTTCGTAGTTTCAAACGGATCATTTTCCATATCAAACAGCGAAAGTTCTATTTTTGCTGAATAATCATATTTCCCGGGCATACCATCTTTCCCTTTAATATCAGTCATTGTACGATAATTATGGGGGAGATGTAACTTCCATTTTCCGTCGCCTGATAGTACTGCCTGAAAATCTTTGTCGTTGGTAAATGCGTAATAATCATGTGGATTTGTCGCATTCGGTTTTCCGGAAATGATATCCCATACATTTTTCCCGTCAATCTCGGTTTCAGGTAACGGAATATTCGCTACTTCGCAAAGGGTTGGTAACAAGTCGATGGTCATTAATGCCTTCTCAGATTGTTGATTACCTTCCAGTTTTGCCGGATATTTGATGATGGTTGCCGAACGTGTTCCACCATCAAAAGTTGTTCCTTTTGCTTCGCGGAAAGGCGTTGTTCCGGCGTGGTTACCATAAGCGATCCATGGGCCGTTATCCGACGAAAAGATTACAATGGTATTGTCGTCGATTCCATTGTCTTTTAACGCCTGGTTTATTTGTCCTACCGACCAATCAAGTTCGGTAATTACATCGCCATACAAACCTGCACCCGATTTTCCTTCAAACTCGGGACTGCAAAACAACGGTACGTGCGACATGGCGTGAGGAACATAAAGCAAAAACGGTTCATCCTTATGTCTTGAAATAAAATCAACTGCGTGTTCGGTATACCATTTTGTCAGCATTTTTTGGTCGGTCGAATCTACATCCTCGATGGTCACTTCACCGTTTTCCCAGAACTGTAGCGGCCATTGACCCCAATAATCCGGACTTTCAGGGTGGTGTCTCCACATATCATTCGAATACATCAGTCCACAGGTTTCTTCAAAACCGCGGCTTTGAGGACGTGTTTCCGGCTGATCGCCACAATGCCATTTACCAAATATTGCTGTTTTATATCCTGCTTTTTTAAAGACCTCGCCGATGGTAGGAAATGTAGTTTCGAGGCCGCGACCGTTAGGTCCATGAGCTCCAAAAACCTTTGTTCGCCCAGGATAACACCCTGAAATAAGTGCCGATCGCGAAGCAGAACATACTGCCTGCGGTACGTAGAAGTTTTTGAACATGATTCCTTCTTCTGCAAGCTTTTGAACGTTCGGAGTCTCAAAAGTCGGGTGCCCAAAAGGAGCGAAATCAGAATACCCAGAATCGTCGAGAAAAATAATTACAACGTTGGGTTGTTTGGTCTCTTCAGGTTTGTTGTTACAGGAATTTAGAAACAGTGCCAATACAAATAGGCAAAGAAGTTGGTGTAAGTTCATATATTAAAATATTTAAGTTGACTTAAGCTGATTTTAAAAATATTTAATAAGGGTTAAAGATAGTATTAATCTAATTGTCGCAACAGGATTGATCGAAGAGTTACGTAAGTTTTTTAAATTAGTAAAAAGTTTCAGAATGAATTTTACGGCACTGATCATACTTCTATTAGGAGGGCTTGCATTGTTTCTGCACGGTATGAATGTGATGACAGATGGACTAAAAGCGGCTGCAGGAAGCAGAATGAAAACATTTTTGCAGGGAATGACTCATAACCGCTGGACTTCGCTGGTGGCGGGAACCGGAATTACTGCAATTATCCAATCGTCATCGGTAACAACGGTTCTTGCAGTGGGTTTTGTATCAGCAGGTTTAATTACTTTTCAAAGTACGCTCGGAATTATTCTCGGAGCAAATGTCGGTACTACAATAACAGCCCAGATCATTGCTTTTAAAATAGCCAAAGCATCGTGGGTTATGATTGCTGTCGGATTTTTGTCAGGTTTCCTTTTTAAAAAGAAAGTAATTAAAAACATAGGAACCATTGTTTTAGGGCTTGGTCTTGTCTTTTTAGGAATGAGTGTAATGAGCGATGCTACTGCTCCGCTAAAAAGCTACGAACCTTTTATCGATTTAATGGAAGGCCTGGACAATTACGTTTACGGGATAATTATAGGCGCGGTGTTTACTGCTTTGGTACAAAGTTCGTCGGCAACTACCGGTATTGTAATTATTATGGCTTCTCAGGGATTAATTGATATTGAGCCGGCCATATCCATAATTCTGGGCGCCAATATCGGAACGTGTGTTACTGCTGTATTGTCGGCGCTCGGAAAACCAAAAGCCGCAATGAGAGTCGCTGTTTCGCATATTCTTTTTAATGTACTTGGTGTAGTAATTTGGTATGCATTTATAGCGCAACTGGCTCATTTGGTTGAAAATATTTCGCCGGGAAGCGAATCCAGACAAGTGGCAAACGCCCATACTATCTTTAACCTCGCCAATACAATTCTATTTATTTGGTTGGTTAAACCAATTGCAAAGTTGGTGGTGTGGCTGGTACCCGAAAAGAAAGTAAAGGAAGCAAGGTTATTTCCAGAACTGCACAATTTCTATTTAGAAGATATTGGTCTTGCATTGGATTTATCGCATAGTTCTGTCGCTAAATTGGGTGAGAAAGTACTGGAAATATTAAAAGCCGGGATTCCTGTCGCGTTAACAGGAAAAGAAAAGGAACTGGTTGAACTAAGAAATAAAGATGCGGTTATCGATAAGGGGCATGCGGAAATACTGATCTTTCTGCAGAACATTCAAAGCCAATCGATTACAAAAGAACAAACCAGTGTGCTGGAGCGACAAATAGAGGCTGTTAATGTACTTGAGACTGCGGCCGATATGGTAACAACAACATTGGTTGAAGCTGCCGAACACCGTATTGAAAAGGGCTTTGATCTGAGTAATGATACATTAACACGAATTGCATTGGTGCATCAAATGGCGTTGGACGCTTTTGAAAAAGCTGTTCAATCCTATCACGAAGATGAAACATCTGCGGATGAATCACTGGCCAAAGATCGGTTTAAACTGGAGTTACAGAACGTTCGTTTGTATCTTGTCGAAAGATTGTCGATTAACGATGAAAATCGTATTGAAACCTATCGTTTTGAATCAGAAATACTGGAAGGAATCAGACGCATACATGCTTTGGCACGGCGGTTAAAAAGAAAGGCAGGATAACTTCTGTCTCCATAGTATCCTGCCTTCTCAGAGTTGTAAGTGTTGCTAGTACTTATCTTTTAATAATTTTCTCATTAAATGTCTGCGATTCGGTTTTTACCACCACCACGTAAATGCCGGGAGACTTATTGCTCATATTAATTTTTGTCAAAGGAGCGTCAATTAGCTCTTCTGCTACCTTTTTCCCAACAGTATTGTAAATTTCATACGAAGCTTGTTCCGTAATATCCGATAACTGCAAGTTCAGCCAGTCGGTGGTTGGATTTGGATAAACTTTTAGATTCATCTCTACAAGCGATTCATATGATTCCTGAGGATTCGACGCTTGCATCATTTGAGGTGCGAACGCAACCAGGTAATCTTCAATTTCTCCCATAAAGTCATCATCGCAGGATGCCGGAGCAGCTCCAACTTTCATCGCGATACGAATACGAGTTGTTTCCGTAACATAGGTAGGAATAGAAATGCTCGCTGAAATTGAACCCTTTTTGTTATTTAATGCCAGCACAGTTTCGTCGGCATCATCAAAATCTCCATCGTTATTAAAGTCAATCCAGATTCGCCAAAAATTGCGGCTGGTTGTTTTACTTGGTGTTAAGTCGACCGTATAAGTGCCACCAGCGTTTAACGTGAAAGGATTCGAATCATATGAATAACCATCGCCATAGCTGCTAACACTTAATTCATTACCAATATTTACGTTTTTGATATAATAAAGTGTACTGCTTATCAGAGATGGTTCGCAATAGCCCGAAGGGGTAGGAGTAACTTCTTCTTCGGTAACGGTGATATAATTCGTTAAAGTTACTTCTGAAGATGTGAATCCGGTTTTGTTTGCAACAAGTGTAACATCGTAAGTGCCGGCGGTAGCATAAGTTACCGTTGGATTTGCTTCTGTGCTTTCTGAAGGAGTACCTCCCGGAAAATACCATTGATAACTTGTTGGTTCGTTCGCAGATATATTTGTGAACTGAACAGTTTGGCCCGCTCCAATACTTGTTGAGCTGGCACTAAAGTCAGCAACAGGAGGAAGAGAAACCGGTTCTGAAATAACAATGGTATAATCTTCAACTTCTCCCGAACCTGTAAAATCACATGCTGTTGGACTAGAGCTTCCCATGGCAATCCGCATCCGTGTGGTAACAGTTGTCTGTGGAATGTAGATTGTGCCACTAACCGATGATTTTGATTTCGACGAAGTAAAGACCTTTTCATCTTCCGTAAAATTCATATCTGAATTGAAATCAATCCAAATGCCCCAATATTCAAAACTACTTCTGCCGCTAAAACCGGGAACAAGATTGAAACTGGTATTGGTTCCAGCTGTAAAATTAAAGCTTGTCGCGGTATTGTCAGCATATCCTTCTGAACCAGAACTATAGCTGTTGTCTCCCATGTGTACCTCTGCAATCCATTCATCAGTTGCATCAGGTGTTGGAACACAATAATCAGGTTCTGGTAACGCTTCAACTGTAATGTAATTCTCAACTGTTTTTGTGTGGTTGCCTGCTGCATTTGTTACGGTAAGCGAAACTTTGTAACTGTTTGATGAATTATAAGTTACCTTCGGATTCTTTTCGGTAGATATAGATGGACTGCCACCTTCAAAAACCCACTTCCACGATGCCGGTGTATTAGTCGACTTATCAGTAAATGAAATTTCGCTACCTTCCAAAACAGAAGTATTATCAGCGCTGAAATCAGCAACTGGAGCTTCGAGGGTATCCTGAACAGTTATAAATGCACTCTTGGTTACCGAATTAGAACCACCATCGTTGGTTGCAATAAGTGTTACACTATACTCACCCGGAGTAGCATAAACAACTGTTGGATTTTGTTCAGTAGAGGAAGCCGTAGCACCTCCTTCAAATGTCCAGCTCCACGATGTTGGTGTATTTGTAGACTGATCTGTAAATGTAACTGACTGTCCTTCTGAAATAGTTGTATTGTCAGTGGTGAAAGCTGCAACGGGAGCTTCAACGGTATCAACAACTTGTATACAATTTGTAATGGTTTTTGTATTGGTACCTCCTGAGTTGGTAACAGCAAGGGTAACATTATATGTTCCGGGAGTGCTATAAACCACTTTAGGATTTTGGATTTCCGATGTAGCCGGAGTACCGCCCTCAAAAGTCCAGCTCCATGCTGTTGGGTCGTTGGTTGTTAAATCGGTAAAAGAAACTTCTGAACCTTCGTTAATTGTAGCCGGCGTTGCCGAAAAACTTGCAACTGGTGCAGAAACCGGTTCTGTAACAGTAATAAAAGAGGTTACACTTTTAGTATCACTACCTTCAGCATTGTTAACTGTAAGGCTCACACTGAAATTACCTGTTGTGGTATAAGCTACTGTTGGATGCTGTTCAGTGGATGTTGATGGAGTTCCGCCTTCGAACGTCCAGCTCCAAGAGGTTGGAGCGTTTGTTGTCAGGTCTGTAAAGCTAACACTTTGTCCCTTGTTTACAGTTGTGCTGGTTGATGTAAAATCAGCGATTGGTGCACCGCCAAGAGGAGTACAATATCCATATTCATCAAGCGGCCCTTTTGTTGGATCAGTATCGTCACCATCAGCCAGATCCGGACATGGCGGACAATTAGCTGGTTTTTCTCCTAAACCCCACCAGTAATATCCGTCGCCGTCTGCATCGGTGCATTGAACTTCGTAATTATTAACAGAACTGGTTATTGGTGTTGTGATGGCGTATGTTCCGGCAATATTACTCATATTGGTTTCTACATAAACATAGCCATAATCACCTGAATACTCACCCCAACTATTTTTAAATATCCAAACTGTTTTTCCAATAAGAGGATCGCCAGCTTGAACTTCAATCCAGTAGCGTGCTAATGACAAATCGCGATAGTAAAAAATATCACCTTCTTCAACTACCTTATATCCAACTAGAACCATAGCGTGGCTCCAATCGGCAAGACCTCCACTTAAAGGGCCTTTATCAATAAGCAACTTTTTCAGGTCATCTTCTGTACCTGTATATCCATTAAAGCCAATTTTTCCACCTATTTTTATTAACTCAGATGGATTAGTTCCCTTATTTTCACAAGAAATATCTGCTTTTTGATAGGGGAAAGTAGCTTCATCAATAATACCATTACTAATAATATAATCGAGTGCGTCTTTTGGACTTCCACCCAAACATGATCCTGCTCCACTACAGGAGATTAGTTCCTGTTCTGATAAATCGAGATTTATTTGTTGGTTATAGAATACATTAACCATAGCTTCTGTCGCCCCTGCTGTTGCAAATGCCCAGCACGACCCACATGAGCTCTGGTTTTTAACTGGACTTATCCAGTTTTTACCGTGGCGGTCACGCCAATCCCATTCATTAATATATGGGCTTGATGTTGTTGCCGATTTTAAACCTGTAGAGCTTTCTTCTTCTGATGCACTTGTTGAAATAACACCGCCGGCATAAAATTCAAAACCGGCAGGGAAGGTACTAGAACCATACAATTTTTTACGTTGGCCGTAATTTAATTGCGAAACGCTGGTTTCGCTTGCCACCCAGTGCTGTCCATTAGCTTTCAGATTTTGGTTCAAACGTTTAATCTTGTCCGAGTTTTGGGCAGATTGTTTTTCCTTTTTTTGTTTGTTGTAATCTGAAATTACATCACCTTTTGTCGCGTAAGAGAGCTGCTGAAGATGAATTGAAGCATCTTTTACTTCAATTTCAATGGCGTAAGGAGTAATACCGTCCAATAAGGCAGTTTCTTCAGCATGTCCTTCAAACGTAGCTTTTATTCCGTCAATTGATGGATAACTTTCCAGCAAAAGGTATTCGTTAAAATTGTTGTCAAGCAACACCAATCTTACAACACCATTTGCAGATGTAAAATCGATTTCAGCGCTGGCCGCAAGGCCATAGATCTTTTTACCCTGTCCATTAAATGGCTTTATTTCAGTTGAAACTGAGTATGATTCATCAATTTTTGACAACTGATGTTCATTGCCATCGAGTTTAAATGGTGAATTTTGGGCAAACGTACTTTTTCCAATTAATGCTATAAATAGCATTAGCAACACTAACTCTGGTCTTTTCATTTTTGTTTTTAATAGTGGTCCATAACTTCTCCTCTATCAATGATATGCATTGATATTTCTCTCAAAATGTTATAAAAATTCTAATGGATAGAATCCTTATCACAACTTAATCACACGTAGCTAGACTTTTTGTCCTTTCAAAAAAATATAATACTTGGAAACAAAAGCGTCTACTTAATCAGTACTATTTAAAAAGGTTTGCGATGTAAATCTAAATCGCTGATTATTAATATGCAATAGATTTTCTTAACAGCACGCTATTTAGAAAATTTCTTAAGTGTTAGTTTCTGCTTAAACTGCCTGTATTTACTAAGTATTCAGCTCGGCATTACCAATGAAAAAAAAACATAAAAAAATTGCAATATGTGGTGTAAGTGTTTGATATAGTGAACATTCGGATTTTTATGTAAAGTCTAAATGCCTAGAGTTACCAGTAATTTTGATCGTTCAGCTAAGTTTTTCTCACAGTAATTTTCAGCTTTAGAGGAACAATAATCATGTGTTTTTAACCGACTAATTTTCAGTAATGTGGAACTTTTATTCAAAGTTATCGTTGTAAATGAAGTGATGAATCAGACTGAAAGTAAGAAAATAGTATTGGTTGATGATAATGTGTTTTGTGGAGAAGCATTAAACCTGTTGCTTAATGATGAATCGGGATTTCAAATCGTTGCCGAAATTTCAACCCTTGAAAAACTACAAGCATCAACAATTTTGCCTCAAGCAGATTTGGTTTTATTAAATGCCGGACTTTCCATCGAAAAAATAATTCCAATAACGGAGTTTCTTCAACAATTGCCCTCCGAAACAGCAACTATACTGTTTAATGCGAAAAAAGTTGACCAGGTGGTTGTGCAATGTGTTATGAATGGAATTAAAGGAATAGTCTGGTCCACAGAGTCCATGTCTAAATTAATTGTTGTCTGTAATAAAGTCCTGGCCGGCGAAAGGTATCTTGGTCTAAATGAATCGGAATTGAAATCTTTTAGTAGCAACCCCCAAAAAGGAAATGATAATCTTAGAAAGATCACCGAACGAGAAATGGCTGTCCTAAAGTTATTTGCCCACGGCAGTTCCTATAAACAAATAGGAGAGGAGTTGAATATAAGTCCTCGTACAGTGGAATCACATAAAAATAATATACTGGCTAAACTTGAGCTGGGATCGCTTAAAGAACTGATTGCTTATGCAGTAAAAAATAATATTGTTTGAAATTTTTTTCTTTAATTAAATGATACAATCACTTTCGTTAAGCCAATGCATCTACTCAATAACGTGAAATGTTTTTTGTTTATCTGCTTATTTGCGTCAAACTACTCTTTACTTATATATCTGGAGGAATGAGAGTTTGTACTATATGCCTCAGTATTTCAACGGTATTTAGATCAATCATTACTAATAAAATGAATTTTATAACACAGAAATTAAAATACTTGCAAGTGTTTTATTTGTATATTTATACGATTTTTTTTACGGAAAATTACGGATTGACCATCTAAGTAAAAAGTGGTATATTGTATTTTGAATTCACGTAATTCCAAGCCCCTCCCCAAAATTTCGCAATGAATGAATCACTGGTGTTATTGGTACTATACCAATTAGAGTGTTTAATGATAAAAAATAGGGGTTATTATGTGCTACATCGCCATATTGGAAAACTATTCACTTTTTTGTTCCGGCATAAAATCGGTACTGGAAGATACAGGGGAGTGTGATATTGTGTTTGAATCAAAAACTATCAGTGATTTTCTGAATAAATTGAAGGCAAATAAACCGGATATAATCATTATTGATATTATCCATTGCCTGGATGAAGGGATAAGCACGATTAAAAAGATCAGACGAAAAACCTCACGCACGCCAATTCTATTGGTGGTAAGCACTGATTATTCCGATTTTTTTGAAGAATACATCAGCCTTGGGGTTAATGGATTTGTATTTAACGATTCAGAGGCTGAGAACCTGTCACATGCGATAAAGTCTTTAAAGAACGGAGAAGACCATTTCCCTCCACGTGTATGGCAATTATTAAAACGCTATTTGCAAACGAAAAAAATTAATGCCACATACGAGGATAAAAAGATACTTACTAATAGGGAACTAACAATTCTTAAATTATTCTGTAAGGGATATACCTATAAAGAAATTGGGGCAAAGTTAAATATAAGTCCACGCACAGTAGAATCGCATAAAAAAAATATTCAAACAAAAATAAGCGTACGATCTACTGCTGAAATGGTTGAATTTGCGTATCAAAACAATCTGCATTAATTTTCGTTTTTGCGACGATAAAATCGTCATAAATTTCCGTAATATTCCCGATTGAATTCCATTTAATCTTGTAGTAACTTGTTATAACAATTTCGAAAGAGTTGTAATGAAATGATAAATAAGGGTAGAAATTACGTCTTGCCCCAGAGGTAATTTTGAATAATCATGACGAATACGTTTAGGACGCGTAGAAGTTTAAACTTCTCTTTTTTGAAGGTGGAGATAATTAAGTAAAGCAAAGACTAAAACAAACTTGGTTTTCAAAATTATTTTAACTCTTCAAAATTACATTTATGAAACAAAATTACTTGGAACCTGCGGGAAAAGATTTCTCGTTGTCGTTTTTAAAAAAATGGCTGTTCCGATGTTGGAGCAGTGGTATAATGATATTGCTGTTAGCCATATTTATGACCCCCAGCAGTTATGGGCAAATTATTACACAAGGAGAGCATGTTGCAGCCAAATTCGGTATCGATGCAGATATGTATGCGGATACTTTGGTTGTTACTGCTGGAGATGTAGGTCTTGGAACTGATGACTGGTTTGATATTGATCCAGGAGCAGGTGCGGCTGTCATCGATACAACTGGTGCAGCAGCATTTAGAAGCGCAATTATGAATAACCATAATTACTCTTTTGTACTGGGTATGAACGCTGGTTACAACGCTCCTGTTAATGGTAATACTTGGATTGATGCTGTATACAACAGGGACTGGAATTCGATTGGGAATTTTACTGATTCAACAACCTTTTATACCGGATCAAACAAGAACGGAGAAGATCCCTCAACCTGGGATCTTGGCCCCGGTGGCACACCTCCTAAAAACGACTTGGTTGAAGTATTTGGGCACATGCGAAGGGAAGGAACTGAACTGGATGGCGATATTTGGGGAATTGGTGGGTTTACTACCATTTCTACAGATGGAAACTCACATGGTGATTTTGAATTTTTTCAAAATGAAGTGACGACAAATCCGGTCACCGGCAAATTGGTTAATACGGGAACTGAAGGTGGCCATAATGCATGGAACTTTGATTGGGACTCTGGAGAAAGTGCCTTGGATGTTAGAGATCCCGGAGATTTAATCGTAAGCGTCGACTATGAAAAAGGTGGAACACGCCCCATGGTATCTATACGTTTGTGGATGGCAGAGACTGCGTTTGATAGTCTGGTTGCTTATGGTACGGTCTCAGATGTGGACTTTATGATGGTACCCGGTGTATTTAATGATGAAGATGGCACAGGTTATGGATATGGCGAGATTCAAGTGGATACTGCTAGTCCGGCTGTTGTTTCTGCCTATTCGTTAATAAATGTTGATAATCCAATTTTAGGACCACCATGGGGAACTTTAGACGGAAAAGATATGACCGATGAAGCAGTAGAACTTCAATATACTGAATTTGCCATTAATTTAACTTCATTGGGACTTGGCAGTTACGGCGGACTTGATCCGTGTAATAAATTATTGGGAACGTTAATGGTGAAAACGCGTTCTTCTTCTTCTTTTACTGCCGAGTTAAAAGATTATTCGGGACCATTCCCATTTGGATTCAGAGTAGAAACAAGTGTGCAAACAGCAAGTTTTGATACTTGTTATTCTGCATTAGAAGAAATTGCAGAATCCAGAAGTATTAATTTGGGCAGAGGAATTGTAAATGTCGATGGTACAGACCTTAAATTTTTTACAGATTCTTTGAGTGCTGTAAATTATGATCCAGATTCTATTCTTCCTCAAACTTTCAGCTTGCCATCTATTAATCCCGATACTACCTATATAATTTGGGCAAGGGTAAGGAATATTGACTACGATGATTGTGTCGCTGTAAATAAATTTTCGGTAACCTTACATGGTGATCCGGAGTGTGTTGTTACTGCCACAAACGAAACTTATTTTGGTGCGGGAGATGGAACCGCAACTGTAGAACCTAATGGTGGAACCGAACCATATACATACAAATGGTTTACTTTGGAAGGAGATACAATTGTTGATGGAAGAACAAGCCAAACCATAACAGGGTTGGGAAGCGGCATATACGAAGCTGAGGTAACTGATGCTAATGGATGTACTTCAATTTGTAAGGATACCGTTGAATTTGATTTTTCCGCACCAACTTGTGATGTATATGCAATAGATAATGATTGCTATGGAGGCTCAAGCGGTATAGTTTGGGCTGAAACAAAAGAAGATGTTGGACCATTAGCAAGTCAGTACACTTTTATCTGGTTCGAAGGTACCGGACCTGGTATAACTCCTATTGATACTAATATTGTTTTTACTTCACCAGGAGATACGTTGGCAACTGATACTTTGTATAATATGCCGGTAGGGCGTTATACTGTAAATATTTATAATAATCTTGCTCCAACTGAATTTTCTGAATGTGGTGATTCAATAACACAACCACCTTTTAATCCTGTTGTTATTGACTGTAAGGATAATACACAAGCCTCTTGTCAGCTACAGGCTGATATTCAAACGGCTTTTGAAAATTGGCTGGATACCATGTTTGTTGTTTCTGGTGGGACTTTACCATACCAGGATACAGTTTATAAAATAAATGATGTAGTAGTTGATATTACCCAGTTATTGGCTCCAGACGCTTGTGGAGGAGATACTACAATAGAAATTATTGTTATCGACTATTGTGGTACTAAGGATAGCTGTGAGGCCACCTTTACTGTAAATGCCGCTACTGCTATCGATGTAGACGGACCTGAAGATATGGAGGTAGACCACTGTGATTACCTGACCCAGGCC